>CAMCWC010000005.1 GCA_945882415.1 Chthonomonas calidirosea
TGCCGAACCTTCTCCAGCCCCGGCTGCACGCTCAACTGGTTCGCATCCGCCAACCGCACCGCTGAAGCCGCATACCGCGAGTGCAGCGCCACTAGCGTGCCGTAAGCCGAAACCTCCTCCGGCTCCGTCAAAAGGTCCGCCATCCGCGCGATGTCGTCCGAAGACCGCGAGGCGTTCGACTGAACCATCCCCGCCCCGCGAACCGTGTCGCCGCGCAAAATTGTCTCGAACCCCAGCCGCTGCTCTCGCATCGCCGATTCCAAATCCTGCGTCGCCAAAATGGTCGGATAGTTCAGGCTCAAAACCCGGTCGATCGAACCGCGAAGCGAAATGAAGCTGAGAACGGCACCGCTAAGAATCAGGCCGACCAAAAGAACCAGCGACAAATGGCTGATCAAAAGCTGGATGCGAAGGCTTCGCACCCTCGCATTGTGTCACCTGGCCCAAATGCCCGCCGGGAAACAAATCATAATTAAGAGGTGACGATCAAGTTCTTGCTTCTCACGGCGGCCGGCGCCCTCGCTACCGGAGGCGCCCTCATGGCCTACCTCAGCACCCGGCCCGTGGTCGTGAACGAAGCCATCGTCAGCTCCGAACCCCGCCACCCCGTCACCTCGGAGATGAACAAGTTCACCGCCGAGCGAAAGCTGAAAGACGCCCCAAAGTTTGAGCGCACCGCTGCCTTTGGCGAAAAAATCAAAATCGCCGATGCCCAAAACGAGAAGCCGCAGTTCGTCATGTTCATCAAAGACGGCTGCCCCTGCAGCATCGAAGTCGAACCCCTCTTCCACGATCTCAACAAGGTCTATGGCAAGCGCATCGACTTCGTCGGAGTCATCGACGTCGCCGAAACCAAAGCCAAGCAGTGGCACACCGACATGCTCATGCCGTACCCCGTAATTGCGGACGAGCAGCAAGAAATCATCCAGGCCTACGGAATCAAAAACTCCGCCTTCAGCGCCCTGGTGAGCCAAGACGGAAAGATCGTAAAGATGTGGCCCGGCTATTCGAAGTCGATTCTGAAGGAAATGAACGAGACCTTCGCCAAAGAAGTCGGCCTGAAAGCCAAACCCTTCGACCCCAAATACGCCCCCGAACGCGCCACCTCCGGCTGCCAGTTCACCCTCGAAAAGGCTTAACCCTTTCCGACTTCAATCTCGGAGCTTAGGAGCTGCTTCGCGCCCCGCTTCTTCATCTCCTGCCGCATCAACTTCTCGGCGCGGTCCTTCAGCACCTTGTCGTCCACCCGCCCCGAAATCGTGACGACCTTGTCCGTCACCCGCAAATCCAAAACCGCCCCCGGCCCACTTAAGACGGGGTCTGCCAGCAGGGCTTCGTTGAGTTTGCTGAGCAGATCGACTTGCTTCAGCGCCGGATTAGCCTTAACCGGGTCTTCCCGAGCAATGACCGGCGGGTCGCCTTTCCGCTCTGGGGCGGAATTGGGGGCGGTCGGGGCGCAGCCAAAGGCGAGCAAGCTGAGCAACGTGACGAAGAGTGTGTGGCGGGTCAAGTTCGCTTCAGGATGTGGCATTCTTCTTGCACCTCACTTCCTTCCTTGTTCTTTGCTGATCAAGTTTGAGCGAAATCATCGGTTGAAATTAGGCGGTAACGTAACAGACATTCCTTCTTCAAGGATATCATATTACGACAAAGACGTATTTTCAGCTCAGATAGCCTTGGCAAAGGAAGCGTCGAAAGCTACCACGACAGGCTGAGAGCTGAGTTTCTAAACACCGAAATTCTCCAACATCTAGCTTATCGGCAAGGCGAACTGCAGATTCTTCAACGCTTCTTCAGCTGCATGAGACGCGGCTCATCCTTGGGACCAACCCGCAGAGAGCTGCAGAGCCTTCGCAGAGAGGAGTACAACCTTTGGAGGAACTCTAACCTTGAAAAACGTACCTCAACTCAAGGGGAAGGTCACCACGACCACACACTCCGGCCCGACCTTATGCAAGTTTAGCAGGACGAAGGTCAATAAGATCACTTGCAGAGGAGTTGCTGAGATTCCGTAAAATGCTAATCTGCGTCACAAGAACGTAGAACTGCCGAGTTTCGCCAAAGAAACCATCACAATGCCAACGAAGCTGAATTTTGTGTCATTCATCTAAGGTGAAGATCTATGGTTTGGTAAGTACTTTCAATGGCACCAGTCTATAAGACTTTATGTTCAGTACGGTGGTGCAATCGGCTCGATCTTTAGGTTTTAGCCTGGGATACAACCGTTCACCAGTCCTTGAATCAATCGTAATCATCCCACCCAAGTTGCCGAGTAAGGGGATCTCCCGCTCGTAAAAAGAGACCTGTCGTTTACCAGAAGTTCTCTTCCATTGATCTCCTAGTGCTTTGTTTACAGCACCGTCGACCTGATCAAATCCTTCGACGAAACATATTGTGGTGTCCTCTATATTGCCATCACCGTTGAAGCTCTGCAAGAACGTCGGACTAAAGGGAAGTCTAAGCTCTACCCGATAGGATAGTACTTTGTATAGTAGCGCTGCTGTTGAAACCGTGATCACTGCAACCCCTATCCAAATCCGCTTGTCGTGTCTCATTATGCTCCGTCGTATGGATCCATTTCGATCCCGCATTTTACTGCACTTGCATACGCCTTCAACATACATTTATCGTATGCCAGTAAGTTCCAATTTGATTCGAACTGGCACTTGCAGACATCAGCTATATAATTCGCGTGGCACTTTGCTAGATCATCGTTACCACAGCCGGGATCGAGAAAGGGCGTCTGATTACTGGTAGAGCCGGATACGCAACCGATATAGGCACATAGATTCTTCTGTAGACCCTTTCTGTATTTCTTGTAGCACTTCTTTATTGCGCGTTGATCATGCCCAGCTTTCCTTAGGCAAACAAGCAGACTCGAGTTCGCTTTATCGGAAGGACCAAGTAGGTCGGTGCAAGGCGTTGGGACAGGATTACCATTACCGTCACAACATCGTGGTTCTGGACATGAACAATTGGCGGTCATGCCATTGAAGTCAATCGAGCCTATCGGTGCAGAGTTCCCGTAGACATACTGGTTTTCCCCCGGCCACAACGGATCAACCGAATACCACCTGCCTGTAACCGGATCGAACACCCTCGCTCGAACGTACAGTCTCCGCGAAGTATCGAAATGGTAACCCCACGTGCCTACGTAACCCCATGAAGTATCGTTAACACCGACCGAGTCTTGAATCTCGCCATACGGCCAGTACTCCGCATCGTAGATTTGGTTGCCGCTCGCGTCCAGAATCTTAACCACCAAACCCAGCGGATCCGGCACCAGCAACGATTCGCTGCCGGCGGTCTCAGAATCCAAAATCTGAGCGCGAACAGTACTAAAGGTAGTCACCTCGCTCGGAGTTCGCGATTGCAAATAGTCGTTGCCGTCCCAAACAAAGGTCGTCCGCGTACCTCCGACCTCTAAGAACCGACGCATGCCATCTGCCCAATACGCCAAAGTAGACCGAGCCCCGCCCGGATCAATCGCCGTCCGCATCCGGTTCTCATAGTCATACGCCATCGTCGTACGGCTTCCCCCGGCATTTGCTGCCGTCTGGTTCCCGTTGGCATCAAAGGTGTAAGTAGAAACCACCGCCCCCTCAACCGAAGTCACCAACCGCGACCCCGCGTTGTAAGTCATCGTCTCCGAACTCGACCCGGCCCCGACCCCGGTAGGGGTCAAAGAAGGTAGCCAGGCATTGAAAATGCCTGGAGAGCCAACCCGACCCGCAAAAGTCCAAGTCGCCCCGCGACCCCCGCGCGAACTGAAACCACCGACCACACCAACATTGTAAGGCAGTTTTGCTCGCCTTGACGGACAATTTTTCAGAAGATTCACCCACCCCAGATTGAGCTCGAACTGACCGAAATAATCTAACCTTTTAATCTCGCGACACCATGAACGCTTGTCTTGTTAGACTTCCTCGCAAAGCCATCCAAGGCATCCCAAGTGAGGTCTGACCCAAGAAAGGACAGCATCTGACCGGCAAAATGAGCAACCACCTAAAGACGTTGTGCCGCACTACATGCTAGTTGCCGCTATTGGAGTTTACGCGGGCAATTGACTGCTGCAAGCGGGCGAGTATCCTCGGCCCGCGTCTTCGAAGTCCTAACAAGGGCATCATTTCATCGATGATATCATTGCTGGTTCTCAGAAGCTGATCGGACAGAATCCAGCGTACTAGAGCATCAAGTTCACCATCATGATAGTAGGTGATATCGCCCATCGGTTCGACTGGCGAGTCCGTCGGAACTCTGGTTGTGCGGCTGATCTGATTATTCAAGGACTTTGGCGTGGACAAGGTGATTTCTGGAGCTACTGGAGCGTCAAACAGGCCGCCGAGGTTCTGGGAAATCTTGCTTTCTCTCACGCTACGTTCATCAAAAGCTTTAACCGCTTGTTCCCACGCGTTGACCGCGCGATTCATCTCTGCCTCCCGGTGCAAAAACCAATCTGTACTCCAAATGCGATGGAAGCGCCAACCGATCGCTTCCAAGATTTGTTGGCGAAGTCGATCCCGGTCTCGCGCCGTTGGTGCAGAGTGGTACGAGGCACCGTCACACTCTATGGCCAACACGAACTGCCCGGAGCGTTCCGGGTGTAACGCCGCGAAGTCCAGCCGATAGCCGGATGCTCCGTATTGCGGGATGAGAGGGATTCCACGAGCCTGGAGAGCGTCAAAGATGTCAGCCTCAAAGGAATTCATTCCGATACCTGACGCACCCTTATCACCGAGATTGGTTCCACCGGACGAGGCAAACTGTAGATACAACCGAAGCAACTCAACGCCCTTCTTGTCAGATCGACGCGGGTCCATGTCTGCGTGCGAAAACGAGGAGACGATCTTTATGCTTCGCCTGGCGCGAGATACGGCAACGTTTAGCCTGCGCTCCCCGCCCTGTTGAAGTAACGGGCCGAAACGATACGGTAATTTCCCATTTCGATCCTTTGAGTAGCCTACGGAAAGAATGATTGCATCGCGCTCATCACCTTGAACTCGCTCTAAGTTCTTGAGAAAGAACCATGGATTGTCTTTGCCGGTGTCCAGAAAGTCTGCTAGGTGTCGCCTAGTCTCGAGTGCCTGATCGAGCGCGGCCTCTATGCGGTGCGCATGCTTAATACCTAGCGTGATTACACCCAATGACTCGCGTCGGCTCTCAGGTTCGAGTTGAAGTTGGGCTTCCGCATGTTCGATTACAAGCCGAACAACCTCCACAACCTCTGCACTACTACTTTCCTCTTCGCCGTCTCGAGGGACCGAATCCACCAAGATGTGAGAGATGCAGTCTATGCCTCCGATTCCGGGAAAAGTAGTGAGTCGATCTCCGTAAATATGTCGATTTGAGAACGCAATCAGACGTTCGTCGCGACTTCGGTAGTGCCAATCTAGTGACCATGGCTGGATGAACGTAGACATCTGATCTAGCAGGCTCTCGTAACCTGAAGTGGGTGCTTCCTCGTCTTCCTCACTCGCCCCATCGGCGAAGAACGAAGTTGGTGGTAGCTGGTGTCGATCGCCCGCCACGACGAGCTTTGCGCCACGGAGTATTGAACACACCGCATCCTCTGGAAGAACCTGGCTGGCCTCATCAAACACCACGACATCGAAGTACTGTCTATCTGCAGGGAGCAGTTGACTTACGTTTAGTGGGCTAGACATCCAACATGGGCAGACTGCCGTTAGAACATCGGCGGAGCGCTCGACGAGTTTCCGTAGCGACATGTGCCTCGAACGTTTCAGGCTCTCGGCCCGAACATGGCTAGCTTGTTCTGGGTGCTCTTCCATTGCTGCAGTTGCACTCTCAGCGTGTAACCGACGGACACTTTCCACGGCTACTTTAAGGCGGTCACGATCAAGGTATCGAAACTCGTCAACGAATTGCGAATGGGTTTCACCTTTGAATGCGGCAACGGACGGCATGGCAATTCGGGCCTCGTCATAGCAGGATGAAAGGTAGGCATGACTAAACATCGCTTTCCAATCTTGAGCCGGCGGTTTTTCGTCCCGAATCTCTGAAATGAACCTAACAAGACCTAACTCCATTAACCTGGCTTCAATTCGTCTCACGGTCGGGATTTGGTGAGCTGAGGATTCGTCCTCCGCCAAGCCTGAGCAGAGCGTAGCTAAGCGCTCGATCGGCAAGACATGCAGATTCGGGAACGCATGACGGAGTACATTGAGATCCTCCCCAACTTTAGCAAGTGCTCCTAAAGCTGCGTCAGCGAAATTAACTGCAGATGGGTCGGCAGCAGAAGTACCTAGCAAAGCGGTCCGCCGAGTGAAAAGCGCTTCAGCTTCGCGGGCTCCGGCGAGCAGCGCAATTGGTTTGATTGCAGCGTTCTTGCTGAGGTCCCGCATTCTTTTCTTAGCGGCACGGAATTGTTTATTAGACAATGTCGCCCAGAGTATTGGTAGCGGGCCCTGTTCCAACGGTAATAAGTCGTAAGAAAGTTTTCCTTGTTGCAACGCTTCAGCCTGCCACCGACCTAGAAAGGCCTGAACATCCTTAATTAGCGTCAGAATATCGTTGGCTTCTCCTAGAGTATTGGGCTTTGGAAATCCTGCCTTTGTAGACAGTTGTTCTAAGTGACGACTTACTTCGGGGAAGTGCTCTCTTGCGAGTCGCGCAGCGGCATCACATGCGTTTTGTACAGCTTGTCCGTCAGTCAGGCTCGCTTCGGTCCACGGTGAAGAGTCGGCGTGCAAAAAGAGCGAAGAGTAAGCCGACGCCTCGGTGAGAAGATCGTGTGCTTCCGCAACTGTTTCGCGGTTTATGCTTGCTAGCTCTTGGGCGCGCCATCGCGTCCTAGAACTCGCCTTAGCCGCGACCTCTACAATCCTTGACTGAAGCTCAAATGCACTCCAACCGGAAGGAGGGACTGGTGCGTGCATGTCCCGAGAATGAGCGACGACTCTCATTCTTCTATCCTCAAACTTCTTGTGAAGCTCAGCATTGTCTGGAACGGCAGAGTGACGAATTAGTTCCAAGGTTGCCGACACCTTTTGCATTACCGCCTTCTGCGAGATGCCTGCTCCATGCAGGTCAAGTGCAACGTGACCCAGTCCTACCGCTTCAAGCCGTTTGTAAACAGCTTCCAAGGCTGCCCGTTTTTCTGCTACAAAAAGAACGCGTTTTCCCGTTGCAATAAGCGTGGTAATGATATTCGCGATCGTCTGAGATTTGCCGCATCCTGGTGGGCCTTGGATGACACCGTTACAATCTTTGGCCACCGCATGCACTGCGGCCTGCTGGCTGGAATCGGCATCCAAGACCATAAATTCCTTTTCAGCTGGAATGGTGTCTAGCGTTGCAGGGTCAATGATGGCTCGACTTGCGCCGACCGATTGGCGGGAACGTTCGTCACCAGAAAGTGCGGCTATGATGTCGTGATCGGTAAAACCCTGTGCGCACTCCTTAAGGTCTATAATCATGGACAGCTTTTGAAAAGAAAAGTTACCAATCACTGCCTTCGAGCTGACCTCAAACCCTCTGATGGATGCGGCTAGATGTGCTAGCTTTTCCATAATCTGCGGTGCAACAAACTCTTCCAGCTCGGTGGAGTCAAGCAGATCAGTATCTGAAAGCTCTAACTGGTGGTCCTCTGCTAGTGCGTGCAGTAAAGCGATGTTAACTTGAGGTGAGCCTACTGCTAACAATCGCAGCGAATCTGAATCGGTGCGTTTGCCCTCAACCGCGATAGGCAGTAGAACAATAGCAGCTTCAGGTGGTCGGCCCCCGTCAGCTACCGGCCATGTGGCCATTCCGTATGCCAGAAAAAGTGTTTGAAGCCCGCGTTCCTCAAGATTTGACTGAGCCTTGCGAACGATATTTTTTAGCTTTGCTCCTGCCTTAGAATCAATCTCGGGGGACACGAGGCGCGAAAGCAAAACTTTCTCGCCGCTGAATAAATCCTCGATAGCACTTTCTTCAGCGGCTGAAAGGTCAAGAGTTCCAGCTTGCAAACTCCGAAAGTAGAGAAGATTGTTTCTCCTGGTCGTGTCCATCAAGCGACGTATCCATACACCTCGGGCGGCGTCAACCAACTGTGTGCGCAATGGGTCGCTCAGCATTGAATTCTGGTTCTGCTCTTCCATGGAACGTCTTGGATGACTGGAATGCTCCGAATAAACCGGTCACAGTTCTCCTCATTGTTTACCTGTACGGTCTGGTAGTTTAGCTGGTCCAATTCTCGTCGGCTCTAGTCGCTGTGCGCAGATCGTTGCCAAGACCATCACAGTCCGTTGCGTCAGGCCAAACCGAAGCAAAGAAAGTCCAAGGAGCAAAGCTACCCCCGCGTAGCCGTAAACCCCCGCCACCACCGTCGTAACGCAACCCCCATCAACCAAAGAGCCGTACCCTCCCCAAAACAAACCCGAACCCCCGAACAAACCCGAACCAACCCGAACGCAGCGGAAAGTAGCTCACCCGTCCCGGGTGAGACCGCACAGCCAAAACTCGAACGAAAGCCCAAATCTCCCGACCCCGGTAGGGGTCAAAGAAGGTAGCCAGGCATTGCAAATGCCTGGAGAGCCAACCCGCCCCGCAAAAGTCCGAGGAGCAAAGCGACCCCCGCGCGGCCACAAACCCCCACCACCCCCACCGTCGTAGCGCACCCCCGATCAACAAAAGAGCCGCATCGTCCCCAAAACAAACTCGAACCCCCGAACAAACCCGAACAAACCCGAACCCAAAAAAGTTGGTTGACTTTCCGCCGCTCAAGCACCTATAAGATAGATGCAGCCCAACCGCCAAGCAAGGCCACCAAAACGCGATTCGGACTGACCGAAAGCGGCACGCGAAAATGTAATTTACAATCGCTGCCAAGGCGGAAGCATTTATAGATAAATTTTTGGGACGACCAACGATCGGAATCGAGGGCACGATCAAGTGAGCGAAGGGAGAAAAAAGAAACAGGCTGAAAGGCATGCGAGCCTCGCGTCTTCGCCACGCAAGGCAACGCAAAGCCATTCAAAGCGCTCCCAAAAAGGCCGTAATTAATTAATCGGCCTGGGGGGGAAGCGTTAATTAATTCCGCCCAGCCACGGTCACGGCGTTCAAAAAGCGGCCTAGAAGAGGAGATGCCGCAGCGGAGCCATACAAGGCCATTCAGAGCCACCCAAGGCCACACAAAGCAAAAAAGAGTGGCCCGCTCGGAGGGATTCGAACCCCCGACCCTCGGTTCCGAAGACCGATGCTCTATCCACTGAGCTACGAACGGGTGGAGTGGAGATAATACCCCGGAAAAATCACACTCGTAAACCCCGAACCGGGTTACAATCAACTCCCCATGCGCGTTGAGGAACTCATTCCGCTCCATAGTATCGAGGCCGAAATGGGCGTGCTGGGATCGATGCTGCTCTCCGAGCGCGCCGCCGACCAGGCAGCCAACATCGTCGTCGAAGAAGATTTCTATCGACCCGCCCACCGCCTCATCTTCCGCGCCATGCTTCAACTCCTGAAGCAAAACCAGGCAATCGACTTCCTCACCCTCAAGGCCGAACTCGTCGCCCGAGGCGACCTCGTCGATGCCGGCGGAGAAAACTACCTCCTCCAAATCGCCGAGTTCGTCCCCAGCCCGTCGAACGTCGACTACTACGCTGGAATCGTCGTAGACCGAGCCCGACTCAGAAAGCTCGAAGACGCTGGCCGAAACATCGTCGGTCTCGTTCACGACCCCGACCAAGGTGACGCCGAAGACAAGGTCGACAAAGCCGAACAGCTCGTCTTCGAAATCGGAAAGCGCGGACTCGGAAACTACTTCAAGCCCGTCTCCAGCCTCGCCCGAGAATTCTTCCTCGACGTCGACAAAGTCTTCGAAAGCAAAAAACCGCTTAGCGGCCTCAAGGTCGGCTTCTTCGACCTCGACGACCTAACGACCGGCTTCAACGGCGGCGACCTCGTTATCATCGGCGCTCGCCCCGCCATGGGCAAAACCTCGCTGGTCCTCGACTTCGCCCTAAACGTCGCCCGAGCCCTAGAAAGGGAAGAGAAGCGCGGCGCCGTCGCCTTCTTCTCCCTAGAAATGTCCGGCCTCCAGCTGGCCCAAAGAATGGTCTCCATGCTCAGCGGTCTCAGCATGAGAATCCTGCGCCAAGACAAAGAGCTCACCGACAACGACTACCTTCGACTTTCCGAAGCCTGCGACGAGCTCTACGCGCTGCCGATCTTCATCGACGACAACGCCGAACTCTCCCCGCTCGACATGCGCGGAAAATGCCGCCGCCTAAAAGCCGAACACGGCCTCTCGCTCGTCATCGTCGACTACCTGCAGCTCATGCGGGGAAGTAAGAAAACCGAAAACCGCGTCAACGAAATCTCCGAAATCGCCCGCGCCTGCAAGCGCATGGCAAAGGAGCTCGAAGTCCCGGTCATCGCCCTGTCGCAGCTGTCCCGATCCGTCGAGTCCCGCGAAGACAAACGCCCCCAGCTCAGCGACCTTCGAGAGTCGGGCTCCATCGAAGCCGAAGCCGACATGGTCCTCCTCCTGCACCGAAAGAGCTACTACGACGCTAAGGCCCAAAACCGAAAGGAAGTCGAAAACTACGACGAAGTGCAGGTAGCCGACATCATTGTCGCCAAGAACCGAAACGGCCCGACGAAAACCGTGAAGCTAGGCTTCCAGCCGTCGTTCTCGCGCTACCGCAACCTATCGACCGAAGTCGATTACGACGACGACTAGACCCGGTTTTTACCGGGCCTTGTCGGTCAATCCGGGCCAGTTGTCGGTCCGGAATGGGAACGCCGGCAGCCCCGAAGCGTTCACCAAGTTCACTTCCGGATCCATATCCCAAGCGTATCGAGCCGCAACCGGGTTCGGAACCGAGCTCGATCTCAGCACAATCGCATTGTCCTGAATCGTCGCATCCGCCCAGTAGAACTTTCGGTCGGCACCGGCAATGCTAAAGCTCTTCGGCGCCTTGCCATCGGTGGTCCGCAACCCGGCCGCATGGGAGAACCGCAAGGTCACCGTTCCCGCCTTCGCTTCCATCTTGCTAAACATCGGTCCGTAGTACTCCAGCTTCTTGCGGTAAGTCTGCGCCAAAGCAACTCCCGCCAAGCGGTAGCCAACGTCCCGCTTGTTCAGCGGGTGAATGTCCTTGCTGTCGCCAATATCAATGGCCGTCGCCATGCCGGTGTTCTTCAGCGAAAGCGTCATCGCCTGCGCCTCTCGAAGCTCGGCCCAGCCGCTCTCCGTCGGAGTCAACGATCGGCTCTGGAAGTTAGCAAGCTGAACGAACAAGAACGGGAAATCGCCCTGACCAAACCGATTCCGCCAGTCCTCGATCATGCTGCGGAACAACGAACGGTACTGAAAAGCCCGGTCCGCGTTCGATTCGCCCTGATACCAAATCGCCCCGCGAACTCCATAAGGCACCAGCGGTGCGATCATGCCGTTGTACAAGCTAGCCGGCGCCCAAGGGTTTCCAGGACCGAACGGCTGAGCTGGAGCCGGAATCGGATTGATCTCCCGCTCCACCATGAACTTCCAGTCTTTCGCAAGGTTCAGCTTTTGCCCGCCAACCGTTAGCGCCAGCGAGTCCGCCGGGCCGGTCAATCCACCGCCGCCCGACCAGTCATAAACTCGAACTGCAATCACATTCTCGCCGGCCTTAAGCACGCCCGCCGGAACCGCGTACTTGCGCGAATGCTGCCAGTGGTTTGGAACCTCCTGGCCCGTCGTGCCAACCTTCTGGCCATTGATGTAAGTGACATCAAAGTCATCAATCGCGCCAAGCGTCAACTCGGCGGCAGCCCCCGCGTCCGACGCGGAGACATTCACCGTCGTGCGGAACCAGAAAGCGCCGTCAATGTTTCGTCCGACAATCCCTTCCACCGTTCCCGGCAAACTGGCCGTCTTCCAGCTTGAGTCCGAAAAGCCCGCATTCTGCCAGCCATTTCGCTCGCCGTCATTCCCCGAATCCATGCGAGCGCGATTGTATTCGGCTAGCTTCTTTTGGTATTCGGCCTGAGCGCTTTGAAAGTCGGTTCCTAGATATCGCTCGTACTCCTTATATCGGTCGGCATAGGATGGCAAATTCTTAAGCACCGATTGGCTGGTCCAGCTCTCCGCTGGCGTCCCTCCCCAGCTGGTGTGAATGATCCCGACCGGTACTCCAAGCTCGCGCTGCAATCTTTGCGCAAACCAGTAACCGACCGCGGTGAAACCGCCGATCGTCCCCGCCGACCCCTGAACCCAGCCCGTCCCCGTAAAGTCGCTCGCCGGTTGCTGAATGCTGCTCTTGGTAACGGTCAGGCAGCGGATGTCGGGATTCGCCAGCGGCTGCGCCATCGTCAGCTGATTGGTCGCCGCAAGGGGCCATTCCATGTTCGATTGCCCGCTGGCAATCCAAACCTCGCCCATCACAACATTCCGAGCCACCGTTTCGCCGTTCACGGCAATCTCCAGCGGCGCTCCCGCCTTTCGCGCCGGGAATTTCACCAGCCATCGGCCCGACGCATCTACGACGGTTTTCTGCACCGAACCAGCGAACTTGACCTCGATCGCCTTGCCAGGAAGGCCGGTGCCAAACACCGGAATCGGTCGGTCGCGTTGAAGAACCGCGTTGTCAACAAATAGGCTGTTGACTTTAACGTCAGGAATCAGAGCAACGTGCATCATTGCGGCTACCCAGCAAAGCATCACCTCTTATACCACCGCCGTGCGAAACACCATTTTTAGCCGTGCGCTAAATTCGTAACCTTGGGTACATTTATGTCTGTGAGCGAGCCGAATCATTCCCTACCAGAGGCTTACCGAACCGTAAAGGTGAATCAGCGGAACTGGTTCCGGCGGTTCCTCGCATTCGCGGGGCCTGGATATCTGGTCAGCGTCGGCTACATGGATCCGGGCAACTGGGCCACTGCCCTCGGTGGCGGCTCGACCTTCGGCTACACCCTGCTCTGGGTCATCCTCTGCTCCAGCCTTATGGCGATGGTCCTGCAGACCCTCTGCGCCCGGCTCGGAATCGCTACCGGAAAGGACCTTGCCCAAGCTTGCCGCGATTACGTAAAGCGTCCTGCAGCAATGGCGCTTTGGCTCCTCTGCGAAATCGCGATCATCTCCACCGACATTGCCGAGGTAATCGGCTCTGCCGTGGCTCTCAATCTCCTTTTTGGCCTGAACCTCAGCGCGGGCGTTCTCATTACCGGGCTAGACGTGCTGGTTCTACTGGCCCTCATGCGGTTTGGCTTCCGCAAGATCGAGGCGATCATATTCACGCTTGTTGCCACGATCTTTGTTTGCTTTGGCATCAACATCTTCTGGGCCTCCCCAGACTGGATGCTGGTCGGCAAGGGTCTCGTCACCCCGCAGGTTCAAAACAACCAGGCGCTTTTCCTTGCCGTCGGAATTCTCGGCGCAACGGTGATGCCGCATAACCTGTACTTGCACAGTTCTCTGGTGCAAACCCGAGCGTTTGATAAGACCGAAGAAGGGAAGAAGGATGCGATAAAGAACGCTTCGGTGGACGTCATCCTCGCTCTTACCGCCGCCTTCTTCGTCAACGCCGCCATCCTCGTTCTTGCCGCCGCCGTGTTTCACCGTCAGGGTGTCGTGGTTGAAGACCTTGGCGAAGCTTACAAACTCCTAGTCCCGGCCCTCGGCCCGGCCGCCGCGACCCTGTTCGCCGTCGCTCTCCTCGCCAGCGGCCAAAGCAGCACCATCACCGGAACTCTCGCGGGGCAAATCGTCATGGAGGGCTTCCTCAATTGGCGAATTGAGCCCTGGCTGAGACGACTGATCACCCGCGGACTGGCTATCATTCCGGCTCTACTGCTAGTTGGTTCTAGCGGCGGCTCCAAGACGGCCGAACTCATCACGATCACCCAGGTCGTGCTTTCGATGCAGCTTCCATTTGCGATCTTCCCGCTTGTGATGTTCACCAGCGACAAGAAGCGAATGGGCTCGTTTGCCTCGCCGGTTTGGCTGCAAGTGCTCGCCTACGCCATCTGCGTCGCCATCACCAGCCTCAACATCAAGTACCTCTGGGACACCTTCGGCCCCGTCGCTGTCCTCGTTGGTGCCGGCATCATCGCTGCCTTCAGCGCTTGGGTGATCTTCTTCGTGAAATCGAAGAAACCGGACGAACCAGAACTGATCACGCAACCGCAGGGCTAAACTCCAGATATGCCCGTTATTGCGGAAACAGGAGCACTTGAGCTCCGCAAGCAACGGGCTGCGAGTCTTAGCGTCGGCTACAACGTTGTCGCGACGGTCGTGAAACTCATCGGTGCGGGGCTCACTGGATCTGTAAGTCTTCTAAGCGAAGCCGCTCACAGCGCGACCGACATTGTCGCAAGCTTGCTGGCTTTTTTTAGCGTTCGGGCCGCCGCCGCTCCGCCTGACGAAGAGCATCCTTACGGCCATGGCAAGATCGAAAGCGTTGCCGGACTCGCAGAAAGCATCCTGCTCGTTCTAATCGTCGCCTACATCGTCATTGAGAGCGTCGGTCGGTTCGCCAAACCCGCCCCGCTACCGAACGTCGACCTCGGCCTCGGCATCATGGCCGCCAGCGCGGTGACCAGCTTCATCATCGGCAAGTACGTTCAAAAGGTCGGCGTCGAAACCCGTTCGATGGCTCTACAATCGAACGGGCAGCATTTGCTGGTTGACTGCTGGACGAGCGTCGGCGTCCTCGTTGCATTAGTTGTGGTCAAAGTCACCGGCGTCGCCCAAGCCGACAACTGGTTTGCAATTCTCTTCGCTGGCTGGATGGGCTTCAGTGCCGTGCAACTTAGTCACAAGGCGTATCAAGACCTCATCGACCGCCGGGTAGAGGATGAAGAGATCGCACTGATTTCGAAGCTGATCCGAGAGACCCCCGGAGTCGTTGGATTTCACCAACTTCGCACTCGCCATTCCGGCGCGACTCACTACATAGACGTCCACGTTGTGGTCCCCCGAACCTGGAACGTTGTCGAAGCTCACGACCTGGCCGATGGTCTAGAAAAGCAAATCGAACAAGCCCTGGCCCCCGCCGTCGCGGTCATTCACATCGATCCCGAGCCGGAAGACGGCCTTTGCGACGAGAATCCGCCGGACTAACTTGAACGGGAAACCCCGAACCGAACTCTACTAGCGCCGCCTTTGACGCCTAACTGGCAAAAGTGCCAGTTATTGTCACACCGAGAACTTTTGCGCGAACCGGTTCGAACACCGTGATATAATTTCTTGTCGAACCGATTCGACAGGGACGCTTGCCATGACACACTCAGCCAGAACTTTTCGCGGATGTGTACGTCAGGCGTCGGCCGCACGGCGATTGAGAGGTCAGCCCCTCGGCCAACCGCAGACCGGAATCGAATTCTGCCGGGGACTGGAGCACCCCCTCGATCTCACCTATACTGGGGCATTCCTATGACTATTGGAGAGCTCGCAAAAATGCTTAACCTGTCGAAGAGCACGGTTAGTTATGCCCTGAACAACGGCCCCAAACCCGTTTCACCTGAAGTGAAACAGCGCGTTTTGAAAGCGGCTGAAGAGTTTGGATTTCGCCCCAATCCAGTCGCTAGGTCGCTAGCGAACCGACGAAGCCGCACGATTGGGTTCATCCCGAATGCGCTAAATCCGGCAACCATGTACAGTGCGTACGCGGCGGTGTTCTTGCAAAGCACCTTTTCGCTGGCACACGAGCGCGAACTGCATTTGCTTCTCCCCTCCGGCTATGATCCGGCCCGATCTGACGAAACGAGGGAGCACCTGTTCAATGCACCCGTTGACGGATTCATTCTCTTGTTGCCAGAGAACCTGAGCGCACTTCGAGACATTATCGAGCAGGGTCGTCCAATGATTGCGATCGCGGGCAAAACCGATGGGCTAATCCCGTCAATCAATGCAGATAATGCCCTCGGAGCTAGTCAAGCATTTGATCACATCTGGAGTTTAGGGCACCGAAAGATTGCGTACTTGGGCTCCACGACAGAGTCGGATACGAGTATTCGCTTCATTACTACTGAAACACTGTTTTCTAGAGTCCACAGCGATTTCGAGCAATCATGGCTTATTCGATCGGGCGCAAATTACGACCCAGCTCTCGTTGTTGCACGAGAACTTCTAAGTCAAAAAACAATTCCTACGGCAATCATCTGCGTTAACGATCTCGTGGCATCCGCAGTCCTTAGAGCCGCCTTGGAACTTCGGATAAGAGTCCCCGAGCAACTGAGCATTATCGGCTTTGACGATGACAGCGTCGCGCGCACAATGCCGATCCCACTTTCTACCATTCGTCAACCCATTCCTGAAATGGCTGTCGCAGCCATGGACGGAATTCTCGCTCAGATCGAAGGGAACTCTTTTGAAGATCAAACCCTTGCAACGTCACTCATCGTTAGAGAGACAACTTCAGCACCACCGTAGGTGAAATCATGAAATCAAGGAACCTAGCGTTTACGCTTATTGAACTCCTCGTCGTCATTGCAATTATCGCAATTCTTGCTGCAATCCTCTTCCCAGTTTTCGCACAAGCTAAGCTTGCCGCGAAGAAGACCCAACAGCTTTCGAACGTCAAACAGCTCGGCACCGGCGTCATCATCTATGCCGCAGACTCTGACGACAACCATCCACCAGCATGGAACGACCGAACCGAGCGCTGCGGCTGGGCTGGAAACGTCAATTTCGTCAAGTTCACTGAGCCGTACGTCAAGAACTACAACATGTTCTACAGCCCGGTTGACCCAGATGCCGGTAAGCAGTGGCCGGGTCTAAGCTGGGCCGGCGTAAACTTTTCTCTTGCCGGTAATGCCTACCATGGTGGTTGGGTCAATGGAACTGGTTTCGAACATCGCGGTGCCATGGGTATGGTCGCATGCTCTGGAAACGGTTGGATTCAGGAAGTTGGAGCCGTAAGCGCAACCAGCGTCAGCAACACCTCAGAAACGATTCTCCTTGGCGAGCGATATGCCCAAGATGTTAAAGGGATCGTCGGCGGCGCGGCCCTGCAAGCATGGGATACCCCTTTGACCAACTTCGGTCCAGGCGTCTTCTTTAGCGGAGTCTTCTACACCAAGGCTAACTCAATTCCGAACGGTACGCGAAGCGCAACCGCGGCCTATCCAAATGGTCGAGCCGGTTCGGTTTCGGCTAAGTTCTCTGGTCTCGCAACCTTCGTATTCACGGATACGCACGCCAAGAGCATGAGGCCGGAAGCGACAAACCCGAATCCTTCCGCGCGACCTCTCGACAACATGTGGGACGCAAAGCGCTAAGCATCTTAGTGCTTTAATCTCCCCAGACCTTAGCAAGGTGAAGCTACTGCTTCACCTTGCCCAAAAAGATCCACTATGAAAGTATCCATTGCATCGATTGCGTGCCTTTGTATGGCATCCGGAATTCTAGTTTCGGGTTGCGACTCGCAAACTCCCCCACCTACTGACCAAGGCAAAAAGGACTTCATGGGCCGAAAGCCGACCGAAGAAGAATTGAAGGCTGTCCAGTCTCAAGCGGCCGATCGAATGAAAGAGGTCGGAGCAGGTACGCCTCCTCCTGGTAACTAGTATGTTAACTCTGGCTGTTGCTGCAACGACATTGCTCGCCTCCCAAGCTTCAAACCTTCCGAGCGTTCAAATAGATTGGACGGGCCAACCGGTTCCAATTAGCGCATTGATCTATGGTGCGAACGATAGTCAATATCATCACATCAAGTGGAGCATGTTTCGACTCGGCGGAAATGCTGCAACCACCTACAATTGGGAGAATAACTTCGACAATGCGGGAAGTGATTGGAAGCAAAGTAGTGGGTACGGATGGACAATGCGTCATACGCCTGTCGCCAACCGATCTGTGCCGGCAGCAGCCATTATCAACCATCATGAGACGGCTCTGCAAATGGGTGCGCGGTCAATCGTACAAGTCAACCTCATGGGTTACGTTGCAGCGGATGGCGACGGTTCCGTTCTAGAGTCTGAAAAGGCACCCAGTAAGCGTTGGGTCGCGGTAAAGCCAAAGAAGCCGGGACCCTTTGCCACCAAGCCGGACCTTAGTGATGGTGTTGTCTATATCGATGAGATGGTCCACCATTTGGTTCAAAAGTACGGACCGGCCTCCTCAAGCCGTGGCATTTATGGATACTCGCTTGACAACGAACCTGGTCTCTGGCACCACACCCACCCGTACGCACACCCAGAAAAGACCGGGGCCAAAGAACTCGTCGAGAAATCCATCGCTGCCGCAATCGCCATAAAGGCCGTTGACCCTACCGCCAAGATTCATGGATTTGCGCCGTTTGGTGTTCACGAGTACATGGCGCTAACTGGCGCTCCAGACTGGCCAGAAATTCAGAAACAAAATGGCTATGCTTGGTATATCGATTACTACTTGGACGAATTTGCGAAAGCGTCGAAACGAGAAGGAAAGCGGCTTCTAGATACATTGGACCTGCACTTCTATGTTGGCGGTGGGGTGATCGAAGAGGGCGGAATTGATGCCCAACTGCAATCGCCGCGTGCGATGTGGGATCGAAGCTACACGGAGCAAAGTTGGCTTGGAGAGGTCCACCCCACATTCTTTCCTTTGATCCCTCGGATTAAGAAATCAATCACGAAGTACTTCCCGAAGACGGAGCTTGCATTTAGCGAGTGGAACACCGAGCGGCCAACGACCCTCACTGGGGGCGTTTCTACCGCTGACATGCTTGGCGTGTTCGGACAAGAAGGTGTCCATTCTGCAATGTGGTGGTCTTTGCTTGGTGAGAACCTGACCCCGGCGCAACTTGCACCTTCTAAATCTGCCTTTGAACTGTTTAGAAATTTTGACGGTAAAGGTGGTTCATTCGGAGATCTTGGTTACTCCGTAAAGAACCCTGACGCAAAAGCACTGTCAATACATGCATCGAAGAACTCCGCGACCGGGAATCTTCACTTAATCATGATTGGCAAGCGAAGGCACGTCCCGATAAAGTTCCAAGTTGCGTTGCCGGAAACAGGCTTGAAGGTCATCAGCTCGGTTGGGTTCGGGCAGACGTTTACGAACTCGCTTGGTCCCGTGAAATGCGCAAAAGTTGACGGGAAGTGGTTGGAAGTTGAATTGCCAAAGCAGTGTGCTGTGCACCTGGTACTTTCAAAATAGAGCACCTTATAGCGTCACGCCGGAGATCACGGTCGAGTAGACACTGTTTGCCTCGGCATTGATCGTCAGCACTTTCTCTCGCACCGATGCGGTCGATTCGCTCAGGCGTTTCGGCCCATCGGAGTTAGTCACCGTGACCTTTCCTGTTGCGCCGACCGCGGACAGATTCGAGAGATCCACCGTGATCTTCTGTGGAGTGCCGTAGTTCACGGTGATTAGCACAAGAGACTTTGCGACCGGGTCATACGAGCAAATGGTGTTAAGATCGTTCGTTCCGATCAACTTGTGTCCGGGCCGAAGGAAGCGTGTGAACTGTGCGAAAGTGAAATACTTCTGGTAGATCCAAGTTGGTTTGGCTCGCTCAGTCGACTCTTTATCCGCGAGAGTATCGTATTTAGCGTTTACCAAGCCCCAGCCGGAAAATGGCTCAATAGGTTGCCAGTAGATCCAAGCTGAGGGAAGAAGGTAGTTGATGTCTTCTGTAATGGACTGGGCAAGGGCCATTCCGCCACCGTTCCCGTCGCCGACTTCCGACATCCAGATCGGTTTGTTGCCCACAGAAGCCCGCAGAGCAGTTCGGGCTCGATTGTCTCTCCACAGTTCCAATCCACTGTAGCCGTGCACGTTGACTCGATTGATAAGGTCAGAAACCCGTGTTTCTTTTTCTCCGACTAACACCGATTTGCCCTTAAAGAAGTCGTACGTTGCTACGGCTTCGGTCATAGCATTTTCGTCGCTGGCCGCAATGCTCACGGCAGAGAGTCCGCGCAAGTTGAGCTCGTGACGTAGCAGACCTAGAATCTCGGCCTGTGCGTCGCGTGGCACGTTGCATCCTTCTTGTTCCTTTGGATAGGTCCACCAACCGGCCGAGGGTTCATTAAACGGGGAAACCGAAGAGACTTTCACGCCCCAATTGTCTTGAGCTTGTTTAACAACGGTGGCAAGATACTTAGCAAAGTCTTGTCGTTTTTCTGGTAAGAGTTTGCCGCCGGCTGAGCTCCTTTCTTGAGTCATCCACCACATAGGGGCATTCGAGAAAAATTCGACTTTTGCTCCACGGGCTACGGCAGCTTTTAGAACACTGCGTTGGTTACCATCGCGCGTCCAATCATAACTACTCGATTCTGGTCGCTGACTTTTACGATCAATCCAGAAGCCGTCGATGTCCTTGTACCAAGGAAAGGTCGTCGGTAGCTTCTCTTGCGCTCCGTCTACCGTATCACCCCTACCTCCTCCACCAACGTTGTAACGAACGATTGACAGACCCAGGCCGGGGACATTTTGGTTCAGCAGAGAAACAGGCTTTAGCGTGAAGAGCAGATCAGCATACGTGCTTTCATATGCTGATCTGCCGACACCGTTCCCCCACCAGCAAATAGAGCCGCCCCAACCTTCCCATGTCCCACGAACTTCGTTCTTACGAATGTCGATCGTATAGTCAGCACTTGCTACCGGAGTAACAGAAAGTAGGCACAACAGGGCGGCTGATGCGAGCGGGGAGCGGGCCATCTTGATACGGTTTAGTTTCCGCCAACGCTTGGCGCAGACATTCCTGGAGCAGGACCACCGACGCCTGCGTTGTTTGGAGGTGGTGGAGCTCCGGGCCCACCGCCACCGGGCGCGCCGCCGGGGCCTTTCTTGTTCGGGTCAGTCTCTTCCCAGGGCGGTTTCCCGGGCGTGTACTGAACTTGCCCCTGATCTAAGTTACCAGCGCTGCTCACAGATTTCACAACGAAGTAACCCACAACCGCAACCGCAACGACGACAATTGCCACCAATACGGGCGTCTTTATTTCAGCTTTCATGATTTGAAGTCGGTATGCAAATATGGGTCCGACTCAATAAAGTCGAGTCGGACCAAGATTGCGCTATCTTACTGGCGCTTGTCCCACATGCCGACTGGCCATGGCCAATCGGCGTTGCTTCCACCGCCGGGCCAATAGCTAGGTACCGCGGAACCGGCTTGGCTACCCTGAGCGGCGAGAGTTGCGGCCTTCTTCATGTACTTCGCGTGTCCATCGCTGAAACCGTAGTTGGTTCCGTCGTTAAACATTCTCGCACCGCCACCCTGCATGTTGAACTCACCGTAGTTGAAGAACACTTCGGTGGCCCAACCTTGGCACCACTGGTGGTACCAGTTTGGTCGTGGAGCAATCACAATCGTGGTTGCTGGTGCAGGAACGTTGGTTTGGCTTGCGCCGCCGCTGTCGCACGTTGGCGACATCAAGCACTGCTCCGAGCCGGATCCCCACCAGTTGCCCGAGGAGTTCGCAAACGCTGGCCAGGTGTAGTTCATGCTGTAGGTGACGCCACGAGTTGGCTGACCACCAAGGCAGGAGCCACCGGTAGCTTCCGTTCCTCGATTCCAGTTGTCAACCGGGGATTTCCAAAGCTGGATGTTCTTGACGTAAGGGTGGACCTGCTGGTGCCAAGGAAGCCATTCGCCTCCCCAGCCCCATGCGAATGGGTAGGTGTCGTCGTAGTCAGCACCGTACATCTGGATGGCGGTGTTTAACTGCTTGGAGTTCGAAAGGTCCTGGGTTTTCTTTGCAGCCATTTTGGCCTGAGCGAAAACAGGGAAGAGGATTGCAGCGAGAATCGCGATGATTGCGATAACGACGAGAAGTTCGATGAGCGTAAATGCGCTCAACTTTCGGGATTTGAATGATCTCATGATGGTTGCTCCATTGCACACTTCGAATGAACAAGTGCGACACCGATCGAGGGGCCGCGCAGAATGAAAACGTTGTAGTTTGCCCGAGTGACTGAGTCGGGACGTCGCGTGAGGATTCCTTCAGCAAGTGCCACAGAGCAAGGGCTCTGGTGATGGAAGCTAAAACTTCCCGATGCTGAATCGTGACTCCGTTTGGAAGGCAGATAGATTGAGCTAAGTCGTGCAATCGAGACATTCTGCCACTGCAATGCAGTAGCTATACCGGGAGAGCCCACACTGGCGGTTATATTTGCCAGCTGAACGACCTCCCACAAGGTTGCCCGACCACTTCGTCGCTTTGGCTCCGATGTCATACGATTTTGCTCAAACGCTTGAGCAGATTAGCACGACCACTGAATTTTAGCAAGACTTATTTTTGAATTTTGAGAAGTTGGTTGTATTTAGGTTCAGATTTGCACACCGGACCCCGTTTTTGAGCTTTCGCATGCATTGAGAAGAAATGAATTGGCAGCAAGACATCCCCAGTCACCGCTGGCATACTAAGCACCGGTTCTGCGGCAACAATAATGCCAAGGTACGATGACGACAGGACAGCCGCAATGGACTCGCTTAAGCAACTGCTGCAATCACACCGGCACCTATGGTCCGCCAGCTTCGTTGTGCTGTGCGCGATCATCAGTTTCGCTTCCGCGTGGCACCGAACTTCGTTTGGTTATTGGGGCCTGCTTGTTCTGATCGCATACATCGCACTTGCAATCGAGCGAAAGCGATTCTGGCCTGTCTGGATTGGTCTTTTTTCGTTGTTCTTGCTTTGCCGGATTTTATTCGCAGGTCGACTTGATCTCGCCGCACATGAGCACGCTGGTGTACATATGGATTCAAGTGTTTCCTTTAGCATTGAGTATTCCCGTGCCGGAAACGCGGCAGATCGACGACCGTCCGACGTCCGGAACTATCGTTCTTGCGCAATCGAGCCAGAGTGAAAGTGGCAGTTTGTAGCTTTGAATCACTGCGGATCAAAACATCCCGTGATTTCTCAACTAACACCGCAATTGGAATGGAGTTTGGTAACTTAAACTTCTAGGCAAACTGCGATGGACTCAATCAAGCAACTCCTGAAAACCTATCGCGCGTTCGGATCGACTTGCCTATTCGCACTGCTTTCGGCGGCCAGCTTGGCGTCTGCTTGGCACGGGCCCTCGTACACCTTCTTCGGCTCTTTGGTGTTACTGGCATACATAGGGAAGTCGATGGCATCTGAGGACTGGCGATACTTCTTCGTCGGCCTACTCGCCTACTTACTCGTGGACATGGTGCACGCTAAAACAAACCTAGGCATCTCGCTATTTTCCACCGCATCGTATTGCGGATTGATCGCTTTCGAGATTGCTCGAGATCTTCACGCTCGGGGTTCAGGTTCTCAATCAACGGCTGGAGAGGCAAATTGACGGGCACGGAGGCCAATCTGCCGGGCCGCGCCCTGGGGCGAACAGCGACCTTCTACGCCATCTACGCCAGCTTGGCGTTTGCAATGCGAAGCGGGGGGCAGACAAACGACCTGCAATTTGCCACCGGTCTCATTTTTCCACTGTTCGTCCTCGGGCTCGGAAGTCTTGGCCGTCCGCATGGCGGCAAGCTTTCCGTTCTCAAAATTGTCCTCGCAATTTCGATCCTTGCCACTCTTTTCCTTTCCGGCGCCCATACCGCACTAAGCATCGCGCTCATGACCGCGCTCTGGTTTGCTCTACAAGTGAAGCTCCCCAAAGCGCGGCCACTTCAGTATTGGGAAGGTACATTGACTTCGCCCGGAAGCTCGCCGCCGAACGCACGCGAACTTCCGAACAAACCCGAACAAAACCCAACCCGGTTTTAGTTTGTAACCGTAATCTTCACGCCTCGAACGCCCTGGTTGAGTAGCTTAACGTAAACGTTCGATACTCCCACCTGTCCTCCGGTGATTGTGAAGGTTCCGGTTGTACTACCCGCCGGGATCACGATGGTCGCCGGAATCAGCACAACTCCCGCTGTCTGCTGAGTCACTACAATCGCTAGATCCTGCGGCGTCACCGCACTCAGGGTAACTGTCACTGTCGCAGTCTGACCGATTGGCAACGTTGTCCTCGAACTCGTTACGGACGCAATTCCCAACGAGACGGTGCTCACCAAGTCCGTTTTAGAAAGACCAAGGTAGCTGGCGGTGATCGTCGCATTTCGGACCAGGTTGGCTGCGGAAACGGTGAAGTTCGCCGTCGTCGCTCCGGCCGGAACCGTAACGCTTGTCGGCAAGCTGAGCAGGGCCGAGCTCGAAGCCAAACTAACCACGGCGCCACCCGTTGGGGCTGCCGCTGTGAGCGAGACTTGTCCTACTCGAGAAGAGCCGACAACAAAGTCAGCAATCGATACGCTCGCCAGCGCAGCGGGAGGCGTGATGATCACCGTGTCCGACTTTTCGGCAAACGTCGGCGTTGCTTCTACTTTCACCGTCGTGGCCACAGCAACGGTCTTTCCGGTAACCGGGAAGGTCGCCGTACTAGCACCCGCTGGGATCAAGATGGAGGCAGGGCAGTCGAGCGCGGTCGGATTGCTGTTTAGCAGTGTGACCAAAATTCCGCCGGTTGGTGCCACTGACTGAAGCTTAACCGTTGCCGATCCCGTCTGACCGACCGAGAGCGAATCCTGATTGATCGTGAACGTTCCCACGCGCGCCGAACGAACGTCGAGCTGGGTGCTGCCCGAAATAATGTTAACCCCCGAGCTGGATACCGTCACCGTCACGTCGGAGGGGACCGATGAACTTGTCGCCGTGAAGCTTGCCGTCGTGCTACCTGCCGGAATCGTGACGCTGGCTGGCACCGTGAGCGCGGCATTGTTGCTGGTCAAGTTAACAACCGTGTTCTTGTTCCGCACGTTCCCAAGCGTGACGGTGCCTTGCACCGACTTCCCTCCGGTGATTCCGACCACGGGGAACGTAACGGTGGCCGGGCTAGACGGGACCAGCGAGTACACGTAAGCCTTACCGGCATCTCGCGAGAACCCCACCTCGGCGAATGGCGAACCAACTAAAACGGTGTTTCCAGATATCGCAGCCGCGTACCCGAAGTCGCCAAATAAAGGGCTTGGCGCCTTTGCACTCGCGCTAAGGATCGCGTCCTCGCTCCAATCCGTGCCAGCGCGGCTGAACACATACGCCTGCCCTGAATCGGGAAATCCACTAGAGTCATGATCATACGCTCCGATGATCACGGTGTCGCCGGAAATGCCGACCGACTGCCCAAACTCGGCACTGGGCTGTTTGTCACTCGCAACGAGAACAGACTGATAGGTCCAAACGGAACCAAGCCTAACGAACACATGTGCTCTTCCGCAGTTCCAAACCGAAGTTATATAATTATAAAGACCTTCCCGCGGCGCGCCGACAACGATCGTGTCTCCAGAGATCGCTACGCTGAAGCCAAACTTGCCATAATCTTGGAAATCGTCCGAACCCAAAATTGCCTGCTCGGCCCAAGTGCTGCCGGTACGAGTAAATGCATAGGCGCGGCCCTCATCCTTTCCGTAGGCAGTTCTATGTGCTTGCATTGCGCCGACGGCGATCGTCTCTCCGTCAATCGCAACGGAAGTACCAAACAAAGCAGACACATATTTTGTGCTCGCGGTTAGGACCGCTTGTCGCGACCATGTTCCACCAGATCGAGTAAAGACGTGAGCTTTGCCAGCCGCTTTAACCCCGCCTGCGTCGGCGAAATTTTCTCCGATCACAACCGTGTCTCCAGAGGCTGCTACCGAACAGCCGAAACGTCCCTTCTCTAGGGGAACGTCTGAAGTCAGGATCGCCCGCTGTGTCCAAGTTGCTCCGGAGCCCTGAAAGACATAGGCCTGCCCTGCACTGGAGACGCCTCCTGGCGAAGCATAATTAGATCCCACTACGATCGTGTCGCCGGAGATACCCACCGATGATCCAAATCGACCGTTGCTTGCTTTATCGCTTGCGCTCAGGATCGCGCGCTGCGTCCAGGTAAAGCCAGTGCGGGTGAATACGTAGGCTTGTCCGGCGTTGGTAACACCTGCCGGGTCCGCGAAAATCGCCCCGACTACGGCAGTGTTCTCAGATATCGCCACTGCAGTTCCGAAGTTACTATCACGTGACTCATCGCTTGCGCTAAGACCGGCTTCTTCTTCCCAAATCGGGTCGATCGTAACGGGGTAGACCGCGTTCTCATCGTCCACGCCAAGCACGATTTCCGTGCCTCGCAATTCCATGCTCGCCGCTAGCCGCTTGCCGCTGGCGTCCCAGACTTTCAGACCGGAGTAGGAAAGGGTCTTTTCGCTGGTCTTGAATTGAATGCTCTCTGGTCCAGTCTGCTGAGCGACTGCTCCGGAGGTTGCAAGCTTAATCCAGAGGTTCCCGTTGCCCAGCTTCTTATCGACTTTGAACCAGTGGTGAAGCCCTTGAGCTTCGTTGATGTACCACTCCGAGATTCCCGGACGATCGAAGGAAAGTTTGCTTTGACCTGATTCATCCTGACCAACCCGTGCCAGGGGTTCTTGGGCAAGCATCGATTGGGGCCCGTTTCCAAACGCGACGGTGCGGATCGAAAGATCGTCAACGCTTAACCGCCCACTTGAGGTTGCCGAGAATTGGAACCGCCCTGGCTGTTCGCCAACAAAATTTCCCGACTCCGACCGTATCGTTCGCTGCGCCCGGCTAACTGCCACTAGCAAATCTGGGTGGCTAGCAAGAGCATCACAAGCCGATGTTGGCGGAAAACTGGCAGACACTGCCAAGGACGCAATCAAATGAACCATTGTCCGGCTTTTACCCGGTTCCAACTTTCATTTAGCTGATATCAAGGAGTTTTTCTCAGATTTTTCGTGCCCGTGTAACGTTTTGTTTCGAATTGAGTTCGTTCCAGGTTAACGGCTAAGCTTTTTGTTTAGCCATACAGAGGAATGCAGAGCCACACAAGGCCACTCAAAGTGCCTATGTTCACCTCGCCGCCGATTCGCCCGCGACGTATCCGGTAGCAAACGCCGCCTGGAGGTTATAGCCACCAACGGGCCCCGCTATATCCAGCACCTCGCCGCAAATGAACAGCCCGCCGACCTTTCGGCTTTCCAAAGTCTGAGGATCGACCTCGTCCAACGCAATGCCACCCGCAACGCACTCGCCCTTTTCGAGGGGCACCGTTCGCACGACGCCTAGCTTCCAGCCTTTCAGAGCTTCGCCCAGCCGATTGCGTGATTTGCGGTCGAGTTGCGCGAACGTTCGGTCTGGCTCTACGCCGATGTCCGAAACCAGCGCCGCCGCCAGCCGCTCTGCCATGTGCTCTGCCACCACAGGCAAAACCCGCGATCGTGGGGAAACGCTCTGGAGCCGAGCCAGAACCTCCTCGTGCTTAAGGTCCGGCAATATGTCTGCCTCAAGCGAAACGTCGCCGCCCGGCAAAAACTCCGCGACCACGCGGCTGATCCCCAGCGCGGTCGGGCCGCTCACCCCTTGGTGAGTAAAGAGTAAATCGCCTCGCCAGCGAGCAATTTCTTTGCCCCCCTGTCGAGCCCGAACGACGACATCCCGCAATGCCACACCGCTGAACTCCACCCGGCTCGGCTCGAGGTTGAGATAAATCGGAGCCAACGAAGCCCGAACCGGCACAATCGAGTGCCCCAAATCCCGCGCCCAGTCCCAGCCGTCGCCCGTCGTTCCACAGTTTGGGTAGCTGCTCCCGCCGGTCGCCAAGATCACCCGGTCAGCGGGCCAAAACTGCTTCCTCTCGGCGTTGCGCATCCGATAGCCGCTATGCGCCTCCGGCGGCTCCCCGGTGTAGACCCCGGTCACGCGGCCGTCCACCGCCTCAATCCCAACCACCGGCGAATCAAGCCGCACCTCGACTCCGCTCTCTTCTAGATAGCCAACCAAGATCGCCAGCACATCTTTTGCCGTCTGATCCAGCGGAAAAACCCTCCCATCGGGCCTGGTGTACACGTTCAACCCTCGCTCCGTCATCATCGACACGATCTGCCGGTTGGTTAGCCGATAGCAAGCGGGGCGAATGAACTGGGTTTCGTTCTTCCGAAAAGCCCGCAACACCTCTTCGAGCGGTCCATCGTGCGCCACATTGCACTTTCCGCCACCAGAAATGAGGATCTTCGTCCCCAGCCGAGACGTTTTCTCGAGGATCGTCACCCGGGCGCCAAGTTGACCGGCCCGGTAAGCGGCCATGATTCCCGCCGCCCCTCCTCCGATCACAATGACGTCCGACTTCGACATTCCTTCAGGGTACCGGCAACTTTCTGTGTTATCATGCTTCGCCGTAACCCAATGAACCTTAAGCCCATCTCGATCGAAGACCTCTTAGAATCGCCTTTTCCTGCCTCGTTCTACGTAGTCCAAGATCCCACCTCCGGCAAATTCGGTTGCTACATCCACGAAGGCATTCACGGCCTCGCGTGCTTCGAATCTCAGGTCAACGCAAATCTCTTTGCTACGGACTTCAACGTAGCAGACATGACCATCCGCCACGTCACGTTCGACGAAGCCCGCGACATCGCCAAAGACCGCCCCGCCCCGGTCGTTTGCCTCATGATGCTGGACAATCCCGCCGATCCGACGCTGCACTTTGTTCGGTAAGGCCCCATTTCCGTCACAATCGAAGAGCGGCACCGCCGTAGTAAGGAAGTAGCTCATGGCGCTAGAAAGTTTTTATCCTCGACGCAAAACCTCGGTCTGCCGAATGGGCCCCGTCGCAATGGGAGGAAATAATCCCATCCTCGTGCAAAGCATGATCACCGAGGAAACGCGCAACGTCGATGCCTGCGTCGAGCAGATCATCGCCCTGCGCCAAGCTGGCTGCGAACTCGTCCGCGTCACCACCCCGAGCCTCAACGATGCCCGGCTGATGGAAGAAATCCGGGCCAAAGTATCCGAGCGTTACGGCTACGTGCCCCTCACCGCCGACGTGCACCACCAAGGCACCGACATCGCGGTCGAAGCCGCCAAGCACGTGGATGAAGTCCGCATTAACCCCGGCCTCTTCGTCTTCAAGCGCCACGGAACCCGCGCCGGAGAAGTCGAAGCTGACGAAGCCATCGACCTCCGAGGCCGCCAAGAAGACGCCAGTGTCGACCAACTCCGCGCTGAACTCGCGTACGATCCGAGCGAATGGCAAGAAGAACTTGATGCGATCGAAGAAAGCTTCGTCCCGGTAATCGAAGCCTGCAAGAAGTACGACCGAGCGATGCGCGTCGGCGTAAACCACGGCTCCCTCAGCGAGCGCATTCTCGTCACCTATGGCGACAGCCCCGATGGCATGGTCGAAAGCGCGCTGGAATACCTCCAGCTCTGCGAAAAGCACGGCTACACGAACTTGAACATTTCGCTCAAGGCCAGCCGCGTTCCGATCATGATCGCCGCCAACCGCCGCATGGTTGCCCGAATGGACGAAGTCGGCATGGCCTATCCGCTCCACCTCGGCGTCACGGAGGCGGGCGATGGAACCTACGCCCGGATCAAATCCACTGCCGGCATCGCGACGCTTCTCATGGAAGGTATCGGCGATACCATCCGTGTCTCGCTCTCCGAAGACCCGATTGCCGAAATTCCGGTCTGCTACGACATCCTTCAGGCCTGCGGATTGCGCAAGACCAAAGTCGAATACATCGCTTGCCCGAGCTGTGGCCGTACCAAGTTCAACCTCCCAACAGTCCTGCACCAGGTCCGCGAAGCGACAAGACACCTTGTTGGTTTGGATATTGCCGTGATGGGCTGCATCGTCAACGGACCCGGCGAAATGGCCGACGCCGATTACGGCTATGTCGGTGCCGCCGGCGGAAAGATCACGTTGTATCGAAAGCGTGAAGTCGTGAAGAACGGTATCCCGCAGGAAAACGGCGTCTCTGAGCTCATTGCGCTGTTGAAAGCGGATGGTTTATGGGTTGAACCAGATGTGCAGCGCAGCGAAGTGAAACCGCTTCTTGTTCTGAACTAATCCGCTCATACTGTTCGCGTGGGGCAGACAGCGTTATCTCGGGCGCGAACCAGCGGCGTGCGGGCGGTTTCCGTTGTGGATTTGTTGGCGGTTGGCTTAGCGCGCCGCGAAGACGAAGTCGAAAGGTCCGAGGCGAACTGCCGACCGCTGCTCGTGAAAATGGGCAGTATCTATAACCTGAAGGACCTCACCGCCCAAGAGCTTGCTGCTCCGACCGGGCTAGAGCCGTTCGAAGTCTTGCGCGTTCAAGCCCTCATCGAGCTCGGACGCCGAATGGTGGAAGCCGGGAAGGGTGAAGTCCGCGAGTTCTCCGATCCGGATGCCGTTGCCGAGTTCCTCTCCGACATCAGGGACCAAAAGCGGGAGTTTTTCGTGGCCCTGTTGCTGGATGCGAAGAACCAGCTCATCCGCCGAGCGGACGTCCATATCGGCACGGCTAACTCATCGCTTGTCGGTGCCCGTGAAGTGTTCCGCGAAGCGGTTAAGGACGGAGCCGTTGGCATAATTGTCGCCCACAACCACCCCAGCGGCGACCCAACGCCAAGTCCAGAAGACGTCGCGGTGACCCGGCAACTTCGGGACGCTGGCAAGCTCCTCGATATCCCTCTGCTCGACCACGTGATCATCGGCGAATCTCGCCACGTGAGTCTTCGCCGCATGGGACTCTTGTAGAATCCCGGCAATGAACACGTGGGATCAAACCGTTCTCGAACTCAAAGAGCGAGCGCAGGGAATGCACGAAGCGCGCGAAGCTGCGCTGGGCCATTGCCGAAAGCTCGGACAACTCGCGGCGCGGAGCATTCGCCACGTCCACCGACACCAGTTCGACGAAGCGGAAAACCTGCTGGAACAAGCCAAGCAAGCCGCCGAAGCCGCCCGGGCGAGCCTGCGACCCTTCCCCGAGCTCAACCCCGCCTACTTGCACGACTCGGAGAAGGAGATGGTCGAAGCCGCTGCCGTCTTGGCAATCGTTCGAGGCTTGCCGTACCCTACACCCCAAGAGCTTGGCGCTCAAGTCATGAGCTACCTCAATGGCATGGGAGAGGCCGCCAGCGAGGTCCGGCGTTTCGCGCTAGATAGCATCCGGCATGGCAAAGTCGAAGAAGCGGAAGCGATTCTGGGGCAGATGGAGATGATTTACGAAGACCTCATCACCTTCGACTTCAGCGACGCCATGACCGGGGGACTTCGCCGAACCTGCGATGCGCTCCGCGCCGTCGTCGAACGCACAAGAAGCGACTTAACCCTCACAACGACGCAACAAGCCCTCACCGAAGAACTGCGTCGCTACCGCTTGGGGGAGAACGCTTAATGCAACCCAATTCAACCCGTCAACGTTTCTCCTAAGGACCATCGGATGCTTCAGTTCTTTCTCCATCGGGATAACATTCCCTTCGCGATCGCCATCGGGATACTGGCCGGAATTCTTGCGCTCGAGGTCATCGGCGCAGTCCTCGGGTTTAGTCTCAGTGGCGACAACGAAGCTGATGCGAGCATCGATTTAGACGGCGCGGATTCGCCGACCCTGGTTGCCCAGGGTCTGTACTGGCTCAGCATCGGAAGAATTCCGCTCATCGCTTGGTTAGCCGTATTCTCGGCAAGCTTCGGCATCTCGGGATACGTGTTCCAAGCGGCAACTGCCATGGCGCTCACTCCGATGTTCGCGCTTGGCACCGCTACTCTTGGCGGCGTTGTCGGCGCGCGATTCGTGGGCGGATGGCTTGCTAAGACGGTTTTCAAGGACGAAACCACCGCCATTAGCGCTGAATCGCTCGTTGGCAATGTTGCACAAGTAACGCTTGGCATCGGCCGTCGCGGCGCGCCTACGCAGGGCAAGGTTCGCGATGTGCACGGCTTAACGCACTATGTGCTGATTGAGCCAGAGAATGAATTTGATGAACTCGCAGTCGGGTCGGAAGTGATTCTGCTCCGGCGCGATGGTCCGAAATACTTCGCCGTAACGAACTCCTTGGAGACCGTTATGGCTTTAGATGGCGGTGAGGTTCCGCTGAAAACCACAAACTAAAGCAAATGCCAATCGATTCAATGCAAGTCATCCTGCCGATCATCGGTATCGTCCTCGGGGTCATCCTGTTACTCGGCTTCGTCGTGTCCAGGTTGTACGTCCGGTCGACGAAGGAAAGCTCGTTCGTAAAGACCGGCATGGGCGGACAGAAGGTCGTTATGAGCGGCGGTGCCGTTGTCTTCCCGGTGATCCACGAAATCATTCGGGTGAACATGAACACGCTACGACTCGAAGTCCGACGAACCGGCGAATCGGCCCTGATTACAAAGGACCGCATCCGGGTTGACGTTCACGCAGAGTTCTTCGTTCGCGTGAAACCGACCGAAGAGGCCATTGCCGATGCCGCCCAGACGCTTGGTCTGCGAACGCAGAATCCGGCGGCCCTGAAAGAATTGGTCGAAGGTAAGTTCGTCGACGCGCTTCGCGCGGTCGCGGCGGAGATGACGATGGAAGAGCTGCACGAGCAGCGCGTCCAGTTCGTCCAGCGCGTTCAAACCACCGTGTCGGAAGACATTCTCAAGAACGGTCTTGAGCTCGAATCCGTCTCGCTTACGTCGCTTGACCAGACTAGCATTGACTTCCTGAATCCAAACAACGTCTTCGACGCCCAAGGTTTGGCAAAGCTGACCGAGACCATCGAAGCAAAGCGAAAGCAGCGCAACGACATCGAGCAGGAAACTCGGATTCAGATCGAAACGAAGAACCTCCAGGCCGACCAGCAATCTTTGAGCATCAAGCGAGAGCAAGAGTACGCGCAGATGGAGCAGCAGCGCGAAATCGAAATCCGCCGAGCCGGTCAGGTTGCGGAAATCGCCCGCGAACGTGCCGCACGAGAGCAAGAAGCCAAGCAAGCCGAAATCGCAGCCCAGCAGCTGGTTCAGCAATCCCAAATCCTTTCGGCAAGGGAAGTGCAGGAGAGCCAGATCGCGAGTGAGCGGCAATTAAAGGAGCTCGAAGTTCTTAAAGCCCAAGCCCTTGAAACCGCCGAAATTGACAAGTCAAAGGCCCTCGAGCTTGCCGAGCAGGATCGATCCATCGCCATCGCAGAGAAGTCCCGGGCAAAGTCGGAAGCCGAAGCCCTGGCATCTCGTGCCTTGGCCGAAGCCGTAAAGGCGGAGGAAGAAGTCATCACCGTTCGAGAGAGCGAAGTCGCCGAGCGACGTAAGCGAATCGAGCTGATTACGGCTGCTGAGCAGGCTGAGAAGGAAGCGATCAAGATCACCTATGCTGCCCAGGCCGAAGTGAAGGCTACGGAAGACCGTGCAACTGCCTTGCGAACATTGGCTTCCGCCGAAGCCGAGCAGATTCGAATTGCTGCCGCCGGTGAAGCTGACTCGATCACCGCGCGAGCGGAAGCCGAAGCGAAGCGCTACTCGGTCGAAGCCGTCGGTAAGCGCGCGATAAACGAAGCCGAGAACGTTCTCTCTGCCGCCGTGCTTGAAGCTCAAATCAAGAAGATTCTCATCGAGAACCTCCCGGCCATCATCCGCGAAAGCGTGGAGCCGATGAAGCAAATCGATAGCATCAAGATCATGCAGGTCGAAGGGCTGGGCGGTGGCAATAACGGTGGCTCGCACTCCGAAGCAAACACATCGCTGGCTGACCAGATGGTTAACAGCGCGCTTCGCTATCGTGGCCAGGCACCGCTGGTAGATGCGCTGATGGAAGAGATCGGCATCAAGGGTGGCGACATCAACGGTGCGGTTCGTGCGCTCGGTGTTGGGGCTGCGCCTGCAATCACCGAGAAATCTGAGGCGGCTAAATCCGAGTAGAGACAACGGCGAGTTTGGCAGCGGAGGGCGCCTATCAGGCCGCCGTTCGTGCCGTGGCGGGCGACTTTGTGATGAGCAAAGTCGCCCGTTCGATGTTTCGACATCGAGACTTTCCGGTCAAAGTCCTCGCGGTCGGCAAGGCGGCGTCGGCCATGGTTGCCGGTCTGGTTGATGGCCGTTCCGAAATCGCGACCGGTTTGGTGATCACGACCGAACTTGACAACGGACCAAGATTTGAAGGGTTCGAGCATTTGGTCAGCAGCCACCCTATCCCTGACGAGCGGAGCCTGCGAGCGGGCGAACGAGCGCTTGAGTTTGCGGCGAGTTGTCAACCGAGCGACAGGGTTTTGCTTTTGCTCAGCGGCGGAGCTTCGGCCCTTATGGAGAGCCTCCGTCCAGGAATTGGCCTCAGCGACTTTCAATTCCAAACCCGGCAGGTGATGAATTCTGGCGCGGATATCTTTGCCTTAAACAAGTTCCGCCAGCAACACTCACTAATCAAATCTGGCGGACTCGCGCAGGCCCTTGGTCACGTGAAGTGGAAGCGAGCCTACGTCATCTCGGACGTCATGGGCAACGACTTCAGCACGATCGGAAGTGGACCCTTTTGGGATGAAGAGCACTCGATTCCCCATCGAGTCGTTGCTAACAACGCTATGGCGGTTCAGGCGGCGCGAGCCCACTTATTGCAGAACAAATTTTGGCTTGAGGAGCCGGAGCCGCTGCCCTTTGTAACGCGGGACGCCACCGAATTTGGCGAGCGGTTGGGCCTTCAAGTATCCGCATTCGTGGACAGGGAAGCGGTCGTGTGTGGAGGCGAGCCGACGCTTGCGGTGACAGGAGACATTCCGGGCGGTCGGAGCCAGCACGTGGCGTTGGTCGCGGCGACAAAGATGGACTGGATGGGAACCGCTATTCTTGCGGCTGGAACAGACGGCCGAGATGGAGCCACCAACTACGCAGGCGCTTCCATCACCGCGCAGGACAAGCCCACGCCAACACGAATCGAAGAATTCAATACTGCGATACGAACGTTTGATACCACTCGCATCATCGAAGAAGAGAACTGGGCATTGCCCGCCGCATACACAGGCACGAACGTCAACGATATCTTTATCGCGATACGAGCGTGATTGTCCAAACCTGAAGTTCCGCCATGCTCCAGAGCGCAACCCCGGCAGGCGGGTCCAGCGTGATCCGGACCTGAGACTTGCCTTCGAGCCATCGGCGATCGATCCCAAACTCGCTCGTTGCCCAGCGCCGCTCTCGGTCCTCGCGCGGCTCGTACCACCAGCCCACGAACTCACCATCAACCAAAACTCGCGCCCGTTGCCGTCCGTGGAAGCGATCGTAAGTCTTTCGAAGTCGGAGCCCGGTGCAGTCCGCCGGTAGTGGTTGAGTCCAGCTAAACGAGTTCAGAAAACTCTGATGCTCGCCAGTAAAAGGAACTCCATCTTCCCAAGCGCTCGCGACCGAGAACAACTTTGTTTGGTTCTGGGCCGCCACATCGTATCGCTTGCGCGCGTCGGCGTCACTAACATGCCAGCGATCCTGCAATTTGGTCTCAATGGAGTCCGCCCAGATTACGGTGATGTAGCCTTCGCTCTTCACTTCGCGGAAAAACGGGCACGGCACTTCGCTGGAAATGTGTTCAAATGGCAGCCGGAGACCATCGACATAGACCGGCATTTCCAACGAGGTGATCCAACCCGCGCCGAAGATCGGGGGGCGTACGGGCTCTGTGATGCCCTCCGGCGCCGAGAGCCGACCTAGCCCAACCGGGATAACGATTGGCGCATCTGGTGTGAGGGTCACGAACTCTTCAAACGGGGTGGCGCTCAGGCCGTCCAAATCGTAGTAGCCCGGGCCGTCGACGTCCACCACAACGTTTGCACCGTTCGCATCTCGGTACAGGGGCTGCGTAAACTCGCGATAGCTTTCACTTGCGCTCAGGATTGGCATGATGTCGTAGAGCTAAGCATGCCGCAACGGAACAACTCCCACCTGCCCACCAAAACCTGTGCCGCGTGTGGGCGGCCGTTCTCTTGGCGAAAAAAGTGGGAACGAGACTGGGAAAACGTGAAGTTCTGCAGCGACAAATGCCGGAAGAATAAACCTACTCTGAATCCCTGAGCGCCGCAATCCCTGGCAAGACCTTGCCTTCGAGAAACTCCAAGCTCGCACCGCCGCCGGTGCTGACATGGCTCATCTTGTCCGCAAGGCCGAATTTCTCAACCGCCGCCGCGCTGTCCCCGCCACCCACAATCGTGGTGCCCTTGCACTCCGCCATCGCTTCCGCAACAGCACGGGTTCCACCCTCAAAAGGTTTCAATTCGAAGACACCCACTGGGCCGTTCCAGAGAACAGTCTGTGCGGACTTGATAACCTCGGCGAAGGCAACGCGCGAGGCTGGTCCGATATCGAGTCCTTCCTGGTCAGCCGGAATGTCGTCAACCGAGACGACCATCGTGTTAGCATCAGCGGAGAATGCGTCGCTTACAACGAGGTCAACTGGCAGCAGGATCTTTTCAGGATATTCCTTCAGCAAGCTAGCCGCGTACTCGATCGAGCTTGAGTCCAATATCGACTTTCCAATTTCTTTGCCTTGCGCCTTCAGGAACGTGTAGGTCATACCGCCGCCGATGAGCAAGCGATCCACCTTTGGAAGCAGGTTGTCGATGAGGGCAATCTTGTCCTTGACCTTGCTACCACCCATGATCGCGACAAACGGTCTTGCCGGATTCGTGACGACAACGCCTAAGTGTTGCAGTTCCTTCTCGATCAGAAGGCCGGCGTAGCCGGGAAGGATGTGCGCAACGCCCTCCGTGCTGGCGTGGGCGCGATGTGCGGTTCCGAAGGCGTCGTTAACAAAAACGTCGGCAAGCTTCGCGAGCTTTGCGGCGAAAGCAGGGTCGTTTGCTTCCTCTTCGGGATGGAACCGGACGTTCTCGAGCAGTAGAACATCACCCGGCTGAGCCTTTGAAATGGCTTTCTCAACTTCAAATCCAACGCAATCTGGGAGCAAGGTCACCGGCTGGTCCAGCAGTTCGCTGAGACGATTAGCGACGGGCTCAAGCGTAAGGGCATTGTCGATGCCTTTCGGGCGGCCAAGATGGCTGGCAAGAATGACAATCGCCCCCTGCTTGATCAGGTGGCCAATCGTCGCAAGGCTCTCTTCGATTCGACGACTATCGGTGATTTCGCCGTTCTCTAACGGCACGTTAAAGTCGCATCGAACGAGAACGCGTTTACCTGCCGCGTTGAGATCAGAGAGAGTAAGTTTGCCGAGCGCCATCAGTTTCAGAATACCGACCTGACGGCGCTCGGGTTGCCTTATTGCGGAGAATCTTTCAGAGCGTTGCCCCGAACCGGCTGGGCCGCTGCCGCGTCCTCTTTCGAGTACTTCTTGTCCGACTTGGCTTCTGCGCCAGCCGGATTTGGTGGCTCCGCGTCATTGCCGCATCCGATGAGGGATGCAGCAACGACAGAAGCAAAGAGCAGTGCCTTCAGTTGCTTCATATCCAATTATGGGAAGCAAGGGAGGGCGGAGCCAACGGGGCCGATCGTGTACTCGAAGGTCGAGTCGGGTCGGAAGTAGCTCATGTAGCGGCCCGCACCGGGTGCAGAGACGCATCGTGCCGGAACATACAGGTTTCCTGGTGCGCTTACTGGGTCGCCGACGCAATCTGCCACCTTGCTGTACTGGTAACCAGGAATGTTGCGGTTCCCAGTGTTAATTCCTTCTGCAGGGTGCTTGATGAATCGTGCGGAAGAGTCCGTAGCAACCACGAGCCAGCCATCGCCAAAGACGTGGGTAGTGTCGCTGGCGCCTTCGAAGGTGCACTCGTAGGTGTCCTGTCGGCTTGCCAACGATCGCGTGCTTCCTGCCTGTGGAACTCCACCGGCGTTGAACTTACAAACCGGAGCTGGGTTTCCTGGCGTTCCGATGACCGGGCAGATCATGTAGACCGGGGTGTATCCGTAGCCGCGATAGGCTTCTTTACCGTTGCTCCACGTTGCCAAGGGCAACTGGCTCGGACGTGCGACTTCGGACGCCGAGGCTGCATTGAGCAAGCCGTTGGTGGCAAGGGATGTGACAGGTAGCCCTGCCGGAGCGGTGGTGTAGCTGAATCCAGCGGTGTACAGCGTCTGTCCGCTGGCGGTGTAGATGTCGTAGTTCTTGGTGTAAGGGAAGGTGGAGTTGTGCCAAGCCACCGCATCGGCGGCGGTGAAGGCTGAGTTAGCTCCCCAACCGGCTGGAACGGAGTGAAGTCGGTAGGACGGAGTGCTCCAGAAACTGTGCAGGTATGTGCCGGTGATCGGGTCGATGGAATGCATCAACGGGAAGTAGTCGTCGTAATCCGTCGAGTACAGAAGGATGCCCGTTCCGGTCTGCTTGGTATTGCTCAGCGCAGCAGACTTCTTAGCCGCAGCTTTCGCCTGAGCGAAGACCGGGAAGAGGATGGCAGCGAGAATCGCGATGATAGCGATTACGACCAGCAGTTCGATGAGGGTGAATCCCTTCAAACCATTCTTTGGTGTGTGACAGTTTTGCATTAATACTCCGTCCCTAACTTCGTTGTTAAAGATGAGCGATATGATAACAAATACTTAGGCAAAAACCAAGGGAGATTAGGCATGTTGGCAAACATTGCCTTCGTTCAGACTGCATCGTAGAACACCCCCCAAATTGAACCTGCTGAAGCAGTTTGACTAGCCCCTTCGTCAAGAATATTCTCAACAAAATGGCTGCCGAGTGGTGCCGATTCTGGTGTTTCCTTTAGCAATCACTAAGTGCATCAAGCCGTAAACGGGTGCTTAGAGCTAGGCGATTTGTTGCGAAACAATCGAAGGCTTTTCTACCAATAAGAGCACTTTCATTTTGTAGAGCTAACTGCCCCAGTTGGTTCCGAACCATATTTCGGAAATGAGCCGTCATCAATTCGAAACCCAGACCCTCCACGCTGGACAAACCGTCGATCCAACCACCAAGTCCCGCGCCGTGCCGATTTACCAAACCACAAGCTACGTGTTTGACGACACCGCTCACGCCGCGCGACTGTTTTCGCTCCAAGAGTTCGGCAACATCTACACCCGGATCATGAATCCGACAACAGCGGTTTTCGAAGATCGAATCGCCGCATTGGAAGGCGGATCGCACGCAGTTGCAACCGCTTCTGGTCAGGCTGCCGAAGTCCTCGCGATCACGACGATCGCAGAAGCCGGGGATGAAATCGTTTCTAGTTCGTCCTTGTACGGCGGAACGTATAACCTCTTTCACTACACCCTGCCGAAATACGGCATCAAAGTGAAGTTCGTCGATCAGTCGAATCCCGCCGGATTCCGCGATGCGATCACCAAGCGCACAAAGCTCGTCTACGGTGAGACCCTAGGAAACCCCAAGCTAGACACCTTCCCGTTTGCGGAGGTCTCAGCCATTGCGAAAGAAGCGGGCGTTCCGCTGGTGATCGATAACACCGCCGCATCGCCGTATCTCGTGCGACCATTTGATTTGGGTGCAAACATCGTGGTCCACTCAGCAACAAAGTTCATTGGTGGCCACGGCACGGCCATTGGTGGCGTGGTGGTCGATGGTGGGAACTTCGACTGGGCGGCTTCGGGCCGGTACCCCAACTTCACCGATCCGGACCCCTCCTATCACGGCTTGAAGTTCTGGGATGTTTTCGGCGATTTCCCCGGGCTCGGAAACGTTGCCCTTGGGTTGAAGGCGCGAGTTCAAGGGCTTCGTGATACCGGGGCCGCCCTGTCGCCGTTCAATGCCTTCCTCCTATTGCAGGGTCTAGAAACCTTGCACCTTCGCCTGGAGCGACACTCCGAAAACGCAAAGCGGGTCGCAGAGTTCCTAGCGCAACACCCGAAAGTGACCTGGGTGAACTATCCGGGCCTGCCAAGCCACTTCGACTACGAGAGGGCAAAGACCGCTTTCTATCGCGGTCAATTCGGTGCGCTCATTGGATTCGGAATCCAAGGTGGCCACGACGCCGCATTGAAGTTCATCGATAAGCTCGAGATCTTCTCCCTTTTGGCGAACATCGGTGACGCTAAGTCGCTCGTCATCCATCCCGCCAGCACAACCCACCAGCAGCTCACGCCTGAAGAGCAGGCGTCCGCGGGCGTTTCGCCGGACTACATTCGGCTGTCCGTAGGCATTGAGAACGTCAACGACCTCATTGGCGACCTCGACGCGGCTCTGGCATCGGCTTAGTGCTTGTATGCTAAGTGGCAAGTATGAAGGGATTGCCCTCTGCAGAGCAGCTTAGCCAAGCCGAGGCAAAGGCAAGATCCGGTTTCGTTGAATCGGTCAACCGGATCAAGGAGTACGAGGCGTGGGCAAAGGCAAACCCCGGCAAATTTACGGACCGCGTCCGCAAGTTTGCTGGGTTGGGTTGGTTCATTGTCTTTTCGACCGTTGCGGTTTTGCTTTTGCTGCTTGGGCTCCTCGTCTGGCAATCCGTCACCAGGGGGCGGGTCTACGCGTGGGCCTATCTTGCAATTGGCGTAACGCTCTTCGCTGTCCTTCGAAGCCTGTTCCAGCGCATTCCGGTTGAGGAGGAGTTCGAACTTTCTCGCGATGACGCACCACTTCTTTGGGCCGAAGTTGACAAGATCACGCAACAGTCGAACGCCCCGCCCGTGTCCAAAATAGTCCTGAACGGTGAACTTAACGCTTCCGCCGGGATTCGGAGCAAGTACTTGCTGTTCGGAAAGCGGGAGCATGTGCTCACCCTGGGGTGGGCTTTGCTACAACTGCTTTCGGCAGATGAGGCACGTGCGGTTATCGCGCATGAATTCGGGCACTTTTCTGGCCGACATGGCAACTTTGGCGCTCGCGCCCATGGATTGTTCGTGACCCTTCTGACGCTGTACCAAAGCTTGGCCGGAGGACTCACCGGATTCATCTTCAAACCCGTCGTCAACTGGTACTTCACCCGATTCGATGCAATGATGTTCGTTCTCGGACGGGACAACGAGTACGACTCTGACGCGTTCGCAGCTAGGTACACGAGTCCGCTCTCGGCGGCTCAGGGCCTAGTTCGCCTAAACATCTCCGAGCTCGCCCCATTCAACCCAAAGGACGGAATCATTCCGGAAATTGTCCAGCGCGCCGCTGCCCCTCCGCGAGACTTGGTGGTTCGCTTGCATCGCTACATCGGAGAGCAGCAGATCGATAGCAAGTCCGAAGACAATCTGCGTCTCGCCCTGAAGCAGCAAACCGACTACGACGACTCGCACCCAGCTCTATCAGATCGGCTGAAAGCGCTTGACCAAGTGCGGTCTTTTGATGATTGGATGGACCGGGTCCGTGCCCCGTACCGAAACGGGATAGAAGAGTTCTTCGGCCCAAATTGGCAAAGCATCGCCGACAAACTTTCCGCCTTCTGGCACGCGAAACTCGAATCAAAGTGGAGCGAAATCATTGGCAACCAAGAGTCCATCGGAACTCGAGAAGTTGAACTTCAAAAGTTGCGCGCAGAAGGGAAGCTGCTGGCCTCGGGCTATGAGTCCCTTGCCTCAATTTATCAAGAGCGCAGAGACCACGCCGCGCTTATCGAGGTCCTTCGAGAGGGCCGCGAAAAATTTCCAGACAATGAACGGTTAATGCTCGTCGAGGGCTGGAAACGACTGAACATCGACAAGGACGATTCCGGCCTTGCTGTCCTTGATGAGGCGATGCTGAAAGACCCCGGGATTACCGAAAACGCGGCAAGCGTCGCGTTTGGTTACCTCTCGCAAAGGGGCGATACGGCTCTGGCAGAAAAGTATCGACTAAAAATCATCGATTGGAGCGCACGGGTCGAAGCGGTCCGAGGATCCATGGAAAAGCTCGCCCCAACGGATCGATTCGATCCCGTGGACATTGCTCCCCGAGAGCGCGTTGCTCTCACGGAGTCGCTGAAAAAGGTGAGCAAGCTGGAAGCCGCCTTCCTGGCCGAGAAAGTCCTCACCCTTGAAACCGACTTTCGACTGACCCTGCTGCTGGTCTTTCCGAAGAAGAAGCTGGGTTTAGAAGTGATTTCCCATACCGGCCTTGCCCAAGAGGTCGCCGATCGGATCGAGATCAGTCGATCCTGCCTCGTCATTGTTCCGGGAGACCTCGCCAAATGGCAGCCGATTCTCGATAACATCCGAGGCGCCCGTATCGTGGGTTGAGCTAAAACGGCAACTGCGAGGTGTGCTTGTTCGTTGCGATCACGAAGTTCGAACGAATCTGCTGAATGCCCTTGATCCGGCTGAGCTTCTCGCGAATGAACACCTCGTACGATTTCATATCTGGCACAACCACCTTGAGCAGAAAGTCAAAGTCGCCGCTCACGTGGAAGCACTCCAGAATCTCCGGATAAAGCTGAACCGCCTTTCGGAATCGCTCGATGGGCTGCTCCTGATGGAGAGCAAGGGTGATCTGCACCATCGCGGTGACGCGTAGGCCGAGGCGCTCGGCGTCGAGGTGAGCATGGAAGCCGCGGATCAGCCCTGCCTTTTCCAAGGCACGCACTCGCTGCAAGACCGACGGCGCGGAAAGATCAACCAACTTGGCCAAGTCGGCGTTTGTGATTCTTCCGTTGCTTTGCAACGTCTTCAGGATTTGGATGTCAACATCATCAAGGTGGGTCTTCATTTACCTAAGGTCCTTTTGTTTTTTCCAGTGTGAATAAGTTGTGAGCGTCCTGAAGCAAATCCCCTTCGATAATTTTGTAGTTCGGTGTGTGACCGAAGAAATGCAGGCGTTAGTGGGTTCTCGCATTCAGGAAATCCGTCAACCCGACGCCTTTACCGTTTGGTTTGAGACGTACCAAACGACGGTTTTCCGCTTTTTGGCGAGCTGCCACCCCACTTGGTTTCGGTTGCATCTCAGCACGCGTCGCCCTCGCACGATGCCGACCGCGACCGGATTTCTCGGTGCGCTGAGGTCTCGGCTGGAGAATGGCCGAATAGTGGAGGTCAAGCAGTACGGAGACGAGCGGTTCGTGACCATCGAAGTGAGCACCACAACTGGTCCACATCTTCTCGTGTTCGAACTGATGGGGAAGCATTCGAACCTGATTTTGGTCGGCCCGGACCAGCGGGTGATCTCCGCGGCAAAAGTGATTGGCGATGCCAAGAGCGTTCGACCGGTTGTTCCCGGCCGCGAGTATGTATTGCCGCCAGTAATGGAGGAAGAAAGCTCCGTCTTTCGGCCATCGAAGTTCCTGCTCTCACTCGGAAAGAACGAAGCCGAACCTGTAGTGCCCGTTCTGGTGCCCGGTCACGGTGCCTATCCAATCTCTGTTGCGACTCTAGGCTACGAAGAGCAGAACCGCGAAACCCTTAGCGGGGCACTGGAGTCAACTTTTGAAGCAAGGATTGATGCCGAAGCGCTGGAGTCAGGACGGACTTCCATTCTCAAGCGCTTGGAACGAGTTCAGCTTGCCCGCGAGTCCGCGCTCCAACAACTACGCGACGCCGAACAGCGCGGTGGAAAGGCAGGGCATTGGCAGGCAACGGGGGATTTGCTGATGGCCTATGCGTTCCAAGTGCCAAAGGCGGTTCCGACGGTCGAGCTCGTGAACTTCGAAGGCGAGCCGGTGACAATTAAGCTTGATCCCGCACTCGATGCTATCGCGAATGCCAACCGATACTACGAGCGGGCGAAAAAGGCAAAGGGCGCGCTGGATGGGATTGCGCAGCAAGCCGTGACCTTAACCCACGACTACCGCGCGATTCTCGAAATCACCCACCGGGTTCAACAGGCCAAGAGCGTGGGCGAGCTCGAGAAGCTAGAAGACGAGGCGCGGCAACGACGCTGGCTGTTCGCTGCGCAATTGCCATCGGAGCGGAAAGACGAGCGGCCATTCGAAGGGCACCGAATTCGGGAAATCCTTGGTCCCGGCGGCATCACAGTCTTGTACGGCGAGAATGCCGAAGCGAACGACTACCTCACCCTTCGAGTCGCAAAGCCGAACGACTACTGGTTCCACGTCCGCGGGGCGACGAGCACGCACGTTGTTCTGCGAACGAACAATCAGCCCCAACGAATGCAGAAAGAGCACCTTGAGTTCGCGGCCCGAATCGCGGTCAAAAACTCAAGCAGCAAGCACTCCAGCTATGTTCCGGTGGACTACACGCTGAAGAAGTATGTTCGGAAACCGAAGAGTGCTCCGAAGGGAACCGCAACCTACACCAACGAAAAAACCCTGCATGTAGATTCAGCGTAGGCTGTTCAGCATCTCGTCTATTTCCTCTGCCCTCACTGCCCGACCATCGGTATGCGTGAGATAAAAGGCAGCCGCGCCATTGCCCGCCCATTGGCCAACCCGCGCGGAAACGACATTCCAACCTTGTTCGGCAAAAAGCCGAGAGAATCGGTACGGCATACCGCGACCTCGCGGAGATCGAATCTCCAAGATTCCCGGGTTACCTTCGCGATAGGTGTACGTAAAGAGTCTCTGGTTTCTAGCCGGGTCCTTGCCTCGGTTCGTTAGCACTTCTGCGGTCGTAATCTCGCCAGAGATGACTTGCCGCAGCGTCCGGGTCAGCTCGCCTGCGGTCGAATTTGGAATCGGCTTTCCTCCAAAACTTGCGACGAAGGTGTCCAACGCAATCGCTGGATTGGATTTCGTCGTTGCGACTCGAACGGCTAGCAAACTGAGATCGAAAGCATAAAACACTCCGAGCAGTCGGCTCAGCAGACCCGGTGCGTCCGGGCAACAGACGGTGACTTCCGACGCGCTCAGGGAAGGTTTTGGGGTGAGGTCCACCGTGGAGTTGCCAAGGGCAGCTTCCGCCGCATAGTGCCGATGCAACCGAACCACTTCTGGTGGCGTGCTCGCTAGGTAGTAAGCGGGCAGGCTTTCGAGGAATGCTTCAACCGCTGCTGGATCCGTATCGGCCGTATTCAGCGTCCGCATGAGCCGACGTCGGGTTTGACCGAGATCGATAGACTCTGCCGGTTCACCGCTAAGGATCGCGGAGGTGGACTCGAACAGTTGGCGAAGGAAAGTGTGCATCGCTGGGGTCCACGTTGTTTTTGAAACCGCGGCGATGTCCGCATAGGTCAGCAAAGTGAGCAGCGCTAATCGATTTGTATCCCCAACTATCTCCGCGAATTCTGCGCTGGTTTGCGGGTGCATGAGGTCGCGCATTCGAATGAACTGCGCCATCGTCAAATGCTCCTTAACAAGCCAAGCAACGGTGTCGCACAGGTTGGGCTCTAAACTCCACCGTTCGGTAACCGAACGAGCGATATGTTCGCCAGCAATGCTGTGCGGCACTTCCCGCTGGGCTTTACCTACATCGTGCAAGAGCGCAGCCAGATACATCGCTTCCGGCGTTGTGATTCCATCCCGAACCTCGCGCAAGAACGGATCCTCGCCGAGCTCGTCCAGATTCCGGATCACCCGCATCGTATGTTCAAACACGGTGAAGTCGTGGACGGAGTCCGTCGGCAGTAAGAAGCGACAAGTAGTCAGTTCAGGCAACAGGGAGTCGAGCAACCCACACCGGTCCAGATTTCGAATCGTTCCCTCCCCGGCCCGCATGGCATAGAGCGCAGAAGCACCTTTGGTAAGGGTGGGAGCGACGACTTGATACTCGCCGACGCGCAACCCGAGCTGGGTTGCGATCGCAATGGCCACCGCAGCATCGCCACTATCGGAAGGACCATCAAACCGCACTTCGCCTCGATCTGAGAAAATGCCCTCCGCAAGCGGAAACCGGCTTTCGCGAACCCGGCTTAGGGACCGCTCGTACTCGCGGTGCAAATCGACCGCTGCCTCAACGTGCTGGCCCATCAGGACATAAATGTTTTGGTTCGTGAGGTCCGCAATCTCAGCCTGACGGGATCGGGTCAGGTGATCTTGGAGTCGACCAGCTTGAAAATGAAGCAGGTTCCGGTTCTTGACCACCAAATCGTAAGCATCACCCGGGCGGAGTGGCTGCTCACCGATGGCATGTCGAATCCAGTTTGATGCTTGAAAAGATCGCAGTCCACCTGCTCCTTCCTTGAGCTGCGGCTCAACGACCAGTGGTGTGTCGTGAGTTTTCTGCAGCCATTCGTTGCGCTCCTGGGCCTTAGCCAGCACAAACTCGCCGGGCGACATCGTGTTCCGCAGCAGGTTGTCTAGAGCGCGAACAAGGTCGGCTTCACCCGCCACCAGGCGCATATCCAGCAGGCCCGTTCTCGATGCCTGGTCCAATCCTGGAACATCGCCCATCAGCCGGTAGGAGTATCCGTATGGAATCTTGACGACTCGCCCCAAGTAGTGGTCTAAGTCGAGAAAGAACCCGCGGACCGCCTTTTCGACTTCGGGCGAGGTTTCATCGGCCGGAATAAGGGTGAGATCGACATCCGACGCCGGAGAAACTTCGAAGCGACCATATCCGCCCGTGGCAATCACCGCGAACTGCGAGTCCCCGTGAACGTGGCACAGCAGCCGAATGATCTCGTCGAGAATTTCGGTATGTTTCCGGCACCAACTCAACCCGGTTGGCTTGGTCGACAAAGTCGCGATCAGGTCCAGACGGTCCTGGGCCAACTTCCCAATTCGATCTTCCAGCGATGCGGTCACTGTTGTAGATAGTAGACCGGTTCGTTTGTCAGCAGCTTTGTCCAAGTGTCTTCAAGCGATCGATCTATGGCAAAACAAACCGGACCGGCAATCGCCGCCGAAACCATGCCGAACCCGACGAGGTTCCAGCCAAAGCGTTTCAGAGACAAACTCAGCACCCTCAAGGTGGCAATCTTTTGCACGTAGGCCCACCAGAACGGAATAAGAAAGAGGCTGGAAGCCAGGATCAAAGCTGCTTGAAGAGCGACCATGCCGTCGCCATGCAAGTGGGAAACAAAATCCGCGCGTTGTAGCAGTGCGTAGCCTGCGAGCGAAGACAACACGAGCGACCCCAGGATTGCCGTGGCGACGGACGCCGAAATCAGGAAAACCGCGACTTGGAACAACAATCCCAAGCTCGATTCGGCGTCGCCTTCCAACTTGCTGCGCAGTTTGGTGGGCTGCAGAAGGGTGAGCAGGGAACACAAAAACATCGAGATCGGCGCTGCGATCCCACGCGTGAAGTAGTACGTTACGCTAGCAAGGATCAGGGCAGCGACCACTGCGCTGTAGCGCGGCAGGGTGTGCTTTCGAGCAACCTCAACCAAGGCGCTGCCGATGAGGCCGAAAGCCAGCCCAATCCCGATCAAGAACAGGCACGCCTGCGGTACTGCGGCACAGAGTACAGAGTATAGGGTGAGCCGACGTGCGGTCGCGGTCGGGTCCGGTCGCTGAACAAGGGCTGACCAGCCATCGTTATTTTGAAAAATCTCTAAGACATCATCCGCATCGGGTCCTCTCCCGGCGGCTCGCAGAGAGTTTGCGACGAGGTTACGGCCAAGGTACAGCCGCTTCGGACGGGAGCCAGTGACAAGCTCCGATGGATAGGCAGCGATGTCAACAAGTTGCGAGCCAATATCCCCCGTGGCCACGCTCTTCGCGTTTGCCCTCATGAGGTTGCCGTTCCGGATCGTTGCGTACCGAATGGAAACTCCGCGCTCTGACGTGAAGTCAACGCGCGATACCATTCGGCGTCCGAAGCGTGAAATCTGCCTTGATGGACTTTGGGACCGGGCAAAGTAGGCATAGGCGGAGTGCCACGAAAGTCTCGCATTACTCGAAGAAGCAAGCCGCTGTTTGATATCAAGCAGGCGCGCAGATTGGTGGTCGTTCCACTCGGTCAGGTTTGCCGATCGCAACCAAAGCGAAACGGGTTCCTGATCCGAAGACTGGCTGCCAAGAATTGCCGCTTCGGCTTGGGGCCAAAAGGAATTCAGAGGTTCAGTACGTTTAGCTGCCGCGAGGATGGCGCTCAATGTGCGCATTTCCTTTGCGGAAAGTCCAACGCCGGAGTCGATCTTTTCCGTGGCGACTTGGGTCCAGGTTGCGGCGGCAGTTAAAGACGCCGGGGCAACGAGTTTTGCCTGCTTGGCCGGGGCCAGATACTCAAACGGATCGGCTTGCACTCTGGCCGGGTCGGCCAGATAAAACGGACGGGTTGACGGATGAATCACGAGAGTGACGAGGGCACCCACGACGGCACCCCAAAACGCTCTCGCGCCGGTGGTCATTTCAGGTTAAGCGATTCCGATTCGAGTTCGAGAACGGGAAATTCGGATTTCGGAATTGTTCGCCGAACGCTCGATCCCTGGCCCGTATTGACCGGATCCTGCCGCTCTTCTTTCAGAACTCCAACTAAGCTGAACACGATGACGGCCGCAGCCGCTGCACTTATGAGCGCTGGCCTCCAGTACCGGAAACTGTCTTTTGCTACCTGAACCTTGGCGTTCCTTTCCAAGCGGTGGTCGAACGCGTAAGGCGTTTCAACCGGAAGGGAGGCGTCCTTCAGCATGTTGAGGGCCATCGCCATCGTGTTTTCGGTCGCTGCGCAAAGCTGGCAGGTTGATCGATGATCTAGGAGAAAGTTCGACTCCGCCTCGCCGAGGTTACGGTCTCGTGATTCGGAAGTCAGGCGTCGGAACCGATCGCAAGGAGCTTCCCAGCGTTTCAATCTTTCATCGCCTCCATCCAGAGGGCGCGGAATCGCTCGCGGGCGGTGTGCAGTCTCGAGCGCACTGTGCCAACGGGAACATGCATGACTTCTGCGACTTCTTCGTAGCTCAGTTGTTCCATCTCTCGAAGAATCAGGGTCGCGCGAAGCTCGTGGGGAAGTTGTCCCAAGAGCTTCTCAACCAACACTTTATTTTCTACATCGCGTCCGCGATCTGGCTGGCTTGGATCGAACTCAACAAGCTCGGGCCGCTTGAGCCGCAATCGATCCATGCAGAGTCGAACGCAGATTCGATAAAGAAAACCGCTGAAAGCTCGGTCGTCCCGCAACTTTGCGATCTCTCGGAACGCCTTCAGGAATGCTTCCTGAGCGACGTCTTCGGCTTCAAATCGGTCTCGCAGAAGGTTCGTCGCGGTGCGCAACAGGCGGTTTCGGTGCCGCTCGATCAGGTTGCCAATGGCGACATGGTCTCCGGTTCTAACTCGGCTAACCCACTGACGCTCCTGCGCCGCTGGGTCTACCGTCATTATCGAGGCCACATTCCATTCCATAAGATCACCTTTACTTTACATGAGCAAGGACGCGAAACCCAAGAACTAAAGTTCACCGTACCGTTCGGTGTTCTGAGACGACGGTAGACTCGATGCCCATGCCCGGACCCTGGCTTGCCTTTGGCGCCCTCTTGCCGGGCCTGTTTTCCGGCAGTTATCCGCAACTTCCCGCCGTTCAAACTCTGGACGAAGAGGTCGTTGTCATTGCAAAATCTCAGCGTCGCGACCTGGCAAAAGGCACGATTGAGTTCAGCGACGGAGTAACCGTGCTCTACGGGCCCACGAAAATCACGGCGGATCGCGTGATTTACACCGACCGGCCCGGCGAAAGAAGCGCCATTGCGGAAGGGAAGGTAGCTCTAGACGATCCCGAAGGCAGTCTTTCTGCCGAGAAGGTGGTCATCCTCTGGCTCCCAACCGGACGGACCGCCACCGCCGAGAACATCGAGGCCGACCTCGCAGGCGCAAACATCCGCGCAAAGACGCTGGACATCAAGCCGGAGCTCTGGACCCTGACCGACGTTTACGGAACGACATGCACAAATAAGCCACCGCTTTTCGAGATCTTTTCGAAGAAAGTCACCTTCGTTCCAGGTCAGCGCGGATCCATCCATCGGCCCGTGATCTCGATTCTTGGCCGTCGAATCGGTGCGGTACCATCGTACGGCTTTAACCTGGATCGTCGGGCGCAAGGAATCGGGATCCCGTCCGTCGCCTTCAGTGGCGATCAGGGCTTTGGCGTGAGCTGGGCCGGTAGCGTGCTCATTGATCGGCAGTCGGGCCTCGGTGCATCGTTCGGTTCCTTCGAACGAGCCTTCCCAACCTACAATGTAACCTACACCCGTGGTTTCGTTCCTGCGAATGAAACCAACGCGCTCCTAGTCCCAAGAAACGAGCTTGGCGAGCGGTTCAATTTTGGTTGGTTCGACACCGTTGAGGTGCCCAATCCGCAAGCCGATACCCGCTTCCTAACGGAGCGCCGGTCTTCGATGTCGGTTTCCTCTTCCATCAACCAAGGCGCCGCAAACTTTGTTTCTGATCGACGCTTCAACAAGCCGCTGGAGTTGGTCTACGAAGCCTCGGGTCCTGCGGCCCTTGGTCCGGCGAAGGTTGGAGGGGCCTATGCTCAGGCGCGTCTGCAGTCGATTGGAACTCAAGACGTACGGTCAACGGTTCGAGGAATTGTGACCACAAGTTTTGCGCCACCGAACTTGTCGCTGACCAAACAACTGCAAACCGTGGTGCGATTTGATCAGGCCGCATTTCTCGGGAAGCAAACGTACGGCTGGTTGCGATCTCAGGTCGGTTTGGCTTATCAACCTAACCAGCAGCTCTACTTCGGTGCGGCGCTCGTCGGTGCACGAGATTTTGGAAAACCGGCCTTCCTCGAAGATTCTCTCGTGGCGGGAGACGGGATTCACCTCCGTGCGGGCCTAAACCTCGGCGGAACCCGAATCGAGTACCTCTACAAGCGTGACCGTAGACTAGGCTGGTACGACCGAGAGTGGAGCATCAATCAGGCGGTCGGTTGTTTGGAGTTCTACATGATGCGCCGGCAGGTGCCCATTGAGTGCCGAGTCGGAATCAAGGTTCGGGTCGACCAGTTCGTCGATTTGCTCCAAAGACGGAAGCTGCAGCGAACAAAACCGGTCACGAAAACCGTGATCAGCGGAGAAGAAAAATGAAGTACGTGGTGCCCGAAATCGATTGTCAGAACATCGCGCGCAGCTCAAAGCTGGAGTGGCTGCTGACAAATGGTCGTGGTGGCTTCGCGATGGGCACCGTCGCCGGTTTGAACTCCCGCCGATATCACGGACATCTGATCGCAGCGGTGCAGCCCCCGACGGATCGCGTTCTGGTGCTGGGTGGGATTGAGGCGGAGATCAAAGTCGGAATCCACACGGAGCAGATCTCTTCCAACCAGTACTCTGGAACGATCCATCCGAGCGGATATAAGCACCTTGTCCAATTCGAAGCTGACGAGAGTGCTCGGTGGACCTTTAGCGCTCTCGGAGCAACCATTCAAAAGGAACTCGTCCTCGTGCAAGGCGAGGAAACTGCTTGGGTCCGGTACAGAAATCTCTCCACCGTGAGCTTTGATCTCATCCTCAAGCCGCTAGTGGCGTGGCGGGACCATCACGGCAACTTCAATTCGACCTCCGCTTTCCCGAAAGATGTAGAGTTTTCGGCTGGTCGAACTACGATTGCGGCGGAACGACCCGTTTTCTTGGTTCACGAATCCGCAACCTGCACGCCCGTACAAGGTTGGTACTACCGTTTTGAGCACACGATTGAAGCCGAAAGGGGACTGGATCCGCGGGATGACCTGTACTGCCCGTGTGAGCTGCGATATCGCCTCGCGCCGGGCGAAGAAGCACTTCTTGCCTGCTCGCTCTCCGAGAACCCAACGCCACCGACATGGCCCCAGGACCACCCGGCGGTCACTACCGAACTCTCACCCGCCCTAAAGTCGGCCGCCCAAAAGTTCTTGGTCGACACTGGTCGCCGGAAAACGATTCTCGCGGGGTACCCATGGTTCACCGATTGGGGCCGAGATACGATGATCTCGCTTCCGGGAATTTGCCTCCTGACCGGGCGCCACGATTGGGCGCAGTCGATCCTGCATTCCTATGCTGATCTTCTCAAGAACGGACTCATCCCGAACCGCGTGGTCAAAGAAGGCGAAACGCCGGACTACAACACCGTCGATGCGACCCTTTGGTTTGCCAACGCGATCTACAAAACGCTGGCCGCAAAATGGGACCAACAGTTTGCCGAATCGATGCTCCCTAAGCTGCACCAGATCTTCTGGCACCACCAAAAGGGCACCGAATTTGGGATCTGCGTCGATCCCGAAGACGGCCTCTTGAGCCAAGGCGAGGAAGGTGCAAACCTGACCTGGATGGACGCCAAGATCGGCGACTGGGTTGTCACCCCTCGCTATGGAAAACCGATTGAAGTGAACGCGCTCTGGATCAATCTGCTCCGGGTGACCGAGTGGATCGCGGGCCGGGTCGAGGAAGTTGACGCTCTCCCGTATCGCGCTGCGGCGGAGAAAGCAGAGGCTTCCTTCGAAGCCAAGTTTTGGCACGAGGGGCGGGGCCATTACCTCGACACCGCCGATCCCAACGACGCTTCACTCCGGCCAAACCAGGTCATCGCGATGGCACTGCCGTTCACCCCATGCGACACCGTGCATGCCGCCCGAGCGCTTGCGGTGGTGCAGCGCGAACTTCTGACTCCTATCGGATTACGCACCCTTGGCCGAAACGAACCGGGATACCGACCCCGATTTGAAGGAGACATGGGGTCCCGAGACTCCGCGTACCATCAGGGAACCGTTTGGCCGTGGCTACTGGGCAGCTTTGCGACCGCCCTCGTTCGACACGGCGCCGACGTTCGCGAAGCGCGGAAGTCGCTCCGAAGCGCGATCAGCATGCTCTGGGAATACGGTCTGGGTGGCGTGGCCGAGGTCTATGACGGCGACCCGCCGCATCGACCCGGCGGCTGCCCGTGGCAGGCATGGAGCGTTGCGGAGATTTTGCGGGCCTGGGAAGAGGATTGCGGCGGCGATTAGGGTCCGTTTCCCGTCAGAATATAGCGCGGCTCCGCCGTGATTCCCTTTTCTGATGTGCGACCGATTTGTTCACATCCATAACCACACCGAGTACTCCCTGTTAGACGGTGCAAATCGCATTTCTGCGATGGTGGCTCGTGCCAAAGAGCTGGAAATGGAGGCCTTGGCAATATCCGACCACGGCGTCATGTTTGGCGTGGTCGAGTTCTACAACGAGTGTACAAAAGCAGGAGTAAAACCCCTACTCGGCGTCGAAGCCTATGTCTCGCCGAACGGGATTCAAAGTAAGAAAGGTGATGGCGAGAAGAGTGCCTACCACCTTCTGTTGCTTGCAAAGAATATTGAAGGGTATCGAAATCTTTGTCGCCTGAGTTCGATTGCGGCTCTCGAAGGTTACTATTACAAGCCGCGCGTAGATCACGAAATTCTCCGCAAGTATTCGGCTGGCGTCATTGCGACAAGTGCCTGCCTAGGCAGCGAAGTTTGCCAAGAGCTGCTGAAAGGCGACTACAACCGAGCACAGTACATGGCTGGAATGTACTCCGAGATGTTCGGAGAAGGGAATTTCTTTATTGAGCTCCAAGATCACGGCTTACCCGAGCAGCGTCGGATCAACCCGGACCTCGTCAAAATTGCCCGTGAACTGAACCTTCCGCTCGTCGCTACCAACGATGCGCACTACCGCTGCAAAGGCGACAGCGAGCCGCACGACGTTCTCCTTTGTATTCAAACCGGATCGAACGTAGCCGATACGAACCGGATGAAGTTCCAGACCGAAGAGTTCTATCTGAAAGACCAGAAAGAGATGTCCGCCCTCTTCCGGGACTACCCAGAGGCACTGGAAAACACTGCTCGCATTGCGGAAATGTGCAACGTTCAAATCGTCAAAGAAGACGCTGCGATGCCGCAAGCCGCGACTCCGGAGGGCGTGACGAGCCTGGAGCACCTGCGTGAGCTTGCGTACAAAGGACTTAAGGATCGAGCAAAGAATCCCGAACTTTCGCTCGACCGGTTAGAGTACGAACTTGACGTCATCACGAAGACGGGCTTTGGCGATTACTTCCTCCTCGTTCGCGAGTTTGCGAACGTCGCACGCGACAAAGGCATCTATTACGGCGTTCGTGGTTCGGCTGCGGGTTCGTTGGTTTCCTACTGCATTGGCATCACCGATGTAGACCCCGTCGAGTACGGCCTAACGTTTGAGCGATTCTTGAATCCAGAACGTATATCGATGCCCGATATCGATATGGACTTCGAGGACGCGCGGCGCGACGAAGTCATTCAGTACGTTAACGACCGTTTCGGCAAAGATCACGTGGCTCAGATCATTACCTTTGGTACCCTTGGCGCGAAGGCCGCCATTAAGGACTGCGGCCGAGTAATGGGCTACTTGCCGCAGGAAACCGATCGCATCACGAAGCTGATCCCGGGAATCCCAAACACGACACTTGACAAAGCCTACAAAGAAGTTACGGAATTTCGCGAACTCGTAGACGGCGACCCGCGCATCCGGCAGCTTTTTGACACCGCCAAATCGGTAGAAGGCATGGCCCGAAACAGCGGCGTCCACGCTGCCGGAGTTGTCATTTCGCGCGAACCGCTGATGGAGTACTTGCCGCTCTATCGCGGCAACGACGGTCAGCCGGTTACGGCCTTCGCCATGGGGATTCTGGAGAAGATAGGCATGCTCAAGATGGACTTCTTGGGCCTGTCCAACCTCACCGTCCTCGCCCGATGCGTCGAGAACATCAAGCGTCGAACTGGAGAAACACTGAACATCCAGAGCATCGAAGACGGCGACACCAAGACTTACGAAATGCTCGCTCGCGGCGAGACGACCGGCGTGTTCCAGCTTGAAGGTGGCGGCATGACGCGCTGGGTGATGCAGCTGAAACCGGCGAGCATCCGAGAACTCGCGGCCATGGTCGCTCTTTACCGGCCAGGGCCGATGGAGCACATTCCGCGCTTCATCGACGTTAAGTTCGGTCGGCAAAAAGCCGAATACCTCGACGAGCGTATGCGCCCGATTCTCGAAGAGACGTACGGCGTTATCGTCTACCAAGACCAGGTCATGCAATTGGTTCAGGCCCTCGCCGGCTTCAGCCTCGGCAAAGCCGACGTCCTGCGGCGAGCGATGGGTAAGAAGGACGCGAAAGCCCTGGCGTCCATGAAGACCGAGTTCAAGCAGGGAACCGCCAGCAACGACATCTCGGATGAATCCGCCGAAACCGTATGGGCGTTGCTAGAACCGTTTGCGGGCTATGCATTCAACAAAGCCCACGCGGTTTGCTATGCCATTCTTGCCTACCAAACGGCGTACCTAAAGGCCAACTACCCGGTCGAATACATGGCCGCGCTTCTCAGCGTCTATCTCGATAAAGAGGACAAGGTCACCGCCTTTATCGAAGAGTGCCGGCGCATGAAAATCGCGGTCTTACCGCCCGATGTCAACGAGTCCATCGGTGACTTTAGCGTTGAGGCCTACAAGCACGAGAAGAGCAAGCGCACCGTGGACGCGATCCGATTTGGGCTTGTGGCGATCAAGGGCGTCGGAGAAGGCGTGGTTGAGGGAATCGTGGCCGAGCGACTCGAAAGCGGCCCGTATGAGCATCTTTACGAGTTCGCGGACCGAACAAAGTCACTCGGCATGAACCGCATCGCGCTTGAAGCCCTTGTCAAAGCAGGCGCGCTGGACAGTATCGATAAGAATCGACGCAAGCTGCTTGAGCACGTTGATGGCGCGCTTCAATTTGCTGATCTTCAGCAGCGCCGACGTCTCGGCGGGCAGACCTCCTTATTCGGTGGCGGGGTCGAAGAGCCCGAATCGATGCCAACCCTACCGACGGACATTGCGGCCTACACCCGAACCGAACTTCTGGCGTTAGAAAAGGAAGTCATGGGGATCTATGTCTCCGATCACCCGCTTCGCGGAATGGAACGGTCGCTCCAAGAGAATTCCAGCGCAACCTGCAGCGCGGTGCTCGACCTGCCAGACGGAACAGCGGTGAAGCTCGCGGGGGTCGTCAGCAAGTACCGCGTGATCACAACCAAGAACGAAGGCAAAAAAATGCTGTCGTTCTCGTTGGAAGATTTCAGCGGTCAGATCGGCTGCACCGTGTTTCCAGCCTCTTTCGAGCGCCTCAAAGACATCATCGTCAAGGACGCCACGATCGTGCTCCACGGCTTCACGACGCATCGCGAGATGCGCGGCGAAAAGTCCATCGAAATTCGAGTGGACAAGGCCGAGCCACTGCCAGAAGTTGAAAATCTGCCTAGCAGAGACGACTCGGTGGCGGGAACGGTGCGGATCTCCATGCGCAAGGCCACCGAATCCACGCTCAAGTCATTGCGTAAACTAGTAGAGGATTCGCCGGGTAGCTACCAGTGCGTGATTCAGGTCATCAACGACGACCGGCATTTGCCGATCTACTTGGTGCAGCAAGTGGACCCATCGTCCATCTTTATCGATGCCGTGCGTGGCCAGTTCGGCGCGTCCGCCATCGAAGTTCAGCATTCCGATTTGCTCTCCCTTAACTAAACTCATGGTACTGACTCCATTACTCGGCGTAATGCTCATCGGCTTCCAGGCGAAGCCCGACGCGTTCGATTTTCACGCGGCCGACGTGACGATCATGCAATCGAAGCCGGTGCAAAAGGAGCTCAAGATCACCGAAGCCCAGCGGACGAAAATGAACACCTTCGCCAAGCGCCACGAGCAAACGCTCGCGACCTTGGAAAAGAAGTACGGCGCAAAAGCGAACGACCCCGCGGTCGCCGCAAAAGTACGCCCAGAGCTCGAAAAGGCATTCGGCTTGCTAAAGAAGGACGTGCTCGCCGCCCTTTCCGCCACACAGCTCAAGCGGCTCCGAGAAATCAATTTGCAGCGACTCGGGATCACGGCGCTCACGGACGAGAAGGTTGCTACCAAAGTGGGGCTGTCCTCTGCGCAGCTAAAACAGTATCGAGACGCGTACACGGCTGGCGCAAACGAATCCGCGAAATTGCAACAAGAGGCCGCAAACCCGGTGCTTACCAAATACCAAACCGTGCGACCGAAGAGCGAAGCAGAAAGCAAAACCTTGCGAGCTAAGTTCGAATCGGAAATGCAAGCCGCCGGGGTCAAGGTAAAGCCGAAGTTGGACGCTGTCGAAGCGCGAACCAAGAAAAAGCTCGAAGGCATCATGACTCCCGCGCAGCGAGCTTCGTTCAAAGCGCTTCAAGGAAAGCCCTTCAAGCCCGCCTAAAAATGGCCATTTCACGCCTCGTTATAGCGACCCACAATGCCAAAAAGGCGGGTGAAATGGTCACGATCTTGTCCGGGCATTTCCCGGAGTTGGAGATCCGAACCCTCGCCGACTATCCCAGCGCTCCCGAACCAGACGAGACGGGCACGACCTATGCCGAAAACTCGCAGATCAAGGCTCTCAGCGCAGTTGAGGCGACGGGCGAATGGTGCGTAGCCGATGATGCCGGGCTCGAAATCGACGCCATGGGCGGCGAACCAGGGCTTTACAGCAAGCGATTCGCCGGGGAAGACACGCCGTTTCCCGAGAAGATGCGCATCATTCTAGAGCGACTCTCAGGCATTGAAGAAGCGGGCCGAGGGGCGCGTTTTGTTTGCTCGGTCGCCCTCGCTTCTCCCACCGGTGAGTCAAAAGTTTTCCAAGCGACCTGCGAAGGGAAGATCAGCACCGCGCCTAGCGGGAACGGTGGCTTTGGCTACGACCCCATCTTCTGGCTGCCGGAGCAGGGCCGGACCATGGCCGATCTTACTGCCGAAGAAAAGCACCAAATCAGCCATCGCGGAAAGGTCCTCCGCCAGCTTCGCGACTATCTCGCTACCCTTTAAAGAGCGATTTCGCCATGAACATCATGTTGGCGGGCCGCTCGGCTAGCCGCCGAGTGAAGTACGGATACCACGCATCACCAAACGGGACGTAAACCCGAACGTTGAATCCTTCGTTGACCAACCCTTCCTGAAGATCGCGCCGGATGCCGTAAAGCATCTGGAACTCAAAGCTCTGCCGATCGATCTTTTCGGCCGCAACATAGCGCTTGAGTTCATTGATGATCGTTTCATCCTGGGTGGCAATCGCCGGATAGAAACCTGCCGAAAGCAGCCGCTTTGCCTGCCGAACGTAAGCTTCGTCAACCTTTGCCTTCTCTGGGAAAGCAACCGACGCGGGTTCAAGGTAGGCACCCTTAACGATGCGCACTCGGGCACCGATGGCAATCATTCTCTCGACATCTTCGTCGGTTCGGAAGAGATAGCTCTGAAGGACGGTTCCGGTGTTCTGGAATTCGGGCCAAACCTTCTCGATCATTTCGATCGTACGCTCCGTGTACTCAGAGGCTTCCATGTCCACCCGCACGAAGTTGCCGCGATCCTTAGCAATCTGGAGAACATCACGGAAGTTTTTCTCCGCGAATTCAAGGCTCTGATCCAAGCCGCACTGCGTAAGTTTGATGCTGATATTCAGCGGGTCACGGGCGATCTTGGGCTCGTGTCCGTGCTCTTTGACGAAGGTAGCAAACTCCGGCACTGTCGAAATCCGCTCCAGCATCTTGCTGTAGGTCGCCTTTGCCGCGAGTGCTTCGGCTTCGCTCTTGGTGTTCTCGCCGAGGTAGTCGAGCGTGACTTTGATCCCTTTCTTGAGCACGACTTCACACGCGCTTAGAGATTCTTCCAGCGTGTCGCCAGCGATAAAACGGCTGACCAATGGCCGAAACGTGCGGGAACCCCGAACAATCCGTTCCACCGGCTTCAGTGACGATGTCTTCAGGATCAGATTGCGCGCGATCATATGTTAAATCAAGTGTACCGGGGGGATTTAGTAGACTCTGCCGATGCCTCGAGTCACGGTTGCCTTAGCGGTTTACAACGGGGCGGCCACCTTGCGGGAGGCGCTTGAAACCGTCTTCGCGCAAACCTATCCGGACTACGACGTTTTGGTGCTGGACGACGGCAGTACAGACGATTCTGTAAAGATTGCGGAAGAGTTTCCGGTCCGATTGATTAAGCAGCCCAACGCGGGGCTCGGCGCCGGTCGAAAGCGCCTCACCGAAGAAGCAACTGGCGATTACATCGCCTTCATCGATCACGATGATTTCTGGCTCCCACAGAAGCTCGAACTCCAAATGGCCGACATCGAATCTGGCGGCTTCGATCTGGTTCACGCCGACGGTTGGTACATCTACGAAGACGGCCGTGAAGTGCCGCGAGATTGGAGCATCCCAAGCATCAGTCGTGCTTGGGATCACATTCTGCCCAGCAACCGCGTGATCGCTAGTTCGGCGGTCTATCGGCGTGAAGCGATGCTCGCGGCCGGAAATTTCGTTGCCGACACCGTTCGCTGCTCGGACTGGTACGGCTGGATGCTCCTTGCCCCTGGAAACCGATTCCACCATCGTCCCGAAAAGCTCGTGCGATACAACGTGCTCTCAACCAGCTTGGCCAACGCCGGCTACCGGTTCCATGCCGCGCAGCTTCACATTCTTGAGAATCACTTCGTCCCGAAGCTGCCAACCCTGATGGCCGATCTAGCCGCTTCGGAGCAAAGGACGTACCGGAAAATGATCCAACAGAACATTGGCATCGCGCTTAGCGGGATGGCACGCCACAAGCGCGCCGCCGGGGAGAAAAAGGAAGCCCGCGCGCTTGCCTTGCGAGCTTTAAAAGCGTCGCCCACCACCCCGAAAGTTCTGACGCGGTCGCTGTCGGTTTTGTTAACCTAATGCCATGAACGCCCTCCTGCGCCTTATCCGAGACCTCGGCAGTCGCCGGAGCCGGCACCTCATCTATCTGCTCCACCAGTGGGCAATGGTGCCGTTCCTGATTCTCTGGATTAGAGAAGAGAACATCCGGCAACTGATGGGCGAAACGATCATGAATCGGCTGGAGCCGATGGTCGTGGGAGTCCTCGTTTACTTGAGCGCCAGAACGTTTTGGGCGTACCGAACCGGTGAACGCCAACCCTGGGAATACATCTTCCCACCGCTCGACGTGATTCTTATCACGATCGTTTTGTACACGACCCATCGCGGGCCAATGAGCAATCTCACGTTGCTCTATTTCTTCCCGTTGGTCGCCGCGAGCGGGGCACTGAACGTGCGCTGGTCGCTGGCGGTTGGGGTCATGGTCGTCATCGGTACCGCGGTAGCCACCATTCCTGCCATTGGCGAAACTGCGATTGCGCAGACCCTGACCGTCGAAGTGCTCCGTTCCGAGCGACTAAACATTGGCTTTCGGCTGTACTTCGTAATCCTCATCGCGAGTCTCATGGCCTTCCAAGCTCGGTACAGTGCCGAACTCAAGGAACGCCTCGCCGTTGCTGCGGACCGAAACCGCATTGCCATGGAGATGCACGACGGCGTCCAGGGCCGCCTTGTCGGCATGGCCAGCCAACTCGAGCTGATCGCTCAAACGCTTGCCAAACGGACTGACAACGATCCAATGCATGGCCCAGTCACGGAAGTTCGGCAAGATGTCCGCGAGTCGGCAGACGAGCTTCGATTCCTGGTGCAGCGCCTTCGCTCGGCCAGCTTGGCCGACGGATTTGTTCCCGCTCTACGTCAGTACTGTAGCAACCTCTGCCAACGAATAGGCGTGAACCTAGAATTCTCTGCCGAAGCCACCGTGGATCTCGGTCCCGAGCAGGAAGCCGCCCTGTTCCGAATCGCTCAAGAAGTGCTGACCAACGTCGCCAAGCACGCCAACGCCACCACCGTCAACGTCACGCTTGCTAAAACCGAAACTGGCACCGGACTTTGGATCGCCGATGACGGCGTCGGCTTCGATCCGCTTACCCAGCAAGAAGGCTACGGCGTGCAAAGCATCAAAGATCGCGCCGCCGGAATCAACGGCACCGCCGACATTCAGTCCAAACTAGGCGAAGGCACAAAAGTGCACATTCACGTGGGAGCCGAAAACGTATGAGCTCAATCAAAGTTCTGATCGCCGAAGATGACCTGAAGCTACGCCGAACCCTCGTGCAACTCATCGGCCTAGAGTCCGACTTGAGCGTTGTGTCAGACGTTGGAAATGGCGAAAAAGCGCTTGCCGAAGCCGCAATTTTGAAGCCGGATGTCGTGTTGTCTGATATCGACATGCCGATCATGGATGGCATTTCGCTGACCCGAGAACTCCGCCGACTGCTGCCCGCAACCCAGATCGTGATCCTGACCAAGTTTGGGGACGACGAAAACGTATTCGCGGCCCTCAAGGCTGGCGCTCTCGGTTACGTTTTGAAAGACTCCGGCCTCGAAGAACTTAGCCGAGGGATCCGCGCCGCCCATGCTGGGGAAGGAGTCTTGTCACCCAGCCTCGTGGCCCGAGTCATGGCCGAATTCACGCGGGTATCTGCCGGAGCCCTCCACAACCGAAAGCTCTTCGCCGAGTTATCACGTCGCGAAATCGAAGTGCTGGAGTGCATCTCCGTCGGGATGAGAAATGCCCAAATTGCCGAGAAGCTGTTCCTGAGCGAAAAGACGGTGAAGAGCCATGTCGGATCGATTCTCAAAAAGCTTGAGGTCAACGACAGAACCGAGGCCGCTTTGCTTGCTCAGCAAAGCGGCCTCTTGAGTCCGGAACTGAATCGAGACTAGCTCACTCGTCGATTTCGATCTTCGATCGGTCGACCGCGCTGTTGCGGCGTCGAACCTGGCCGTATGTTCTGGCACCCGAAGCGCCCGGAGTGGTCGGTTGAGCCGTGCCCGCAGCAGCGGTCGCCGTCGCGTTCTGCGATGCATAGATGCGGCGTCGGTTGACGTCCTCTCTCGCCAGTCCCATCAGGCCAGCGTTCTCGCCGTGCTTCTTCATGACTGCCTTATCCCAAACCCAGAGGATTGGGGAAGCGTTGAAGATCGAGCTGTACGTTCCGGAGATGATGCCCGCAAGCATCGTGACGCAGAACAGCTTCAGGTCTGGAGTCGTCGTACCCGTGAAGAGCAGGATGACCAACGTCGCAATAACCGTCATCGAAGTGTTGATCGATCGCGCGAACGACTGACTGATACTGCGGTTGACAAGGTTCTCGAAGTCCTCTTCTGGTTGAGGGTGCGCCAAGTTCTCTCGGATTCGGTCGAAGATAACGATCGTATCGTGAACCGAGAAGCCGATAACCGTCAGCATCGAGGTGATGAACAGTCCCGACACTTCCCATCCGTACAGGAAGCCAACGATGGCGGTGATGCCAAGCACCACGAGAATATCGTGAAGCAAAGCGCCGATTGCTGAGAAGCCAAATCGGAGTCCCGACTTGAACCCGCCAACCCCGAAGCCAAAGCGCAGCGCGAGGTACGCGGTGATCAGCGCAGAGGAAATCAGAATTCCCAAAAGGGCATTCCGGATCATTTCCGCCTGAATGGCTGGCCCGACCGAAGCGCTACCTTTAACGTCTGCCGGAGTAAAGCCCGCCGCTTCCGTGATCTTCTTGATGGAGTCGGCTTCAGAAAGGTCCTTGAGGCCACCGTCTCGCGGGGCAGTGATGATCGCAACTCGCTGGGCGCCTTCACCGCCAAACTTTACGTTTGCGCCGGCGATGCCTGCCTTCTCAAGCGTTTCGGCCAGACCAGCCGCGGTGACTTCCTTCGAGCCAACGCTGAACTGGGCTTCATAGCCGCCGCGGAATTCAACGTTGCCCTTAAGGCCGTTGAGCGGATAGACGAACGGAAGTCCAACGATAACCGTGACAACTGAGATTGCGAACCAAAGCTTCGTCTTCTGAAGAACCTTGATCGGATTCGTGTCGGCGGTCTTTTCGAACTTCTCACCGAACCAGCTTCGCTCGAGGGCGTAGAGCTTGGGGTTCGTTCCGATTCCGGAACCAACAAGGAAGAGAAGCAGCGATCGCGTAACCGTGATCGCCGTGAACAGCGAGATGATCAAGCCGATGATCAGGGTTGTCGCGAAGCCCTTAACTGGACCCGTGCCTAGGGTCGCCAAGACCAACGACGTGATGATCGTACAAACGTTTGAGTCGATAATTGCGGGGAGCGCACGTCCAAAGCCGAGCTGAATTCCGCTGGCAAGCGACTTGCCAGACTTCATTTCTTCCTTAAATCGCTCGAACACCAGAACGTTGGCGTCTACCGCCATACCGACGGAAAGGATAAATCCTGCGATTGCGGCAAGCGAGAAGGTCGCTCCGAATAGCTTCAGCGCGGTGATCGTGAAGAGGACATACAGAAGAAGCGCGACGAGCGCGACGAGGCCAGGGAAGGCGTAATAAACGACAAGGAAGACAGCAATGACGGCGAAGGAAATGATGCCCGCGTAGACCATCTTGTCTAGCGCCTGCTTTCCGATCGTCGGGTCAACCTGTTCGCTGCTGAGTTCCTTCAGGTCAACGGGAAGGGAACCGGCATTCAGCAAATCCACAAGTCGCGTGACGTATTCCGGCTTGAATGTGCCGGTAATCACGGCGTTTGAAGACAGGATTGTGTTGTCGTTCAAACGCGCGATGCTGAGGACTTTGCCGTCCAGAACCGTGGCAATTCGGGCGCCGGAGTTAATGTTCTTGCGGCTCCATTCCTCCATCTTCGCCGAGCCTGCCGTGCTGAAATTCATCAGCGGCTGGAAGCTGTCACCGGCTGGCTGAGCAGCCGCATTGGCCAGGTCATCGCCGCTTAAAATCAGCTTCCAACCCTTGATCATGTTTTCGTATTCCGGCGTGCCGGGAACGATTTCTGGGGCGGTTGGAGAATTGCTTCTTCGGAAGTTGACGATCGGAGTAACGTCGTCCTTTTCGGCGGCCACGAAAAGATTGAATGGTTTCTTTTCGGTGACGACCGTCGTCGCGTCGTAAATCTCAATTCGAGCGCTCGTTCCGATGATCGAACGGGCCTCATCAATGTTCGTGAAGCCAGGGAGTTCGATAACGAACTGATCCTCACCTTTCGGCACAACCACCGGCTCGGCCACACCAAACGACCCGGAGGCGCGGTTGATAAGGATGGTCTGCACCTTTTCGCGGATGGATCCCAGACTGGATTTTTGCTCTGCGGTGAGCTTGCTGGTGTCCATTTGGTACGTGAACCGGACGCCACCTTTGACGTCCAGGCCGTACTTGTAGTCGAAACGGGTGTAGATGAAGCCAGCCAGAACACCGAGCGCGATGACGGCCAACAGGAATAAGTAGCTCTTAGAACGCAAAGTTTTTCACACGCCTCCGGGCGTTAGGCGACCGGCTTTGGCGAAAATTGCCAAAGCCGACCGAACTCTCAGTATAGATCACCGACCGAGAAGAGATTTCGCGGCAGTTACAACGGCATCGGGCGTGATGCCCAACTCTCGCATGACCAAATCGCCCGGGGCCGAGAGGCCGAACCGGTCGATTCCAATGCATTCGTCCGCATACTTGTGCCATCCAAGCGTCGCGCCAGCTTCGATCGAAACCGTAGGAACGCCCTTAGGTAGCACCATCTCTCGGTAAGCCGCAGATTGTTTCTCGAACAGGAACCAAGAAGGCAAGCTAACAACTCGCGCGGTGATTCCTTCGCCGGCCAAAGTTGCCGCGGCCGCAACGCAGTGCTGCAGTTCGCTTCCGGTACCTATCAAGACCACGTCTGGAGTCGACTCTGGCCCGGAAAGGATGTAGCCACCTTGATGCGCAGGGTGGACGAGGACGTCATCCGGAGTGATCGCAGGAAGCGCCTGTCGCGACAGGGCGAGCAGAGTCGGGTTCGACGTGCTCTCAAGCGCGAGTTTCCAACCAACCGCCGTTTCGTATCCATCTGCTGGGCGGAAGAGATTGAAGTTCGGAATCGCGCGGAGGGAAGCGAGCTGCTCAATGGGCTCGTGAGTCGGGCCGTCTTCTCCGACGCCAACCGAGTCGTGCGTGAACACGAAGATGCTCGGGCATTCCATCAGAGCGGCAAGGCGCAAGGCTGGTCGAGCGTAGTCGCTGAAGATAAGGAATGAAGCGCCAAATCCGCGAACGCCGCCGTGGAGATTGATGCCGTTGACCGCCGCGATCATCGCGTGCTCGCGAACACCAAAGTTGATCGTCCGACCGCCGGGTGTAGTCGACGAGAAGTCACCAAGACCCTTCTGGGTGGTGAGGTTGCTCTCCGCAAGATCCGCCGAACCACCGAGCAGTCCCTTCAAGGAACCAGCGATGCTGTTGATAACGGTCTCAGAAGCCTTTCGGGTCGCAACCTTGTCGCTCACCGTTGGAAGCTTGGACAGCCAAGCATTGCCCAAATCTCCTGAAGCGAGCTGCTTCAGCTCGTCGGATGCAGAAGCGTTCCACTTTTCGTAAGCTGCCGCGCCTTTCGCGGCGACGGCGGCGTACTGCGCCGGAACTTCCTCAGGAACGTGGAACGGCTCGGGCGAAATGCCAAGCGCGGCCTTCGTTGCGGCCAATTCCTCCGCTCCGAACGGATTGCTGTGAGCCTTGTTCGTGCCGGCAAGTTTCGGACTGCCGAAGCCAATCACGGTTTTCGCGAGAATCAACGACGGCTTGTCCGTTTCCAGCTTCGCTTCCAAAATCGCGCGGTCAACGGCTTCCAAGTCCATGCCGTCAATTCGCTGAGTCTGCCAACCCATCGCATCAAATCGCGCGGCGACGTCTTCCGTGAACGAAAGGCTGGTTTTGCCGTCAATCGTAATTCCGTTGTCGTCGTAGAGCCAAATCAGCTTTCCAAGACCGAGGTGTCCCGCGAGCGAAGCGGCTTCGTTGGAAACGCCTTCCATCAAGTCACCGTCCGAGCAGATCGCATACGTAAAGTGATCGACTTGGCCAGGGAACTGGCTTCGCAGATGTGCCTCCGCAATGGCCATACCAACCGTGTGAGCGACGCCTTGGCCCAGCGGACCCGTTGCCATTTCCACGCCGGGAGTGTGCGTGTTCTCTGGGTGGCCGGGCGTGATGCTGTGGAGCTGGCGGAATGCCTTGAGGTCACTGACGCTCACGTCGTAACCGGCGAGGTGGAGAAGCGAGTAAATGAGCATCGAGCCATGACCGGCCGAGAGCACAAATCGGTCTCGATCGAGCCAATGAGGCTCGGCTGGATTGAACTTAAGATGCCGAGTCCACAGCACATGGGCCATCGGCGCGGCACCCAAAGGAAGACCCGCGTGGCCGCTCTTGGCTGCTTCAACACCGTCTAGCGATAAGCCACGGATTGTATTAATCGAAAGGTTGTCGAGGTCAGAAAATGGCGCACCCACGTTCGGCAGGGTACCCGCGACGGTTTAAGGTTGATGCTTTCATCTTTGACGAACCGATTTAGACCCTCTGGTAGTCTCACCTTCGTGCGGTGGTTGCTTGGGTGCGCGGTTTTTGCCGCAAGTTTTGGAATTGCGTCCGCGAATTGGCAAATTGCGCCAAGCGGCACGCTGCGGTGGGATGAAGCTGATTACGCACCCGTCGGGGTTCGAACTTCCGGAGAACCAGAAGAACTCGATCGAATCGCCGCCCTCGGGATCCAAGACGTCATCGTGGACCTTCCGGCCTCGGGCCTCCGTTGGGCGTCGACGATTGAAGATCTAGAAAAGCGAAAGTTCCGCTACCTGATTCGCGTGAACTCGGCTGCCCCAATGGCCATGGGTATTTCCGTCGAGCCACAGGGGTATCGCATCGTCGGAATCGACGGACCGCGCGACTTCACTCTTTCGCTCCCCGCCGCGCGTTCGGCCCTTGTTGTGGTCGCGCTCAAGAACGACGGCTCAGTGTCCCAGCAGTCCCGACTTCCGGTTGTCAACGGCGTGTTAAAGGTCTCGGTCAAAGGCGGAACTAAAGAGTCCGAGCGCGTAGTTTTGGTTTATCCCGAGCAAGAAAGTGCGCTCGACGTGGACTACTGGCAAGCATTTGACTCCCACCGAGACACCCTGCTCGCAGCCCTTTCGAAAACCCAAGCCGCGACCGGTCTTCGCGGGATCGTGAATCCGTTGGGAAGAACCGTTTCCATGACCGGACGCGGTTCACGGTTCGTCCCGACCGATCCATTTTTCCGCGCCGAACTTGCCCGTGCTCTCGAGAGCCGTTATCGAAACGTAGATTCGGCGGTTAGAAACTGGGGCATCGGAAGTGGATTTGTTGTCTCAGAAGTCGGTTCCCGGCAGGGTGAAAAAGCCAAGGCCCTCACAAGCCTCGCGGACGTTGCCCGGCTTGTTCCGCTTTGGTCGGGAGCGCGTGGAGTCCGACAGTTCTTCGATCCTGATCAGAACCGGCTTTACTTGTGCGACAGCCAACGGAGCCGGGCCTGGGATGACATCAACGACGTTATCCAAGAAGTTCAAACCAAGCGATTCGACTCTCTCGCTCGCAGCATCCGCCTGTCACGCCGAATTCCGGTGATTCAAGAGTGGAACGGCTGGAGCACGACCTACGAGCGATCTGCTCCCCAGCTCGACGGCATTGGAATTCGCACGGTGGGTTCTAATCGAAGTGACATTCTGAGCACCGCCGCCCGTGGAGCGAGTAGCGCACTGCGGTGGAGCAAGGCGGCTTGGATTGTTGCGTCCGATGTTGAAACGTCCGAAAACTTGGCCGAAACTGCCGACACGGTGGATACTCTCCAATCGCTCGGTGCCCGCGCGATCTACTTGCGCCTTCCACCTGCCAGCAGATCGGCCGAGTTCAAAGCCCTCATCGCTAGGCTCAACGAGCGCAGCCTCGTTGCCGATCGACCCCAGACGCTGTTCTTCCCGGAAAACGCATTGGAACCTGGTGCCCCGCAACAGCTTACGGGCGGCACCTGGTGGCTGCCCAGTCCGGCGAGCGGAAACAGAATTGACCTCGGTGAAGATTGGTTTGCGTACCGCCTCAGCGGTCGAGAAGGCAATGGACTGTATCTCTGGACCCTCTCCCCGGGACGGCATCGCCTCAAGCTGCTGAAAACCGACGGCGTTCTCGTGAAGACGCTAGATGGCTCGGACCCCGGAGTTAAGGTTTCAAAAGGTCGCATCGAATTGAACGTTGGCGAATTGCCGATCCTCATCACCGGAACGGATGAAATTCCGTTGCCCGAGGACGCCTTCACCAAAACAATGACGAACTACGGAGCGCTCGCACGCCTGAATCAAGATAAGAAGCGGGACATTGTCGAGGAGACTCTGATGTTCAACGACTACGTTCGGGGTCTCGATCGCAATCCTGGCGGAAACTTCACTTTGCTGCGAGAGCTTTACCGGCGAATGTGCCTTCGCATCGGGGATGCACTCTGGATTGAAGCTGAATCGTCTCGCAGCCACACGATGAGCGACTCGGTTGAAGTGAGTGGCTGCAGCAACGGCACCGCGCTGACTCTTGAGTCACGACTGACCGAGCAGATCGGTTACTTTGCGGAATACACCATCGGCCCTCAGCCGAGCGAAGATCTTGAACTCTGGATCGCAGCAAGAATTCCGGCGGATCGTAGAGAAGATGTCACCGTGAGCTTTGGATCGCAAACGCTCAAGTTGGTGGAAGCACCGATCTCGCCTTACGGACAGGGATTTGCCTGGTACCGACTCGGCGTGACTCAGTCGCAACGCGGAATCGCGAAGCTGGTTATTCGGGTGAGCAAGCCGGACGGAGCCGATTTTGCCTTCGATACGTTGGTTCTGACCCCAGACCCGTTCCGACCGCGTGGAATTCGAGTTCCGGTGCCTAAGCTGAAGGCGGCGCCGGTAGAAAAGGGTTCGGACGGTCTGACATCCCTTCCGCGTGAAGGCGCTCTAATTCCTCGTAAAGACTAAGCTCAAGCTGGGCAGTCCCGTAAATGCATTCGGAATGCCCGAGCCGTACTGCCCAGCCGGCGTCTCCGTAGCTGTAATGCCACCACTCATCGCGGCAGTTGGAGAATCCGGCGTCCAGCATTGACTCCACGAGTAGGGTGCGATTGTGCTGGGCGGTTTCGGTAAGACCGAGAGTATAAGTCGGTGCGGCCAGAAATCGGTCGTACGGCGAAGTAACGTCAAGTGGCTCCATGTTTTCGTCAACGAGCCAAACATCGACGGCAGCGCCCGTACAGTGGCCAGGAGGGGCCTTCTGGTCTGTAGGAGCTACCCAGCGGCAAACCGTTCGACGTAGGGCGGCATGATTCCGTTGTGGAAATGCCTCGACGGCGTTTCGCCACATGAAGTCATAAATGCGCTGCTGCCGGGAAAGTGGTCGCCAGCCTTCAATCAGCCCTAGAAAAACTCCTTCGGGAAGACGCTTGGCGGCATGTTCGCACATGAGACCGACCGTCTCGCGGACGTAGGGAATAACGGAATCGCGGACAAGTCTTACTGATGGGCAGACTTCGGAAATGTGGACGAGCGGCTCGCCATTTTCCGTTTCTCGGATGAGGTTGAGCGCCCGGATGGGTTCCGGGCGACCTTTGGTTCTATCCCAAGGAGCCATTGTCTTTTAAACGCTTGCCTCTCTTGGGATTTTGTTCTGCGGTGCCATTCGCTAATCGTGAGTCTATGGTGCCTCAGGCCGGACTCGAACCGGCGACCCAAGCATTTTCAGTGCTTTGCTCTACCAACTGAGCTACCGAGGCGAATGGCGCGGATGACGGGACTTGAACCCGCGGCCTCCGGCGTGACAGGCCGGCGCTCTAACCACTGAGCTACACCCGCAGACAAGGGTTGAGTATGACAGCGACTTTTCCAGTTTGCAACCCCCCTGCTCATTGAGGGGCATTCTTTCAAATTGCTCGGTTGACGAGAAGCCAGTACATCACGATTTCGAGGATTCTCTCGGAATACTCTTCGCTTTCCGAAGGCTTCGAAACAAAGCTATTGGCTCCAGTGCTCAGTGCGAGCTTTGCTTGGGCGGTGTCCTCCATCGCGGTAAAGACCACAACCGGAGTGAACTGGGTGCTTTCGTTCGCTCGAATCCGCTGGAGAACCTCCAGACCACCGAGCTTTGGCAGCTTGAGGTCAAGCAGGATGAGCGATGGGAGCAGTGTGGTGTCGCGTCCTGCGAACTTTCCTTCGCCGGTCAAGTAGTCCACTGCCTCTTGACCATCGCAGGCAACGATGACCTCATTCATTACATTGTTCTTTCTCAATGCACGGAGGGTAAGCCGTTCGTCATCCGTGTTGTCCTCGATCAGAAGGATGAGCTTGTGCGCGTTTTCGTTTTTGGTGATTCTCTCCATGGCCTTCCACAAGTTGAAATGAACACCTTATTCTTACCGAAAGTTGACCCTACGCGTACAAAACTTGAAGGACGATCCCAGTTTTGATGCGCTAGGGACTTAATTCTGCCAACGCCCTTTCTTTATCCGGCCCTGTTTTGCTAAGGTGAGCGTCATGGCAGAAGAAACGAAGGGCCACATTGAGCACTCAAAGTCCGACCAACGTCGCGGACTTGCCGGTGCAATGCCGCGAAAGCTGAACGTAACGATGATGGGAGCCGGAAGCGGCTTCACGAACAGCGTTCTCAAAGATGTCGTACTTATCCCAGACTCGGTGGGTGGCGAACTCCGACTGATCGACATTGATGCCGAGCGACTAGAGCTCAGCCGAAAGCTGATGGTCAAGGTCCTCGAGGCCGTGGGCGAGGGTGACAAGTGGGTCATTCGAGCCTCGACCGACCGACGAGAGCTCCTGCCGGGCACGGATTACATCATCAACTCGATCGAAGTGAGCGGATTGGCCTGCGTTCGGTTTGACAACGATATTCCCCTGAAGTACGGAATCTCGCAGAACATCGGCGACACGATTGGACCCGGCGGACTGATGAAAGCCATGCGAACCGTGCCGATCTGGCTCCAGATTCTTCGCGATGCCGAAGAACTTTGCCCGAACGCGGTTGTTCTGAACTACACCAACCCGATGAACATCATGATGCTCGCAGCTATGCGAGTAAGCAAGATGCACATGGTCGGCCTTTGCCACTCGGTTCAGGGCACCAGCCACATGCTCGCAGGCTATGCAGACGTTCCGTACGAGCAGGTTCAGTGGAAATGCGCCGGCATCAACCACCTTGCCTGGTTCACCGAGTTCAACGGTCCAGACGGAAATTCGCTGTACCCAACCTTGTTTGAGCAAGCAACGGACCGAACGAGTAAGTTCGCCACCGAAGAGCCCGTGCGATCGGACATGATGCTCCACTTCGGCGCATTCATCACCGAATCCAGCGGCCACTTGAGCGAGTATTTGCCGTACTACCGAAAGCGAAAGGACCTTCTCGACAAGTACACCGACACCGGTTATCGCGGCGAAGAGAGCTTCTATGCGAACAACTGGCCAACCTGGCGCAAAAACCAGGACGACTACCGAACCAAGCTGTTCACCGGGGAAGAAGAAATCAAACCCGAACGATCCTGGGAGTACGGCGCTTGGATCATCGAATCCATCGAGAAGAACCAGCCGTTCCTCATCCACGGGAACGTGGCAAACGACGGTTGCATCTCCAACTTGCCGCAAGACGGCTGCGTCGAAGTCGCCTGTTTGGTCAACGCCAACGGCATTCAGCCGACTCGATTTGGCCGATTGCCAAAGGTAATGGCCGCAATTTGCGATTCGAACATGCGAATGTTCGATCTCGCCGCCGATGCAGCCATCGAGAAGTCGAAGCACCTCGCTCGACTCGCGCTCACCCAAGACCCGCTCACCGCGGCGGTGTGCTCTCCGGCCGAGATCTTCGAGCTGGTCGACGAGCTGTTCGAAGCAGAATCCGAGTTCCTTCCCGGCTTTAAGTAAGCCGGTGATCGCCGGGTGCGGAACGTATCCGCACCCGGCGCTAAGTACAATCCGCGGGTGCAATTGTCCGAAATCCAGTGGATCGTCGCGGCGGTTTCGGCATTTCTGATCGGGTTCTCAAAAACCGGCCTGCCGGGTCTTGGCATTCTCGCCGTGCCGATGATGGCTTTTGCCTTCGGCGGAAGACTATCGGTAGGCGCAACCTTGCCATTGCTCGTGCTGGCCGACTGTTTTGCGGTGGCGTTCTATCGCGCCGATGCGGACTGGAACGCAATCAAGAAGCTCAGTCCATGGGTTGTTTTTGGCATCGTCGCCGGTACGTGCGCGCTGATCGCCCTAGCGGAACTCAAACCCACCAAGGACCTTCTATCGCCGATTATCGGCGGCATCGTGTTGGTGATGCTTGCCCTGAGCTTGCTCAAGGGAAAGCTGGGAGATCGGCTCGTTCCGACCTCGAAACTGGGCACCGCTTTCACCGGGACGATGGCGGGATTCACGACGATGACGAGCAACGCGGCTGGCCCGGTAATGGGCATTTACATGGCTTCGGCAGGATTCAGCAAGAAAGTTCTGCTAGGAACCAGCGCTTGGACCTTCTTCATTTTCAACATCGCCAAGCTGCCGCCGTTACTTTTGGTTAATGCGCTGTACCCCGGCCGACCGCTGATCACTGCCGACACTCTCTGGATGAACCTCTGGGTCGCCCCCGCCCTGATTACGGGAGCACTGCTTGGCAAACCGCTCGCCGCCAAGATTCCCGAGAAACTGTTCACCGTGCTCATTCAAGCGCTTGCCGCAATTGCCGCGGTTCGATTGCTGTTCACCTGACCGGCGCAATCTCGAGCGGGCCAAAGACGGCAGTGCCATTCGTTATCACAAATCCTGCCGCACCTGAGACTTCGTTCTCGAGAGTTGCTTCCAGCTCGACGCCGTTCACTCTTGCCACTACCGTCAAGCCGCTCTGCCTCAACTGGAAGCTGACCGGGTCTCCGAGTTCATAGGCAATGTTGCCGGTTGCTAGAACTCTTCGTCCGTGGTTCGCTTCGATGAGCTCAACCGCCCCTGAGCGTTTTACAATCACGGCCACATATCGCTGAAGCCCTCGGACGCAGATGGCGAGGCCGAATTCGTCCGCCAAGTTGGACGTCCCTTGGGCCGATACCGTGTAGTCCTTCCATTCTTGCGTGCCTTGGAAAAGCAATCCGGTGCCGGAGTTCTTAACGAGGTGGAACGGCACCGATCGATTCCAGCGGTGCCAGGTATCCATCGCATTAACCCAAGCGTGTTGCCAATAGTTTCCGGATTCGGTCGACCGCAATGAGGTTGTGGGGACGCCCGACCAGTCAAGACTCTTGAGCGTCACATCGCCGGTCACCTTCAATCCGATGCCAAGAATTGGAGCTCCGCCGAATTCTGGACAGGTCATCGTGAGTGATAGCGCCTCGCCGGCTTGCAGCCTCGTGCTAGGACCTTCCCAAGTCTGGATCGTATCGTCCTCGCCCGCATACTTAAGGGCAAAACTGACTTCGCTTGGACCCGTTGCGACCGCGTTGGCGATAATGGCCTGCCCAGGATACAGGGTTGGACAGGCGACCAACGAATAGCCCCCTGAGCCGAGGTTCGAAGGTTCAAGGAAGGTCGGTGTGATTGCTCCACCATTCTCTGCGGCGATCCGAAGTCCGTCCGCGTGGCTCACTTGTGCATCGCCAAATGCGCTGAACCCCTGGGTCGACCCCGGGAACTCAAAACTAAAACGGGGCAGAGCAGCCTGCGCCTCGATCCCTCGGATCATTTGCGCGGCCTCGATGACCTTTCGAGCTTCGATGACGGCATCGGAAATGCACCGACCGCCATCGGCGGTGGGCAGGAATAGCCGGTCATTCACTGGTGTTCGCCAGTCGTACCCATCCACAAACCCGGCAAGGCCGTTACGCACGCCGAGAATGCAGCCGACGTTTGCGGAATTACAGTCCGTGTCGTAGCCGCAAGTGTTGACGACCCGCATGCCCTCCGAAAAGCTTCCGCGACTGTGGAGAAGTGCGTGAATCACAAGGGCGTGGTTCGGAACAATGTGGCAACCGCCCGGGAAGACGTCGTAGCCGTACTGCGTTTGAATCTTCGCTAGCCCTTCGCGCCAAGTCAGCCCAGAGTAAAACCAATCGCGAACGTCGCGGATGACCCGATGGATCAGGCAATTTGGAACTACCACACTAAGAGCGACTTCGATGAGATCATCGATCGACGGACTCGAAAACGCGGCCGCGACCATCGCCGCGACAGCTTTTGCTCCTTCAATGGCTTCGCCATCGTGGCTCACTCGCCCGGCGGCATCGGCCCAAGCCGCGGCAGCGGCAGGTTCATTGGGGCAGATCAAACCCCACCCATCGATGAAGATCTGCGCGCCGATCTGCTCGGCCATGATCTTGCCGTTGTGCTCACTGCTCCCGGATGCCGGGGCCGTGATGCCATTTTTCAGCCGCAGGAACGCGGTGTGCTCCGCCGAAACTCCAAGCCCACCCCACCAAAGGATGGTCTGGTTTTCGATGATGTAGTCCAGCCAAACCTTAGCCACCGCCTCTGGGGCCGGTTCGGTCAGCTTGTCGTCTAGGATCGCGCGAAGGAAAGTGAATGTTCCCGAGATATCGTCGTCTGCGACGATGAGCGGCACGCCCGCCTCGTCGGCTACGTAGCGATCAATTTCGCCAAACTTGGCCTCAATTGCCTTCTGGGGCCACTGCTCAAATGGGCGTCCGGCATAGACGCCAATGATTTTTCCAAGCACGCCGGCGTAAACGCGCTCGGCGTAATCGGTTGGCAGCGGCCCCCAAGGCATCAGGGCTTCTCCGCGCAGCCGGAATCGCTAGATCGCTTCGCAGCATCTAGGATTCGGCAAGCATCGGCGGAAATGTCCATGTTCAGAATGCCCTCGGGCTCGGTGCCCGTGGCGATGCAGTTCAGGAAGTACTTCGCCGGGTGCCGGATTGGCATCTCCGATGGTTCCAGAATTTCTCGGTTCCCCCAGCCCTTTGTGTGCTCAATCTTTCCGTCGGAAATGGCAAACGTGCCTTCCTTTCCGTGGATGACCGGGTTTGGACCACTGTCCATTCCATTGGTAGCCCAGGTGCCTTCAAGGACCACCGTCAGCTTGGGATAGCGGAGGGTGATGATCGCGTGGTCATCGCTAATGTCGTAGTCCTTTGTGGCGTTGTGGCGTACGCAGTAGACGGTGTCTGGCATTCCAAAGTAGTAGCGAGCCAGTGCCGCGCCATAGCTTCCGAAATCGGCGATTGCGCCACCGCCGTTCTTGGTTGCATCGTGCAGCCAGCCAACAAAATACTCGTCGCAGCCGATCTCCTTCGGTCCGAAGTGTCCGTTTCGGTATCGAAGGTGGAACACGTGGCCCAGCTCACCGGCATCAATTCGCTTTTTGATATCTGGCAGCCAGTTATCCCAAGCGAATGGCCAGTTGATCATGAGCAGCGTTTTCGCGCCGGTCGCAGCCTCTCGCATGCGCTCGGCATCATCTGCGGAGGCCGCCATCGCTTTTTCCACGAAAACGGGAATGCCCTTGCTCAGTGCCGCGATCGCAATCTCGGTCGATTCGACGTTGTCGCTTGTTGCGACCAACACGTCGATCTCTTCGTTCTCAAGCATCTCGGTCCACTCGGTGTAGGCAGTGGTGAACCGCGCTCGGGCGTTTTCGAGAAGGGGAGTTCGATCGGCCACGGCGACCAATTCGGCCCCCTCGACTTCGGCGAATCGGTCAATGATTCCCCAGACATGGCCATGGGTGAGTCCGGCTACGGCAATCTTTGGCATAACGAGCGGAAAGTTACCCGCCCTGCCGGGTGCGCTATTGCTTTCTCGCAAAAATGCAGAGGCTTGGTGTTGGTCGGGCAGGAAAAGGTGTGTAGGTGAACTCCGGGCTCAGTCCATGCCGGGCAAAGAGCGCCCGCAACAACTCGGCGTTGTATCCGGATTTGTGGAACATCCCGGGATGCTCTTGAGACCCATAAATCATGCGAAGCCACTCCTTCCGTTCCGCGGGGCGCTGCTTCCAACGTCGAACAATCCGGTCAAGGTCGGGGCAACTCACCACAATCCAACCTCCCGGAGCAAGCACCCGCGCCCATTCCGCAAGGGCTGATTCCGTCTCTTCGAACGTTAAATGTTCGATCACGTGGTTGGCTTCAATGTATTCAACCGTTCCACCCTCGAATTGACTGAGGTCTGTAACTGCCGTTCGAACGTCTGCCCGAGGCGCGTAGAGGTCGATGTTGACCAATCCTTCGATGTAATCCTCGCCGCAGCCGAGATGCAACTTGGTACCGGCACGATTTCGAAGTTGCGAAACGGTGGCGCGAAGTTCCGCTTGGACGTCCTTGCGGCGGCGGAGGCGAGTTTTCGGGAAAGAAAGATTCAACGGCTCGCTAGTATGCCAAACCCTGGCGATCTATGGAAGCTTCCGGGTGATCGGTCATGCTTCGCGGTTCGTGCTACGATCTTCACCTAACCCATGAAGCGGATTGTCTTTACCATCGCCGTTGGCAAACCGAAGTTTGCCGAATGCGCGCTGGGCCTCGGGCGATCCCTCAAGCTGATCGGCGACACGACCCGCAGAGTCGTGCTGACCGACCTCACGGACATGCCTTGGGCGGACTGCTTCGACGAGGTGATTCCGTACACGGGAGACATCAAGTGGATCTTCTTCGAGAAGCTCACCGCGCTGGATCGAACCGATGCCGACCAGATTCTATTCATCGATTCAGACTCGCTGGTGTTTAAACGGCTAAACCCGATTTTTGAGGCTGGAGCCGGAAATGGCTTCTGCGTGCAAGGTGAATGGATCTCCAGCGGCGAGTGGTACGGAGACGTGGCCGAGACCTGCCGAACGCGAGGAGTAGAAGCGATCGGCCAGTTCAATGGCGGCATGATTTACTACGAACGGTCAGAAGAGGTCCGGTCGTTTTTTGCCAAAATCGATGAGCTGGGCCGGCAGGCGAAGGAACTCGGTTTCCAGCGAGACGATCCGCTTGTTCCCGATGAACCGTGCATTGGCCTTGCCTTGGCCGAGACCGGGTTCGGCACCCTTTGGCCAGACAACTCTGACTTTCAGAACAGCGCGACCGGCCTTATCGGCAAGTTGGAGCTGGATGTCATGCGAAATCGCTGCGGCTTCCTTTGCCGCCGGTATGGCGTGCGGTACGTCGAACCCATCATTTTTCACGCCAGCCGGTACATCAACTTCCTGATCTATTGGAAGCAGCTTGACCGGCTGAAGTGGCTCTCGGAATATGGGAAGAAGCACGGATTTGGCTACATGAGCCCCGGGCATAAGCTGAAACGGTCCATCCACAAGCGTCTCATCAAGTGGTGGATTCGTCCGTGAATCGGGCGGTCTTCACCCTCGCCTTTGGCGCGCCGAAGTACGCAAAGTTTGCCCTCGGCCTTGGCCGGTCGCTGCGATTGATTGGGGATTCGACCCGCAGAATAGTTGTCACCGACATCCGGCGGGATGACTGGCAGCCTGCGTTTGACGAAGTGGTTTACGTTCCGCGGCCCGAGAACCCGTACCACGCAAAATTCCGAGCGTTTGACTTTTTTGATGCCGATGCGGCGCTGTTCATTGACGCCGATTCATTGGTGTTTCGGCGACTTGATCCCATCTGGAAGGCGTTCGCGGGTCAGCCCATCGGCGTGCAAGGCTGGACGATTTCGCATGGTGATGAGTGGCACGGCGAAATCTCAAAGGTCCTGAACCAGACTGGATTTAGTCAGCTCAACCAGTTCAACGGTGGGCTTGTGTATTACGAAAACAGCGCCGAATCGCGCCTGGTGCTGGACCAAGTGGAGCACTATCGACAGGCCTACGACCAGACCGGCTTTAACCCCTTCCGAGGGCATGTGCCGGATGAAACCTGCCTCAGCTTGGCGATGGCGAAAACCGGGCTAGGGCTGTGCGTTCCGGACCGGCGCGACTACATGAATACCGGGGTTGGCCTCATCGGCGATCTTCGAATGAACATTCGCCGCGCGGAATGCTCTTTCGTTTGCCGCCGAAGAGAGCTCCGTTTTGTCCGGCCATACGTTTTTCACGCCCATCTGTACTCTCAGTTCCTTGTGTACTGGAAGCAGCTGAAAGAGCTAGAAAAGCTAGAGGCCTACGAGAAAGCGCACCCGTTCGGCTGGATGTCCCCCGGGCACAAGCTCCGCCGGAGTATCGAGCGGCGAATCTTGAAATCTCAGGGCCGGATCTGAGCGAGCACGTCGAGATACTCCTTCCCAATCTCGGCGCGGGAATAGACCTTTTGAGCCAGCGGGGCGGTTTCGTTCATTTTGATTCGGAGTTCGGTGTCCTCGGCTAGCCTGTCAATCCCTTCGATGAAGTCGGTGATTGATGCTGCAACGATGCCCGCGGGTTGGTTCAGGCGCTCATTCACGGCTCGGTAACTCACGTAATCGCAAACAACGCTGGGAATTCCGTGCGAAGCAAAGTTAGCAAATTTGATGTTGCTGCGGGTCGCGTCGCGCTGCGCATCCCTTTGGGTCCACGCGATGCCGATGTCGATGGATTGATAGCTTTGGAGATCGGTGTCGGTGAAGCAACGGAATTCGAGGCCGAGCTTTTTGACCGCGTCTTCAATGATCTGTGCATCGTGCAGGTGAGCGGCTTGGCCCAGGTAACCCACAACTCGGGGTTTCTCCACCCTGGCCATGGGCAAAGTCCAGTTGGATGAATTGCAGTGATGGTGGGGAATGGTCCAGCACCGTCGCCCATCTGGCCCGGCAGGGCCAAGAAACTCGACCGATTCATCTGTGTTGAGAATGAAGTTTTCGAAAAACTGAAAGCCTTTCTGATCGCCCTCAGTTTTCCAATCGCCCGGATTGATGACGTCAAGGATTTGAGGGCAGTGCTTGGGTGACTTGCGTGCTCGGTCAAGGTCTGGCTCGACGATCCAGATCAGTGCGGGAGCAGACGCAACGGTCGCTCTGGAAAGGTACTTAGACCGCAAACAGAGGCCGTTCAGCTCTTCGGCCATTTGGTCACCGCGCACGGTGACGCTGGTCATCCGACGGCGAGCGCCGGAGAAAAGGATTCGTCCGCGAGCAGTTTGGCCTTCAAACCACTCGCGGAGTCGACTCACGGCAGATTAGACGAGTTCGACGTCGGCGTCAAGAATGACGTCTGGCTCAAGGTCTGGCATGCTGTCTGGCACGGCGACCTTCTTCGAAGCGCGCTTCTTAGGTGCAGAGCCAACTTCCACGCCAACGGCACCTTCGGTGAAGCTGACGCGGACGCGGATGCGGCGGCTGAGGTCCGAACCGGCAACCGTGCTCCAGTTGACGCGATCCAAAGCCCACTGCCAACCGATGTCGTTCTGGGAGAAGGAGAATTCGACGCCTTCGTCAAGAATGTCGCTGAGCAAGGTTTTGAGATCTTCGCGGTCTGCGAGGATCTTTTCTCCGGCGGTGTAGTTCGGCTTGAGACCCACGTTCACGAAGATCGGCTCTTCTTCCGGTGCCGTCTTCGAGACCTTCTTAGGCGCGTTGGCATCAATCGCTTCTTGCACCACGCGCAAGTGCGGACTCATGTCGGCGGTGATCTTTTCGAGATCCTTTGGCCACACGTAAGATTTTTCTTCGTAAAGTGCTAGGGCGTGCCGGCCGGTGAGGCTCAGGGCAGCGGTCAAAAGAGCAGCATCCGCAGGCATCAGCTTGGGATATTGCTTTTTGATTTGATCTAGGGCGGTTTCGAGTTTTGTGAGCTGACAGCTAATCAACCAGAGGTCTCCGGGTTTTTGGCAACAGATAAAACCTGCGCCATAATTGAGCATTCTACCCGGCGACGGCCTCCCGAATCCATTTTCGTGCGCCGAACCTAGGTTCAGAACCGGAAATTTACGATGCGAAAACTACTTGGCCTCGCGCTTACCGCGCTCGTGATGATTGGATGTGCTCCGACGGATTCCGCGAAGACGGAGGTCAAAGAAGGAGAAGGGAAAACCAAAGAGTCGATCACCGTCGGCATGGTCTTCGATTCCGGTGGCCGCGGAGACAAGTCATTCAACGATAGTGCGTACGCCGGCATTCAGCGCGCCGAAAAGGAGTTCGGCATCAAAGTCCGAACCGTCGATAGTCGGAAGGAAAGCGACTACGAAGAGAACATCACAGCGATGGCCGAGCAAGGCGCTAATGTCGTTTTCGCGGTCGGCTTTGGCCAGTCGAACGCCTTAACGACTGTCGCCACTAACTTTGCCGAGACGAAGTTTGCAATCGTTGATGCCGTCGTCGACCAGCCCAATGTCCGGTCGCTCACGTTTGCCGAGGAGCAAGGATCGTTCCTCGCCGGATACGCGGCGGGACTCATCAGTAAGACCGGAAAGGTTGGATTTGTCGGCGGAAAGAACATCCCGCTGATCCACAAGTTCGAAGCTGGATTCTCGGCGGGCGCTCAGCTTGCAAACCCGAAAGTACAGTTTCTTCCGGCCAAGTACACCGATTCCTGGGATGACACGAGCAAGGGCAAGGCCGCCGCTTCCGTGCTGTTTGGCCAAGGCGCAGATGTCGTCTTCCATGCCGCTGGCCGAGCTGGCCTTGGCGTGTTCTCCGCCGCAAAGGATGCTAACGGTAGCGGACCCATCACGAAATTCGCGATTGGCGTTGACAGCAACCAGGATGACGTCGAGAAGGGAATTGTCCTAACCTCGATGGTCAAGCGCGTTGATGAAGCCGTTTACTCCACTATCAAGGATGCCGTCGAAGGGAAGTTCACCCCTGGCTCCGTTCGCTACGACGTGGCCGCTAACGGCGTTGGACTCACGGACTTTGCCAACACGAAGGACGTTATTGGTGCCGAGAACCTAAAGAAGCTCGAAGAAGTGACCAAGCAGATCAAGGAAGGCAAGTTCTCCGTGCCGGAGAAGCGGGAAGACGTTTCCGCCTTCCTCGCCGCTCAGCGAAAATAACGCGCTATTCCGAGGCTGCCGGCGCGGCCGGAGCGGGTGTTGTGGCAGGGGTTGCCGCGGTGCTCGTTTCGGCCGGAGCAGATTCACTTGCCTTCGATTCGGTTGGGGTGGTCACGGTGCTGCCCCCGGTCTTTGGCGCGTAGTCGTTGATGTGGAAGCCTTCGCCCTTGAACATAACGGCAATCGGCTGGATGACGCGCTTAATTTTGCCGGAGGCCCCGCACCGACAAGTGGTCAGGGGGTCTTCGGTGATTCGTTGCTGAACTTCAAAAGTTTCGTTGCATTCCTTACATTCGTAAACGTAGGTCGGCATAAGTTTTTCCCTCGGTCGCCTGGATTGTGGCAGAATCTGGACTTCCCACCGGCCAAATGATGGTTCCGCAGACTTTTTCAACTTCCGATCTCGCCAGCGTTTTTGCTCTCATCTTGCTTGAGGGACTGCTGTCGGCGGATAACGCATTGGTCATGGCGATCATGGTCCGGCACTTGCCGAAAGCGGACCAACAAAAGGCGCTGCTCTACGGTCTGGGTGGCGCCTTCATTTTCCGGCTCATCGCCATCGTGTTCGCCTCGGTTGTTCTGAACCAATGGTGGCTACAAGCTCTCGGCGCGCTCTACTTGTTGTATCTGCCGCTTAAGCACTTCCTGCATCAGAACGACGAGCACGGCAGTCCAAAGGCGAAGAATCAGGGATTTTGGGCGACCGTCGTCGCGGTCGAACTCACCGATATCGCGTTTGCGCTTGACTCCGTTTTGGCCGGAATTGGCTTTATCATGAAGCCAGGCGTCGGCATTCAGAACGACAAAATTTGGGTCGTCTACTTAGGCGCGGTCATCGGCATCGTTCTTCTCCGGTTTGCGGCTGGGCTGTTTATTCGGCTACTGGAGCGCTTCCCAGACCTCGACAACGTTGCCTATCTCCTGGTGGGTTGGGTTGGCGTCAAGCTCGCAATGCACTCGATCGAAAAGGTCGATTCTCAGTTCCCGAAGCTGCTGCCGTTCCATCCCCCGCACTTCACCGAAGCGATGTTTTGGAGCGGTCTCGCCGCTATTGCGATCATCGGTGGCGGAATCGCGGTCCTAAGAAAGAAGGACTCCCCACCCGGAGAAGGACCACTCGAAGAGAATGCCGAAGTCATGGAATCCGTGCAAGATTTGCAAATTGAACCTGACGAAGATGAGGCGGAGATTGCCCGCCGAAACCAAACTCCAGACTGAGTAACATACTCCGGGCCCGAGTTTGGGACCGGATAGGTTTTTGATGGCGGAGAAACTACGAATCGGAATTATCGGCAGCGGCGGAATCGCCCAGGGCTGCCACATGAAAGGGTATGCCAGCATTCCCGATGAGTGTGAGATTGTTGCTACTTGTGACGTGAACGAAGCAACGGCGAAAGCGGCGGCGGAGAAATTCAACGTTCCGACCACTTACACCGATTACAAGGAGATGATCGCAAAGGAGAAACTCGATGCAGTTTCTGTCGCGACTCCAAACAAGTTCCACAAGGACCCAACCGTTTACGCCCTGCTTAACGGCGTTCACGTTTTGTGCGAAAAGCCACTCGGTATGAATGCCGACGAGTGCCGAGAGATGTGCGCTGCGGCGCGCGAGAGCGGCAAAATCCTCCAGGTTGGTCTGCAGAGCCGATTCATGGGCCACAGCACCTGGCTGAAGGACTACATCGCCGCCGGCAACGTAGGCGACGTTTACTTCGCTCGCGCTCAGGCTCTTCGACGAGCGGGCGTTCCAGGCTGGGGAGTCTTCATCAACAAGGAGCTTCAGGGCGGCGGACCGCTGATCGACATCGGCGTTCACATCCTCGACCTCACTCTCTTCCTGATGGGCTATCCAAAGCCAGTCGCTGCTTTCGGAAAGACCTGGGACACCCTCGGCAAGGACCCGACGCGCTGGAACGCTTGGGGCGATTACGACCGAGACAAGTTCACCGTCGAAGATTTTGCCGTTGGCATGATCAAGTTCGACAACGGCGCGGTGATCTCGCTCGAGAGTTCGTTCATGCAGAACGCTCCCGACGTTTGGGAGACCCAGCTTTACGGAACCAAGGCGGGCCTGCAGCTTAAGCCTGGCGCAGAGAATGGTCTGAAGATCTACTCCGACGTCAACAAGCAGCTGCTCGACATCTCGCCGAGCAACATTCCGAACGTAGAGTCCGCGCACACCGCCGAAGTTCAGGCGTTTGTTCGAGCCATCGTCGCTGGTGATCCTTCTCCGGTACCAGGCGAAAACGGCCTGATCCTGAACGCCATCTTCGATGCCATCTACAAGTCCAGCGTGACCGGCAACGAAGAGAAAGTCGACCTTACGTACTAAAGCACGTAAAGTCAGATGGGCTGCTTCCGAAAGGAAGCAGCCCATTGTTTTGTCTGCTTAGTCTGGATTTGGCCAGAAAGCGTTCTTGTTTCCGGGCTTCCACAACTGCTCGAACGGAAGCGCGCGGGCGTGGGTGTCGCCGAAGAGCCAGTTTGCGCGCTCATCGTGGCGCTTCAAGGCTAGGTCTTGGGATGCGCTCGGAAGCGGATCAGGCGAAGCGGTCGGTGGCCATACTCTCGGCTCGGTGCCCTGCCAGGTCCACCAATAGAACATCCACCAAGTCTTGGCCGGACGAGCCACGTTGTTCCGTTCGGCCAGCAGCACCCACTCGGCGGGCCTTGCAATGGCCGATTCTTTGAGCTCTTATTCCGACCAGCCGTTGACGGTGTACGACGAGCGATATTCATGGGTCAGATCCGGATTCATCGGATCTCGCGGAGCCCGGCTTGCATCGGTTGGGCAGCGGAAGATTTGGAAATTCTTGATGTAGGGTTGCGTGGTGATGGTCCAATCTCGCTCGGGCGGGCCGTCCTCTTCTGGAGTCTCCGGTTCGGGCGGTTCGCCGGTGATCTTCGCCTTATCGTTGTCGCACGTTGGGTACTGACCGTCGTTGTCCGACAGGTACATCGCAAACGCCGTGCCCAATTGCTTGAGGTTGCTGAGGCACATCGCCTTCTTCGCTGAACCCTTAGAACCCGCCAAAACGGGGAACAGGATGGCGGCAAGGATCGCAATGACGACAAGCACCACCAGCGACTCGATCAGCGTAAAGGCTCGTTTCATCGTTACAGTGTGAAGCTTAAGCTAGCTTTACCGAGTTCGCAAGCAGAAAAACAGCTGGGTCAACCCTTCCTCAGGAGGATTGACCCAGCTCTGCTAACTCACTTTGGGTTGATCAGTCCCGCGTGGGCCAGAAGGCGTTTTCTTTGCCAGGCCCCCACAACTGAGGCAGTTTTCTCAGTTGCACGTGGCCATCGCCATAGAGCCAGAATGAGCCTCCATCGTGCTGGTCTAGGTGGAGATCCTGAGCGGCTAGCTGGGTTGGGTCGGGATTCGCGGTTGGCGGCCAAATGATCGGTAACCCTTGCCACGTCCAGAAATAGAATGAATACGCTCCCGTTGCAGGAAGGACTGAATTGTTTCGCTCACCTAAAAGTATCCAGTTGTGTGGACGTGGAATGTTGCTCAGCTTCAGTTCATATTCTGACCACCCGTTAATGGTGTAAGAAACCGGATACTTGTGCGCAAGATCCGAGAGCGCAACGTCGCGAGGCGCCTTACTTTGGTCTTCGCTACACCTCAAGATGCTAGCGTTCTTGACGTATGGCTGGGTGGCAGCTATCCAGCCGCTGGTAGCTGGCTCGTTTTTAGGATACGGAGGTCTCCCCGTAATTTCCTTCTTGGTCGGATCGTTCGTAGGATATTGATCGTTGTTTTCTGCCAGATAAAGCGAAACAGCCAGCCCGACCTGCTTCATGTTTGACAGGCACTGGGTCCTTTTTCGAGGCCCTCGTCCAACAACCGGAGTTGCGAGTACGAAGAAGAGAACTCCCAGCATTACTATTGCAATGCACTCTGTGAGCGTGAGTCTCCTGAGGAACTGAGGCTTTCTTTTCATTCTACGATCTCCGATGGTGCTGGTTATTAGACGGCTATAGCTCGTGCTAAAGTTGGACTTTCCGACTTCATTGTTTTTAGTGGCTCTGTCACGTCCTCGTTCCCCTTGTCTGAAGGAGCCGATGATCTTCGACTTGTCGCTTTCGCACGTTGGGTACCGTACGTCGTCGTATGTATCTTAAGTGATCTTCTTCTCCCTTCAAAGGGGGATCGTCAGAAATGAGAAACTTTCCTCGGTCCATTAATGCTTGTGTTGCAAGCCGTCGGATGATTACTACCGCGATGGCCAGAACGCGTTCTCTTTTCCAGCCTTCCATAACCAAGGCAGTCTCTTACTCCTCGCGCTACCGTCACCGGATATCCAGTGTGAGCTTCCGCGGTGCCGAGTTATGTCGATGTCCTTTGCCGCCTGCGAAGTCGGATCGGGGCTAGACGTTGGCGGCCAAACAAGGGGAATCGTGCCTTGCCAGGTCCAGAAATAGAAGGACCAACTCTTGTCTGGAGGGCGAGAAAGGTTGTTCCGGTCTCCCAGGAAAACCCAGTCTTTCGGACTCGCTACGTCGCTTATGTTCAATTGGTACTCCGCCCAGCCATTCAACGTGAATGAGGAACTGTATTCGAAAACGGAGTTCAAATTTTCCGGTTTCGTTGGGTACCGGCTAGGATCTTCACTGCAACGAAAGTAACCTCCGTCTTTAAGGTAGGGCTGGATCGCGGTCATCCAGAATGGCGCAAAGGGCCGAATGACATTGAGATCGGTCGGCATTGGCGGCGCACCTTCGATCGGCCTCTTTGTCGGGTCGTCGGTCGGAAACTGGCCCTCGTTGTCCGCCAGGTAAAGGAGAAAGCCAGTGCCGACCTGCTTCATATTTGAAAGGCATTGCGTGTGGTGGTGTCTATGACTCCCATCGCCAAATGGCACAAATAGAATGACGACCACGAAAAAGACAAAGCCTATTGCCAATCCCTCGGCAAACGTGTATCGCCGCGTCAGGCGCATCTGAACTCCGATTCTCTGCCGGTGGTCGGCGAATGTTTCACTCAGTAGCCTTTGCCCGGACCAAAGTTGGTCCCGCCAACTTCATGGAATTCAGCGCTTCCATCATGTCGTCACTCCCGGTGCTTGGCGGTGCCGGGCGGCCGAAGAAGACTGACTTTAGGTCTTCATTAAACGACAGTTCCCGTCGTCGATCAAGGTCTTTTGTAAGGAAGTCGACCAGCATCGCGTCTACAATCGCACCTTGTCGACCGGATTCTTCGGCTGTCTTTGCCTTCTCCATGAACACGCTCAGGGGTTCGTCATCAATCGTTCGGTAGTCCAGCGCAATCGTCTCGGCGCCAACGGTTGCCTGACCCGCGAGCTTTTTGCCATCAATCACGAACACAAACTTGCCGTTCGGCTCAAAGGTGTAGACCCGCGCGGTTGGCTTAGAAACATCTTCCTCAACCCAGTTGCCTTCAAGAAAAGCGAGAGCGTTTTGACCAGCCTTGAATGCCTTGCCCTCAGCCGCGTCGGGCAAGTACTTCTTGGGGCCGGCAGGTCCGCCCGGCATCATCGCGGAGCATCCGACGAGCAGAACAAGCGCAAGAGGGGCAAACCGTTTCATGGTTACCTATTCTATTCCTCCGCAATGTTAAGAATCTATGTTTATGACTTTCGATTAAAGTTTGCCAATGATCAACCAGGCGTCAGTCCCTTGGCTTTGGGTGGTGTTAGCGAAGCGCAGCGGCTTGCCGTTCGGAAGTGGATTCCGAATCCGCATCGCCAACGTGCCGTCCGAAGTGCCCTTTGCTGGCAGGTTGATTTCGGCTCGCCAAGTGGTTTGCGTGTTCGGCAAAAGTTGCACCAGACGGAAGTTGTGCTTTCGAGAGGCAAGAACGTTCCGGTTTGCGTCCAAAATCGCGAACTCAACCGGCCAGTTGTAATAGAACGGCGCGACGCCCCGGTTTGCAACCGTGACGGCAAGACTCACGCTCGTCGCGCCCGCGGACCAACTGGCGATTTTGGCATAGAACTCGTAACCCATTCGCTGCACTTCACGCTTTGCCCGCTCGATGCGCTCCTTGCTCTGGGTTTCCTTGAACATCCCGCTATCCATCAGCCAGGAGGCGTGGGTGACTTCGACGCAGGTTCGGAAGTCCTGAATCTGGGGATCGCCGGGGTCGGCGTCGAACACTTTGCCCCAGGCTTCGGGCCGAATTTCACCCCCGATCGGCTGCGTCTTCCAAGTGGAAAGGGCGAGCGGCCCGGCGGCTTTCAGGGCCGGTACGAAGTACCAATCGCGACTGCTCGGCGTATCCAGCGTGCCCCAAGCGAAGCTATCGTCGTGATAGCCGAACCTTCTTCCGACCGTGGGAGCCTTTGTTGGCTCCGCGGGACCAGCGGGGTAGCGAAGCAGAATGCGGGTGCTTTTGAAGGCCGCCTCGTACGCATCCAACACTTCGTTCTGCACCGCCTTGCTCGCCCAAAGGTCCTCGCGCGGATACGTGTGCCACTCGCCCCAGGTCCCGAGGAGGCCGGCGGTAATGAAGCCGATGCGCGGGTCGCCGTCGTACCGTCGACCCAGCGCCGAGATGAAGTCCTTCAGGCAGCGGCGAAGCTCAGGGTCTTCGTAATTTGGCGTAATGCTCTCTTGCGGCGGATGTGGCGCGGTGTTCGTGTTGCTGTATCGGTGCACCTTAAGTCCGCCGTCGGTCAGGTAGCTCGGAATAGCGCTGGGCTGCCCGGGATACTCCAGGAACACACGGAAGATCGTCTGGTTTCCGCGTTTAGCGACGTCGTTCAGGAGGGCTTCCAGCTTGGTCCAGTCGTACTTGCCCTTCCCGACCACCAGCTTGTTGAGCCCGATGTAGTTGAACTCCATACTGTGCGGAAACTCGCCAACCGGCCGCTGATACGGTACGAGCCCTTTCAACGGGTTATCTGCCGGAGCAGGCGCGTATTTCAGCGTGACGCTGTTGAGTCCGAACGCGAGTAGGGCGGTGATCATTCGAGCTTCGAGCCGAAACAGAAACAAACTCCGTACGGCTCCTTATCAAAGAAGACGCGGTATTTGCTTCCGCCGTGTTGGTCGATCCGAAAATCGGTCGGGTTCGATCCGGCATCAACGAACTTCTGCCGGAGCGCGTCCAGGTTTTCGACCTCAAAGTACACGCTCGCTTGCTCGGGGTCGGCACCGTTGGTTGCCAGGCCGATTTCGGCGTCATCGCGCTTTAGCTTCGCGGTTTTGGCGGTTTTCTCGATGAGGGTGAACCCGAGAACCTGAGTGTAAAAGGCCACCGCCGGGCCAATTTCCTTAACCGGAAGCGCCGCTACGTCGGTGTCGCCGATCGGGAATGCGCCCTTGAAAACGATTTCGCTCATGCGTCGGTTTTACCTGTGGGTTCGGGTTTGTTCGGATTGATTCGGACTCGTTCCGTGGCCAGAAGCTTGGCGATTGTTGCAATCGGTCACGGCCGCTTCGGACGCCGCGCGGCGGCTGGGTCCGCTGGGAGTTTGCGAAGGGTGATCTGGCCGAGGACTGGATGGACGGCGGTCTTTACGACGATGTTGCCCTGCTCAATCGAATACTCAAACGGCTTGTTGTTAAGCGGGTCGTGGGCTTCGGCTTTAGTGAGGAACTCCGAAAGGTCAGTCGGGTACCGCCCGTGCTGCCAAGCAAACTCCCTGGCCGCCAAGGTGATCGCCGCAATTCGGCTTCGCGTGCGGGCTTCGGCTTCAAATCGCGCCATGTCTGGGTGTGTCGCTTTGAGGGAAGACACGTACAAATCTAGGTGAGTAGCTGTCACAGTGGTCGGGACGCTATAGTTCCATTCGGACTCAGGTTTAGACAACATGCGATCGAAAGAGTTGTATTCCTCGTCAATCCGTGTTCGTACATTCTGGAAGAAGATTCTGCGTTTTGCAGGTGATAGCGTAGCGAGGCTATCAAAAAGCTCCCGCCATTGTGACGCACTTTCAGCTGGTGATTCGTCAGGATCGAAGTATGAATAGGCAGTCACCGCTGCTTTCGGGTCCGTTTGAAATTCCTTTTCCATTATCTCCGAATTTGCAAACTCACTCAATCGTTCGCCGACAATACAATTCTGCAGCTTCGTAGGTCTGGAAACACTGGCCCTAATGGCTCGACTGAGTTCTAACAATCCTTTGGAAGGAAGCGCCGGAAGCGATTTCTGCAGTTCTACAAAGAGCAAGGTTTCGCAATCAATCACCGCCGTCCGGTCAGCATAAACATCAACAGGCATGCGTTGCGTGAAGTGTAAGAGTTCTTGGAAGGTCCGTATGGCTGCAGCCCCATCCCCATTCGCAAGTTCAAATCTACTTTTTCGAAGTGACAGTTCGATCAACTGCATGTTGCGGTCTCGACTATAGAAGGCAGAATCGAGTGTTGTATCACGATTATGTGCAGGAAGGTTTTGATTTCGATTCCCCCGCGTAAGTAGCTGCCATGCTGGGCCGAAATCTTGGGCGATCACGCGATCAAAGTCTAGCGGCGTCGGCCGTCCTGGTCCTACTGGCAAGGCGCGAAGGGCCGATTCGAGCTCTTTGATGTAGTTAGATGTTTCTTCTGAACTTCCCCCTGCTTCGGCTATTCGTTGCGCAAGTAGCCGATTTACTTCAAGTCTGCTCTGCAACCGTTCAACATTGCCAGAATCATGTAGCGTCGCAGCAATCGATCTCCGCACCAGATTGCCGGCGGCGGCATAATCGTCCTGCGCTGTCCGCACCTTCTGTCCCTGTCTCGGTTCGGCAATGCCGGACGGATTGAGGAACATGATCATGCAGAGAACCGAAGCCAGCGGCATAGGAGTATTGTAAAGGAAACTGGCACGCGTGGGGCTGAAATCGAACGTCGCGACCGAGGTTCTGACGGACCACATTCATGCTTGCCTGCGCTCTCGCCCGCTTCGTCCACGTGAGGGTGCGGCCAGAAAGAGAAAAATCCATGCTATACAGATCCACGTCATGGCTCCGAACGGGTGAGTGCCCGGGTGAAAAACTAGAATGGGAACGAGCAACGTCGCTTCTGCAACCAGCACGATCTTTAGCCAGTTTCTCGGTAGATTTGGTTTCATCTCAGCCAAAGTAAATGTAGTACCAATCGCCGCCGATCGATCTTGCCGAACCCAGATTGCCAACAAACCATCTCGAAATCGGGTTGCTCATAAAGTCCGGCGATTCATTGATGCCGAGAACGCGGCCGGTTGGATCATAAAGGTAGCCGTATTGGTGGTCCATCATGCCACCGTCTTGACAGTAAACACGAAGGGCATCGGTGGTCTCGAATTTGCAACCTCCGACTTGCCCTGATTTCCCCTTGGCCTTCTTCGCATCCGAGACAGCTCGCAATAAACTCGGCTTTTGGACGACGAAGCGAACGGCTTCGTAAGTGCTGTAACGAGTGGACGTGAAGGAAGTCGCAATCCAAGCGATGAGCACTAAGGGGGCTAGCCAATGAAGGTACGGCTTAGCGGCAGGGTTGCAGAAGTGAACGGCGGCGATCAGGAATATTCCAGCAAAAAGCTGGAGCCCGAGTAATACGAGGAATTTCAGATCTGAATCGCCGAATGCAGCATAGGTCATCGCCAACCCTTCTGCAACGAAGATGATGGCTAACCACCTGAAGAAGAGGTTTAGATGCATTGACCTAAGCATGGATTGGCCTCCGGGAACGTCTCGGTTTACGGTCGCCTCGGATTTTTCGCGCCTGGGTCGGCCGGGAGTTTGCGGAGGGTGATCTGGCCGAGGATTGGGTGGACGGCGGTCTTGACGACGATATTGCCCTGCTCGATCGAGTATTCGAACGGTTTGTTGTTCAGCGGGTCGTGGGCTTCGGCTTTGGTCAGGAACTCCGAAAGCTCGGTCGGGTACCGCCCGTGCTGCCAAGCAAACTCCCTCGCCGCCAGCGTGATTGCAGCGATTCGGCATCGGGTGCGGGCGTCTGCCTCAACTCGCGCAATGTCGGGAAACAGCCCTGTTTGCACCGAAACATAAAAATCCAAATGACCTGCGGTGGGCGTTGTGTCGGGTTTAAAGTTCCAGCCGAACTCTGGCTTAGATAGCATTCGTCCGAACGCTCCGTAAGATTCAACAAGTCGAGTGCGCGCATTTTGGAAGAAGATTCGGCGTTCGGCGGGAGTTGAACTCCCAAGGCTCTGAAACATTGCGCTCCACTTTTTGTCTTCTTCATCCTCTTCCTCATCATCAGGATCTGTATCGCCGATTGCGGAGCCCGTTGGAGCACTTGCAATGTCCTTTTCCGTCATATCGGTTAGCGCCAAGTGGTTGATACGTTCGCCGACTAAGGAGCTTTGTAACTTCGATGGTCCCGAAATGCTTGCATAGATTGCTTGAATCAGCTCGGATAGTCCCTGCGATGGAAGGGCAGTGAGGGACTTTTCTATCTCTGCAAAGATGATGGCTTCCATAGCCACCATCACCATACGGTCTACGTAAGATTCATTTTTGATTCGCTGAGTGAACTGAAAAGTTTCACGGAAGGTCCTTAATGCAGCTGCGCCGCTTCCACTCGCAAGTTCGAAGCGAGCTTTGCGGATAGCAATCTTTACGAGTTGCTTGAAACCTGCGTTAATTGGAAAGTCAAGACCAAGGTTTAGTTCCTTTTGCGGCGGAGGCATGTTCGGATTTCGATTCCCTTGGAGAATCAACCGCCACGCGGGTTCGAACTCTTGCGCGATGACACGATCTAGGTCCAGCCGCGTAGGCCTGCCGGGTCCGGTCGGAAGGGCAAGAAGAGCCTTCTCGAGTTTGATTGTGTAGTCCGGCGACGGCCCCTTAGTCTCGTATCGTTCCGATTCTTGTTTGGCGTTTCGCTTTCCATTCGCAATTGCCTGCCGTAGCTGGTCTCCGGAATCGTAGCTAACCAGTGTCCCGGCAATCGATCGCTCCACCAGCTTGCCTGCCGCCGCGTAATCGTCCTGCGCCGTCCGCACCTTTTGGCCCTGAATCGGCCCAGAAGCGCTGGAGGCCCCAATCACGAGCAATAAGCTGAGCATCGGTGCGAGCGGCATAGCAATAGTCTATCGTCAATGCTTCCATTTCTCACAGCAAGTTTCGGGAGCCCTAGGACGCCATGACTTTGGCAAATGGAAAGCCTCAAAAACCTGGTGCGGCGCGGCGTGAATCAGCCAACAACTTAGATTGAGCGTGCGCCAGTGCCCCTATGGTTGTCTGCCATTCGCAACTTGAGCCGGCAGGGGCGGCGTTCTGCGAGAGAATTTGAAGATGAAAAAGGTTCTTGTTTGGTCGCCCGTATTTCTGCTTTCGTTCCTTTTTGCCACGCCTTTCGCGCACGCGCAGGCACCAAAACAGATGCCGCTGACTTTCGGTCCTGGGCAGACCTCAAAGACCGTTCAGGGCAAGTTGGTGGGGCGTCAAATGGCGGATCACCTCATCAAAATGAAGGCGGGCCAAACCCTTTCTCTCGATTTCTCTGCAAAGAATCTGAGCGCGGGATACCTGATCTACGCGCCAAACACAGAAACCGCGATGGCTACCAGCGACATCAGCGGAAACAAGGCGACCTGCATGATGCCAATCGATGGGCCAGTTCGCCTTCGCGTCTTTATCAATCGTGCCGCGGGTCGGAGAGGCGAGTCGACGAACTACTCGTTCAACGCAAAGATTTCCGGCAAGCCGCTGCCTGCGCTGTCCGGCGGGAAAGATGCTCTAGTCCCTGGCACCCCATACCACGCCACCGCCGAGGTGCCGTTTGAGCATTACCTGTACAAGGACATCAAGAAGGCCAAAGCCGGAGTCATCCGCCGGGGTACCGGCGGTACCGCCACGCTCGAATTTACATTCAAAGATCAAAAGCGGCGCGTGCTTTTCGTCAAAGGCAAAGCTGTCGCCAGCGATGCTCCGGTTGACGTGATCACTACAAAGAGTGGTGACACCATTGTGATCCGCGTTGGCTTTGACGAAACGTACCGAGTGAACCAGGCCCTTCTCTACGGTGGCTGAGCTCAACTAGCCTTCGACTTGAAGTAGGCCACCAAAGCGTTCGCGTGACCGTGGCCTAATCCGTGCTCAGTTTTCAAAACCGTAACGCGCTCCATGTGGGTTTTGTCGGCAAGCCCAGCAAGCACCGTCTCCCAATGCGAGATCGGCTGGCCGTAGGTTTTTTCGATCGAAGGGAAGTAAGAAGCCGGTCCCTTCACTTTGTTGTCGTCCGACATGCGTGATATGTTAGCCGACAAAATGCCCCTCCATGCGTCAAGAGACGAACGGAGGGGCCGTGCGAACGACTATGAACAGCCGCTCGTTTCGCCACAGGTGTCGCACTTAAGGCAGACGCCGTTGCGGACCATCGTGAACGAGCCGCAGTTGGTACATGGGTCAGATTCATAGCCTTTCAGCCGCGCAATCCGAACCTTCTCCGAACTTTCCGACCGAGCCGAGGTCTCGATGAGCGCTCGGCCATTGGCGCCGTTTCCGCTAACGAAACGATCCTCGTACACCGCTGCCGCGCCGACTTGGGAGCGGATCAGGGTGTCGGTTGGGCTACCGGTGGCTCCGGCGTTGTCACCGAAAGGCAACGGGGCTTGGAACCCGGCCGAGGAGTGCTCGGTCCCGGCGCGGCCAGGGATGTGACCGGCGAAGTTCTCGTCTTCCACTTCTTCATCATCGAAGTCGGGGTACTGGCTCGGACGGCCCACCGTGTCGTTTCGAAGATCTTCTGGCTTCACCTGAACCAGGTCCGTTCGGCCGAGGTAGCTCAGCGCCAACTCGCGGAACATGTAGTCCACGATACTGGTGGACATCTTGATGTTCTGGTGATCGGCGACCGGGCCGTTTGGCTCGAACCGGGTGAAGACAAACGCTTCGACGAACTCTTCGAGCGGCACGCCGTACTGCAGGCCAAGCGAAATCGCGATGGCGAAGCAGTTCATGAGCGACCGGAAGGCGGCACCCTCTCGGTGCATATCCACGAAGATTTCACCCAACGTTCCGTCTTCGAATTCACCCGTTCGCAGGTAGACCTTGTGGCCGCCAACGCGGGCCTTCTGCGTGTAGCCGCGACGTCGGGCGGGCATGCTTCGGCGCTTACTGATGTAGCGATAGACCAGCTTGGTGGCGGCGTCCATCACGGCGTCATTGGTTTCGACCGCCGCGACCGGAGCCGGGTGATCTAGCGAAGCATCCAGAATGGCGGCGGCAGCATCGTCCGAACTCGCGTTCAGCGGCTGGCTGAGCTTGCTTCCGTCTCGGTAAAGGGCGTTTGCCTTGATACCAAGGTTCCAGCTCAGCCAGTAGGCGTCGGCAACATCCTTGATGCTCGCTTCGGCCGGTAGGTTGATCGTCTTGCTGATCGCACCCGAGAGGAATGGCTGAGCGGCCGCCATTTGTCGGATGTGTCCGCTGGCGTGGATGAACCGCGTGCCCTTCTTTCCGCACTTGTTGGCGCAGTCGAAGATCGGCAGGTGCTCTGGTCGAAGGTCGGGGGCACCTTCGACGGTCATCGTTCCGCAAACGTACTCGTTCGCGGCATCGATTTCGGCCTTCGAGAAGCCGAGTTCCTGCAGCATGCTGAACGACCAATCGTTGAGCTGATCGGCATTGAAGCCGAGCACGTTCTGGCAGAAGTCATCGCCAAGGGTGAACTTGTTGAAGGCAAACCCAATTTCGAAGGCCGACTCAAGTGCGGCTTCGATGGCCTGAATCTGTTCGGGACCGAAGCCCTTCATGCCAAGCGATTCGTGGTTGATGTACGGCGCACCGGCAAGCGTCTTGTGGCCAAGCGCGTAGCCGATGATTCCGTCGATCTGAGCCTGCGAGTATCCGAGGCCGCGCAGGGAGACCGGGATGCCCTGGTTGATGATCTTGAAGTAGCCGCCACCCGAGAGCTTCTTGAACTTGACCAGCGCGAAATCGGGCTCGATTCCGGTGGTGTCGCAGTCCATGATGAGGCCGATCGTGCCGGTTGGGGCAAGAACGGTGACCTGGGCGTTGCGGAAGCCGTGCTTCTCGCCGAGGGCCAGCGCCTGATCCCAAATGTTCTTGGATGCGGCGAGCATATCGGCCGGGCAGATGCTCTGGTCGATGCCGACGGGATACACGCTGAGGGATTCGTAGTCGTCCTTCGGCGCATTGTATGTGGCGCGGCGGTGGTTGCGGATGACCCGCAGCATGTTCTCCGCGTTGCGCTCGTAGCCCGGGAACGGTCCGTGCTCTCGCGCCATTTCGGCGCTTGCAGCATAGGCGCCGCCACCGAGGATGCCAGTGAGGGCACCGGTGATCGCGAAGCCTTCAGGGCTGTCGTAAGCGATTCCCATCTGCATGAGAAGCGCGCCGAGGTTGGCATAGCCGAGGCCGAGGGTGCGGAAGTCGTAGCTGAGCTGGGCGATCTCCTTGCTCGGGAACTGCGCCATAAGGACGCTGATTTCCAGCACCATCGTCCAGATTCGGATGGCGTGCTGGTAGCCCTTAATGTCAAATTCTCGCGTCTCCGGGTTGTAGAACTTCACCAGGTTGATGCTGGCGAGGTTGCAGGCCGTGTCATCGAGGAACATGTACTCGGAACAAGGGTTGCTCGCGTTGATGCGACCATCAGCGGGGCAAGTGTGCCACTCGTTGATGGTGGTGTCGTACTGCAGGCCGGGGTCGGCGCTATTCCAAGCCGCTTCGCAAATCTGCTCCCAAAGGTCGGTCGCCTCAACCGACTTCACCGTCTTACCGGTGGTTCGGGAGGTGAGATCCCAAGACTTGCCCTGCTGAACAGCATAGAAGAATTCGTTCGGAACGCGGACCGAGTTGTTGCTGTTCTGGCCAGATACGGTCAGGTAAGCCTCGCTCTCGTAGCCCGTGTCGTAGGTCTCGGTTTCCAGCGAGGTGTAGCCCTGCTGAGCGAACTGAATTGCGCGCTGGATGTAGTTCGGTGGAACCTCGGAAGCTTTGGCTTCGGCGACGGCGCGGTACAGCGCGGGATTCGTGCGCGGGTTGAATCGACCTTCGCTGGTGTCGGACGTGCATGCCGCCATGACGGCGTTCAGGTGCTTCTGAACAATCCGGCTACCGGCAACCAGCGCGGCAACCTTCTGTTCTTCGCGAACCTTCCAGTTGATGAACTCTTCGATGTCTGGGTGGTTGAGGTCAAGGCAGACCATCTTCGCCGCGCGGCGGGTGGTTCCACCGGACTTGATGGCGCCGGCAGATCGGTCGCCAACGCGGAGGAAGCTCATGAGGCCGGAACTGCGGCCGCCACCGGACAGCTTTTCGCTCTCGCCGCGAATCTTGGAGAAGTTGGTGCCGACGCCGGAGCCGTACTTGAAGATTCGAGCTTCGCGGGTCCAGAGGTCCATGATGCCTCCTTCGTTCACAAGGTCATCCTTCACGCTCAAGATGAAGCAAGCGTGGGGTTGAGGTCGCTCGTAGGCGTTCGCCGATCGCTCAAGTTCGCCGGTCTTTGGGTTAACGAAGTAGTGACCTTGAGCCACACCTTCGATGCCGTAGGCAAAGTGCAAGCCGGTGTTGAACCATTGCGGGCTGTTCGGCGCGGCGACCTGCATCGCCAGCATGCGCACGAGCTCGTCATAAAAAGCCTGAGCGTCTGCGGCAGTGTCGAAGTAGGCATTAGCTTCGCCCCAACTTCGCCAGCAGCCGGCAAGGCGGTGGAAGACCTGGCGAGAATCGGATTCATGCTCGGCAACCGGCGTAACGTGCTCGGCGTTGACTCCGGCGTACTCTTTGCCGTTCACCTGTCCGACGGTTAGGCCCGCTTTGCGGAAATATTTTTGGGCCAGGATGTCGGTGGCAACTTGGCTCCATCCGGATGGGACCATGACGTTCTCCATCGAGAACACCTTTGACCCGTCGGTGTTCTTGATTTCGGATTTTCGAGCTTCAAACTCAATCCCTGAGTACGGACTCTGATCGGCGACAGTGAAATAACGACTAACTTGCATGGCTTCCTGCTACATTCTCCTTGATATGTGGACTTTTGTCTACCTAAATTCTGATCTGATTACTAAACGGCGATAGTTGCGCGGCCGCTGACATCGTTGACGATGCCGATGAAATCATCGAGAGTTTCGAAGTCGCGGTAGACGCTGGCAAAGCGGACATAGGCGACTTGATCGATGCGGCGAAGTTCTCGGAGGACGCGCTCTCCGATGGCTTGGGTGGGCACTTCTTCATCGGCTTCGATAAATAGGTCCCGTTCGATGCGTTGTACGGCGGCGCGGAGGTCCTCAATCGGAATCCGGCGCTTGCGGCACGCGAGGAGGAGTGAGTTCATCACCTTGTCTCGGTCGAACTCTTCTCGCGATCGATCTCGCTTCACGACAAAAAGTCGCGGCCTTTCGGCTTTTTCGAACGTCGTGAATCTTCGTCCGCATCCCGTGCACTCACGGCGACGTCGAACGGAGTCGCCTTCGAGCGATGGACGAGAATCCAACACTCGCTGATCGACATAACCACAGAACGGACAACGCACTTTCTTTAGACTCCAACCCAACATATTGGGTTACAAACATTATCCAACCACAAGCGGTTGTGTGTCAAGCATAATTTTTCCGAATGTTTGACGCAGCTTTTCCACGGAGTTTTCCAGCGGGAACGGTTGCTAACGGGTTTTCCCTTAGCTTTCGCACAATTGGTGGATAAGGTCGGCGCGGGTGGTGCCGGCCGCGTCCTCACCAAGAGTTGGCCTTAGTTCGAGGGAGGCCAGCACGTGATCAACCGATAGCACGGTCGCGGGGAAGGTGGAAAGCTTTTCGGCCGCTGCCCAGCGAATCCAACCGAGGATTCGGACGGAGTCGGCGAGCGACAGAGTCCGGTTCGCGAGGGCAAAATCCCGCGCCTGATCGGCGCGCGTTCGCAATTGTCCGCTCAGCCGGTCCTCACGGGCAATCCGCTCTTGCTGCACCAAATATTCGCATGCGCCGCGAAACTCGGCGTCTTCCTCTCGCAAAACGCTCACCTGCAAGAAGGCACCGATCGCTCGGCTGGATTCGCCAAAGAGCCCTCTAACAACGATGTTCTTGGTTGCCAGAGCTTGGAGGACAGATGGTAGACGTTTGGAGTGGGCGAGGCCGATGAGGTGGAAGAAAATGCTCGTCCGCCGGCCCGATCCACAATTCGGCGGCGAAGCGGCTAGGTAGCCGAACTTGGGGTGGGTGCAGAAATCGAGTTTGCCCGCCATCCGCTTGATGAGGCCGGAAACCAACGGGCTAGCCGCGTCTAGGTTCCAGCCGCCAAGAATGGCCTGCGCGCGGACGTGGTCCTCCTCATTCACCATCACGCAAAGGCTGCGTTCTTGGTTAGTTAGCAGGGCACGGCCGGGGAGGGTCCAAGGAAATTCCGGGCTCACGAGACGAGAGGCGACCAGGTAGTCCCGCTCCGCGTTGGTGAGGTTTTTGGTCGATTCAAACTTTTCTGCCTCGGTCGCGGCAAGAACCTCCGCCATGATCCCGTTCAGCTCCTCGGGGTCGGCAAAAGTAGGGAAGCGATGGCCCACAAGGTTTCGCATAATCCGCACACGGGTGCTCAGACAGACATCGCGATGCGGGCCCTCTTGGGTGAGCCAAAGCGGTTTTGGCATGGATTTCAACACCATGCGCTGCCAGCTTTCAGGGTTTGGTTGGCTCATTGGGCTTCGATATTGTGAACGGAGAAGGCGCGACGATGCCGTTGCAGATCATGGCCAGCACATGTTCGACCGCGCGGGCCTGTGCATCCGGGGCAGAAATGCCAACCGCGGGCAATGCGCCGTTGGTGGTGATGGAGGCAAGTCCGTGAACGGTGGACCAGGCGAACAGGGCCAACTCCCGGTTCGCTTCGGGATTCTCGTTGCCGCGCAACCGCCGAATCGCGTCGTGAAGAAGACCAAAGGCGGCGGTTGCTTTTTGCTCTAATCCTGCATGGCGATGGAGGTTCGGGAAGGGAGTTTCAAACATCAGCCGGTACTGGAGCGGCTTGACCCGTGCGTAAGTTAGATACCTTTGGCCGATCTCGCCTAGGTCCTGTTGAGGGTGCTCGGCCACCGGACGAGAATGGAGAAAAGTCGCGAAGTCGTCGAATGCCCGCCCGATGACCTCGGCCAGCAAATCTTCACGGTTAGGAAAGTGCTTGTATGGCGCCTGATGGGAAATCGAAAGTCGGCGTGCCACTTCACGGAGGCTCAGGTTCTCAATCCCGTCGGTCGCGATGATGTTCAGGGCTTCCTGAATACATGCTTCGCGCACGCCAAGCCCTGACCGATCCGCCCGAGTTGGGTTGGAGAGTTCCGACATCAGTGACGTCAAGTCTACGACTTTCCGTAGTTCGAGAGTCCCGCCATCACCTGCTTCATGATATGGACCCGCCAAGGGCGCGGACAGGTGAAGAGCGAGTAGCTGAGCACCTTCGAAAGCACGCCGGGAATCACCACGGACCGCTTGCCAAGCGCGCGGAGGGAAGCTTTGGCGACCTGCTCGGCGGTTGCTCCGGCCTTGATCGTCATATTCGCCCGCTTTTCGAAGGCGGTGAGCACCGGCCCGGGCGCACAACTCAGGACGTCAACGCCGTTCGATTTCCATTCCAGCGACAAACCTTCGGCAAGTGATTGCACGAACGCCTTGCTCGCGGCATAAACCGCCGAGTTCGGCACCCCTTGCCAAGCAAGGAGGCTGGAGAGAAGAATGACCCCGCCTCGGCGTTGTGCATTGAGTCGAGCCCCGATGGTGTGAGTCAGCGTCATCAGCGCATCGCAATTGACGCTGAGCATGTTTTGGTGTTCCGCGATATCGGCAGCGAGGAACGGCCCCGATGAGCCGAATCCGGCGGACGCAACCAGTAGTCCGATTTCGAGATCTTTGGTGCCTTCTATAACGCTGATCACGCCGGCGCTCTCGGCTAAATCGGCCACGATCACCCGGATTTGGACCGAGTGCGCCTTTCGCAAAATCAATTCGAGATTGGCGAGAGCAGACTCGTTTCGGGCGACCAGGACGACATTGAGCCCGGCGGTGGCAAGCTCCGTGGCAAACGCTTGCCCGATGCCGGAGGATGCACCAGTGACAATGGCCCAAGGGCCGTACCGAGATTTCAGTCGTTGATTCATGTTCGATTATCCGGGGAAGCACTTTCCAAAAGTAGCCAGGTGTTTGGGATTTCCACGAAGCCGGAGGGCTCGGGTTAGAAGGAGGTTTGGCAACGAACGCCGCTTCGAAACAAAGTCCAGCCAAGCTCGGGAGTTCACCGTGACCGAAAGATCCGGAGTGCCGGTATGGGATCGTTCGATGGTGAGCTTTTGATTCGCAATCGTGAACGTCCATTGACCAGGCTCGGGTCCGGTGAACGTAAAGTGCAGTCGTAGCAAAAGGCCACGGGCCCTTCCACGTTGAAAACCTAGAGGCATCGCGTCGAGAAACTTGGCAAGCGTCCTTGGCCGAATCCCACTTCCAATGTGCCGGACCGTCTTGTGGGGGAATCGTTTCTGCACGTAGGCATCCGCGTCGGATCCCGGCACCACGTAGATTGGCTCCTCCTTCTCCTGCAGCGGATTCAAAATTTCCTTGATGAACTTTGCTTTGTTTCGAAGAAACGGCCCGATCACGTCCTCCCCAGCCGGGCAAGCCGCCACGCAGTAAGCCGATTTGTAGTTCGCACCAAACGAAAGGCTTTGCCAAAGGCTCGCGGTTTCGGTGTCTTCCACCTTGTTTTGGTACTCGTGCCGGTTCTTGCTATCCGCGACGGTGTCTACCCAGTCGATAAACCCGCCAAAGAACTCGCGATAGTTGTGATTGAGGCAAGCGACGGCATCGAAATGACCATCTGGCGCAATTGCCCCGACGGGGCAAGCAGCCACGCAAAGCTTGCATTCGAGACACGGGTTGTAATCGATCGGCTGGGTGTCGTCGGTTGGCGCCGTGTCGATGAGAACGCTGTCCAGCAAGATGAAGTTGCCGAATATCGGATGGATCACATTCCGGTGAATGCCCATTTTGCCCATGCCCGCGGCTTCGGCCACGACCTTGTGCGCGACAATCCAGCTTCGGCCCGGGAGCTCCGTCATTTCCATCGGAAATCCGGCGGCGGTCGGGAGGGATCTGATCCCCAGCTCTCGGAGTGCTTTCGAAATGTTGCGCGCGATGTGCGTTAGATCCTTCGTGGCGGCATGGAATTCTTGGTTCGCCACGCTTCGAGCGGTCGAGCGCACCGCTTCTGGCGACATCCGAACGACAAACGAGATGACGGCCTGGGTTGAGGGAAGCGCCTTCAGGATGTAGGGACGCTCCGTATCAAGCTCCGGGCGCTCCAGGAGAACCACGCCGGCATCGTCGGCACCGCAATCGAGGCATATCTGGCGGAGTTCTTGGGCAGTAATTCGATTTGGTGCCGCTGCCGGAGTCTGAGCCTTCACTTTGAGGATGGTCGGATGATCCATTTTCATGAGCCAGAATCACCCTACCACGCCTTAGTAGACAGTGTCTACCAAGGCGCCAGTTTTTGGGACCTTCGAATGAAATTGCTTCAGTTGGTTCCGAGCTGGGCGGACAGTTCTTTCATAAAGAACTCGCAGTCGGTCACGATCCCGACCGCCTGGTGGGTGCCACGGTCGGTGAGTTTGATTACCGTGTCCGCATCCGAATCCACGCAGTACGTTTTCACCTTCGCCGGGAGAATGTTGCCGGTAGCAACGCTATGGAGGGTTGTCGCGACCATCAGGCAAACGCCAACATTCCCGACGTGCTCGCGCATCGTGTCCACGGCGAGCACGTTGTCCGTAATGACATCCGGCAGTGGGCCGTCGTCTCGAATCGAGCCGCAAAGTACAAACGGCGTGCCCGTCTTGATGCAGGCATGCATTGCCCCTGCTGTGATGAGGCCGGTCTCAACGGCAGCTTGAATGCTGCCGGCGCGGCGCACTCGGTTGATCGCGCGCAGATGGTGGGTGTGTCCGTGAGTCTTGCTCTGCCCGGTTCCGAGGTCAACGCCGAGCGACGTGCCAAGCATTTCGGATTCGATGTCGTGCGCGGCGAGCGCGTTGCCCGCAAAAAGAAGCGTAATCCAGCCGTTCTGAATGAGCTGAGCAAGCACTGGCCCACAGCCGGAATGGATGATGGCCGGACCACCGACGAGCAGCACCTTTTCGCCCTTTGCCCGGGCCTCGCGAATGTGTGCGGCGGCTTGGGCGATCATGCGGGACTTCGGACGCTCTGAGCTGATGTCGTTGCTCATAAAGCGGAAGGCTTCCTGCTCGTCGGCTTCCTCGGTTTCCGGGCTCACCCGCACGCCATCCCAACCGACGACCAGCAGGTCTCCCTTGATGACGCGATGCATCGGGCAAGTTTCGGCTCGCCAGCGGCCTTGGTCTTGCCAAACTCGAATGCCACAGTCCATCTCCAGCCGCTCGACATCGATCCGGTGCCCATCAATAAGGACCTGAGTGGGGAAGTTGGTGGTGCTGTGGAAGTCTTCGGGCAACACGCCGTCTTGTTCGGCGGCGGCGAGCGTGGCGTTTTCCAGCGAGAAAGTTGCGCCGAGTGGGCGTAGCGCCTCCAGAGTCTCGTTCAAGCGGTCCATCGTGTCCGCAGAAATGGAGATCTCGATGATCGAAGGCATTTGGCTCCACTCGCCAACAAGAAACTTCTTCGTGGCAAATTGAACGCCGTGCGCGTTCAGAAGATCTAAGACCTGACCCAAAAGATTCTTGTCCAGAAGATCGCCATGCAGACTGATGCGCTCGGTAACCACACCACAGTTTAGCGTCCGCATTTCGCCAATGCCCAACGTGTCAAAATGAGCGGCACATGGAAAACGTAGGTTCGCTGGTTTTGGCGGCGCAGGACGAAATCACCGCCGCAGCATCTACGGCTGATCTCAAACAAATCGAGATCAAATATCTTGGCAAGAACGGGCTGATCACTTCGCTCATGCGGCAAATGGGCTCGCTGTCCGCCGAAGAAAAACCCGCATTCGGGGCCGCGGTCAATACGGCGAAGGCTACCGTTCAAGAATCGATCGACAATCGATTTTCCGCTTTGCGTGATGTCGAACTGGCGCATCGCTTCGAAGCCGAAAAGATCGATGTCACGATGCCTGGACGCCAGACAAGGGTCGGCTATGCTCACATCCTCCACCTCACAACGCTCAAGATCAAGCGCGTGCTCGGCGGCCTCGGATTTCGCTACGAAGAGGGCCCGGAGCTTGAGGACTTCAAGTACAACTTCGATGCCCTGAACTATCCGCCCGATCACCCGGCCATGGACGACCAGGACACGTTCTACGTGGCGGACGACCTGGTGCTGCGAACTCAGTGCACCGCGCTTCAGGGTCGAATTTTCGCGCAGGAGAAGCCGCCGCTGAGAGTGTTCACCGTCGGACGAACGTTCCGAAACGAGGCCGTCGACCGAACCCATAACCACACGTTCCACCAGGTCGACTGCTTCATGATCGACGAGAACGTTTCTATGGCGCACCTGAAGGGAACGTTGGGCACCTTCGCCCGAGCGATGTTTGGACCGGAGGTCAAGGTGCGATTCCGTCCCGATTTCTTCCCGTTCGTGGAGCCTGGCGTGGATTATGCGATTTCGTCACCGAAGCTCTTCAACGGCCGATGGGTGGAGCTTGGCGGCGCTGGCCTCATCCATCCAAACATCCTCGAGGCCAACGGAATCGACCCTCAGAAGTATTCTGGGTTCGCCTTTGGCTTAGGAGTTGAGCGAATCCCGATGATGGCCTACGGCGTGGATGACCTCCGGTTGTTCCTGGAGAACGATTTGAGGTTCTTGTCCCAATTCCAAGGAATTGCCGCGTAGGTTCGGAAAAGCAAAGACGAAAACCGCTAGAATGAGTAGTACAGCACGTAAAACACGTTCAGTAGCTGCATTCACCTTTGGCCGAGGGTGCACCGGGATGAAGGCAGAGTTGATGACACATCCGAGTGATGATGATGCAATGCATCTTCGAGAGTGGTCACACCAGGACTTATAGAAATGACGCAAGTTAATTGTTACAAGGACGAAATCGTTCCTCGCTCCCTGGTCCAGTGGTACGAAGATAATCTCCCGTCTGGCCCGGTAGGAAACTATTCCATTCAAGAGCGATGGCTCTGTTTGGAACGCTGCCTCTACGGTCTCTATCGGTGGTACACCGAGAAATCGCAACGTGCCCGGAACTGGAACCCAGACACGTCGATCGAATGGTCGAAAGTTCGAACGGACCACACCGAAGAATTCAACACAATTCTGCGTGGATTCTATGCCGTCGAGCAATACATCCCAGACTACGTTTCGGAAGGCCTCAAGATGTTCCGCCAAAGCTATGGGCGGGTGCAGTTCCACCTTCGATGGGGTGCTGAGGAAGAGCGGCATAGCGACCTCTGGCGCAACTCCCTCATCTTCACGAAGGCGATGACGACAGACGAGATTGAGGAGTACAGCTACAACTTAAGAGGACAACAATGGCACCTTCCTTGGGAAGATCCCATCCACATGTTCTTCTATACCGTCTTCCAAGAACGCGCAACCCAGATCAACTACCTTAACCTTGGTTTGGTAGCAAAAGGAAACTGGAATGCAAGCACGCTTACGACGGATTACGATCCAGTTTTCGTCGATGCTTGTCGCTTTATCGCGATGGACGAAAGCGCCCACTACGCTTTCTTCCTTGAAGGTTGCTGGTTGCTGATGTACTTCTTCCCAGAGCGAGCGACCGAGGTCTGCGTTGAGGTGCTTCGCCACTTCGCAATGCCAGCGCGACACATTATTCCGGACTACGATGAGTTCGCGACGATCCTGCACAAGTCGGCTATTTTCGGCATGCGGCAGTACTCGCGAGACGTTGCCAAGGTGGCTCTCGAAGCTCTCGGCATTGACGACCTCAAGGCAGTTGAGGCCGGAATCCGTGCTTCGCGCCGAGTGCCAGAGGTCGACGGCGAGATGCGACCCGGTGCCGTGTTCGAAGGCTTCGACTACGAGAAGGCAACCAAGAAGGCCAACATGCTTTGGCAGAAGATTGCGAAGTACGAAGAGGGTATCCAAGTCCCTGAGTCCGAGCGCACTTCCTTCCTTAAGCTGATCCCAAGCTGAGACATTCCGTCTCGCCCTAGCGGCCCCAAACCGGGGGCCGCTAGTAAACTGTCCGACGCATGAAGTTCACCTACTCCACGATGCGCGACTACGTCGCGACTTCTCTTAATGCCGAAGCCCTGGGCGACCTGCTCACGATGGCCGGCTTTGAGCTTGAGGGGATTGAAGAGGAAACTTCGGAAGATCCGATTCTCGACGTCAAAGTGATGTCGAACCGCGGCGACGGGCTCAGCATTCTCGGCCTCGCTCGCGAAGTTCTTGCTAAAGACGCCGAAAGCCAGCCGACCGAACTCTATCTTGCGGCCAAATCTGGCTTCCCAAACGTGGCTACGTCTCGACCGGCGGAGGCGTTGGTCCGCATCGATTCGGCGTTATGCAATCGGTTCGCTTGTGTCACCGTCTCCGGCATCTCTAGTGCCGCCACTCCGGACTGGATCAAGTATCGACTTGAGCGGATCGGAATGCGCTCAATAAGCCTGCTGGTCGACCTCACGAACTACGTGATGCTGGAAATCGGCCAGCCGCTGCACGCATACGACCTCGGAAAGCTCGGAAAAGAGATCGTCGTCCGCGAAGCGAGAGACGGTGAGACGATCAAGACGCTGGACGGCGTCGACCGCAACCTGACCGCGGGCCAACTCATGATTTGCGACGCATCGCGACCGGTCGGAGTAGCCGGAGTGATGGGCGGATTCGACACGGAAGTGGACGATTCGACAACCGCGATCCTCTTGGAGTCCGCGCACTTCGTCAACACCTCCGTCCGCAAAACCCGAAAACAACTCGGCCTGAACACCGAAGCCAGTTACCGATTCGAGCGAAGCGTTGATCCCAAGATCACGGATGTCGCGATTCGGCGATTCCTGCAACTGTTAACGTCCGTTCTTCCTGAAGTTTCCATCTCGGAACTGACTGATGTCGTTCGAAGTGAGCCTGCAGAAGTCTTTGTCGAACTCGAACTAGCCCGTGCCTCGCGGCTTCTTGGCATGGAGATCACCCCTGACGAAGCCAGCCGCTACCTTTCGGCGCTAGGCTTCGAAATCCTCGCCACCGAACCGCTCAAGGTGAAAGTCCCAAGTTGGCGACCTGATGTCGTGCGGGCAGAGGACGTCGTGGAAGAACTCGGAAGGGTCCACGGCTACGAGCGCATTCCGGAAGAACTTCCCGTTGGGCACACCACGATGGGAGGCGTGCACGGCAAGTACCGACTCGCCGATGCCGTCGTCGAAGGCATGATTCGGCTCGGCTATGTGCAAGTTGTCAGCCACACGTTACGATCGGAGCACCCGCTGGACGCCCCGACCGAACGCGTTGGCCCCCGAAACCCGGGCTCGCCGGAGCTTGCGCTTCTGCGCAACTCGCTCTTGCCGGGTCTGACGGAAGCGGCACTTCGCAACGGCGGCAAAGACGTGCACCTGTTCGAGGTTGGGAAGGTTTTCGAGAATGATGAGGATGGACATCGAGAACTAGCCTTTCTGGCTGTTCTGTCCACCGGCAAGCTCCAACCTGCAAATCGCGCGAGCGATCAGCCACCGGTTGCTGATTTCTATTCATTGAAGGCGGAACTGGAATCGGTGCTTCGAAGTGTTGGCATCACGGCACGGTTCACCGCTGACGAATTACCTAACGAAGGCCGGTTCCATCCAGGCCGGCGGGCGTTAGTTTTTGACCGTGCGGGTGACTGCATCGGAGTGATGGGGCAAATTCATCCGCTTGTGGCCGAGGCTTCCGACTTGCCTGAAGCGACGTTCATCGCAGAAATCTGGCTTGATCCGGCCTTCCGAAATGCTCAAGAAAATCCGCAACTGAAATCAATTAGCCGCAACCCAGCGGTCAGTCGAGATATTGCGGTTCTCATCGATAAGTCAGTGCCATTTGAGAAAATCCAAGCGGCGATCATTTCGGCACCGACCGATTTGCTAGAGAACTGCTGGCTCTTCGACGTGTACGAAGGCACCGGAATTCCAGAAGGAAAGCACAGCCTCGGCATCGGGCTGCAGTTCCGAAAGATGGGCGCTAACCTTACGGACGAGGAAGGGAACCAGGCGCGGGACGCAATCGTTGCGGCGATTGTTGAGTTGGGCGGGATACTGCGGTAATCACCAGCGGCACCATCGCAACGTAAAGCCCGACAACCATCATCGAGCGAAGTGCAAGCGGCCAGAAGTGATAGTGGTCGAACTGCTGTAGCCAAGCCATTGGCAAGTACGCAAGTAGGCTCATGAGATATCCGCCCGCGCAAATGATCCACTGATTGCGGGCAGCGATGAAGGTGTTGATCTCAGAGGTCCAACGAATGATGTATGCCCAAGGGCTACCCGTGACCCAGATCAAAGGATCGCCCGTAACGATGATCCAGAACGTGCTGTACCCGGCCGCGAATGGAGCGGCATATTCCAGCAACGAGATCAAAACTCCCTGTCCGAACCGCAGTTGCTGATCTTGGTAACCCGAGTTCTCGGTCGGGAGAATCAGCCGTCGAAGCACCAGGTATCCGACAAGGAGCGCCCAATAAGCGCCTTGCCATCCCCAACGAACCTTGAGCCGTTGCCAACGCAGAAGAATGGCCGTTCCAAGGAGTACCGCCGGAAGCATAACGGCTTGCTCGTAGCTGCCAAACGCCAGCGCGGCGGCAACGATGCTGAGCAGCGCCCATCCAAGGCCGTTCTTTGCCGAAAACTTCTTGGTCCCACGAGTCGCTGGTGGGTCGAGCGGACCGGGTTCTGGCGGGGGCAATCGCTCCGCAGATAGCCGTTCGTACCGTGCGTATGCCGCCATTGCGATCAAGGCAAATACGGTCATGACGCTAGCCGTTCGGCCGGGAATCCAGCCAATCATGCGGTTCCACAGCGGGCTCGCTCCGAACGCGATGGTTTGTAGTCCCCACAAGGCTAGCGTGGCGGGAATGTATTGCCGGAAGGCAAAGCCATGCCGGAATAGCCCAACGACCAAAACCAACATGGCCAAGTACGCCGGAATGACTCCGACAAGGCCGGTTCGATCATGGATGTAGAGCGTGAAGACCACTCCCGAAGCAATGGCGATGGGCAAGCTCGCGAAGAGCTCAAACGCCAGCCACACCACCAGCAGCATGCTCGCGGTCACAAGAATCGCGTTTGTCCACCCGTAGACCGCCGCATTTGAACCGCCAATCGCGTTGTCAAGTTCGAAGAACAGCGTCGAAATTGGGCGGTAGAAATGGTTTTCCAATGGCCAATCGCCAAAGAACCAACGCATTGGGTCGTTAACTTCGCGAATTTTGAGGAGCAGAACCTTCGTGTCGCTGTCTTGCAACAATGATGGGCTTGAGGCGTGAGACGCCAGGATGCTCCAACTCAAAAGAGCAAGAACCGCGAAAACGAGAATTCGCGGTGCGGCTTTCATGCGCTTGGTTGTACCGTGCAGAACTACTGATCAGCACGAACCGAGCGGATCACGACCGGCTTCTCGGTGATTCGAACCTGAACCCAACCTGGCTTCTTGGCCAGAATTGCCGACCCGGTGAGGTTGGAAGTGCTCACGGGAACCCACACCGTCCGTCCGGCCCATTCCTTTGGAAAATTCAGGGTGGCGTTCGGTACTTCTTCTACGGCGGTCATCACGGCGTCCAAGAAGGTTTCTGGCTTGGTCATGTCGGTAAACCGATAAGCGCGCGAAAGCACGTTGTGGCCGTAGATCTGGTCAACGTACAGGGCGAGGCCCAGGTACATGTCCATGGCGAGCTTGCCGCCGGCGCTGATCTTGTTTGCCGGGCCGTTCGTTGCGGCGCTGGAAACGATCGGATCAACGTTTGCCTTCACCCATTTATCGAGTCCAGGAAGGTCGGCTCCCATCACGTCCGGCGCGCCATATCGTCCGGCCGCCATCTCATCTCGAATATGGCGGAGGTAAAGCTTCTCGCCCAAGTAGCCGTTAGACCAGTCCTCCGGTGCGGTAAAGACACCAACTGGCGGAAGCATCGCATGGCCGTATTCGTGGGCGATCTCGCGTGCTTTCTCGACTGGATCGGTGAAACTCGCGAGGTCATAGATGTAAATCGTGTTGACCTTGATGTTGCGACCGCCGCGATAGTCCTCGTCGAACAACTGCTCGCCGCCGGCCTTGCCGCCCCAACAAAGGTAGACGTCAACGATCCCATTGTTCAGGGCACCCGAGTGGTCCATTTTGAGGCTCTGGAAACTGAAATCCCAAAGCCGCATAAGCATCTTGCCAACATCGAGTGCGGAATCGTTTTTCGAGGCTCTCTGCTGGCTAAAGATGGAGAACCGCAGGGTGAGGTTGTTGTTCACCGAAGGGTGAACGCCGTAACCACCGGTGATCCAGTCGAACTCCCACTGCAAGGGCGGATCGCCAAACTTCTTCGGCGACCGTTTTGGCGGATCCATCCGCTTGTCAAAAGCGAAAACGCTCAGGCGGGAATCATTTGTCCCCGGCTGAAGCAGGCGGTATTCCGTGTAGGTCGTTTTGGGGTCTTGCGGTTTCTGATTCACCGCTTGGGCCAACGCGAGATAACACAGAACGCCGGTCATTACTAGTGCAGCCCTGCCAAGAAGCGCTCAGCTTCGATTGCGGCCATGCAGCCCGAACCGGCAGCGGTTATGGCTTGGCGATAAACGCTGTCTTGAACGTCGCCAGCGGCAAACACGCCGGGGATCTTGGTGCGAGTGCTATCGGGCATGGTGATCAAGTAGCCAGCCTCGTCCATATCAAGAACCCCGGTGAACAGCGAACTGTTCGGCTGGTGTCCGATCGCGATGAACAAGCCGTCAACTTCCATCTGACGAATGTCACTGGTGACCGTATCTTGCAAAGTGATCGATTTCAGCTTTTTGTGCGGTTCCATCTCGCCGTGGATTTCGGTCACGGCCGTGTTCCAGTGAATCTTGATTTTCGGGTGCTCTAGCACGCGCTCTTGCATGATCTTGCTGGCGCGGAAGCTGTCACGTCGGTGAAGAACATGGACTTCAGAAGCGTGGCGCGTTAAGAAGAGGGCCTCTTCCATCGCGGTATCGCCACCGCCGACGATGGCAACCTTCTTGTTTCGGAAGAAGAACCCGTCGCAGGTTGCACAAGCACTCACACCGTATCCGCCGAAAGTGACTTCACCTTCCAGCCCGAGCCACTTCGCGCTTGCACCGGTGCAGATAATGATCGACTTGGCTTCGTGAAGTTCCTCGCCGACCCAGACTTTAAAGGTCGGGCCGGTCAGGTCAACCTTGTCAACGTTGATATCCCGAATGTCGGTACCGAAGCGAGCGGCCTGCTCACGGAACAGCTCCATGATTTCTGGTCCCATGATGCCCTTGGGAAAGCCAGGATAGTTCTCAACGTCCGTGGTGATCATGAGCTGACCGCCAGGCTGCCAACCCGCGAAGAGAAGAGGCTTCAGATCGGCCCGCGCGGCGTAAAGAGCGGCGGTGTATCCCGCAGGGCCAGAGCCAATGATAATCACATTTTCCATTCTTATAAAGACCAATACGTAGTCTACCGACCGGGTTCCTGTCCTCTCTTGTCGCGGCCAGAAACGGATTCAAGTTTTGGCGGCTAGAGGGACATTTGAAACGTCACTCAATTTGCGGCCCAAGCACGGCGTGGAAGCGCCAAGCGCGGGCTAGGTTAAGGGGGCGATTTTGGAAGATTCACCGGAAAAGGGTCCTATTGATGTCTACGATGTGATTGGCATGATGCTGCAGCAGTCGATTGAACTGTCGTGGCAAAAGCTTGGGTTGCAACCCGACTTTATGACCGGTCGGATAGAACCGGATCTTGCGCAGGCGAAGGTTATGATCGACGTCGCTTCGCAACTCGCCGATGCCGCGATCCCGCAGCTCGACGATGCCGACCGGCGAACGGTACAAAACTCTATTCGAGACCTGAAGGTGAACTACGTTCAACGCGTCGGGGCTCAGTCATGAAAGACTCGTCCCGACCTTCCACCCGGCCCATCGTTTGCCGAAACCGCGTGAAGCAACGAACCGATGAGCTGGCTAGTTTCCGCCGCGCTTACGAGGCATACCGCCAGGCGATCGAAGATATCCTTCGGTACGGACCGGTCGGGGTCATCGAAGCAGATTTTCGGGCCGTGCGATCGAAATATCGCGGAGAATACGAACCAGTTGCCGAATACCTGCGGTCGTACACCGCGGTTACTGGCATCGAGGATTTTGAGGCTTTGGGGAATTTTGGCGCTTTGCGAGATACAAGACTGCGGGACACCGCCGAGTTGATGAACGTCCTCTATCGCACTGAGCAAGCGATCACGCTGTACGGCCAGCATTTGCGGGAGCTTGCGCGCGCGGTCGGATGAGAATCCCGCTCGCTTCAGCACCGTTTACCGAACTGGCCGAACTCTGGAACCAGTTCTATCCCGCGCGATATCGCGTTTCGCCCGAACTTCTGAAGCAGAAGTCGGTCGATTGCCCGGTGTTTGACTGGGGGGCGTCCTCGATTTATGTCCGGGACGAACGTGTGATCGGGTTTGCCTTCGTAAAGCGACCGTCGGCATCTCTGTACCGAGTCAGCGACATCGATCAGTACCACCTAAGTGCCGTTGCGTACTCCGAGCCGGGAGTCTGCGGGGATTTGCTCAGCGACGTCCGGCAGCTTTTGACCGATCGCGGCGCGACCCGGTTGGTATTTGGTCAAGACAACAACCATTTCTTTCCAGGCTGTCCGCAAGATTTTCCAAAGCTCAAGGAGTTCTTGGAAATCGAAGGATTTATGGAGCATGGACTTCAGGTCGACATGGAGCGCGACCTTTCTGACTTTACGTACTCTGGTCCTACCCACGAAGGTGATCGAGTCGAAGTTTTGTCAAAGCCTGAGATCGCGGAGTTGGAAGGGTTCCTACAAAGGGAATTTCCGGGTCGCTGGCATTACGACACCCTGACAAAGGTCCGCCAAGAAGGGCCGGAGTGCGTGGTCGTGCTCCGCTGCGGTCAAAGAATTGAGGGATTTGCCTTGATTCAGGATTCAAGTAATCGGTATCCCATTGGTGGAGCCGTTTGGCATGCCGACCTCGGTCCGAGTTGGGGTTCTCTCGGACCGATTGGCGTTTCGATGGCCGTTCGGGGTTCGGGCCGCGGAGGGTATCTGCTCGGGTCGGCGCTTCAAATTTTGCGGGACCGAGGGTGCCAGCGCACCATCATCGACTGGACCACGCTCACCGATTTCTATGGCAAGTTCGGTTTCGAGGTCTCGCGGTCCTATGCTTCGATGAGCCTGAGGCTCGGCTAGCGCGCAGTCGCTTCTTGGCCGGGTTTGACTGACGAGGGGATTGGAGCTAAAATTCAATGTGATGTATGTTGGGGCCTGGTTGCTTCTCGCCGCGCAAAGCAGTCTTGTGGATGGCGTTTGGTCGGTGGCCAATCGCTACCCGGTTGCGGCTGCGAAAGTAGCCCGGGATAGCGCGTGGGCTTTGCCAAGCGAGGGCCTAGGCATCAAGTTTTCGCGGCTCCAGGCAAAGGTCCGAGTTGAAGAGGGCCAAACTTTCGGCTTCATTCCATCCTCGGTTGCGGCAAACGGCCCTAGGTACGTGATCGGCATTCAACCTGGAGCCAAGAATGTCGTGATCTACGAAATGCCTTGGCAAGGCACGGTTTGGAAGAACATGTCTGCTCCTACGCTGGCCTACGGAAAAGAGTCTCTGATTGACGTTTCGCTTGTCCAACTGTCATCAACTCGCAGTCGAATGAAGATCAAAGTCGATGGGGGAGCCGAACAAAATGTTGATCTACCTGCCACCCTCGCAGCTTTCCAGGAGCCTGCGGCATTTGCGTACGATTCGAAAGGCTCTCTAACTTCGTTCACTGCGTTTATCAAACGCGGCCCATTGGATCGCCAGGAGCTGCCGATGGCTTTACTTCCTTCCAAGCTTCCAAGTTATGTCCCGACCGGACCAACTTTGGACAGCGAGCCGGGATTCTCAAACTTCGCCACGATTGTGAAGGCCGAACTTGAGAAGTCACGCGCGAAGTTCAATCTGCCTGGAGCGACTTGCGCGGTGGTCGTTGACGACAAGATTGTTTGCTCGGCCGCGACCGGAGTCCGCCGAGTCGGCAGCCCAACGCTAGTCACCCTAAACGACCTTTTTCACCTCGGCTCGAACACGAAGTCGATGACGGCGACGTTGCTTGGCAAGTACGTTGACGCTGGTCGGATCAAATTCTCCGACACGCTCTCCGTCTTGCTCCCCGATCTGGAAAGCGCCATGCACCCTTCCACCAAGCAGATCACGTTGTTCAATCTGCTCCATGCCAGTTCCGGAATCCCAGGGGACACCAGCTATCCAGATTACGCTGGCACCTCGCTCACAACTCTGCGGACTGAAGCGGTGAAAAAAGCGGTCAGCAAAGCCCCAACCTTCGCACAGGGCACTCAATTCCAGTATCAGAACATGAATTTCGTGATTGCCGGAGCAATCTTGGATCGCCTGTCCGCCGAGCCTTGGGAGCAGTCGATCAAAAAGCGTTTGTTCCAGCCCATCGGGGCCAACTCGGTTGGGTACGGCCCGATGGGCTTACCAGGCACTTTGTTGGGGCCCTATGGGCACCGCTTTGTCAACCAAGCGTATGAGCCGGCATGGGCCGATAACCAGGGTTGGGGGAACCCGGCAGGGGGCCTGCAAATGACGGTAACCGACTTTGCTCGATTCGCCCGATTGCATCTGCGGGCTGAGATGGGTTATCCAACGTTGCTAACCGGGCCGAACTTCAAAACTCTGCACACTCCGCACAACGGCTATGGCATGGGCTGGGCGGTTGGCGGGCCCTATCCTACTGGCGAATACGACCTGAGCCACGGCGGATCGAACACTTTAAACTCGGCCGACATGTTTATTCGCCCGGTGCGCGGAGTTGCGGTCGTCGCGATGACCAACGCGAGCCCTTACGACGGTGGGAAAGGCGGCGAGTTCATCAACGATTTTATGAGCCGGATGTACGACGTCGTGATTCCCCAGCAGTTAGGTCGCTAGAGGCAATTTGGAATGAGGCTTAGCCCATGCGCCCCTTCGGCTTGGCGACATCATGAGAGTGGATGTCCAGCACGAAAACGAGAGTTGTAATTCTTGGTGGTGGGTTTGGCGGAGCAGAAGCCGCAAAGCGACTAGTGAAGCACGGACGTGGGGAAGTCGACGTGGTGCTGCTGGATCGGCACAACTACCTCACATTCTATCCCTTGCTCGTCGAAGCGGCGGTTGGTGGCATCGAGCCACGCCATGTCGTTGTTCCGCTCCGCTCGTACGCCCGAGACGGTTTTCGCATGGGCGAGATATTGAGCGTGGATCTAGCTGGACAAAGTGTCCGGTTCCAACCCGCAGGAGTATCCGATCCAACCGAAATTCCGTTCGAGCATCTGGTCATCGGAATGGGCTCCGTCACGCGGTTTCCAAACATTCCTGGTCTGGCGGAGAATGCCTACGAATTAAAGTCGGTCGCAGACGCAATCGGAATTCGGGACCGTGCGATCGCTTTGCTTGAGCAGGCCAATGAGTGTCGAGATCCGGAGAAGCGTAAGCAACTGCTGACGTTCGTGATCGTGGGCGGAAACTTTACGGGGACCGAGCTTGCAGGTGAGCTCCAACACTTTTTGCTTGAGCTTGTGGATGGCTATCCGAACCTAAAGAAGTCCGACATTTCCGTTATGGTTTTCGAGCATGGAAGTCGACTCCTGGGCGCGATGAGCGAGCGGGCTTCGGCTTGGGCGCTCGCAACGTTGCGCCGAAGAGGCGTCGTTGTGCACCTTGGCGCCAGCGTTGTTGAGGTTTTGCCCGACCGTGTTCGAACGGAAGCGGGGGAGTGGGTTCCTGCCGAAAGCACGTTTTGGACGGCTGGGATTCAGCCATCTCCGCTCCTTCGCCAGATCGAAGGCTTGCCTTTGACGGATCGCGGGTACATCAAAACCCAGGCTGACCTTCGCGTTGAAGGCTATGACAACGTATGGGCGGTTGGTGACGCGGCTTCGGTGCCGATGCCAAACGGCAAACCTTTTGCCGCAACCGCACAGAACGCGGTTCGCCAAGGTCCGCAGGTGGCGAAAAACATTCTCAGCAGTGTCGGCGGAAAGCCACTCGAGAACTTTGAATACCGATCCTTGGGAGCTTTCGCGGTCGTGGGGGGATACAAAGCAGCGGCGGACCTGTTTGGCTTCAATGTCAACGGCCTGATCGGCTGGTTCCTGTTCCGAGGTGCCTACCTCAGCAAGATGCCCACGTTTGCGCTGAAGCTAAGGCTGTCGATGGACTGGTTCTTGGACCTGTTTTTGCGAGTGCCGACGGTTCAGATCGGAGTCCATCGAAGTCGAATCCCGATGCCGCCGGCAGCAAAAGAATCAAGCGATGCCGGTAGCGCCCACTAGGTCCTTCTAACAGGGTCTGGGAACTTATGGAGAGCAGTGGTACTCTCCTTATTACATCGATGCGATGAAGTAGTCCCGCACGTCATGAATCTAAGCTCAGGTGGTCCTAATGACAACTTGCCTGACGACGTAGAACTAAACAACCGGGATGAATTCATCTTCGAAACAGGAAAAGAATAAATATGTGGCAACGCTTTACTGAACGCGCCCGAAAGGTGGTGTTCTATGCGCAAGAAGAGGCTCAGAAGTTCGGGGAAGGCTACGTTTCGACGGAGCACCTTCTCCTCGGGCTCGTACGAGAGTCGGATAGCGTCGCCGCACGCGTTCTCGAGAAATTAGGCGTCAGCCTAAATCGCATTCGCTCAGAGGTTGAGAAGCAGCTTCCTCGTGGCGATGCGAGACCCAATCAGGATATGACCCTGACTCCTCGAGCCAAGCGCGTGATCGATCTTGCATATGACGAGGCTCGCAACCTGAACAACAATTACATCGGCACCGAGCATCTGCTCCTCGGGCTGATTCGAGAAGGCGACGGCCTAGCTGGACGCGTCCTCTCGAAACTCGGAGTTGAACTTGAAAAGGCTCGCCGAGAGGTGATGACCCTTCAAGACAACGATACGCAAGCTAAGTCTGGCTTCGGCTCCAAGGCTGCTTCAACTACGAACGCCAAGACCCAGACCCTAGACGAATTTGGTCGGGACTTGACCGAATTGGCACGAGAAGGGAAGCTTGACCCGGTGGTCGGACGACACACCGAAATCGAGCGAGTCATGCAAATTCTTTGTCGACGAACAAAGAACAACCCTTGTCTCATCGGTGACCCAGGCGTCGGAAAAACCGCGATTGCCGAAGGGCTGGCCCTTCGAATCGTCTCTGGTGACATTCCAGAGATCCTAAAGAACAAGCGCATCGTTTCCCTTGACCTTGCTGGATTGGTCGCTGGTACGAAGTACCGCGGCGAATTCGAAGAGCGCATGAAGAAAGTGATGGAAGAGGTCCGCAAGTCGGAAGGCCAAGTCATTCTCTTCATCGACGAGCTTCACACCTTGGTGGGAGCCGGTGCAGCCGAAGGCGCGATTGATGCCTCAAACATCATGAAGCCTGCCTTGGCGCGCGGCGAACTCCAGTGCATCGGTGCGACGACTCAGGACGAGTTCCGCAAGTACATCGAGCGAGATGCGGCTCTTGAGCGACGATTCCAAGCGGTCAAAGTCAAAGAACCGAGTGAAGAAGAAGCGATTGAGATTTTGCGCGGCTTGCGTGAGCGATACGAAGCTCACCACCAAGTGGAGATCACCGACGAGGCGATCACCAGCGCGGTCTCATTGTCGCAGCGCTACATCTCGGATCGAACCTTGCCCGACAAGGCGATCGACCTGATCGACGAGGCAGCTTCGCGAGTTCGCTTGCAGCAGAGTTTGCCGCCGGCAGACGTTCGCGCCGATAGACAAAAGCTGACGAAGCTCCGAACCAATTTCGAGCATCTTTCCAAGCGCTCAGAAGATCAGGAAATGCTTGAGAAGATGAAGGCTGAGATCGAAGGCCTCGAAGCTAGCATCCTCGAGAGAGAAGAAGCTTGGGCTGCCGAGCCGAAGCCGGAGCCTGTCGTTGGTGAGCCCGAAATCGCTGGCATCGTACAGAGCTGGACCGGTATCCCGGTGACCCGACTGGTCGAGACCGAGAGCCAAAAGCTTCTTCGCATGGAAGAGGATTTGCACGAGCGAATCATCGGCCAGCAAGATGCAGTCCGCGCGGTTTCGCGAGCGATCCGACGTTCCCGATCCGGACTCAAGGATCCAAAGCGACCGATTGCTTCGTTCGTCTTCCTTGGCCCAACCGGTGTCGGTAAGACCGAACTCGCGAAGGCTCTTGCGGCTTACCTTTACGAAAAGGAAAGCAACATGGTCCGAATCGACATGTCCGAATACATGGAGAGATTCGCGGTAAGCCGACTCACCGGTGCCCCTCCGGGATACGTGGGTTACGATGAGGGCGGACAGTTGACCGAGCAGGTTCGGCGAAATCCGTACTGCGTGGTTCTCTTCGATGAAATCGAAAAGGCCCACCCTGAGGTCTTCAACTTGCTTCTCCAGGTTCTGGAAGACGGCCAGTTGACCGACTCGCAGGGACGGACGGTGGACTTCCGAAACACCCTGATCATCATGACTTCGAACATCGGAGTTCGTCCGATCGAAATGGACAAGGGACTTGGCTTCCGCGACACGCGACCGGATTACAACGATCCGAAGGTGTACGAAAACATGAAGACCAAGATGCTGGACGAAATGAAGAAGTCGTTCCGCCCCGAGTTCATCAACCGTATTGATGAGGTCATCGTGTTCCAACACCTCAAGCGAGAAGAGATCCTGCAGATCGCTTCGCTGTTCTTGGCGCGAGTCAACGAGCAGGCGACTTCGATGGGGATTCAGATCGAACTCAGCGAAGAGGTCAAGAACCTTCTCGTCGACAAGGGTTACGATCCGAACATGGGCGCAAGACCGCTTCGAAGAGCGGTTCAGCGATTCATTGAGGATCCGCTCAGCGAAGAGATGCTGCTCGGTCGATTCCAAGCTGGCGACGTCATTGTCGCCGAACTGGAACCCGGAACCGATACGGTGATCTTCCGAAGGAAGAACATTTCCGACGGAAACGAGCCCCAAAAAGAGCTCGCGCTGAACTAAGGCCAGACTCGCAAGGGCATAGTTGAGATTCTTCTCAACTATGCCCTTCTCATTTGTTCACGAAAATCAGTAAACCTTAACAATCACTTAACTGAACCTTAACAATGCCAAGGTTCAATCTTTGTGCACCATGAAAAAGGCATTCACCCTGATCGAACTTCTGGTCGTTATTGCGATCATCGCAATTCTCGCTGCAATCTTGTTCCCGGTATTTGCTCAGGCTAAGGCAGCCGCTAAGAAAACGCAGGACTTGTCCAACGTTAAGCAGATCAGCCTCGGCATCACCTTGTACACGACGGATCACGACGATTTCTACCCTTCGGCTTACTTCCACCGAGCATTCAACCCAGCTCTTGGCGGTACGACGGCAGGATACGTTCACTGGTCCGGAATGGTCGCTCCATACGTTAAGAACCTCGCTCTTTACGTCAGCCCTGGTGACAAGATTCAGGGTCACGCTCCGACCTGCTTCACCGACTTCGACAACAATTCCGGCGCTGGAATTCCTTCCGGCCAAGCTCCAAACCGATGCACCGCATCGCGCCCTGACCTCGTTCCGGCTTCGTTCATTCGAAATGGATTCGTCGTCGACCAGCAGGTTCCTCGAATCAGCTACACCGTTAACTCCGCTTTCATCGGTCGATACCGAAACATTGGCGACGTTAACCGAGGAATCTCCATCACGACCCAGTCGCAGATGGACAACGTTTCCGGCAGCATTTTGCTAGCTGGATTTGTTGATGATGTTTCCTGCTTGAGCTCGGCATCGATCACCTCCGTTGTTCGAAGTGCGAGCCACCGTTCGACGAATGCGCTCTCGATTGACCAGGGCAACACCCGGGCCTACTTCGGTAGCCAGGAAGACGGCGCAACGCGACCGGCTCAGATCTGGGCGCTCAATGCTGGCCAGGTCACCGCTCCTGGAAATCGAATCTTCGACCTGTGCCGCACCGCACCTCGAACGGACTATCCGCTCGCCGTCTACCACAGCTGGAACCGCTGGAGCGAAGGCGACAACTACGGAATGGGCGATGGCTCGGCAAAGTTCGCCAAGTTCAACGCAACTATCAACCCGAACAAGTACATGTGGGGAGCTTCGGTTCTTACCGACGGCGGCGCACCTGTTCTTGACCCAATCACCGGACTTCAGGTCCGAAACTAAGCCGAATCGGGTCCGGGCTGTAACATCAGCTTCGGACCCGGTTCACTTTCGAGAGCTTCAGAAGTATTTTCAAGCTGGAGCTCTCGATTAAGCCGAATGCGATCGGCTGTAACATCAGGATCCCACTCAAGCTCAACAACGTGGTTCGCGACCACGAGCTTCACCATCTCACGAGCTTCAGCCGTAAGGCTCCATCGGATCCATCTGCCGTCCATCTCGCTGCTGACAACATTGCAGCTGTGCATTTTAACGAGTCTGGTGTCGATTACTCGTCGACTTAGATTAGTCGCTCGCTCAAGTTGATTGATTTTGAGGTCAGATTCGAGAAGGAGTAGAACGATTCGAACTGATTTTGGGTCAGAGAGGCACTGACAGACCTGGATAAATGATTCCATTCCTTGGACATTTAGGGTGGCAGAATGAGGGGACCCAGCGTATGGATTTTCAACCGAAAGCTGAGCGACCCGGAAACCTTAATCCTGAGTTCTGTAAATGTTAACAGTCATTTAACATTACGCTCGGAATCCTTGTGTTGCGTGAGGAACGCAACCATGAAAAAGGCATTTACTCTGATTGAACTCTTGGTGGTCATCGCGATCATCGCAATTCTCGCCGCGATCCTATTCCCTGTCTTCGCACAGGCTAAGGCTGCTGCAAAGAAGACGCAGGACCTTTCGAACATCAAGCAGACTGCGCTCGGCATTCTTCTTTACTCGGGCGATTCTGACGACGTTCTTCCATCGGCTTACTTCCACCGCGCATTCAGCCCAGCTCTTGGCGGCACCGCTGGCGGTTACGAGCACTGGTCCGGCGTTTGCCAGCCATACATCAAGAACGTTGACATGTTTGTGAGCCCAGGAGACACCCTCCGCGGTCACGGTCCAACGTGCTTCGCTTCGGCTAACAACAACAGCGGAAAGGGCTTCCCATCCGGACAGCAGGCTGACCGATGTGCAGTCAGCGGCAACACCCCTCCAGGAACGCCTTCGCTCGGTGGCTTCATCATCGACAACCAGGTTCCACGACTTTCGTACACCGTTAACAGTGCGGTTATGCCACGAGCTCGAAACATCAACGACCTCAACGCAGGCGTTAAGGTTATCAGCCAGACCGTTCTTCCAGCGGTTTCCAGCACGATCATGATCGCTGGTCTCACCGACAACCTCGAGTGCTTGAACGGCCAGTCGCTTGGAACCGGTATCCGAAACTCTTCGCACCGATCCACCAACGCCGTTACCCGAGACGCTGCTAACACCCAGCAGTACCTTGGTGAGAACACCGACGCTGCAACTGCCGTGCTTTACGCGCTGAACTTCGGCCAGATCCGAAACGTCTTCGCGAACTGCAAGAGCAACCCAGCGGGCACCTACCCACTCATCTCGTACCACTCGGCATTCCGATGGAACGAAGGCGACAACTACGGCATGGCCGACGGATCTGCGAAGTACTCCAAGTTCAACGCAACCCTCGCACCAAACCGATACATGTGGGGCGCTCAGATGTACACGGTTAACAACCAGAACATCCTCGACCCAATCTCGGGTCTCCCAGTTCAGCTCTAAAGGCTGATCGGCCCTCCGCAAAAGCGGAGGGCCTTTTTGTATATGAACAAGATCCTCTTCTTTGTCGCCCTCGCTTCCATCCTTTTGGTTGGATGTGAACCCAATAACGACCAAAACACCAAGGTTGACTCGACCGCGAAGATCGAAAAGACCAGCGACGACCCAGCAAAGCAGGCGCTGCTTCCTGCGATGACCGCAACCGCTAAGAAACAAGCCGGTTGGGCTGCCGTACCGGAGGCCGAGAAGGCTCCGTTTTTGCAGTATCACAACAACGACGCCGCACAAGCCGAGAAGCACTACAAAACGCTTGCCGAGATGGCTGCCGCTGGCGAACTCTGAGATTCCAGTTGCCCGAAGCTATTCGATAGCTTCGGGCTTTTTATTGGCGTCTTCCTTTAAGAACCAGGAATAAACCACAGATGCCAAGATGGCCCCGGCAACCGGACCACCAACAAACAGCGTTAACGCGCTGAAATCTCCGGTAACCACCGCCGGTCCAAACCAGCGGGCAGGATTCATCGCACCGCTGCTGATCGGTCCCACGGCAAGGATGCCAACGGCCACAAATAGTCCGATGTACAAGGCACCAAACTTCGGCTGTCGCTGATCTACGGCTGTGCCATAGATGACCCACATCAGCATGAAGGTCGCAATGATCTCCGCGACAAATGCGGCTCCCACGGTGGATCCAAGCTCTACCGCCGAAAGCCCTTTTGCGGCCACGTTCGGGTCGTTCGTGAACGAAGAACTCGCAAAGAACGAACCGGCGACCGCACCAGCAAGTTGAGCGCCAATGTACGTCGATGCCCGAAGGTGATCCATCTTGCGGACAACCCAAAAACCGATTGTGACCGCCGGATTAAAGTGTCCACCACTGATCGGTCCCGCCGCCGTGGCGAAGCAAGCCACCACCAGCCCGTTTGCGAGGGCAATGCCGAGCAAACCTCCCGGTACTTCGCCGAGATTGGCCTTCACGGCTAACGCAACGAAACAAATCGCGAACGTCCCTACGAATTCAGATACAAGCGCCTTCGCTAACATGTTTCCCCGGAAGTTCAAGACACTCTCTACCGGGGAGAAGGTGCAAGATTATCGAGTTCGTGCGTTCGGCCCGAAGTTTGCGTTGTAGTAGGCGACAGAGTGCGACGCCGGCGCAAAGATGCTGTCGATCTTTTTCAGCGTCTCGTCGCTCAGTTTGATTTCAAGGGCAGCAGCCGATTCCTTCAGTTGGGCTTCGCTTCTTGCTCCGATGATTGGGCTGGTGATTCCTGGCTGGTTCGCGACCCAGGCCAGCGCCAGGCTGGCCATGCTCATTTCGAGTTCCGTCGCCACGGTTTGGAACTCGCGAAGCTTGTCCATCGGCAGCTGCGCCAGCCGTCCGCCCGGATCACTCTTGGCGTAGCGTCCCTCATCCGGCTTTGCATCGAGGTACTTGCCGCTTAACATTCCACCCGCCAAAGGTGACCAAGGGATGACAGCGTAATCGTACGTTCGGAGGAAGGGAAGAAGCTCACGCTCGATGCGTCGATCGAGGAGGTTGTAGGGCGGTTGCTCGGTGACGAATCCAGCCGCGCCAAGCTCCTTGGCTACGTAGTGCGCCTCGCAGACTTGCCATGCGGCAAACGTTGAGCAACCCGCATAAAGGATCTTTCCGGCGCGACGCAGATCATCCAGTGCCCGGAGAGTTTCGTCAATGGGAACGCTCGGCTGGGGCCGGTGAATTTGGTAAAGGTCGATGTAGTCCGTGCCCAGTCGCTTCAATGACGCTTCGCATGCGAGGATGATATGCCGATACGAGTTGCCCGAAGCGTTCACGTCGGAATCGGACATTTTGCCGTGGCATTTTGTCGCGAGCACGACTTCGGCGCGCTTGCCTTGGAGTGCTTTGCCAAGGATGGTTTCGCTGACGCCGCGGGCGTACACGTCGGCGGTATCGAAGAAGTTAATCCCCAGATCGAGGGCAGCGTTCGTGATCTGGATCGACGCCTCCTCGGAACTGCCCCAATCTTCCGGGTCCCAACCGAACGTCATGGTGCCGAAACAGGCAACGGAAACTTGGACGCCAGTGCGGCCGAGGGATCGATATTCCATTTGCCGGTGTTACCCGGAACGGCGCTTAACGCCGCGAAGATGATCTCTTTCGCTTCGACGAAGTTCTTCTTACCGTTGGCTTTCGCGTGGTCGGCTTCTTTGTGGTCACTTTCTTCGGCGCGACCTTGGGGGCGGGAGCCGGCTTCGGCGTTGGTGGCTTCGCCTTCATCTGTTCCGCGGCCTCGCGAAGTCGCGTGAATTCGTCGTCGGACAGCTTAGGCAGAATCGCGTTGAGATTTGGGGACTTTGGTGCCGGTGCGGCCGTGCGAACAAGGTCAGTGCCGGGTAGTCGCAAGATGTAAATTCCGGCTTGATAGATCCAAGTGCCGTTCATCGCGGTCGAAACGCAAACCATGATGTCGCGGAGAGGCTTATCTTGGATGTTCAGACGAAGCCGGAACGTATCGAGGTCCGTTCGTGCCGGAACAACAAAGTTAACGCTAAACGACTTCAGGAAGTCGAGAATTTCGGTAACGGAATAGTTTCCGGCCAGCGAGACGGTACGCCGCACTACGGGGTCATCGTATTGGTTCAGCGTTTCGGTCGGGGTTGAACCTTGTGGAACCGCCGTTTGGCCGCTTGCTGCCGAGAACAAGGCAATCCATCCGAGCAGAGGCATCCATTTCCGCACCCAGTCAGTAAAACTGCGAGGGAACGCCGTGAGAATATCGACGGGTACCCTGCCAGCATGTTAGCGACGGTTGCGGCAATTGCGATGATGAGCGCAGAGAAGATGGTAGTGAAGGACATTAAGGTGGGCAGCGGCCAAGCGGCTCAGGCGCTGGACTTTGTGGTGGTGGATTACACCGGCACCCTCACAAACGGCAAGAAGTTTGATTCCAGCATCGGCCGTGCACCGTTCCGGTTCCGCCTCGGAGTCGGTCAGGTTATCGAGGGCTGGGATAAGGGAGTGGCCGGTATGAAAGTTGGCGGCAAGAGAAGCCTTCGTATTCCGCCGGAGATGGGCTATCGTGACCAAGCTCAGGGCGACATTCCGGCGAATTCAACTTTGCTGTTTGATGTGACGCTGAAAGCGATCGAGCGAGCAACGTTCAAGGTTACAAAGAAGGGATCTGGTCCAGCAGCCGTCGTCGGCTCGGATGTCAAGATTCACTATAAGGGCACGCTTAAGGGTGGCAAGCAGTTTGATTCAAGCTACACTCGCGGCGAGCCGATAGCCGTGAAACTTGGCGCGCAGCAAGTCATTCCTGGATTCGAGCAAGGAATTCTCGGCATGCGCAAGGGCGAAAAGCGCACGGTCACAATCCCACCAACTTTGGGTTATGGTTCGCAGGGTGCCGGCGGGGTCATTCCACCGGACGCGACTCTCGTCTTCGAACTCGAAGCCGTCGAGATCAAGTAGGCGTAAAAAAGCCCTCGATGAGGTAACTCATCGAGGGCTTTAGAAACTGAATTTAGGCCGCGAGCTTTGCTTTGGCAGCGTTTGCAGCCTTTGCAATTCGGCTCTTTCTTCGTGCCGCCTGGTTCTTGTGGATCGTTCCGTTCTGAGCAGCCTTGTCCAGTGCCTTCACCGCGAGGGTAAGGGCGCTCTGAATCGCGTCAGCATCCGGAGCGGCAACTGCGGCCGCGACCTTAACTTTCTTGATGTAGGTCTTGAGCGCGCTCTTGACCGACTTGTTGACGAGCGACTTTCGTCGGCTTCGTCGCATATCCTTCTTGCTTGACTTCAGGTTTGCCATAACGTCGTGAACCAGAAAGGATACCCCAAGCGCATCGAAAAAACCCTCACTCCGACTAGATGTTGAAAAAGATCAAAAACAAGGCACGAAAGTAAAAAAGTGCGCACAAAAGAGCAATTAAGGTTATAATCAAAAAGCCCAGCTTGCTGGAGTTTCTTATGAAAACAAATCGGATCCTTGCTTTCGTTGTTCTTGGAGCTGCTGTTGCAAGCGCTCACGCCGTTCGTTCCTACGCGGTCACGGAATCTGGAAACTTTGTTTCCTTTGAGCACACGTCACCTCAATCGCCTTACTACACCTTGGCGATTACCGGTCTTGCTCCGAATGAAAAGATCGTTGGAATCGATTCGCGACCGGCCACCGGCATGGTCTACGGCGTCGGTAGCTTCGGCAACCTGTACACCATCAACCCGCTCACCGCAAACGCAACCCCGGCTTCCCTGATCTCGACGATGCTGAACGGCTCCAAGTTCGGAGTTGACTTCAATCCGGTCCCAGACCGACTTCGGATCACCAGCACGCAGAACCAGAACCTGCGCGTAAACGTTGAAACCGGCGTTGCCCTCATCGACGGAACCCTTTCCTTCGGTACCGCAACCGCGCCGAACATCGTCGCTTCGGCCTACACCAATAGCTTCGCTGGTGCAACTTCGACCGCTCTCTATAACATCGATTCCGAACTCGATGCCCTCGTTCTCCAGAGTCCACCCAATGATGGCACCCTGACCGTGGTTGCAAACCTTGGCGTCGACCTGGACGACAGAACGAGCTTTGATATCTACAGCCGAAGCGGCAAGAACCGCGGCTTCATCGTTGTGAACCTTCCGGGCTCAAGCTCAAGCACGATCCACCAGATCGACCTGGCAACTGGGGCGCTCACCCTTTACGGCGCTTTCCGAGGCTCCGATCGAGTGATCGCTTTCTGCTTCGACACTCGAGACTAATCACCTGTGTTAGGGCCATTGCCCGTTTGCCCTCGGTCTTTGACCGAGGGCATTTTTTACGCTTCGACGGGTGCTTCGGCAAACTCGCGACGGTCGAAAACGAGGTCCGAAGCGATTTTCCAGATGTCGGGATGAATCCGGTTGTCTGGAAGGATTTTGCTGAAGTGGACGATGGCACTCGTTAGCCCAGCTTCACGGGCAAAGTGCAGGAAGGCGCTGTTCAGAATCTGCCGCGAAGCGGGCTTGAGGCCGAAGCTGATGTTGCTGACACCGAGCGTCAGGTTCACCCTCGGGTACCGCTCCTTAACCCCCTTGATGGCCGCAATCGTCTCAATGGCCGCGGTGCGGAACTCTTCGTCTCCGGAACCCAAAGTGAAGGTGAGAGTGTCGATGAAGACATCGTGATCGGGCAAGCCGAATTCTCGGGTCAGGGCGATCAGTCGGTCCGTGATTTCCAGCTTCTTCTCGGCGGTTTTGGCCATGCCGTCTTCGTTGATCGTCAGCGCAACCACGCCGGCGCCGTACTTTCGCGCTAAGCCCAGAACCTTTCGAGCACGATCATCGCCGTCCTCAAAGTTGATCGAGTTGATGATCGGCTTGCCCGCCAATGCCTGAAGGGACGCTTCCATCACCGGAACCTCGGTCGAGTCGATCATGATCGGCACCGTGATGTGCTGGTTGTAGTTAGCCAGCAGCGACTTCATGTCCCGAACTTCGTCGCGACCAACGTAGGCGGCACAGACGTCAAGAATGTGCGATCCTTCGCCCTCGAGTTCCCGAGCGAGTTCCGTCAGGCCATCCCAATTCTCTGCCGCCAGCATGTCGCGGAAGGCACGTGAACCATTGGCGTTTGTCTTTTCGCCGATGATCAGATAGCTGTTGTCTTGAACGTACGGCTGGAATTGGTAGAGCGACGAGCACCCAACGAGGGCAAACGCATCTGCCTGTTCGGGTTCCTTGATCTCAAAATCGAATCCGGGGAACACGGCTCGGCTCTTTTGCCAATGTGCGTTGTCCTGATGCCGGCGACCGCCAACGGCATCGGCCACCGCCTTGAGATGTGCAGGTGTCGTGCCGCAACAGCCGCCGCAGAGGGCGACTCCCATCTCAGAAACGAACCGGTCATGGTGCCCGGCGAGATCGTCGGGACTCAGCTTGTAAACCGCTCGCCCTGCTTCCATTTGTGGTAGTCCCGCGTTGGGCTGAATGGCGATTGGGCGGGTCGAGTTCTGACCAAGGAATCGGACGTGCGGAGCCATTTCGACGGGGCCGGTCGCACAGTTCATGCCGACGCTGACGACGCTCGGGAAGGCTTCCAGCATGTTCAACGCAGCACCGATTTCGGAGCCGAGGAGCATGGTTCCGGTCTGCTCCATCGTGACTTGGACAAAGAGGGGAAGGCGCTTGCCGGTCTCGGCCATCGCCTTCTCGGCGGCGACAACCCCGGCCTTTACCATGAGCAAGTCTTGGAGAGTTTCCAGGAGCAACGCATCCGCGCCACCCTCGATGAGTCCAACAAATCCCGTTTTGTAGGTTTCCTCTAGTTCTTCCCAAGTGGTCTGGCCGAGCGAGATCAGCTTCGTGCCTGGACCCAAAGCTCCGACAACCCATCTTGGCTTGGCGGCGGTACTCGCGGCGATCGCTGCTTCTTTTGCGATTCGAGCGCTCGCCAGACTCAGGTCATAAACGAGTTCTGGAATGTCGTATTCGGCAAGGACAATCGAGGTTCCGCCAAAGGTGTTGGTCTCCACCAGATCAGAACCCGCCGCAAAGTACGCCGCGTGGATTTTGCGAATGACTTCGGGCCGGGTGATGCTGAGGATTTCGTTGCAGCCATCCAGCAAAGTGCCATTCAGTCGCTCGGCGGCAGCCGCCAGGGCAGGAGAGTGGCCATGCTCCGGCCGGAGAATGAAGTCGGCATCGGTCAGGTTCGACCCTTGGATCTGCGTCCCCATCGCGCCGTCATAAATGAGCACGCGATCTTGTAGGGCATCCAACAGGGTGGATTTGAGCATAGTTCATTAAACCAAGGAAGCAGGTTTCAATGTGATCTACTCGATTACTTGAACGTTCGGAAGCAGAAACCGAACGAATCTTTGGCTGAAAATCGGCCCAGGAGGGATTGCTAAGCCTGGCTCAACGTCGAGCGCAGGCAAGACCGGAGTTTCCCGCCAATCCAAGAAAAAGATATCACACTTCTTCAAGTTTCGGATCACCGGGACTCGAAGAAGTGTGAAAAATTCAAAACCCTCGACCGACCGTCCGGTCAGATCCCGTACAGATTCCGGTACTTCGCACCCAGGCCGGCTAGGTAATCCTCGGCGCCCATCGGCTTGCCGGTCACCGAAGCGATCAGTTCCTTCGGCGGGAACTTGCTGCCCTGTCGGTAGATCTTGGTCTGGAGCCAGTTCAGGATCGGAGCAAAATCGCCGACCGCGATGAGCGCATCGAGATCGCCGAGGTCAGCCTGCATAGCTGCCCAAATCTGATAGCTCAGCAAGTTACCCATGGTGTAAGTCGGGAAGTAGCCGATCGAGCCCATTGACCAGTGAACATCTTGGAGGCAGCCCTCGGAGTCGGTCTTCGGCGTGATACCGAGATACTCTTCGTACTTCGCGTTCCATGCGTCGGGAATGTCTTTGACCGCCAACTCACCCTTCAGAACGGCGCTTTCGATTTCAAAGCGAATGATGATGTGAAGGTTGTAGGTCAGCTCGTCTGCTTCCACGCGGATGAACGACGGCTGAACGCGATTGACCGCCTTGAGGAACTTGTCGAGCGAGTGGTCTTTCAGGGCCGGGAAGGCATTTTGGAGGTCGCCGTAGCCCCATTCCCAGAACGCGCGGGATCGGCCAACGAGGTTTTCCCAAAGTCGAGACTGGCTCTCGTGAACTCCCAGCGAAACGCCGCCGGCAAGCGGGGTTCGATCCCAAGCTTTGGGTGAGCCCTGCTCGTAGAGACCGTGACCTGCTTCATGCAACGAGCCAAAGATGCTGCTCGGCAAGTACGGCTTGAATCGGGTCGTAAGCCGGACATCGTTCACCGAGAACGTGGTGCAGAACGGATGCGGGGCCGTGTCCTGTCGACCGCGTTCGAGGTCGAAGCCAATTGCCTTCACGTAGTGAAGCGTGAGTTTCTGCTGCGCAGCGGTGTCCCACTCGCCGTGGAGGAAGGAGTCATCAACTGGACCCTGGGCGGCGATGGCCTTTACGAGCTCAACTTGTGGACCCTTGATGGCGTCGAACATGGTCCGGACCTCGCCCGCGGTGGCACCCTCTTCGTAGATATCGAGAAGAGCAGTGTAGATGTCATCGGAATAGCCGTAGCATTCTGCTTCTTCACGGGAGAGATCGAACAGCTTCTCCAAAACTGGAGCGAATGCGTTGAAGTCGTTGTTGGCTCTGGCGTTCACCCATGCTTCATGGCCAAGCACGGATGCCTTCATTTTTTCTTCGACCAACCGACTTGGCAACTTCGTTTTTAAAAGGAGCTGACGCTTGACGATCCGAATAAGGGCTTCATCGTCTTCGGAAGTAGGTTGGGCAGACTCCGTCCAACGCTGCGTGTCGTCGGCCACAAACATCTCGTGGGCCATTCGGCTCAAGATGCTCATGTGCTCGGCACGGGCGTCGGAGCCTTGCTTTGGCATGTACGTCTGCTGGTCCCAGTCCATGATTACCGCCGCGACGTTGAGCGCGTTCACATCGAACAATCGGTCCTTCAGGGACTCCAGAGCATTTGCCATGAGCAAATTGTACTTTGTGAGTCTGAATTCATTGAAAACTTCATAATTTAAAGACAAAAATTGAAAAAACTTATTAAAATCTCGTGAAACATTCAAAAAGACAAGAATAATAGAACCATGAAGTCAAGTCTTCATCCCATCCCACCACGAGACCCGGTCTCCGGCGGAGAGCTTTACATCAGCGAACTCGCCAGCGAAGAGTCCGGGATAACAATTCGAGGCAAGTTCGAGATCCCGAGGTATGCGAAGCTTGAGCCCGAGCACGTTCAATTCTTGGAAGCATTCCTGAAGTGCCGCGGAATGCTCAGCCACGTAGAGAAGGAGCTTGGTATCAGCTATCCAACCGTGCGCGGGCGACTTGATGCCTTGCTGGCCGCACTTGACCTACACCCGCCCCAGCAAGAGAACCGCCGGGAAGCGATTGTGGATGAAAAACGACGAATTATCGAGCAGCTTGAGAACGGCGAACTGTCGGCTCAAGAGGCAAAGCGAAGATTACAGGAACTCCGATGAAAGAACAAATTCGAAAAATCAACCAACTCGTAGCCGATGGTGCTTTGACCGCAGATGAAGCGGCCGATTTGATCGAGGCGTTGATGCAGGGAGAACGCACCGAAACCGAACGTGTGGCTCCTGATGCGGGCACTCCTCCTCCTCCGCCCGATGCTCCTAAGCCACCCGTAGATCAGATCTCAGGGTTCTTCCAAGACCTTGAGCGGATGGCGCGTGAAAAGACCGAGTCCATTGACTGGGCCGATCTTGGCCGAAAGATGAACGAAGGCGCAAAGCGTGGCCGAGATATCGTTCGCGAGACGATCGATGACATTTCGAAGGGATCGGTCAATCTTGGCTGGCTCGGAACGAGTGAGCACAAGAGCATCGACCTGCCGTTGATGGTTCCAACCGGCAAGGTGCTTCGGATCGAGAATCCGATTGGCGATATCCATATCCACGGCGGAAAGGAGATCGGAAACGTTCGAGCCGAGGCTTCAATTCGGGGCGCGTCACTTGATGACGCGAAGGCAAAAGCTGACCAGTACACCCTCACGATCGAGGAGAGCGACCATGCAGTCGTGATCAAGCAGCCGGATATGACCGGGCTCAACGTCGACTTGCACATCGAGCTTAATGGCTTTGCCGCAATCGAAGTGCGGGCCGAGTCGGGCGACATCCACATCCACGAGACCGGCGCTGGCGTTCGCATCAACAGTCGATCCGGCGACATTCACCTTTCGGGGCTGAATGGCGCAATTGAGGTGAGTTCCGATTCTGGAAACGTTCACGTTTCAAACGTAACGGCAACGATCCTCAATATCGAGCACAAGTCAGGCGACGTCTCGTTGGAAAACATTCGCGGAAACGTCAGTGCACGAACTGCAAGCGGAGATGTGAGTGCCAAGCGTTTGGAAAGCAAGGTGATCTCGCTTGAAACCGTATCCGGGGACATCGCTGTGTCGCTCATCAATGCGGTGAGCGGTACGGTCAATATTCGGACGGTGTCCGGTGATGCGAACATCGAGATTCCCGCGAACTCCGATTCGCGGGTTTCGATCTCAACGCTCAACGGCGAAGTCGCATTCAGCGGTGAGCTGTCAGAAGAGCACCGAACCGCGCAGCGGATCACCGGCCGGATCGGCGAAGGCACCGGCGTGTTGGACATTAGCGCGGTCACCGGCGACATCGCCGTTCACGTCAGCCTGCCATAAACCAGCCTGCTGGTGTGATATATGCCGATCCGAGTTTTGCTCGGGTCGGCACAATATGTTTCATGAACTACTGGCTAATGAAGTCCGAGCCGGACGTTTACTCGATTGACCATCTCGCGAAGGCGGGCAAGCCTGAAATGTGGGAAGGTTGCCGAAACTACACGGTTCGCAACTTTATTCGAGACTCGATGGCCATCGGAGACCTTGCGTTCTTTTATCATTCTAATTCGGCGCCGAGCGGAATTGTCGGAGTTCTAAGAATCTCGAGCGAGGCCTATCCTGATCCGACGCAGTTCGATCCAACTTCGGAATACCACGACCCGAAGAGCCTGCCGGACAACCCGCGATGGCTGGTTCGAGACGTTGAATTCGTTGAGAAATTTTCGCGCGTCGTGCCCCTAGCGGAGTTGCGTCAGACCACGGGCCTTGAAGAAATGTTTGTAACTCGGCGCGGGCAGCGGCTCAGCATCATGCCGGTAACCCCGGATGAGTGGACGGTGGTTATGAATCTGCCTGGGCTACGCTAAACGCCTCACGCAGTGTCATCACGGGAAGCATTACGGCGGTGGCAAGGTCCACGATTTCGGCGAGGTGGGTGAGACGAGGGTCCCAACGTGCAAGTGCTTGAGGCCGGACCGCGATCGTCACGTTGCGATTTCGGCTCGCAGCGTCGCGCACGAGTCGCTTGGCAGTATCGGTCCAAGTGCGAACACTCATCCCGGCTTGCTGCGCCGAACGCGCTTGCTTCAGCTCAATTGGAAAGTGTTGCCATGCGGTTGGGCAAAAGGCCCCTTCCGAGCTGAGGAATTCGATGCCTTCGAAGTGCTGGGTTGCCGCCGATTCTGGCCAAACCTGCTTTACCGCGACGCCTCGTGGCGAATGTCCGATGGCCCGGAGCAGAACCAGAGCCTCTTCGTAGCGGGAGGCGGATTCGTCGGGATGCTTGCACAGCCAATCGAGATCATGTCCCTCGTTCAAAATGGCGTCCGCCGTGGTCGGAAAAGCTCGGATCACTCGGTTGGAAACAAAGAACTGGAACTTCAGTCCTCGCTCTTTTGCGAACTCGAATATTCGAAGTAACATCGCCGGCTCGCCATGACCAAACTCCTCCGCATCTGGCGTGTCCCACGGAACGTAATCGACATCGATTCGAAGGCAGAAAAACATGCTCAAATCCGACCTGCAAACTGGTTACTTACCACGGAACAACGCCTTCCTATTCCAAGTCTAAAAAGGCTAACGTTCTGGGGGAGGAATGGTTGGTCTTTTGACTTTTTTCCGTTAAACTCTCTCTGAGGATTGGTTTTGCCCATGAATTTTAGAGTTTTGAGTTTGGCTGCAAGCCTATTTCTGGTTGCCGTTGCTCCCGCCCAGACCGTTGGTCCCGTGAGCGAATCGCTTGGACGGAGAAGCCGAGTCATCGGCAATCCGGCTGTTTCTATTTTTGCACCGAAACCACTGGGATTGGTTTTGCGAAGCATCTTGAAGCGAAACATTCCCGCCAAGCGCAAGAACGAGATCGTGCCTGGCTACGTTTTGGTCAAGTTTCCGACCAAGATCGCGGCAGAGCTAACGAAAACTGAAGCGACACGCGCTCGTTTTGTGCCTGCCGGATTGCGCTCCGAGAATTTTCGGAACCGGATTCAGCGGTCCGGCTGGACGGTATGGCAACTCGGAAAGGGCGAGGATCCCAAGGTAGTCGCGGCCAGCCTGAAGGGCAAACCAAACGTCGTGGCGGCACAGCCGCTCAACAAGATTTATCCGCTCTTGCCCGAGCCCAATGACGGGGACTGGAACGTTATTGAAATCGGAGAGCCAATGATTCCGCTTGGAGAGGGCGTCACGTATCGCCGGCTCTGGTATCTCGACGAGACCAGCGCTTTCGATGCTTGGAACGATTGGCCCAATCGATGGTTTACGAGCGCCGACAAACCACAGAACGTGCCGATGATCGCGGTGATCGACACCGGGGTTGAGCGACAACACCCTGACTTCATCAACGCCGGGGGATTTGACAGCAGTATCGAAGAAGGCGGGCAGTTCGATTTGAGTCTGGACGCCCAGTTTAGCTTTGGCGAAGTTCTGCAAGAAGGATCCACCGAAGACGCGATGGGGCACGGCACTCACGTCACCGGTCTTGCCCTGGCTTCTGGAAACAACGGAAACTGGAACGGAAAGGGAATCGTCGGGCTCGGCTACCCAAGCAAGGGAATCAATCTTCGCGTTTTTGATGACACCGGAAACGGCTCGGACGCCGATGCGGCGGGCGCAATTTTTTACGCGACCGATCATGGCGTGGACATCATCAACCTTAGCCTTGGTACCGAGAACTTCTCGCAGCTCTTCCAGGACGCGGTGACCTACGCCTGGCAGAAAGGCGTTCTCGTCGTGGTGGCCTGTAACGAGGACGGCGCCGGTGGCGGTGACTTAGGGCCGATTTATCCTGCGGCTTGTAGTGGCGCTTTCGCGGTCACGGCAAACGGTTACGGCTACATCCATGCCTCGGACTACTATGCGGGCACCGGTTCGTACATCGACCTCGCTGCACCAGGAGGAAACATCATCCTCGATTACAGCAACATCGAAGACCCAATCGCGATGCTGGCGTACATCTACTCCACCACGATGACCACCTACAACCCGATCATGGATGTCGGGGCGCCTGGTTACGACCTTGGCTACGGATACTTGATTGGAACATCGATGGCGAGCCCGATCGTCGCGGGCGCGGCGAGCTTGTACTACGGCAAGAACGATATGGATCGAGCTCAGGGCATGCAGAACCTGCGGGCCTATCGAGCCTTGCAGCGGTCGGCATTGAGCGTGTACGGCGCACCGAAAGGCTCTTGGGAGACCCACCAGGGTTACGGCTCGCTTGATGCCTACTATCTGTTGCAGGATGCGGACGTACGAGGAGCTACCGCCGGGGCAATCGAAGGAATTGTCTACAACGAAGGCACCGCGCAAGGCAACGCTACGGTTCGCGCTAAGAAGGACGGTGGAACGATCACTTACCAGACCTCGACCCTCGCTAACGGTACTTACCGATACGACCAGCTGGCACCGGGCATGTACACCGTAACCGCGGTGGCCTTTGGGAAGACCAAGGTCCGGCGCGTCGAAGTCATTTCGGGCAGCGATGCACCGGCGACGGACTTCTGGTGCGGCACTTACACCGGTGACGACACCGCGCCGATCGTGGATCGATTTGCTTTTTCCAACTGGGAAGGCGTCCCCACGGGTGGCGCCTACTCAGCATCTCGATTTAAGCTCTGGGCATACGACACCGAGACGGGAATCGAGAAGTACCAGATCAAGATTGGTCGAACTGCTGGCGCAGGCGATGTTGTTGCAAACACTGAAATTGCTCCGACCAGCAATGAAGTCGTGCTGAATCATGCGGCTATCACGCCGAGCGCAAAACTTTACGCAACGCTAACGGTTACCAACGGTAACGGAACGACCATGACGATTTCGGTCCCAATGTCGGTGAACACCGAATGGGACGCCGCGTTTGTTTCCCAGCAGGTTCCAAACACGGTCGCCCCCGGGCAAGTCTTCACGGTCGCTTTCACCTTCCGAAACGCTGGTACGCAGAACTGGACCTCGGCGGATGTGCAGCGCCTTGCGCTGACCTCCATGCCCGTGGGTTCGACCACATTCGGAAAGAGCCGCCTAGGAATCCCGCCCGGAAGCAACGTTGCACCTGGCCAGACGATCACGGTTCAGGCTCGACTCACGGCGCCGAACACCGTTGGGCTCTATGAGTCTTGCTGGAAGTTCACCCGCGGAACCGTCCAGTTCGGTTCGGCAAGCACATCGGTCTGGGTCACGGTCCAGTAATGGCAATTTCGCTCGCGAAAGCCCTGAAGCTCAAGAATCGCCAGGTGGCGAAGATACAAAAGCTTCAGGGCATCGTGACCACTCACAATTCGCGCCTTGTTGGCGGCAGTGAGGAGTTTGATGTGGCGGCAAGTCTAGCCGAACTCCGAAATGCAACGGAGGCGCTCGTGAAACTGAAAGCGGCGATTAGCCTCGCCAATGCTCCGATTCAGGAGACGATCTATCGCATCGGGGAACTGAAGAGTCATATCAGCTTCTTGCGGAGGATTCCGACCACGTCGGGAAAGTTCATGCAACCGTACGGAATGCAGGAACCGCAGGAGTACATCGCGACCCTTACCGCCCGCGAAGTCGAGGAAGAAGTTTCACGGCTTGAAGCGGAGATCGACGAACTTCAGGATCGTCTGGACGATCACAACGCCACCGTTTCCATTGAGTTTTTCGAGTGAAAAACCGTTAGAATGACGCGACCTCTAGGGGCGATTGACGGAATACGACTGACTTAGCACCTTCGATCAACATCGAATCCTGGCTGATTCTTGACAAGAATCATTGAACCTGATCAAGCGGCCTATGGCCTCAAAACTCAAAGTTCGTGAATTCAATCCTCAAACCTTAAACATCAAGACTCTTCCCGCGGTCAGTCCCGTCGTCGCCCTTAGGGGAAACAGAACACGCAAAAAAAAGCGCGAGGGAACCTAGGTTCACCTCGCGCTTCTTTCGCTCTGGTTTCTTAGCGGATTGCCTGTTCGGTCTCGGCATCGAAGAGGTGTACGCGGTCGAGGTTGACCACGAACTTCGCGACTTCGGTAACGCGGACCTTACTCTCGTTGCTGATGGCAGCAACGAGGTTGATTTTGCCGATCTTCAGATAAGCAACGTACTCGTGGCCGAGCGGTTCCATCACGTCAACGGTTGCCTGGACGCTGTTTGCATCGGTCGCAACCACGTTGCTTGGAATAGCAGCGTCGTGAATGTCTTCAGCGCGAATGCCGAGGGTGATCTTCTTGCCGCTCATGTGAGCAGCCGGGTTGCCCTCTGGTACGGGGAGCTTGAATTCACCTGCATCAACAATCGCGACACCATTCTCGGTGCGGATTTCAGCATCGATGAAGTTCATCGGAGGAGAACCGATAAAGCCTGCAACGAACTTGTTTGCCGGGTACTGATAGACCTTTTCAGGCTGATCGCACTGCTGGAGGATGCCGTCGCGCATGATGGCCATTCGCTGGCCCATCGTCATGGCCTCGACCTGGTCGTGGGTGACGTATACGGTCGTGATTCCGAGCTGGCGGTGAAGTCGAATGAGCTCGGCTCGAGTCTGAACGCGGAGCTTAGCGTCCAGGTTGGAAAGCGGCTCGTCCATCAAGAAGACTTTCGGCTTTCGGACGATGGCTCGCGCAAGAGCTACGCGCTGTCGCTGACCACCAGAGAGTTCCTTCGGTTTTCGGTGAAGGTACTTCTCGATGTCAAGCATGCGGGCGACTTCTTTCACTCGCTTATCGATGTCTTCCTTGATCGTCTTGGCTTCGGCCAAATGGGTGATCTGCCAGAAGAAGCTCTTGAGTTCTCGAAGCCGAAGACCGAACGCGATGTTGTCGTACACGTTCATGTGCGGATAGAGCGCGTAGTTTTGGAAAACCATCGCAATGTCTCGATCCTTTGGCGGAACGTCATTGACGCGAACGTCGCCGATCATGATGTCTCCACCGGTCGCTTCTTCCAAGCCGGCGATCATTCTCAGGGCGGTGGTTTTTCCGCAGCCTGAAGGCCCGACGAGGACCATGAACTCTTGATCTTGGATGTCGAGGTTGAGGTCGCTGACCGCCTTGACGTCCTTACCGTACACCTTTGTTACGCTTTTGAACGCTACTCCTGCCAATAGGGTCTCCTGTTTCTGGACGGGTCCATTATAGCGAACTTAACGGAATCTGTTCAGTGTTCGCCTTGATTTCACGAAACTGGACGGATTTGTGTAGAATGAAAAAAGTTTGGCTCATCAAACTTTCGAGTAAGTCTATGCAAAATATCGGATTCGTCGCGGTAAACCGCATCGTCGTTCGCGCAGATTATCGGCCCCGATTTGAGGAGCTGTTCTCAACTCGTGCGCACGCCATCGACCGCCTTTCCGGCTTCGTCAGCATGCAGGTGCTGCGTCCCGCGAAGCCGGAGGAGCCCTACCTGGTGGTCAGCCAGTGGCAGGATGAGGACAGCTTCAAGGCGTGGACCGCCTCTCCAGAGTTCATCGAAGGGCATCGGCGCGCTTTTGCCGACCTCGCGACGGCGAAAGCCTGTGGGGAAGCACCGCCGATGCAGAGTGAGTTCTCTACCTATTCAGTGCTGACGACCTGAGTCAGCGTGGCCGGACGACGTGAACGCCTTTTTCCAGGGTGACCTTTGCGTTCGCGAGGGTCTTGAGTTCGTAGAGTCGCGACTCAAAACTTCCGGCGGCAAAGTAGCCGCTCAGTTTCTGCGTAAGCCCGGGCATGATTTTCACCCGCAGTCGCATTTGGGCAAAGGTCTCGGCAAAGAGATCGGAAGCGCGGCGATCGGTAAAGGTAAGGGCGACAAACTGTCCCGAACTGGCCGGGACTTCCTTTTGAATACTCTTCTGGTCGGCTAAAGGCGTGGTCGCCAGTCGCTCGGAGAACCCAGGCAAAACGCTTTCCATTCCAAGCGGTGCGCTCGTTTGAGAAGGCAACAAGGTGTAGACGGTGTCCTTCAACTCATACGTAAATCCGCAAGCGCGGCCGAGGCGATCCAGAGCGACCGGAAGGGTGACGTAGTTGAAGATCAGTGTTACTTTGCCTTGGATCTTTGAGCTCATCACAAAGCTCTGATCGAACTCGCTAAAAATGCGAGCAACAACCGCTTCTAGATCTTCGCCACTGAAGCTGAAGCTCGCACGTTTGGCTTCAAAACCCGGGGCTTCCGTGGTCTGGATTGCGGCTTGCTGCTTCGAGAAGATTCGGTATTCGTTGTTCTCAGCGGAAAACGTCGCGCCCACTTGAGCTAGAACGGATGCAAGCGCAACATCAATCTGCACTTTCGCAGCCGAGAACTGGACCTTGCCCTGCACATCGGGATCGATCGTATATCCGCTGACCTTGGCCTGCCGAAACAGTTCGCGAAGGACCTCGCGAACCTCTGCCCCTTGAGTTTTGTAAGTAACCAGCACCGGGGTTTGACCGGAGATCATATCTCCAAAACCGTTCGACAAAACACCAAAAACAAACAGAGCAACACAGACCGCTCGCATGCCGTCATTCTATCGCTGGTCACTTAGGGTGACAACACGAAACTGTCGATTTCGTGCCTCAGATTTTGCGCGTTCCTCCGCAGGATTCGGCTCTCTTAACACTAAGTTGAAAATTGAGCTTCTTCCAAGGTTCGGGCCTAGCCAAGTGTCACTTTGGTCGAACTACGTAGACGCCATTTTCAAGCTTCACGCTCACGTTGGCAAGATTCTTGAGTCGATACAACCTTGACGCTTTAGATTCGCTCGGGAGGTTCCCGGAAACCTTTGGCAAGTTCGGAGAGATGCGGTACTTCGCGTTCATTTGTCGAAACAGCGCGGTGATCTCATCCGCGACCGGGACGGACCGCAGTCGCTTTGCCGGTAATTTTCCTGCCGTGCTCGCCCTGAGGGGCGCCATTAGCTCCACCGTGCCGCCGTCAAGAACAAGAATGCGGCTGCTTTTGGAGGGAGCGAGATTCATCGCCATCTGAAGGGTTGGCTGCAGAACGTAGCAACCCGCTCGCAACTCGGCGTGAAACCCGTGAACTTCGCCGAGGACAGCTAGAACATCCTTCAGCTTCATCGAGTTAAATGTGCAATACGCCTTACCTTCAATTTTCGGGCTGAGTACGAACGACACGTATGCTTCGGAAAAGATTCGAGAAAGGAAGTCACGAATGTCTTCATCGGAACCCGATCCGATCGTGATCAGTTTCTCTCCGACCCCCATTCCAACGGGTTCTTTCTGGATAGGACTGCTCAAGGGGGCCCGATCCCCGCTGACAAAATAAATCCCGCTGTTGGTACTAATCCTAGAACGAGGACTCCGCGAATTTTCATTACTAAGCACCATATAAATTCCAGAATCCATTCGGTAACTCGCACCGACTTGCCGGAGCAGGGCATCTAAGACAACCGTGAATGGAACTAGCGATAGATTTAGCGTCACGTTCCCCTGAACGGTTGGATCAATCGTGTAGCCCGCAACACCCATTTTTTTAAAGAGGCTTCGTAGCACTTCTCGTACGTTTTCGTCCTTGGCTTCGAACTTGTCGACGATTTGAATTCGTTGTGGAGCGCTTATGCGGTGGCTAAAAGAAGCCTCGCCGTCCGAAAGACCCAGCGTCGAACCGTCGGCCGTGCAAACCCCGCTGATCCCCAAAAGAACACCCGCCAATACCGCAATTTTCATCACATCATCAAGACGGCGTAACCGACCATGCGTAATCAGAAAATTTGTCGTGCAAGCAAACTTCAACAAAGTCCTTGCAGAACGCACCGGAATCGCCGTGCTTCAAGACGACGGTCTCCGCTAGCTTCAAACTTCGCTGAAGCCAATCCATGTTCATAATAAGTCCATGTCCGACGCGATCAAGCGTATCGTAGCTACCGACTGCGGCTCCACCACGACCAAGGCCATCCTTATTGAGCGAAACGAGGCCGGCGATTATCGCCTCGTTGCCCGTGGTGAGGCACCGACGACGGTTGAACGACCGTTCGAAGACGTGACCCTCGGCGTGCTCAACTCGATCACCGAGCTTGAGGAGATCACCGAGACCACGGTCCCGGCAGGCTACACCGCTGGCCGACGAACGCTCATTAAGGACGGGAAAGTTTGGCGACAGCTTAAAGAAGGCGCGCGAGATAGCAGTGGCGTGAACGGCCCGCTCGAAAGCTCCGACCTGTACGTTTCTACTTCGAGCGCGGGCGGCGGCTTGCAGATGATGGTCGCGGGCGTGGTCAAGTCGATGTCGGCAGAATCCGCCGAGCGCGCTGCCCTTGGCGCGGGCGCGATCCTGATGGACACGCTGGCGGTTGACGATGGTCGAAAGGACTACCAAAAGGTCGAACGACTTCGACAGCTTCGCCCGGACATCATTCTCATGTCGGGCGGAACCGATGGCGGCACCACCAGCCACCTCATCGAAATGGCGGAAGTCATTCGCCGCGCTGACCCGAAGCCACGATTCGGCGACATGAAGCTGCCGATCATTTACGCGGGCAACAAGCAAGCCAGTGCAGACGTCGGCAAAGTTCTCGGCGAGGGCATCAGCCTGCAGGTGGTTGACAACCTTCGACCGACCCTTGAGAAAGAGAACCTTGGCCCGGCACGAGAAGAGATTCACGAGATGTTCTTGGAGCACGTGATGCAGCAGGCGCCGGGCTATTCGAAGCTCCTCGAATGGACCAGCGAAGAGGTCATGGCCACGCCAAACGCGGTGGGCAAACTGCTTAAGGAGTACGCCGAAAACGAGAAGATCAACGTTCTTGGCGTGGACATCGGCGGCGCGACCACCGACGTCTTCTCCGTCTTCCTCTCTGGGTCCGGCGAGAGAATCTACAACCGAACGGTTTCGGCCAACCTCGGCATGAGCTACTCGATTTGTAACGTCCTCAAGGAGACCGGAGTCGAGAACATCGCGCGGTGGCTACCGTTTGAGATTTCTCCCGCCGAAGTGCGAAACAGACTTCGCAACAAGATGATTCGTCCGACGACGATCCCGCAGACCTACGAAGACTTGCTCATCGAGCATGCGGTTTCTCGCGAAGCGTTGCGGCTTGCCTTCTTGCACCACAAGTCCCTCGCTCGAGACCTCGTTGGCGTTCAGACCGAATCGAACATCGACCGTCTCTTCAACCAAGGCGCGGCGGGGCAAAGTTTGGTCAACATGATGGCGCTCGACATGGTCATCGGCTCTGGCGGCGTGCTTTCTCACGCACCAAACCGAGCTCAATCGGCGCTGATGATGATGGATGCCTACTTGCCGGAGGGCGTCACGATGCTCACCGTCGACAGCATCTTCATGATGCCGCACCTCGGCGTGCTTTCTGAGCACCTTTATGCTGCGGCGAAGCAAGTGTTTGAGTACGACTGTATCGTCAAGTGCGGACACTGCATCGCACCGGTCGGAACGGGCAAGGACGGCGAACCTTGCGTTACGATCTCCGGCGACGGCATCAACGTCTCGGTGCCGTTCGGCGAAGTCAAGGTGATTCCGGTCGGTCGAGACGAGTTCAAGAACGTCACGATTACTCCAGCAAAGGGCTTTGACGTTGGAGAAGGAAAGGGCAAGGCCATTCAGGTCAAGTTGGAAGGCGGCACGGTTGGCGTCATCGTTGACGCTCGAGGACGACCTTTCGACATCAACCTGAACACGCCAAACCGCATCCAGAAGCTTCGCAGCTTCTTGAGTGCTCTCAGTTTGCCTTTGCCAAAATAAGGTGTTTTGAGTTCACGGAATCGTGTGACCTCGTACATTTTGCGGGTGACCTAAACTCTTGCAAAAGCGTCCCCGGCTTGCTCGGGGACGCCAGAGAGGAAAAATGCGCACTTCACCCGTTGCTATCGGAACCCTTACGGTTGCCGCGCTTGTCATCTTGGCTTGCGGCGGCTCTGGCGGAGGATCTTCAAGTTCTGGCGGATCGACCGCTAGTTCGAGCGGAGGCTCAGGGACAACGGCAGGTGGCACTGGCCCAGCGCCGATCCTCGATCCGACGCCAAAGGTTCGCTTCGCGAACTTCACCGAGTACGAGCGCATTCGCGTTCGCGTCAACGGAGTGACGATCGTAGATAACCTCGAGCAGGGGCAGTTCTTTGACCGCGTGTTCTCCGGGCCAGACGTTTACTGGTCGGTCACGGACGCCACGACCGGCAACTACGTCTTCGGCGGCTACCAGAAGATGGAGTACTCGTTCCAGGTCTTCGCCTTCGCCGGTTCCAACTCGGCCTTCAACTGGCTGGACTTCCCGATCGGTTACGCGAACAATTTTGCCTGGGTCAACCTGATGTCGGCGTACAAAGCAACGCCAAACCTCGATGCAGGCTGGCGACGAGTGAGCCAAACCGATTCTCAGCGCACGGTCGTTGGCCCGGTTGGAGCCATCCAGAGCGGCGGCAACGCCCTTACGGGCTCGTTCCCGGTGGATTCGCCTCTGTTTGTTGGTTTCTATGAGCGCGGAAAGACCAACCCGATCGCGGGAACGGTTTACGCTGAGAACCTCGACAAGAACTTCTCGTACTTCCACGCGGTGTACACGAAGCCGGACGGCGACAAAGGCTACATCACCTGGAAACTGTCCGAGAACACGATCAAGAACTGAGCTTCTTGAGTTCAAAACTTGCGTCGGACTCCCGCTTCGGGAGCCGACGCATTTTTTGTGTTGCATTCTGCGGCATCGCTCGTGTCATACTCTTACGAACTCTGGAGACAGCAGGTGGCTTAATAGCCTTAAGCGATTCGCAAGGATCGGCCCGCCGAGGGGATACAAGAGAATACGTTGGAGGTTCGCCTCGCACACGTCTCTGTCCTTCGGTTTGGGCAGGGGCTTTTTTGTTGCCGAAGGCTTCCGAGAAAACAGGAGCAATATGCCGACCGCAGAAAAAGCACAAGTCATCGAGCAAACGCGGGAGTGGTATTCCAAGTCGAGCGGCGTAGTCTTTACCGACTATCGCGGACTCAAGGTTAAGGACCTGCAGGCGCTTCGCGCTAGCCTTCGAGAGAAGGGCGCCGAGCTGCACATCGTCAAAAACACCTTGTTCCGCCAGGCCGCGGGCGAAGCGGGACAGAATCTGCCCTTCGAATACGACAACGGAACAACCGCTTATGCGTTTGTGTTCGAGAACGAGCCGGAAGTGGCCAAGCTGCTCCTCGACTACGCACGAACCAGCAAGAAGCTGGTGGTGAAGGGTGGCCTGTTCGCCGGCCGAGCTTACACTTCGGAAGAAGTTGTGGGCATCAGCGAACTGCCATCGAAGGAAGTACTGATCTCGCAAGTGATCGGTGCCATCGCTGCACCGCTAACCAATCTTGTGGGCGTTATCGAGGCGCTATACGCCGATCCGATTCGCACCATTTATGCCGTGGCCGACAAGGTCAATGAGGGTGCAGAAACCCCGGCAACGACATCTGAAGAGACCCCAGCCGAAGCGCCCGCCGCCGAAGCTGTGGCAGAACCGGAAGCCACCGAGGCTCCGGCCGAAACCCCGGCGACCCCGGAAGCAGAAGGAAACTAACAACCATGGCAACCACCGTAGAATCACTCGTCGAATCGATTGCAGGAATGACCGCAATTGAACTCTCAGAACTCAAGAAGGCCCTCGAAGACAAGTTCGGCGTAACCGCCGCTGCTCCGATGGGTGCGTTCAACCCAGCCATGTTCGCTGGCATGGGCGGCGGCGCAGCAGCAGCTGCACCGGTTGAAGAAGAGAAGACCGAATTCGATGTCATCCTCACCGATGCTGGCGCAGCCAAGCTTCAGGTCATCAAGGTCGTTCGAGAACTCACGGGTCTCGGCCTCAAAGAAGCCAAGGACCTCGTCGATGGCGCTCCACAGCCACTCAAGCAGGGCATCAGCAAGGACGATGCTGAGAAGATCAAGAAGTCGGTCGAAGAAGCCGGCGGCAAAGTCGACATCAAGTAATTCGTTACAAGATGTTAACGGGCCTCGGCGGTTTTCGCCGAGGCCCGTTTTTTGTTTTGCGGGGTCGGTGTCGCGGGGAGCCAGACTGGGTACTTTTGCCATAGCTTTGCCAAACTTGCCTGCGTATACTTGGCATCACGCAGATGGCTCAGACCACAAGTGCAACGTACGTTGGCTCGATTACTTGCTTAGAAAAAGCTAACGGCTACTTCTTCCAATCGCTAGATGTCAGCCGGCTCTCGTGCAAAGCCGGGGGTGTCTCGATCAAGGCCATATTTTCATGGGACGATCAAGGACACGAAACGCTAACTTTTCAAAGTGAAGATCTAGAAATTGCTTCCTTTGGAAGATTCGCAGATCGATTCGTAGCAACGACCCGGCACGGAGTGGACATCCGTCCGGTTGAAGAGGGCCTCGTTCCCCTTCAGTACGGATTCGCTCTGCCGCCTGCGATCTCCAAGCTGTTTTGCCGCCCGCCAACGGATCGTGAGAGCAAATATTATGAGCTTGCGGGGACTGGTCAGAAGGCGTACTCCGTACAAACGGTGCAAACCGCATACGGAGCCGCAGAAAACTCAGGTGAATTCGTTCGGCTCGAACTGTACGGGAAGCCTTGGTTTGCTGCTCAGGCAAGCTCCGAACTGGACGGAAAATTTCCCAAGAAGATCACATTTTTCGAAAGTGAGCCGAAGCCGGTCGAACTGGGTGGTGGCTATTGGAACGGCGACGCTGCCGTGAGTAGCACCGCCAAGTGGACGTTGCTCTCGGTTCATTCGAGCCCGACTCGACTGAGCCAACAAGAGTTTTCTAAAGGTTTGCAAGTGACCGTCTACCGAGGAAATGTCGGGTACGTCTCAACTTCTCCGCCCGGTAAAGACATCTGGAAAGACTATGAGGTTCAAGAAAAGCTTCATGCAAAGTTAGCTAGCCGACGGGAACCCACGTCCACCCCGGCGCTTCCGGCGCTTTCCACGGTTGTCGTGGCAACCGGAGGCATCGTCGTCGCCCTCGTCATTTCTGCCATGACTTGGTTCTTTCGGCGATGAGTGTGACTCTGACGCTTTGACACCAGCCAGGTTCAACGTTGGTTTTGAAGTAGCATCGACGACGCCATGAAACAGCTTCGCTCCAAAACCCAGATCAAGCGCTTCCTGGAGGCGGCGGAGATGCGGGAGATGGAGATCGCGTTTTTACTCCAAGACTGGGCCGATGGATACAACGTCGGCGGAATGTTTCGCGTAGCGGATGCCTGCGGGGCGGTGGAGATCTTTGCGAGCGGGAAGACGCCGACGCTCGAGAATCCGATGGTTGGCGTTACCAGCATGGGAGCGCATCGCCGGGTGCCATTCCACCACTTTGCCCGGCATGATGAAGCGGTCGCGGCCGCCAAGGCAGTGGGTTACACGCTTGTGGCGGTTGAGGTCGCAGATTCTGCGGTGTCGTATACCGAGTTTGAGTACCCCGACAAGTTGTGCTTGGTGTTAGGCAGTGAGGGCGGGGGCATCTACGGCAACGTGCTGAAGCAGTGCGATGCGGCGGTGTTTATTCCCATGGCCGGAAAGGGCCGAAGCATCAACGTCCACGTCGCGGCGGCGGTGGTGGCGTTCCATGCGCGTTGCACACCTACGGCTTCAACGTTGGAATCGGATTGCTAAGCCTTACCGTCAGTCGGCGGCAGTAGTCGTCAATGGTCTCAAACTCTTTGTTTGGTTGAAACTCTAGGCCGACGATGCCGTACGAGTTTAGAAGGGCTTTGTCCTTTGTCAAGCCATCTACCCAAGCTCGCACTTTAGTGCTTCCGGAGAGGCGTTGTGTACCATGGTAGGAACTTAAGATCATTCCGGTCACCGGGTGAATGGCTCGGAATCCACCTGCAGTTTGCTCGACCGTCAATACGATCACCCCACCTTTATACCGCCGCTCAATTGTAACGGACGATCCTTCAACGGCAACCTTTGGTGCGTCAAGTGGAGCGTTCAAAGACAGTCTCGCGTCCATAAACTCGCGCAAGAACCGGGACATTTCCGCATCCGAAATGGGTTGGTCACGCTTGTCAAGTTCCCAACGATGCTTATTGACGCACGCGCCATCGCCCCGTTCCACGCACGCGAGGACTTTTCGAGCAACATCCTCGCCCGTTTCCGCCCGAGTCAAGAAAAAGCCAAGGATGCTAGCAGATACGACACCGAGTCCGATGGTGACCGACCGAAGTAACCGTTGTTTACTGGATTGGTTCTTTTTGGACTTTATCACGGGCTCCAGTCCTTCCAGTATTCCGAAAACTCCGGGTTCCCGAGGGTAGTGAACCGGATTAAGTGACCATCCACAGCGTTTCCGAGAAACAGAGTGGGCATGTACGGATTGTGTAGCTCCTCACGCGGCGGCGTGCAGCCGGTTGTGTATACCAAAGGAAAATCGCCTCGCAATCTTTTTAGGATTGGCATCCATTCGTTGTCCTCTTCTTCCACATAACCGAATGTAAAGCCTCCCTCGACTCCGTGCCAGTCACATGCGGGTTCAAACGTCGATCGCTTGAAAAACGGATTGTCATCGCGCCGCATTACTAAGTCCATCTGAAAAAAGGTCGGCAAACCCATTTCCGCTGGAGTCCCAAAGTTGCCGTCGCCATCGTGCTCTGCTCGGTACAAAGCCGTCGCGATGGAGATGTTTCGCAGCTTCGCGATGGTCTCGGTCGTGCGAGCGCTGCGTTGCGTTGAGACAAACACGGGATACAGGAACGCGGCAAGGACGACCAAGATCGCTAGCACTACGAGAAGTTCAAGCAGCGAGAAACCACGCTTGCCCGCACGCTCTCTTAGATTTCTCGCTATTGCCACTTGCCGACCATCATACAGCAATTCGGTCGCAATGAGGCGAAAAAAAGCCCCGCTGAGTAACTTCAGCGGGGTGGCACGGATCGACTAACTTACTTAGCGATCTTTGCAATAGCAGCGTTGAGCGACTTAACGCCGGCTTCGTCTGCCTTGAGGTTGGTCATCGTCTGTGCGACCTTCCAGTTCTTGTAGACCAAAACGGTGTTCTTGACGTCGGCCGAGGTGTTGATCTTGTATGCGCTAACGGCATCTTCGTTCTTTTCGAGAACCGAAACCGCGGTTGCCTGCTTGAGGTTTGGAATCATTCCCTTAACCATGCTGACGTAGGCAGCTTTCTTTCCGGCTGGTGCGAGGATGACGACCATGGCCTTGAATTCGCTCGACTTGTTAGCTTCGACGGCCTTGTTGAGGGCGCTGACGATCTTTCCAACGTTTGCGCTGTCATCGCCGTTGACCCAAACCTGAACCTGTGGTCGGTTCTGGAAGGTGCAAGGGAAGCAGTCGGTGGAACCCGCGAGAGGGCCAGCAACGTGCGTTGGGTGGAAAGGCGTGATGGCTTCGCCTGGCTTGAGACCAGAGTTAGGGCCAGCAAACGCGACGGCGCTGAGAGCGATAAGGGTGTTGATCATGGTCTTTTCCTCGTTTGGGGGCAGAGTCACTGCCTACAATCCATTCTAAGTCCGCGAAGGACAAAATGGTTCCCAATTTATAAAGAATTGAGAATTTTAAGCTGATAAAGTTGCGACGGGCGGCCTTTTCTGACTGCCCGTCGCATTGTCGAGCTTAGTTTACGGTGAACGTTCGAGGTGCTCCATTGATAAAGAAGCGATTCGATGTGGTGTGCCGGAACCCAACCTCGAACGGATACTCCCCAGGAACGAGCGGGCAGCGCAGGTTCACCGAAAGCGCCAAGGTTCCACCGGGCGGAACGGAGACACCCTCAGGGATCGGCTCGCTGAGCCAACCCCAAGTGGTGACGGCTTCTGGAATCAACGAAACGAGGTCAAAGCTTCCTCGGGTCCATGTTGACGTTCCGGTATTGCGCATCGTGATGGTGTAGCTCACTGTTCCACCGGCAAAGAAGTCGCCATCGAAGTTCTCCGAAACTAGGACACCTTTGTCGGGGGTCACATATACCGGAATGTTGTTCGTAAAGTCGCCGAAGTTCTCACGACCACCTTCCCGCATTCGCCATTGCATGTTCACAAATCCACGTGTGTTCGGCGCGATAACGGGGAAGAAGTACTCCTTCGACTGGTTCGTCCGAACGTTGTCGGTCACGGGAAGTGGCACGTTGTTTCGGCCCCAAGTGGTGTTGTTGAACGGATTTTGCGAAACGAGATAGTAGTTGCCGGCATTGGTCCAAGATCGCGTTCCCACGTTCTTCATGATCACCCTCACGTAATAGCGCTGACCCGCCTGCATAAACGTTGGAGTAGAGAAGCTCACGAACTGCGCATCGTTGCCGTCGCGCACTTCCAGCATTCGGAACGGAGTGGTCTGACCAAAGTTCGCCGCCGGTGCGGCGCCGCGGCGCATCTGCCATTGGAACAGGTGGAAGCCAACTGTATTCGGTGCGACGATGTTAAAGCGGAATGTCTTGAGCATTCCGGGTGCGACCGTCTCCGTAGGTCCCAAGGCAACGTTGACTCGTCCCCAGGTGTTCGTTCCGAACGGCAGCGAGATCAGTCGGTAGGACTGGGCTTCGCTCCAAGTCGTTGAACCAGTGTTGCGAAGCGTAACGGTAGCTTCGGTCTGAGCTCCACGATACAGCGGAGTTCGGAAAGTAGCATCGATGAACTGCGCATCGTTCACCACACCTCGCGGAATCAGCTGTCCCGTGTTCAGGCGAAGAATCGCCGCATCCACCGTTCCGGCCGTACCTAGAGAGAGGTCGCTGATATTCAGTTGCCAGGTTCCAGTGGCCGCTTCGCCCCAAAACGTATTCGCACTAAAGTTCCACACCAGACCGTTGGTAGTGTCAGAGAAGTCTTCGGGTTTCAACAAGGCAACGGTCCCTGCTGGACTCACCAGCTCAATTCGAAGCTGCCCGATGTTGTTGTGATCGGTATTCAGAAACAGCTGGACATCCTCAAGCGGTGCTGCCGCAGACATTTCGAACGGAATGGAGACGACATCGTTGTCCGGAATACCAACCGGATTTTCGAGTGCGTTCGACGTAAAGCTTGGAGCGGTGACTCCATCGAACGTCGCTCCGTCCCGAATCATGTCGAGTACGCGAACTTGGCCGAACCCGTAGCTGTTGTTGAACTGCCGCCCCGCGCCGTTTGTGATCCAGCCGCCGCGTGGATTGGTGTTGTCCTCGGTATTGATCGGGGTGGAGTTTCTCGCGATCAGATGCTTAATGACTCGGGTCTGGAACATGCTTGGCCGGCTCAGGACCGACTCCTGGAACTGGGCCATCACGCCGCCCATCATTGCTACCGATGCACTGGTTCCCATGAACTGGTCGGTGTAGCCAGGAACCATTCTCGCGTTCGATCCTAGTCCTCCGGACAGAGATTCGGTGGTTCCGAAGCCCCGCAGGATCGTTGGCGAGCCGAACATACTCGGCTCGCGAGAAATCGATGCCGGCGCCGTACAGAAAACGTTCGGGCCGAACGCCGAGTTTTCGATCATCTCGTTATCTCCGGTTGAGGTGTTGATGTTGTAGCCGCTCACAACGATCACATCCGAACTGGTGAGCATCTCATCAGCTTCCGCCGTTCGATTCATGTTTCCGGACGGCATCAAGTGCACGAGACTGAGGTTCGTACTCGACTGCTGTAGGCCGGTGCGAGCCAGTGGCGCCGAGAGCCAAGGAATCGTGATTACGCTTCCGTGAACCATGGCGCTATTGGGATAGCCGCTGTTCATGGCGTTTACATAGGCAGAGATCGGGCCAGAAACGACGTTGACGCGGACACCATTCGCCGTTGCGTGTGGAGCCGTACCGCAAACTCCAATTCCGTTTCCGCCCCGGGCGGTTGCCAAACCGATCATCGCGGTGCCGTGGAATGAACCAGGCTGACGGACGTCGTTATCGTTTCCTATGAAATCATAACCAAACGTGTTGATGGCAACGTCTGGGTGAGCGCCTTCGAAACCGTCATCGAGGAAGTTGATCGGGATTGGAAACGGCGAATACCCCTTGGACGAGCCGGTATACGACTGAGCGAACGCTTCCAACCCGATAATAGCTTGGCCGTAGTAGTAAGTGTCATCGGACGGGGCGTTGGGCTGCGTCTCGATCGCATAGATATACGGGTCGTTCGGAACGAACTGGCACTGCATTCGCGGTGCCACCATGTCTTGCCAAGCGCCAATAACGTTGCGGTTCCGTCGCAAGCGAGTGACTTCATCTGAAACGAGCGACGAATTGGCGACGGTGAAGACAAAACTGTCCTTCATCGAAGGAAGCGCGCGTTTGTACTTGAGGCCGTTGAGAGTGGCGAAAATCTCTGCGTTCTGGTTCGGCTTAAGTTGAATCACGATGTCAGAAAGCCATCGGACGCCGGCCTGGCGCGATTGCGGGCTGTCTGCCAACGACATTGTTGAGAGCGTGAATAGGGCGAGTGCAAATGGTCCGGCTTTCATGACGGCAACTTAGATGGGACATGAGTCCCTCTCGTATGATGGTCATTAAGTAGATTCGGTTCGATAGAATCAGTGCAATTTTCCATCCTTATGAAGCGATAGATTTGATCACGAGGGGCTCGCATAGTTGCATGAAACTCTAGATGTCTGAGGTATCCATAGGCATGCGCCGCAATATCTGCCTCGTGCTCACCCTCGCTGCCGGAGCTTCGGCTTTCGGCTGGGATGGCATCGGTCACCAGCAAGTCAACGACATCGCCTGGAAGCTTCTCAAGCCTGCGGTGAAAGCAAAGATTGCTCGTGCGCTCATCGAAGGGGACACCGCCTATCAGCCGAAGCGGCCCATCGATAATGTGTACTCCGAGCAGTACCTCGAAAGTCGGGTCCGCCCCTGGTTCCGCGAGGCAGGTCTGTGGCCCGACGACATCAAAGGAAAGCCGTCTGAGCGGTTTGAAGACTGGGTGAACAACCTTAACAAGCAGTCTCCGGGGACCAAGCCTACGCAAGATCCGTTCCAGCGTGGAAGCGAGGAGAACCGGATGAAGACTTGGCACTACGTAGATTTCCCGTTGTTCTTTGCCGGCTCGGGAACACCAACGCCGCCACGCCCCTCAAATGCGCTCTATGGCTTGAAGCAGATAGAAAACGGGCTGAAAACGACCCTCGCCGGAACCAATCAGAAGTACCGCGAAGGCGCATTCTGGATTTACTGGGCGACGCACGTGATCGCCGATATTCACCAACCATTGCATTGCTCGGAGCACTTTGGTCGCGAATTCCTCCCTGGAGGCGATGACGGTGGGAATCAGTTCTTCATTAAGGTGACTCCGAGCGCGACCGAAACCCGACTGCATGGTTACTGGGATGACGGAATCGAAAAGGCTCTGAAGCAGGATGGGCTCACGAGCTTTGTTGCGGTCACGAACGCTTGGCTCGCTAGAGCCGATCTTAAGCCGAAGGATGAGGACGTTGCTAACCTGAACTGGGAAGCGATCGCCAAGCGACAGAGCGAGGTGGCGGTTGCCGAGGTCTATCGTGGCCTTACTAACCGCGGCGTGGTGCCCGCCGGCTATGAGCGCCGAACCGCAGATCTTTCGCGAAAAATGGCGGTGCTAGGCGGCTACCGGCTCGCGGCTTACCTAAACGGTTTGCTCGGCGAATAACTCAGTCGGCGATTAGCCGAGTTCCCATCTGGGCGGAATCGAACGGTCGAAGAAGTGCTTGCGCTTCTTCGACCGTTGTGCTTGGGCGAAGCCACGTTTCTGCATCCTCATCACTTAGCAAGCACGGCATGCGGTCGTGAAACTCACCAGCAAGCTCATTTGGGGCGCACGTGAGGATGGTGAAGGTCTCAAGCGGACCCTCCGGAGCGGCCCATCGTTCCCACAGGCCGGCCAGGATGGTGACCTCGGCGTCAGCCCGAAAGAAGGCGTACTTGACTTTCTTGGGCTTGGAGATTGCCGTAGGCTCACCGAACAAGTTGAGTTGCACGTCCGCAGCCTCGTCACGCCACTCCACGTAAAAGCTCGCCGGAACGACGCACCGGCGCTTACTCATCGCTTCGCGAAAGGAGGGCTTTTCGGCGGCCGTTTCACTTCGGGCATTGATGAGGTTGGCCGCGGATCGGTCGTCCTTAGCCCAGCTCGGCACGAGTCCCCAGCGAACTTTGCGCCATCTTTGGCTTTCCGCGTCGGAGGCAAGAATGATCGACATGTCCGTCGGACGAACCTCCGGTTGATCCAGAAGTTCGTCTTCTTCCGGCGCAATTCCGAAGGTCAGCTCAAGCTGAGCTTGGGAAAGCTGGACGCCGAATCTCGCGCACATTTCAGCTTTTCAGTCCAACCGCCGCGATGGTGTGACCTGCGTGCCGGAGGTGGTGCTCAAGGCTGAAAATCTCATCAATCTGCTCTTGGGTGAGGCGACTCTGAACGTCGGGATCGTTCGTAACGGAAGTGCGGAAATCTTCGCCCTCCCAACTCTTCGCCGCGTTCCGCTGGGCAACCTTGTAGGCGTCCTCGCGGGCCATGCCGGCTTGAACAAGCGAGATCATCACGTGCTCGGAGAACACAAGATCACCCATCAAACGAAGGTTCTGATGCATTCGCTCAGGGAAGACTTGTAGTCCTGCCAAGATGCTGGTTAGTCGGTTCAGCATGAAGTCGGCAAGCTGGCACGAGTCTGGGAAAATGATGCGCTCGAGGGAAGAGTTCGTGAGGTCGCGCTCATGCCAAGTGGCAACGCTTTCCAACATAGCGTGGGAATTCGCTCGAAGCAGTCGTGCCAGGCCACAGACCGTCTCGCTGTTCCAAGGATTCCGCTTGTGCGGCATGGCGCTGCTTCCGGTCTGTCCCTTCGCAAATGCCTCTTGGACTTCCAAAATCTCGGTTCGCTGAAGGTTCCGCAGCTCGGTTGCGATGCGTTCAAGTCCAGCGCCGAGAAGGGCAAGGACATTTAAAAAGTTTGCGTGACGATCTCGATTGATGATTTGCGTGCTGGCAGGGTCGGCCTGGAGTCCGAGACGATTGCACACCCAGACTTCAAGCTCAGGTGAAGCAATCGCATGCACGCCGACCGCGCCGCTGACCTTGCCTACGGATACTTCTGCTCTAGCCGTGCGCAGGCGCTCCATGTTTCGCTGAAGTTCGGCGTACCAGTTGGCGCACTTGAATCCGAAGGTGATGGGCTCGGCGTGGATGCCGTGGGTGCGGCCGATACATGGCGTGTTGGCGTGCTCTTTCGCGAGGCGAGCGATTTCCGTTGCAAGCCTTTCTCCGCTAGCCAGAAGCACGTCGCAGGAGTTGCGAAGCATGATCCCGAGCGCGGTGTCGATGACGTCGTAACTTGTGACGCCCAAGTGGACAAATCGACCTTCGGGGCCGATGTTCTCGCTCAGATTTCGCACAAACGCCATCAGGTCGTGACGGGTTTCTTTCTCAAGCTCTTCGCATCGCTCGACCGTGAATGAAGCACGGGTCTGGATTGCGGTGAGCGCTTCTGCCGGCACTTGTCCGAGCGCAACGTGCCCTTCCACAATCGCAACCTCCACGTCTTGCCAAGTCTGGTACTTCGCGTTTTGGGACCAAATCTCGGTCATCGCAGGGGTGCAATAGCGGTCAATCACACCGAAAGGGTACCAGCCGAAAAAATTGTTGGAACATTCATTTCTGGCCCAAAGTCAACGAATCGTTGCTTAGTTCCTTTGTGTGTTTAAAGGAGAGCGGGTGCCTTCGGGCACCCCTTTTTATTTTGTGACCCCGCTAGATGGATTCGGCGATATCCGAGCGGTACTGCATTCCTTCGAAACGGACCGAACTAACGGCCTGATACGCGGCAAACCGTGCGGCCTCCACGGTCTCTCCCGTCGCGGTCACGCTCATTACCCTTCCGCCATTCGTGACCAGCCAGCCGTCTACGACCGTTGTTCCGGCATGGAATAACTTCACGTTTTCACCGACCGGGCCGACTTCTATTCTCTTGCCCCGCGTGTATTCGCCGGGATATCCCGCACTTGCCAAAACTACGGTGACCGCCGCATCATCTGAAAACTCTACCGGTGGGATCGCCTCGCCAACTGCCGCAGCGTATAGCGCCGCCGCAAATCCTCCACGGATTCTAGCCATCAAGCTTTGCGTCTCCGGATCACCGAACCGGACATTGAATTCAAGGCAGTGAGGTCGACCCTTATGGAGCATGACGCCCGTGAACAGGTTCCCTCGGTAAGGCAGCCCTCGACGATGAAGTTCAACGACCGTCGGCCGGATAATCCGTTCTTCGACTTCGTGGAGCAAGTCGGGTGTGATCGAGGCATCCGGGGAGAAAGAACCCATGCCACCGGTGTTTGGCCCGGAATCACCCGTGCCGATGCGCTTGTAGTCTCTAGCAATCGGCAAGCTCGCCGCGTAGTTGTCGCTGATGAGGGTGAACAGGGAGAATTCGCGACCGTCGAGCCGATCTTCGATCACGATCTCGGCACCAGCGTCGCCAAAAATCCGGTCCACCATGATCCGCTGGATCGCATCTTCGGCTTCGAAGATGTCCTCGCAGACGATCACACCCTTACCAAGCGCATTGCCGGAGGCCTTCACTACGACACCGTAGCCATCAGCAAATCGGATGCGGGCGTACTCGATCGCGGTTTGCGCATCAACGAAGCTCTCGTGCGTTGCCGTCGGGATGCCAGCGGAGACCATGAACTCCTTCGAGAACGCCTTGGACCCCTCCAACTGGGCACCTGCGGAGCCGGGGCCAAAGACGGCAAAGCCTGCCGCGCGAAAGGCGTCGGCACCACCGAGGATGAGCGGATCCTCAGGTCCATAAACGACCAAGTCCACCGCTTGCTCGCGGGCCAAAGCAATGAGTCCGGGAGTATCCACCGCAGCGACGGCGAAACACTCGACCTCATCCTCGATTCCCGGATTCCCCGGGGCGCAGATGACATCCGCTTCTTGCGCGAGTCGCCATACGAGGGCGTGTTCGCGTGCTCCAGATCCGATAACGAGGATTTTCATTCGTGTTGCCATTTGTTAGGAGAGTTCGAACGACTGATTCATCGCAGGAATCTCAACGTTCCAGCCAAGGTCGGCTTTGATTCTCGCTTCAAGTCCATGTTGCGCATCCGGTTCGCCGTGAACGAGGAACGTGGTCTTCGGCGCGCGCCGGAATCCGCCGAGCCATTTCAGAATCTCATCCTGGTCCGCGTGGGCCGAGAGCGAGTTCAGTTTATCGACGGTCGCCTTGACCGAAATTTCGGTTCCGAGCATCTTGACTCGATCGGCGCCGTCCATCAGGCGCCGCCCAAGCGTGCCTTCGGCTTGGTAGCCGGTGAAAAGAACCTGGGTGCTTGCTTGTCCGAGCCGATGCATCAGGTGGTGAACCACGCGGCCCGCGTTTGCCATTCCGGAACCGGCGATGACCACAAACGGGCCTGGGCGGAAGTTGAGCGCCTTCGAGGCATCTCGGTCGCGCACAATCGTGAAGCCCTCAGGTTCAAGTTGATGATCGCCCTCGCTTACGGCAATCAGCATGTCTTCGTCATGCTCTTCCTTGCTGTTAGCATAGAGTTGGGTAGCGGACACCGCCATCGGGCTGTCGAGGAAGATCGGAATTTTCGGACACTGCCCGGCATCTTGCAGTTCGCTGATGTAGTACAGCAGTTCCTGGGTCCGGCCGATGCTGAAGCTTGGGACGACCACCACGCCGCCTGTCTCGACGGCGTTTGTCATAACCTCCGCAAGCCGCGCTCGCGGATCTTCATGACTGTGGAAGCGATTCCCGTAGGTGCTTTCAATCACGAGATAGTCAGCATGATCCACCGTCTCAGGGTCTCGAATGATCGGCGTGTTATAGCGTCCCAAGTCGCCACCCATGAGGAGGATTTGTCCGTCTGGGCACGCAATCTCCGCGAATGCGGAACCGAGAATGTGTCCCGCAAACCGGTATCGCAACTGCGCGCCACCGGGAAGCGGAGTCCACGAATTGTAGGAAATGGGCTCGAACCGCTTCAAAGCTTCGTAGGCATCTTCCTCACTAAAAAGCGGTTGCGGATCGGCGTGGCGGCTGCCGTGCTTTCGAGCGCGCTTGGCATCTTCCTCTTGAATTCGTCCGGCATCTGGGAGCGCAATGCGAGCCAGGCCGATGGTCGCTTTCGTCGCGAGGAATTTGCCTTGATAGCCCCCTTTCACCAGCTTGGGAAGCCGTCCGATGTGATCTTGGTGCGCGTGGGTGACGACGACGAGGTCAAGCTCACTCGGATCAAACGGGAATGGCGCGTAGTTTTGGTCACGCAATTGTCGTGAGCCTTGGAAAACACCGCAATCCACGAGGATCTTTGTTTTCCCAAATTGGATGAGGTGGCAGGAGCCGGTCACGGTTTGCGCGGCACCATGGAACGACAACGATTGCATTCAGGAACTTTACGCCTTTCGCACATTCTCGTGCGCGCGGGTACCATTTAGGGGTGCGCAAAGGCTCAGTTCTTCTCGCGGTTTTGACGGTTCTTTTGCTGTCCGGTTGCCGGATCAAGAGCTGGGAGAGCTTTGAGTCGGCAACGACTCCGAATGAGCCAGGTACCTGGAAGGGAGACGAATACGCTCTCGCCGGAACCGCCAACGCGACCGGTGGCCAAAACATCAAGACTCGGTACTCCGAAGGTGCCAAGAACGGCCAGACCCAAGGCCTCACCACAACCTACGGTGAAGCCGGAAAGGGCACCGGCCTTCAGCCTGGCGAGCCGACGGTTGCGAACCGTGCTGGACACGGCAACCAGAATGCCCCGGCTTTCCAAGAAACTCCAGGCAATCTGGGTTCTCCGGCTTCAAAATCCGGTCGCTAAAAATTCTTTGAACGCTTCTAGGCGTTTCTAACACTCCAATTGTGCGCAGGACCACAGCGCAATTGGAGCTATGAAATGATGCCCGGAAAGTTCTTCGTCCCGTCCCTTTTAGTCGGGGTAGCCAGCTTTGGTTGCAGCCAGTCTGGAACCGCAGACTACGCCACCGCGGTCAAGTCCAGCCCCGAGGCTGCTTCGGCGGCTTTCAGCTCGGAAGCGAATTCTCCAGCCGCAAAGTCGGCCGACGGCACGCTCGCTTCCAACCAAGCAAGCGTGCAAACGAGGGTTCAGAACCGCGACATTATCCAATCGGCCCAAATCAGCATCCGCGTTGTGGATGTTGAGAAAGCCGAACGCAAAGCGACCGTGTGGCTTCGTACCAACGACGGATTTGTCGAATCATCCACCGGTTCGGGTCTCGGGGCACCATCAGCGCAGGTCACCCAGGTGTTGCGCGTTCCGGCCGGAAAATTCTATTCGGCCCTCGATTTCCTTCAAGCTCAGGGCGTGCGGACCAGCCAGTCCATCACAACGCAGGACGTGACCGCTCAAGTCGCCGATCTCGGTGCAAGGCTACAAACCATGCGAGCTCAAGAGAACTCGTACCGCCAAATGCTCGCAGCGGCGAGAAAACTAGAAGATCACATTGCCTTGAGCGACCGGTTGATGGGGCTGCGGTCTGAGATTGAGGGCATGGCGGCCCAACACAAGTCCTTGCGAGCGCAAGCTGCGATGTCTAACATCTCGGTCAATTGGGTTCAGTCTGCCGACGCCACGGCCCCAGTAAAGGACACGGGCTGGTTTAGTCAGGCCTGGGGTGAAAGCATGATCTCGATGCGGTCGACCCTGCAAAGCATCGTTTCCGTCTTGTTGTGGTTTGTCGCAATGGGACCGATTTGGCTACCGGTGCTTTTGGTTGGACTCTGGTTCCGCAGATCACTTCGCAAGCGCCAGCCCAAAGTGACGGAACCGTTCGCTCCACCGGTACGATAGTTCGGTGATTCGAGTTGGGATTATCGGATGCGGGAGCGTGGCCGGGTTTGGTCACGCTCCCGCAATTCATCGGACTTCCGGGGTCGAGCTCGCTGCGGCCTACGACCCGGTTCCCGGTAAGGCTCAAGAGTTCACCCAACGGAACGGCGGTCAGCCTTTCGACGATCTCGATGCATTTTTTTCCCATCCGCTTGATGCCGTGAGCATCTGTTCGCCAGTGGGAGTGCATCACGATAATGTCTTGCGCGCCGCCGCCGCAAAGGTTCACGTGCTCTGCGAGAAGCCGGTCACGACCACGCGAGAGCATGCCGAGGAAATGTGCCGGGCCATGAGCTTTGCGGATCGATTGCTGATGGTTGGGCTCGTGTATCGATTCAGCCACGCGGCGCAAGATATCCGGCGCTGGGTGCGAGAAGGCGTCATCGGCGAGGTCCGCAGCCTGCGCTTGGTTTATCTTTGGAACCTGCACGGCCAATGGATGAACGACGGCAGCGGGAAGTGGATTGAGAGCCCGCTCTGGCGAGGGAGAATGCTCGAAGGCGGCCCGATGGTTGACTGCGGAGTCCATCAAATTGATCTAGCCCGCTGGTGGCTTGGCTCGGAGGTAGTCCGGATTCATGGCGCGGGAGCTTGGGTAAGCAACTACGAAGCACCAGATCACGTGTACGCCCACTTAGACCACGAATCTGGCGCCCACACGATGGTGGATATGAGCTTCACCTACGGCCATACGGCGAAAGAGCCAACCTCCACGTTTACGTATGAATTGATCGGAACGGGCGGGGTGATTCGATACAACCGTGAAGGTTGGAAGCTAGAAATCTTGGATGGAAGCAACACCCGCGCGGTGCCAGGAGCTTCTGAAAAGAATTTTGAGGGAATGTACGAGGCATGGCGTGATGCCATCCAGACAGGATCGATTGGAGATTTGCCCGATGTCGAAGCGGGAATGCGCGCGATGGAGATCGCGCAAGAAGCTACTCGCCAGGCGATTGAGCAGCGCGTCGCGCCGTCTCGTCCCGCAACCATCGTAAGTTAGCCGCGTCCTGCAGGTCATGCGGCCGCCCGGCGGCTTCTTTCATTGCGATCAGGTCGTCGATGTGGGCGACCTTAACTTCGAAGGTGCCGAGCTTGAAGATGACTGCCCGTTCAAAAATCCCTGAAACACTATCCGTACCTGAAAGTTCGTTGATAACGTCGATCTGCCCGGCTTCGGTGAAAATGCTTGAGAAAGCACCACCAAGAGGGCGGTCATCCAACGCAATTCTTGGGCCCTTAATCCGTAGCCTAGGCACGAGCGGGTTGATGGCATTGGCAAAACGCCCGAGGTTTGATCTTGACAGGGTTACACAAAGGTCGACGTCGCGTGTGACACGATCATTGCCGTGGAGCATCGCCGCAAATCCGCCGACAACCACGAAATCAACACCTTCGTCAGCAAGACACTTAAGGATTCGGATTAAGTCCGGCATCGCGACCTGCTTGGGCTAGAAGTTCTGCTAAGTCTAGGGCAGATGCATGCCATTCGGCCCGCTCAAGCGGAGTCAGTTCCAAGCTTGCGGCGAGATTGTCCACCGGAATATACGTTGCCTTGTAGCTCAATCTCGGACGTTCTTTCACAAACATCGGTTGGGGCTCACTCGTGACAAGTTCCGCTTTACTGTCTGGCATCTTTAGCTCCTTGCCTCATATTCAACACTACATCGGGGCAATCCGACCAGTACTGTCCATATTTTGGGCAATTTATCCTAAAAAGTGAGCCTAGAATCGTACTGAACGAAAGACAGGCAACCGAAGGAATGCTTCGGTTGCCTGCAGAGGTTGACTGTGCCTTACTCGCTCGCGTACAGGTAGTACTCGTATGGGTGTGGTCGGAGGTCGACCGCATCGCATTCGTGCTCAAGCTTGTACTCGATGTAGCTCTCGATGAGCTCCTTCGAGAAGACGTCGCCACGGAGCAAGAACTCGTGGTCGTTCGCCAACGCGGTGAGGGTTGCTCGGAGGGAGCCTGGAGTCTGTTCGATGCCGGCCTTTTCGAGCGGTGGCAGTTCGTACAGGTCCTTGTCGATTGGCTTCGGTGGCTCAATCTTGTTCATGATTCCGTCGAGGCCAGCCATCAACAGCGCCGCGAACGTCAAGTACGGGTTGGCCATTGGGTCTGGAGCGCGGAACTCGATTCGCTTCGCCTTTGGCGACTTGCTGACCATCGGGATTCGAACGCAGGCCGATCGGTTTCGAGCCGAGTAGATCAAGTTGATCGGAGCTTCGTAGCCTGGAACCAGTCGTCGGTACGAGTTGGTGGTTGGAGCAGCAAAGGCAAGCAGCGCTGGAGCGTGCTTGAGGATGCCGCCGATGTACCATCGCGCGTTGTCGCTGAGGCCAGCGTAGCCAGCTTCGTCGTAGAAGGTCGGGTCTCCGTTCTTCCAGATCGACTGGTGGCAGTGCATACCGGAACCGTTGTCTCCGAAGAGCGGCTTTGGCATGAAGGTCGCGAAGAAGCCCTGCTGGTAGGCAGTGTTCTTAACCACGTACTTGTACTTCATGACCTGGTCGGCCATCTTCACAAGGGTGTCGAACCGCATGTCAATTTCGCACTGACCGGCAGTGGCGACTTCGTGATGGTGCATTTCGACGTTGATGCCAACGTCCTGCATCTTGAGCGCCATGAGCGATCGCAGGTCCTGAAGCTTATCGACCGGCGCGCAAGGGAAGTAGCCACCCTTTGGCTTAATCGTGTAACCGGTGCCGCTTTCCGAACCGCTATTCCAGTGAGCTTCGTCCGATTCGATCTTGACGAAGGTGTCTTCTGGCTTGGTCGAGTAGCGAAGGCTGTCGAAAACGAAGAACTCAGCTTCTGGTCCGAAGTAGACCGTGTCGCCGATTCCGGTGGACTTCAGGTACTGCTCGGCCTTAATGGCGGTGAAGCGTGGGTCCTTTCCGTATGGCTGTCGGGTGAGCGGGTCTTCGATGTTGCAGATGACGACCGCAGTCGGAGCATCTGTGAACGGGTCCATGAACAGGGTCGATGGATCTGGGATCAGCAGCATGTCCGACTCGTTGATGGCCTGGAAGCCGCGGATGCTCGAGCCGTCGAAGGCGAGGCCGTCTTCGAACTTGTCGTGATCGAAGTGGTCCACCGGAACGGTGAAGTGCTGCCACGTTCCGAGCAGGTCGGTAAACCGAATCTCAACGAACTGGGCGTCGTTTTCTTGAATGTAACTCAGGGCGTCTGATGGCGTCATTGTTGCTCCAAATAGATGCCCCGACGCAGGTCGAGGCAGATACCCGCTCGCCTACACTGCCGAACGATTACGAGGATTATCCTCAATTATTTGAAATCATGCAAAGACAAAGTTTCAGGCACCCTAATTACCGTTCGGTTTTCAGCCTTGTTGAAGCTGTTTCTTGAATTCTGCGTGCGCCTTTCGGGGTGTTCCGTCTGCTTTGCGGAGTCCGAGCGTGCCTAAGAACGCACGGAATCGAGGATCGTCGGAGCCGTAGTACTTCGCGTAAACATCCAGCAAGTCGCGATTGAAGTCGACCTGAATGAAGTACGCCGCCATCTCAATCTGGTTCTTGTGCTTGCGAAGGAGGTCGAAGACCGTAGTCACGAACTTCGCCTGAATGTCCTCGCTGCTGGAGAGCGTTTCAGAGGCTGGTAGCCCGATTTCTTGGAGGGCGAGCTTGCGGCTGCCCGCGAAGATGAGCATCGTGCTGAAGTTCTTTGGGACCTCCGTCAGCGGTTGCGGGCTGAAGTCCGGCTTGGTCGCATAGTAGGTCATGAAAACGACGTCGCTGCCGTTCTGGAGCTTTTCGATCAAGGGACGATTCTGCTGCAGCCCCTCGAAGGTTGTGGTCACGCCACATTTCATATCCGGCGCGCTCTCCTTTAGAACGGCGCGTCCGGCGGCGAGGAAATCCAAGTAGGCGGGCACTTCTTCCGGGTGAGCGGTCAGATACACATCGACTTCGTTGCCAAGACTGATTGCCTTGACCTTGTTGTTGAACCTAGAGAGCAGGTTTCGGAGGAGGGTGGCGAACCGCTCTTTGACTTCTGGCGAATTCAACGCTTGACCCTTCAGGTCCTCGGGAAGGATTTTGTTGGTGGTGTCGAGAACCTTGATCGTGACGTATGCATCGCCACCCACAAATTTTGCGATTCCGATAGAGTCATCGGCCTTCTTGAGATCGAATGCTCCGGGCGTTGGCTCTAGTTCGTTCCAGCTGTACGAAACGGTGCTCGCAGTGAGCCCGAAGCGGATTTGCTCGCGAGCACTGTCGAGGAAGTCCTCTTCTCTGGCGCTCTCCTTCACGTTCAGCGCAAGGCCGATGGGCGGAAGGGAAGATGGGGTCTGGACGAGAAGCGAGCCAAGGAGCAACGATGCAAGCATGCGTCTAGTCTAAGGGCTCGCTTCGTTGCGCTTTGGCAAAAGGTCCCAATTTAAACCGCGGACCACGGACGGCCACGCTCAAGCGTAGCCGCGCCGATGGCCTCGACGTCCGGTTCTGGGAAGTCGATGTCTCCATCGCCTTTGATCCGTGAGTTCGCCAAGATGCGCTTGGGTGCTAGGATCTCGGTTAGAACTTCATGCAATGGAGCGAGTGAAGGGTATCGCTCGCTTCTCAACCTTGCGGATTCGAGGATGAAGTCGTACATGGCAAGATCAGCCGCGGCGGCTTGCTCGGTTTGGCGCTCGAAAGGAGGAATGACGCCTTCCTTCGCCAGGCGTCCGGCGATGAAAAGACGATTGATCTCGTTCGTTCCTTCGTAAATTCGGCTCACGCGGGCGTCGCGGTACACGCGGGCGATGGGGAACTCTTCGGTGAAGCCATAGCCTCCATAGACCTGAAGTGCTTCGTCGACGATCTCGGACTCGGCTTCCGTGCTGAAGACCTTGACCATCGCGCACTGGATGGCGTACTTCTCCGCGGCTTTCCGGTTGCCATCGATGGTTCCGCCGGTTTCAGCAAAGGCATCGTCGATCAACGCGCCAACTCGATAGATCGCGCTTTCGGCGCCATAGAACAGCGCCGCCATGCGGGCGAACTTTTCTTGGATCATCCCGAAGGAAGCCAAAGATTGGCCGAACTGCTTTCGGTTCTTGGCGTATTCGGCGGCAATCTCGATGGCGTAACGAGCGGGGCCAATGCTCATGCTGGCCAGCTTGAAGCGGCCAATATTGAGGGCGTTGAAAGCGACTTGGTGGCCCTTGCCTTCTTCGTGGAGAAGGTTCTCGGCTGGGATCCAAGCATCGTTCAGAGTGACCCGGGCAGTGCTGGATCCTTTGAGACCCATCTTGTACTCTTCGCGCTCGACCGCTAGTCCGTCGGTGTTTCGCGGAACCAGGAAGGCGGAGAACTTTTCGCCGTCCACCTTGGCCATAACGAGGAAGACATCGGCCCATTGGGCGTTGCTGATCCACATCTTCGTGCCGGTCAGCGAATAGCCTCCATTTTGAGGAATAGCTTTTGTGGTGGCGCTTAGGGCGTCGGAGCCGCTGTTGGGTTCGCTCAGACAGTAGGCGCCGATCTGCTCACCCATTGCGAGGGCAGGGAGCCATTGGGCCTTCTGGGCGTCCGTTCCGAAGAGGGACAGGCCGACTTGGCTGATGCCGCTGGTGATGCCGTAAGTGACGCTAAACGAACCATTGAGGCTGAGCATTTCCAGCATTCGGGCAGCGAGATTCTTGCTCTGTCCGAGTCCGCCGTAGGCATCGGCGGTGTCGATGCCGCATAGTCCAAGTTGCCCGGCTTCGCGGATCAGCCGCGGCATCAGGCCGGGTTCCTGATGGTCGATGGCCTCAGCGCGCGGGACGACTTCTTCGCGAGAGAACCGTTCGGCGGTCTCGATCATCAGGGCATCGTCGCCAATGAAGTCTTCAGGAGCAAAATGCGACGTCGGCGTCATGTCCATATTATGGTTCGCGGCGGTACCCTATAGGCGCTGGGGCCTGTAGCTCAGTGGTAAGAGCAGGCGGCTCATAACCGCTTGGTCGTGGGTTCGAACCCCACCGGGCCCACCATCTCGTGGTAACGCGGAAAATTTATTTATAAATCCTCCCGACTTAGAGCGCATTGATAAATTTTCGGTTTTCGGCGGTTGGCTCACATCTATTCCCGTCGCGACGGCGCAAATGTCAACCTAGATAATTCCGGACCCGAGGTCTCGAGCCGGGAGCTAACGGTCACTTCGTGAGGCGGATTCGGCTCAGCGGGAACCAGATGGCTTCGGCTCGGCCGACGATTTCTGACTCTGGCACGATGCCCCAGCCGCGGCCGTCGAAGGAGTAATTTCGGTTATCGCCCATGAAGAGGTAATAGCCCGTTGGCAACTTCTCTGCGGGGGAATCCTTAAGTCGCTTCGCTTCTTCAACATCCGGAATGACGTAGGCACCGGCAACGGCATAAGCCGGACCTTCGGACCAAGACTTCGACATCGGGATCGCTGCGTTGGCGTCGAACTCGGTGTAGTTAAACGGAATGATTTTGTCGCCGCGCTTTACAAGTTTGAAACTGGCTCTGGTCCGCTCGGCGATCTGCTCTGGAGTCAAGGTGACGTAGTTGTTTTCACAACCGCGTCGATCTGGACAATCGGTCAGATTCTTGTGCGGTTCCTCGACCTCTTTCCCATTGCGGTAAAGAACGCCTTCTCTAAGCTCGACCACGTCGCCTGGCACGCCGACGCATCGCTTGATGTAGTCGACCTTCGGCTGACCGTCCTCATAGAGCTGCGAGGCTTGCAGTGCTTCCACCGGCGGTCGGAAGACAACAATATCGCCGACCTTCGGCTTTGAGAACCGATACACCGCTTTGTTCAGCACGATCAGGTCGTTCACATACAGGGTCGGCCACATGGATCCAGAAGGGATGACAAAGGCTTGCAGCGCGAAGGGCCGGATGAGCATGAACACAAACACGCCGGCATAGATGACGGCGTCGAAGAACTCGTTAAGGAACTTCGCGATCTTGTAGATAAAACCGCGTTTGTGGATTTCGGTCTTTGCGAGTATCGGGTACGCGGCTAACCGAAGAATGGTTAGGGCCAGCGATAGGTAGAAGATCTCGCTGAGCGGAGTTCGGGCGACTTTGTCGATGAACTCACGGGAACCAATGGCTTGAGCCAGCAGGCACGACGGATCGAAGTACATCAGCTGGCTCATAGGTTCTATGTAGGAGTTGGGATCAGCGCTTTTCGCGGATTCGAGCGTCCTTACCAACCTTATCTCGGAGGTAGTAAAGCTTGGCTCGTCGAACGCGACCACGTCGGGTCACTTCAAACTTTGCAACGTTTGGCGAGTGGAGAGGGAAGGTTCGTTCCACGCCAACGCTGTTGGAAATCTTGCGAAGGGTAATCGTTTCGGCGATTCCTCCGTTCTTGATGGCAATGACCGTGCCTTCGAAGAGCTGGATTCGCTCTTTGCCGCCTTCACGTACCTTTACGGAGGCCTTTACGGTGTCGCCAGGCCAAATCTTTGGCAAATCCGTCTTCAAGTACGGCTGGGCGACGGTGTTCAAAATCGCTTGCTTTGACATATCTGTTCCTTCCTTTTCGTTAAGCTCATCTCAGGTTTGAACCTAGAGGTGGCCCGGTAGAGCGCTGAACGCTCCCATCGAGTCCAGCGGCGCCAGGAAGAGGCGCATGAACGCAAGAAGCAAGTATGACACATCACCTCTGGGCTTCTCTACGTTTTGTCCGGGGATGAGATGAGTTTTACGTCCTCCGCACTCAGTTCGGCTTTTGCCAAGAGATCAGGTCGATTCTGAAGCGTAATCCGCAGAGCTTGCTGCCTGCGCCACTTGATGATCTCTCGATGATTTCCGCTCCGGAGCACCGGTGGTACTTCGATGCCGCGCCAGGTTTCCGGCTTGGTGTAGTTCGGAGCACTCAGCAATCCGTCGGAATGAGAGTCTGCCGAAAGGCTGTTCGAATCTCCAAGCACGCCGGGAAGATTTCTGACAATTGCATCCGCCATCACCATCGCGGCTAGTTCACCGCTGGTGAGAATGTAATCGCCGATGCTGAACCGCTCCGCGTTCAGATACTCGGCGGCACGGTCGTCAATGCCCTCATAGTGCCCGCACAGAAAGACTAGTTCAGATTCGGCGGAAAGCCGAATCGCATCGGACTGCTGGAAGCTTCTGCCGGCAGGGTCGGTCAAGATCACTTTCGGCTTGTTCCAGCCCAAGGATTCGACGGCTAACGCGACGGGCTCAGCCTTGATCAACATGCCCGGTTCACCTCCGAACGGGGTGTCATCCACCTTGTTGTTGCGGTCGTACGTGAAGTTCCGCGGGTTCACACTTTTGAGTTCGATCAGACCCCGAGTGGCGGCACGCCCGATCATGCTCGAAGATGCCCAGGGTGTGATGTGCTCTGGGAATAGCGAAACAAACGCGATCTTCACCGAAACTGAGAGTACCGACTGCGGCTCAGAAATCGGGTTTCCGTGCTTCGATGGTCGCAAAAGCGCGCCACTTGGCTTGCTGAGCGGGCGTGAGCAGCGCGAAGAAGGCTTTAAATCGGTTGGCCGCCTTTCTGGCGACTTCTTCTTCTTGCTTCAATGCGATCAGACGCTTAATGGCATCGGCAAACTGCGCCGTCAGAGCGTCGAATTCGGCGGGAGTCAGGGTTTTCTCCACCGACATTTCGTACGCGTTGTTGATTTGCGCAAACAGGCCAGCCGTCTTTTCGATGGGCGAAATTACTTCTGCCTCCGTGAGCAGCGGGCTCGCCGTAGCGATCTGGGCAAACTTCTTCTTCTGAGCAGCGTTGAGGCCAAGGTAGGTTTGCACCTCCGGAAGCCGAAGCGTTCCGACATTTTCAAGATTGGCCAACGCTCGGGCGGCATTTCGGCGTTGCGCCGGGTTCAGGATCGAAGTCTCTAGAACGAGGCCCGGCCAGAATTCAGGGCCGATCTGCACATCGTTTTCTGGATTCTTGTACAGCACAAAGTTCGAAGTCTGGGCCGAGTGCCTAAACATGGCCGTTGACGTCGTCACCTGGAAGTTGGTGCGCAAATCTTCAAGTTGAGTCTTCGTGAGGCGAGCAGCGATGATCACCTCAAGATTCATGACCTTGGGGTGCATTCTGAGAATGGCGTCGATCACGGGCTTCTCAGAGGGAGCAGCTGGTTTCTTTGCTCCTTGATCGGCGGATGCTGTGGCCAAAATCACGCAGGGCAGCAGCGCAGCAAAAATCGTCGATCGCATCACGGATTAATTTATCACCTAAAGCGCAAGAAATAGTATCTCGATGCACGGTCAACGGTGATTTCTAGCAATTTCATCGGCTCGAATTCTGTTGGATGAGGGGGACTGGTAATCTTCCGTATACCGAGCTATGTCCAATGTCCCTGGTGATCTAAAGTACGTCGAGTCGCATGAGTGGGTGAAAGTTGAAGGTGATGTGGTCACGATTGGAGTGACCGACTTTGCCCAAAGCGAACTCGGAGACGTTGTTTTTGTTGAGCTTCCCGAGGTTGGACGTGTTCTCCAAGTCGGTGACGTTTTTGGCCAAGTCGAATCCGTAAAGAGCGTCAGCGACCTGTACGCTCCCGTTGCTGGAGAAGTCATAGAGGCCAATCCCGCTTTGGCGGTAGACACTGCCCTAGTGAACTCCGATCCATACGGGGCCGGATTTATGCTGAAAGTACGACTTTCGAATCCAGCCGACGTGGATGCGCTCATGGACGCGGCTCGCTATCAGGCGATCGTCGGCTAATCCCACATGCCATACATTCCACACACCGAAGCCGACGTGCGCGAGATGCTCGCAACGATCGGAGCAGATTCTATCGACGAGCTTTTCCGCGAGATCCCGGATGAACTCCGCGTCAAGGTCGGCGCGCTTGCCCTGCCAAATGCTCTGGATGAGAGCCGATTGGCTTCGCACCTGAAAGAGCTGAGCGCGAAGAATGTCAACCTGGAAGACAACGTCTGCTTCCTGGGCGCTGGCATTTACGATCGCTACGTCCCGAGCACCGTCAGTGCGATCATCAGTCGCGGCGAATTCTTAACTTCGTACACCCCGTACCAGCCAGAGGCGTCGCAGGGCTATCTGCAGACGATCTACGAGTTCCAGTCCATGATTGCCGAACTTTACGGCATGGACCTCGCCAATGCATCGATGTACGACGGCGCGACGGCGCTTGCTGAAGCCGCCATCATGGCGGTCGGCATCAAAGGGCACGACAAGGTCGCGGTCAGCCAGGCCGTGCATCCGCATTACCGACAGGTCCTTGACACGTATTGCTGGTCGATGGGGATCGAGGTTGTTACGCTGCCAATCGAAAACGGTCTCACGACGGACTACTCGGCAGCGGCTGGAGCATCCTGCATTCTCGTTCAAAGTCCCAACTTCTTTGGTGTAATCGAGGACCTGAACGCGGCGAAACAGGCGAGCGAGACCCACGGTGCGATGTTCATCGTGTCGGCTGATCCTGTTGGTTGCGCACTGATGAGCCCTCCAGGTGCGTACGGCGCGGATGTTGTGGTTGGCGAAGGGCAGCCAATGGGCGTCGCAATGGGTCTGGGCGGTCCGCTTGTTGGCCTCTTCTGCACCAAGAAGGAGTTCGTCCGAAGCATCCCGGGCCGTATCGTGGGACGAACCAAGGAGGCGCATGGCGATCTTCCGGGCTATGTCATGACCCTTCGAACGCGAGAGCAGGACATCCGGCGTGAAAAAGCGACTTCAAACATCTGTACAAACGAAGCTTTGATGGCTCTCGCTTGTACTGTTCACATGAGCGCCCTTGGAAAGAATGGAATGAAAGCCGTCGCCGAGTCGAGCGTACGAAACGCGCACTATTTGATCAGCGAGCTCGCTTCCATCGGCGTGCATCGACGCCACCCGAGCGCGAAGGTCTTCTGCGAATTCGTGATTGATCTTCCAAAGAACGCGAACGAGGTCCGGGACAGCTTGCTTCAGGACGGCATTTTGGCCGGATTGCCCTTGGGCTCGTACTACGCCGATATGGAGAACTCTCTCCTTGTCGCAGTGACGGAAAAGCGAACAAAGGCCGAGATTGATCGGTTCGTATCGTCACTCAAGCACACAATCGCCTAGTCCTAACATACAAAAAAGACCTCCCCGAACTTGTCGGGGAGGTCTTTTTTGTATCGGCTTTACAGGCGGTACGTGGTGTACAAGCTCTGCATTCTGGTGCTCTGACCATTGGTGAACAGGAACATGCACGAATCGTCGGTGTAGTCCATGAAGTTCGTGATCGGGTCGGTTCCTGGGTAGCTTCGCCCCGTGCAAGAGTCTCGGTTTGCTGGGCAGCCGTAGGCTGGTGATCGCTCTGCCGCAGTGTCGGCGACATAGTCGTTGTTCTTGGTGCATCCACCCTGGAACGTGTGATAAAGGCCGAGCCAGTGTCCGACTTCGTGAGTACCGGTATCGCCAAGGTTGTATGGAGCTGCCGTTCCACCCGGAACCGAAGAGAAGAGAAGAACTACGCCGTCGCTCTTCGGAGCGCTTGCGTACGACGATGGGAAGGTTGCCCAACCGAGCAGGCCCTGGCCGATGTTCGCCGAGTAAACGTTGAGAGCGTTCTTTCCACCAAGTCGAAGCGCGTTCTTAGCCTGCGTTTCAGCAGTCGTGCCTGGGGTCATCGTATACCAGGTTGCGTTCGTAGTTCGATCTACGGAGATCAGCTGGAAGCGGAAGCCGGTGTCCACGCCACCGGTTGCGCCGGAATAAGCGTTGTTCAAGACCTGAATCTGCGCATCGATCTGAGACTGAGGAATATCCCCGTTCGCAAGGCCCGTTCCCTTGTTGATAACGTGCCAGTAAACCGGGATCGTGACAGTGGTCCAGGCCTTGGCGTTCACCGGTCGGAGGCCAAGCTCGATTCGTGTCTGCTCGGCAGCGGATGGTTCAACGAAGCCGCAACGGGTAACCGCCATCAGCGGCGTTTCTTCTTGGGCGGTAACGAGACCGGAGCGAACGCTCGTGGCCGCATCGGTCGCAGAACCGCCGCAACCAGCAGATCCAAGTACAAGCGCGAGCGCGCAAAGGGGAAGGGCAAATTGTAAGTTTGATCGCATGACTACACTCCGCTCCCATATCGGGGCCGGTGCGCAATTCTATAGGCACTTGGTCCATTTCACAATACGGGCTAGGGGTATTTAAAGAGAAAAATTCTCAAAAAACTTGACTTTTTCTTTATTGAAGAATTCGTTTTCCGATAGAGATGATGTTTTCGGGTGCGTAGGTACAATTTTCGAGTGAGACCGACGCGTTCTAAGCGAGTCCCCGAGCCCCAACTCATTTTTGACAAGTCCAGATCTGGACGCTTGGGTTGCAATGTCCCGAAGTGCGATACCCCCGAAGTGGACCTTTCGGCTGCACTTGGCGAATTGAGAGAAGAACTCCATTTGCCAGAGGTGAGCGAACTGGATTTGGTCCGGCACTTTACAAATCTGAGTCAGATCAACTATGGCATCGACACCGGCTTCTATCCGCTGGGGTCGTGCACGATGAAATACAACCCGAAGATCAATGAGGTCACCGCTCGATACGCGGGATTCGCCGCGTTGCATCCAATGCAGCCGGTCGAAACCATCCCCGGCGCGCTTGAGCTCCTTAACGGAGTGCAAGAGATTCTTTGCGAAATCACAGGCTTCGATGCCATTACGCTTCAGCCACTCGCTGGCGCACACGGTGAGATGACCTGCTTAATGCTGATCAAGGCGTATCACGAGCGAATTGGCCAGACTCAGCGACATATCGTTCTCGTGCCCGACAGCGCCCACGGAACGAACCCAGCTTCTGCGGCCCGTTGCGGTTACGACGTGAAGCCGGTTCCAACTGACGCTGACGGCAACACCGATCTCGCGGCCCTGACCAAATCGCTCGAAGAGCATGGGGATAAGGTTGCCGCCTTGATGCTCACTAACCCATCCACCCTTGGCTTGTTCGAACCGAACATCTCGCTGATCTGCAAGATGATCCACGATGCCGGTGGCCAGGTTTTCTGCGACGGCGCAAACATGAACGCAATGGTCGGCACGACGAGACCTGGCGATCACGGCTTTGACTGCATGCACCTTAACCTGCACAAGACCTTCAGCACGCCACACGGCGGCGGCGGTCCGGGATGCGGTGCGATCGGCTTGCAAGCCCACCTCGCTCCGTACCAGCCGGTTCCGGTGATCAAGCGGGAAGAGGAGAGCGGAGAAGTGATCGCCGAATACGAGCGACCATTGAGCATCGGCCGAGTGAGTGCTTACTACGGACAGTTCTTGATGGAAGTCCGTGCGTACACCTACCTCATGGCTTACGGCCGCGAGAACATGGCGGACATTTCGCGCTACGCCGTGCTCAACGCAAACTACGTTCGGGCTCGGCTAAAGGAAGTCCTTCCACCGGCTCACGATCGACCGTGTATGCACGAGTGCATCCTGACCGCCGAAAAGTATAAGAAGAACCACGGCGTTCGGGCGCTCGATATCAGCAAACGGCTGATTGACTACGGATTCCACCCGCCGACGAACTACTTCCCGTTGATCGTTCCGGAGTGCCTCATGATAGAGCCCACCGAAACGGAGTCGAAGGAAACGCTTGACGCATTCTGCGACGCGATGATCGAGATTTGCCATGAGGCAATGACGACTCCCGACGTGCTTCACGCGGCACCATCGACCGCGGTGGTCGGCCGCCTAGACGAAACGGCGGCAGTGAAGAACCTCGACGTACGCTGGCAAGCGCCAAAGCCGGTCTTAGCCTAGCGTTGAGCACGTCCAGTTTTGTGGTCCAAGGTCCATTTTCCGGGCCGAGGAACATGGAATTGGACGTTGAACTCCTTTCAGCGGCGGAATCTGGACAGCCGGGAGCCCGTGCTTATTTTTGGGATGGCCCCTGGGTTTCACTGGGTCGCTTTCAGCGACCGGACCGGGTCTTTCAAAACGGGCTAACGGCACACTGGGTAGCAAGGCCAACGGGTGGCCGAGCCGTTCAACACGGTCAGGATATCTGTCTCTCGGTCGCCGTTCCGCTGCCGAGCGAGTCCAGCTTGCGCAGCCTCGGACCCATCTACGAGAGTTTGACTTCGCCAATCCTTGCGGCTTTTCAGACTATAGAAATTGATGCGGTCATTGCGAACGACGTAAAGGCGCCGAGTGGGTCAGAGTCAGCCGATTGCTTTTCGCTCCGGACCGGCTATGACGTCACCGATCGGTCGACCGGGAAAAAATTGGGCGGTTGTGCGTTGCGCGTGACCCATCACGGTGCACTACTTCAGAGTAGCTTTCCGTTCGGGCCGATGGACTCGCAGATACGGGGTTACGTAGGCGTTTTCACGCCGTTTGATGCTCAAGCGGTGGCGGAAGAGTTCGGAGCGGCGGTAGAGCGGGTACTTTCGATTGGACTTTCTGAGCGAACGTTCTAGTGAATGTCGTCAGTTCGTCGGTGTTTCGTTATGTCAATTGTTAAAGAATTCAAAGAATTCGCGCTTCGGGGGAATGTCATCGATCTCGCCGTCGGCGTCATCATCGGCGCTGCATTCGGCAAGATCGTCACGGGTTTGGTAGATGAGATCATCATGCCGCCCATCGGCTTGCTGGTCGGCAAAGTGGATTTCACCAACCTCTATGTGCCGTTGGACGCCAAGGTACCGAGCGGTCTCGCTCTTGTCGAAGCCAAGAAGTTGGGGCCGGTCATTGCGTACGGTTCGTTTCTGAACAGCCTCATCCAGTTCCTGATCGTTGCGGCCGTGGTTTTCTTCCTGGTGAAGACGGTGAATCGTCTCCAGCCGAAAGTGGAGCCAGCGCCAGCGGCACCACCAGAACCGACGGCGGAAGAGAAGTTGCTGGTCGAGATTCGCGACTTGCTCAAATCTGGCCGATAGACCGTCAGACGCAAAAAAGGGGAGCGGACCATTTGGTCCGCTCCCCTTTTTTACTTTCTTAGCCGTTCGCTGGCGAAGGCGTGATCGTGAATCCTTGCGCGTTCAGCTCTTGGCCAATGTGGCGGAGCTTCTTCATCGCACGGAGTTCGATCTGTCGAACCCGCTCTCGGGTGACGTTGAGTTCGGTTCCGACCTCTTCCAAGGTGCGCTGACGACCGTCATCTAGGCCGAACCGGAGTCGAACGACATCTCGCTCTCGCGAGGTCAGTCGACCGAGAATGCCATCGATTTCTTCCCGTCGAATGAGCGTAAAGGTCACGTCTCCCGGGGAAGGCATGTTCTGCGACTGAACGAAGTCTCCAATGCTGGAGTTGTCCTTTTCGCCGACCGGTGTTTCCAAGGAGATTGGCTCCACGGCAACCCGCATCATTTCTCGAACACGATCAATCGAGAGGCCAACTTCTTTCGAAATCTCTTCTTCGGTCGGTTCTCTTTGAAGCTCTTGCTGCAATCGGGAAGCCGTCTTGACGACCTTGTTGATCAACTCGGCAACGTAAACCGGAATTCGGATTGTTCGTCCCTGGTTGATGATCGCACGAGCGATGGCTCGTCGAATCCACCAAGTGGCGTACGTGCTGAAGCGGAAACCCTTTCGCCAGTCGAACTTTTCGACCGCACGAATGAGACCGAGGTTGCCCTCTTGAATCAGGTCAGCGAGCGGAATTCCTCGCGCGTTGTATTTCTTGGCGATAGAGACAACGAGTCGCAGGTTGGATTCGATGAGAATCCGCTTCGCGTTCATGTCTCCGGCTTGGACCTTACGGGCGAGATCGACTTCTTGCTCTGGAGTCAGAAGTTGTGCGCGGCGGGTTTGCCGCATCCACATCTCAAGTTCTTCAGAGTCATCGGAAGTGGGTTTAGCCTCTTCCTCTTCTTCGTCCGCCGCCTCAAGGTCTAACAGATCTTCTTCACCCGGCTCTACAGCTGGGTCATCTAGAACGGGGGTGCTGCCGGCTTCGGCGTACATTTGGCGTCCTGGTGTGCGAACCGTAATCGCACGCCCTCGCCTTGGCGCCGTGGCAATCCCGTTTTCTACTGGCATGTTGTTTTCGTTATCCTCCGAAGCAGGCTCTTACTGCTTCACTTGTTGGTCACGGCCTCTTGCGTTCGTCATTGAACTTCCCGAGTCTGTGATCTAAAAAATTTCTTCTCGCCCAAAGGACGATTAAGAAGTCATACGTTAACACTCGGAAGTACACGTGTCAAGGTGCCCATCTCACAGACTAGATCGTTGGCGTCACTGCCAGCCATTCTCAGTCCGATTTTAGATGAAGTTTTTTTCTCGTTCTTATCGGTGCGTTAACAAAGTATTACGACGTAAAAATCGTTCGGTTACGTTGCCGGCAACACAAAAACTCAAGACTTTTGGCGTAAACGATCCAAAGAGACCCGGAGAAAGTGGCCAAGCGCACGTGCCGCTTCCTTAGAATTGTACCGGCCGAAGCTAATTCTTGCTGTCCCGCGAATCCATTCGGGTGGTACTCCCATCGCAGTAAGCACGTGACTGGGCTCGGTTGACCCGGAACTGCAGGCGGCTCCGGCAGAGATTGCGAACCCGGCCGCATCGGCTTCGATCACGAGAGTTTCGCCTTCGACACCTAGGAAGCTGAGGGAGAGGATGTGAGGGACGTTGGAGATTGGGGACGACTCGTACGTCCATGCGGCGTCCACACCATTGATTCTCCAGTCCGAAACGTGTTCCAACTCGGTCAGGACAATGGCTCGGAGTTCTTCCGCGTGTTGCCAATCGGCTTCTCGGCGTTGAGCGGCAATTTGTGCGGCGAGGCCAAAGCCGACAATGGCGGCGACGTTCAGCGTCCCAGCCCGGAGCCCACCTTCCTGCTCACCGCCAAGTAGCATCGGGTTCAAGGCATTGCCGGTTGCCAGCGCTGCCGCTCCTTTTGGGCCATAGGATTTGTGGGAGCTGAAGGTCATGAAGTCCGCCGTGGTGGACTGAAGATCGATTCGCCCAAGGGCCTGGCTTGCGTCGGAGTGAATGAAATCGTGCGTTGAAGCTTCAAAGAACGAGTTTGGATTCCAGACGGTGCCGGTCTCGTTGCTGACCAGTATCTTGCTAACCAGGGGAAGACGGGATCCGCCCGGTGCGGGCAGAAGCTCTAGTCCGTCGTTCGGAATCACGGAGTAGCCGTTCGCTAAGCCGGGAGCGCGGACAGCTTCGTGTTCGAACGGGCTCATTTGGCCTCCCGGATGCTGCGCGATGACCCAGTTGTTGGCTTCGGTCGCGCTGGCGGTAAAGGTCACGCACTCTGACGACCAACCGGTCGCCTCGGCGATCCGCTCGCGGGCAAGTTCCACGGCGGCGCGGGTGCGCTGGCCCCATGCGTGGGTTGAGTTTGGGTTGCCGAAAGCTTCGCCAAGGAAGGGAAGCATCTCCGCCCGAACGGCTTCGTCTATGGGCGTTGTTGCCGCATAGTCGAAGTACCGTTCGAGTTGGAAGGACAAATTAGCCTACTTTTGCAAGGGCTTCTTGGAGCAAGCGAGGAACGTCGCTGGTTCGGTCTGCGACCGATGCGCCGGCTTCGAGAAGCGCGCTGACCTTGGATTCAGGCGTTCCCGTGTTGCCGCTGATGATTGCGCCGGCGTGGCCCATTCGCTTTCCAGGAGGAGCGGTTCGACCGGAGATGAATCCGACAACCGGCTTGCTCATGGTCTTCATGTATTCACAAGCGGCTTCTTCGTCCGATCCGCCGATTTCGCCGACCATGACAACCGCCTTAGTTGCTGGGTCCTTTTCGAACATTTCCATGACCTCAATGAAGCGAGTGCCAGGGAGCGGGTCTCCGCCAATGCCAACGCAGGTGGTTTGGCCGAGATCGGCTCGGGTCATTTCCCACACGATTTCGTAGGTCAAGGTTCCGGAGCGGGAAACCATTCCGATTGGGCCTGGCTTAAAGATGTTGCCGGGCATGATGCCCATCTTGCACTCGCCAGGAGTGATGATTCCGGCGCAGTTTGGACCGAGGAGGCGACTGGTGTTGTTATCGCGCACTCGGTTCACCATTCGGATCTCGTCGTGGATCGGGAGCCAGTCGGAAATGCACGTGATGAACTCAACGCCAGCGTCTTCGCACTCGAGCACGGAGTCGGCAGCGAAAGGGCCAGGAACAAAAATGATCGCAGCGTCGGCACCGGTTGCCTCGCGAGCATCTTTCACGCTGTCAAAGACAGGTCGGTCGAGGTGGGTCGTGCCGCCTTTTCCGGGGGTAACTCCGGCTACCACTTGCGTTCCGTATTGGATCATCTGTTCGGCGTGGAAGCTGCCTTCCTTTCCGGTCATGCCGCAAACGATAACGCGGGTGTTTTTATCGACAAGGATCGCCATAGTCGTGTCAGAGGATACCGCCGAGGCCGGAGTGAGAAAGTCCGATCTCGCCCCCTTTTCTTTCGTGTATAGTTTTGATGGCGATAAAGCCAAGCGCTTAATCTCTGGTTTCAGAGAGCGGGGGAACCGTACTTATAGGGGTGAATGAGGCAGAAATGCCGCTAGGGGAGCTCTTGACCCGAACCCGACAGCTAACTCCGTAAGCGATGTGAGAGTCGAATCTCGTGCACGAAGCAGGTTGAATGACCTGCGGATAGGCGGAACAACGATGTTCTTTCGGCGAGTTTGTGACCCTTGCCTTTGTCGTTTTTCGGGGGCGCGACCGATGGGTCTCGACGAAAGTGGCTTCGATGTTGAAGTCCGAGGCGAGCACTTTTCCTAGCGCACCCGTTTTTTTGCCTCGCTGGCCCGTTCGGAAAGGGGCGTTAGAGTAGATTTAACGGATGGCAAAGTCTGCACCGGGCGTCCGCTACGCCGAACTGGAACGCGAAACGCATGAAACCCGCGTGACGGTGGTTTTGGATCTTGATGGCGGAACGCGGCAAGACATCTCGACCGGAGTCGGCTTCTTCGACCACATGTTGCAGCTCATGGCTTTCCATGGTCAGGTCGACCTCGGACTCACGTGTGAAGGCGACCTGGAGGTTGATGATCACCACACGGTCGAAGATTGCGGAATCGTGCTTGGGCAGGCATTCGCCCACGCCATTTCGGACGAGAAGAGCATTCAGCGTTACGCCAGCAATCACACGCCGATGGACGAAGCGCTGGTCTTGGTGGCACTCGACATCAGTGGTCGCGGGATTCTTGGCTATAACGTCAACTTTAAGCGAGAAAAGATTGGGGATCTCTCAACGGAGTGCGTGCGGGAGTTCTTCCGGGCATTCACAACTCACGCCAAAGTGACCTTGCACATTCATCAGATCGCCGGTGAGAACGATCACCACATCTGTGAGGCGATCTTTAAGGGCTTTGGACGAGCGCTGAAATTTGCGGCGGAGAAGTCGGAGCGACGCTCAAGTTCTACCAAGGGTAAGCGGGACTGATTGGGCATCGCCGGTAAAATCCAGCCGTGGTAACCATCCTGGACTACGGCATCAACAACCTGAGTTCGGTTGCTAAAGCGGTCCGTTCTCTTGATGTTGAGTGCGAAATTCGCGACCAGGTTGCCGGTGCGACGAAGCTCATCATTCCCGGCGTTGGCGCTTTTGGCGCCGCGATGGAGCATCTCTCACCGCTTCGCGACGGGATTCGTGGGCTAGCAGATGATGGCGTCCCGATTCTTGGAATTTGCTTGGGCATGCAACTGCTGTTTGACGCGAGCGAAGAATTTGGTCACCACGAAGGACTCGGGTTAATTCCCGGGCAGATTCAGTTTTTGCCACGACACGAGGGGATCAAGATTCCGCACATGGGTTGGAGCGCTTTGGCGTTTCCGCAACCTTCGCCCATTTTTGAGGGCATCGAGGCCGGGGAACAGGTCTACTTTGTGCACTCGCTCGTTGCCCGCTGCGAAGATCCGCAGGATGTTACGGCAACTGCCTTTCACGGTGAGTCATTTACGGCGGCGGTGAAGAGGAGGAACGTGCAAGGGACCCAGTTCCACCCAGAGAAGAGCGGTTCGGTAGGTATTCGAATATTGGAGAACTTTCTGCGTTGCTAATTCTTCCTGCCATCGATTTGATTGATGGAAACTGCGTTCGGCTTTACCAAGGCGATTACGGGCAGGTTACGAAGTATTCCGAGGACCCCGTTGCGACGGCCCAGTCGTTCGTTGACGGTGGCGCGGAATGGCTTCATATCGTCGACCTAGACGGCGCGAAAGCGGGGCAGCCCAGGAACTTGGAAGTCATTCGAAAGATAGCCGCCGAGGTCAACGTGAAGATTGAACTGGGAGGGGGGATCACTTCTACCGAGCACCTTGAGGCCGCCTCGGCCGCGGGAGTAGCCCGGGTTATTCTGGGCTCGGCGCTGGTTCGTGATCCGGATTTCGCGAAAGAAGCCCTGAAGCTCGGCGAATCGGTGGTCTGCGGACTCGATGCTCGGGATGGCAAGGTTGCAGTCGGAGGTTGGCTCGAGACCTCGACGGCAGATCTCATTGAGTTTGCGCAAGAGTTGGAATCTTTCGGGGCACGACGATTTATCGTAACGGATATCGCGACTGACGGCGCGTTACAGGGGCCGAATTTTGAGCTGATGCAACGATTCTTGAACGGTGTTTCGGTTCCGGTGATCGCCTCGGGTGGGGTAGCCGAGCTGACCGATATCTCTGGACTGCGACAGCTAAGTCCCGCGCCGGAAGGCGTGATTGTTGGCAAGGCGCTGTACGAGAATCGGTTCACCCTGCCGGAAGCAATCGCCGCAGGACGAATCTAAAGTCCCACCGCGGCTGCATCATGCCTTATAATCGTCGGAGCCATGTTTCCTGTCGAAAATGTCGCCATCATGATCCCGATTCTCGCACTGCTGATTCCGGTGGTCGCGATTCTTACGAAGCACCAGCAGAGAATGGCCGAACTCATTCATGGCGGTGAACAAAATCGCCAATCTAGCCAGGAAATGCTTGCCTTACGGCACGAAATTGCAGAACTTCGCAGCCTCGTGCACCAGCAGTCAATCGCGGTAGATAACTTGGTCAGCCGGTCGGTGGTTTTGCCATCCGAAACCGTTGAGCAGCGACTGCGCTAAACCAAAAATCGGGTACTAACCGTTGCGCTACCGGGCGAAATCCCGGTAGTATGCATGTTCGCCTCCGTGCGCTCCCGATTCCTATGCGAGTCATTTCACCTTCCAGCAAGCGAATTGGACGCTTTATTGATGTCCCCAACCTGATCGAACTCCAGCTTAACTCTTACAAGTGGTTTCTGGAAGAGGGACTTCCTGAGCTGTTCGAAACTTTCAGTCCTATTTACGACTTCACCATGACCAACTTTATCGAGTTGGTCAGCTTCTCCCTTGGAGAACCTAAGTACTCGCTTCAGGAATGTCGAGATCGCGACATGACGTTTGAAGCTCCGATCAAGGCAATTGTTCGCTTTGGCGGAAAAGAACGAGACATCATCGAATCGGAGGTCTACCTTGGCGACCTTCCGCTGATGACGGACAAAGGAACCTTTGTCATCAATGGCCGAGAGCGAGTTATCGTTTCTCAGCTCAGCCGATCGCCGGGTCTGTACTTCGAAGAAGGCGTGGACAGCTCGATGCAAGTCGTTGTCTCCGCTCGCGTTATTCCAAACGAAGGCCCATGGCTCGAAGTTGACAGCGACGCCAACAACGTCGTTCGAACTCAGATCAGCCAAACCAAGAAGCTGCCGTTGACGCAGATGATCAAGGCGCTCTACTACTTTGAAAAGGGCCGAGGTCGAATCACCGCCAAGCTGTCCGAATCGGTTGGAAAGCGAATTGCTGAGTCGGTCATCGACGCCTCGACCGGAGAAATCCTTGTCGAAGTGGGCACGATCTTCAGCCAGGAAATGCTGAACGCGCTCACTCCCGAGCAGCAGCAGTTCGAAACGAAGGTTGAGCAACCATTTGCGAACAACGAGGACCTCGTTCGATTCTTCACGGAAGACATCATTCTCGAAAACCCAGATCAGGAAAAGCTGATCGGATGCCGACCCCACGAAGATTTGTTCGACAACGGCGAACTTCTGGTCAAGCGCGGAGAGCGAATCGACGCGACCACGGCCAAGCGAATCGAAGCCATGCAGCTTCCTTCGCTGAAGGTTCGGTACACCAACTCCCTCGCGGAAGCGACGATTGACGCCGATCCAACCAGCGGAGCGCGAGAAGCCGTCCTTGACATTTACAAGCGACTGCGACCAGGCGAAGCGGCTAACGAAGAAGCGGCGAAGCAGCTGATCTACGGCCTGTTCTTCGACATCAAGCGATACGACCTCGGAAAGGTCGGGCGACGATTCTTGAACCAAAAGCTTGGCCTCAAGATTCCGCTCAGCATTCGAAACCTGACTTGCGACGACCTCGCCGCGATCCTGAAGGCCATGGTGCCGTACGTCCGACGAGAGTCGGAACGAGACGACATCGATGACCTTCGAAACAAGCGAGTCCGATCGGTTGGAGAACTGCTCCAGAGCCAGCTTCGACTCGGCTTCGTCCGAATGGAAAAGGTTGCCCGAGAGCGCATGACCTCGACCGACCAAGAGAACTTGCTGCCGGGAATCATCCTTTCGGTTAAGCCAGTTAGCGCGTCGATCAAGAGCTTCTTCTCCTCCAACCAGCTGTCCACCTTTATGGACCAGACGAACCCGCTTTCGGAAATTACGAACAAGCGACGTTTGTCCTCCCTTGGACCTGGTGGATTGCAGCGAACCAGCGCCAAGCTGGAAGTTCGTGACGTTCACCGTTCGCACTACGGCCGAATCTGCCCGATCGAAACGCCAGAAGGCCCGAACATCGGTCTGATCAGCCAGCTCACGAGCCGCGCCCGAGTTGACGAATTCGGCTTCATCATGACGCCGTACCGAATCGTTAAAGACGGAACGGTCAGCGACGAAATCATCTACTTGACCGCTCAGGAAGAGACGGGCCAGTTCGTTGCTCCGGCCGACGTTGTACTTGACGAATACGCGAAGATCATTTCCGAGCGAATTCAGGTTCGAGTTGCTGGTGCTGAAGTTGGTGGTGCGTCCTACCCAATCGTCCGACGTGAGCAGATTGAGCTCATGGACGTTGCTCCTACGCAGATCATCTCCGTTGCAACGGCGCTGATTCCGTTCCTTGAGAACGACGACGCTAACCGTGCTCTGATGGGCGCGAACATGCAACGACAGGCGGTTCCTTGTCTCCGATCCGAAAAGCCACTTGTTGGAACCGGATACGAGCGAGTTGCGGCCGTCGACTCCGGCGCGGCAGTTATCGCCAAGCGCGGTGGAGTTGTCGAATACGTCTCAGCTCAGGAAATTCGGGTTCGAACCGACGAAGGTCAGCTTGACACGTACCCGCTGATGCACCTCGTGCAGAGTAACAAGTCGACTTGTTTCACCCAGCGACCGATCGTTGATCTTGGTCAGCGAGTTCTGGACAAGGATCCTCTTGCCGACGGCGCCTGCGTTGACAAGGGCGAGCTCGCGCTTGGAAAGAACGTTCTCGTGGCCTTTACGCCGTGGAACGGATACAACTATGAAGACGCCATTCTGATTTCGGAGCGGTTCGTTAAGGACGACGTTTACACGTCCATCCACATCGAACGACACGAGTCGGAAGCGGTAGACACCAAGCTCGGACCTGAGGAAATCACTCGCGACATTCCGAACGTTGGCGAAGACGCGCTGAAGGACCTCGACGAAAACGGCATTATCCGAATCGGCGCCGAAGTTCGACCAGAAGACATTCTCGTTGGTAAGGTTGCACCGAAGGGCCAGGTCGAAATGACCGCGGAAGAGCGACTTATCATCGCGATCTTCGGTAAGAAGGCTGAAGAAACCCGCGACGTCTCTCTCCGATTGCCACACGGCGAAAAGGGAATCATCGTCGATGTCATGGTGTTCAGCCGGTACAAGTACCTCTCGCCGAGCATCAACTACATCTATAAGGAATCGAAGAAGCGCGACCGACTGGTCTGCGACCGAACCGACGAGCCTCTGCTCCAAATTCCAGGTGACGAACTGCCAGCCGGCACGAACATGACGGTTCAGGTTTACGTTGCCCAGAAGCGAAAGCTGATGGTCGGCGACAAGATGGCCGGACGTCACGGTAACAAGGGAGTTATCTCCCGAGTTCTTCCGGTCGAAGACATGCCGTTCCTCGCGGATGGCACGCCGATTGACATCGTTCTCAATCCGCTTGGTGTTCCTAGCCGAATGAACATCGGACAGCTCCTCGAAACCCACTTGGGTTACGTTGGCAAGCACCTTGGAATCGAGTACAAGTGCCCTGCCTTCGAAGGTGCATCCGAGAAAGAAATCCTCGGCGAAATGGACCGATTGGCGAACCACATGCGTGGCCAAGCTCTCGCGGCTTATGTCAATGCAGAACTTCTGCTTGACATCAAGTTCGAGAAGGACGACACGTTCCTCGAAATGCTCGGAAAGGTTGAAGCCCGATTGCGAAAGCTCGGCGTAAACGGCCTTGAGCGCGTTTCGCGAATCGTGGGCGGAACGCCGGTCAAGTCGCTCGGCGAACTCAGCGAGATCGACCTCGACACCTTCGTGCCGGAACAGCCAGAGGCAGAAATCGGAGAAGCCGCACACGCCGCTTCGGACGAAATCTACGCCAACCTGATGTCCCGAATCGAGAAGAACGTGTTCGAGCGCGCTGGAATCGATCCTAAGACTTGTAAGAGCATCCTTCGGGATGGACTTTCGGGAGAAACCTTCCCGAACGCCATCACCGTTGGCATGATCTACATGCTGAAGCTTGAGCACTTGGTCGACGAGAAGATTCACGCTCGTTCGATCGGACCCTACTCGCTCGTTACGCAGCAGCCGCTCGGAGGTAAAGCTCAGTTCGGTGGACAGCGATTTGGAGAAATGGAAGTGTGGGCGCTTGAAGCTTATGGCGCGGCGTACACCCTACAGGAACTCCTTACGATCAAGTCGGACGATGTCAACGGCCGCGTCAAAGCGTACGAAAGCATCGTGAAGGGAGAAACCATCGCCGAGCCGGGCATTCCAGAGTCGTTCAAGATTCTCGTTAACGAACTTCGATCCTTGGGTCTGAAGGTCTCGGTTGAGGACGCGAACAACAAGGAACTGCCGCTCAAGGACCTTGACGAACTGTCCGGTGGAAACACCGACGACATGCGCCTGGCGCGAACCGTCGGCTTCTTCAACTAAGAAGTTTGCCGATTGCCCTTACCTCCCGACTCTGGGAGGTAAGGGCTTTTCCATTTGTTTTCGTCAATTGCACGATCTCGAAGAATTTGCTTGCTTAATGGCAAAGTGAGGCGGTATCTTATACGTTCCGGTCATTTTGCTCGCCAACTGTAACGCGTTCAACCTTTCGGTTCGTTGCGGTTCGGTAAGGCAGTTTTGATTCGGATTTCGAGCGAACGCAATGGCAGACGTTAGTCTTTTTGACAAGATCCGCATCGGTATCGCCGCTCCGACAGACATTGTCTCTTGGTCGCACGGCGAAGTAAAGAAACCAGAAACTATCAACTACCGCACGTTCAAGCCAGAGCGAGACGGCTTGTTCTGCGAGAAAATTTTCGGTCCAACGAAGGACTGGGAATGTTCTTGCGGTAAGTACAAGAAAATCAAATTCCGCGGCGTCGTTTGCGAACGATGCGGCGTCGAAGTTACCCGCAGCAAAGTTCGCCGAGAGCGCATGGGACACGTTTCCCTCGCTGCTCCGGTCTGCCACATTTGGTACCTGAAGGGCGTTCCGTCGCCGTTGTCCCTCCTGTTGGACATCTCCCCGCGACTGCTCGAAAAGGTCATCTACTTCGCTAGCTTTATCATCATCGATATCGATACCGAGCAGATCGCCGAGATGCTGCCCCAGATTCGAATCGCCGTCGAAATCGAAAAGCGACGAATCCAGGAAGACATGCGAAAGCTGGAAGAGGACTCCCTCGACCGATTCGCCGAAGACTTGAACAACAACCGCGAGGAGTACGACGAAATGTACGCTCGTGAACGAGCGAAGGCAGTCAACGACCGAATTCGCGCGGAATACCGAGATGCCGATGACCGACTGAAGGACCTCGACATTGCGGTTGAAATTCTTGGCAAGCTCGAAAAGAATCAGCTGATCGACGAAGACAAGTACCGAGCCGTCAGCAAGTTGCTCTATAGCGTTGGCGACCAACTCGGTCACAACTTGGGCAGCCTGGTTCGAGCAAACATCGGTGCCGAAGCGGTCAAGGAACTCCTCACCCGCATCGACCTTGAGATGCTTGCCCGATCCCTCCGACAGGACGTCGTCATGACGACGAGCCAGAAGCGAGCTCGTGCAATCAAGCGACTGGAAGTTACGGAAGCCCTGATCTCTTCCAAGAGTCGCCCAGAGTGGATGATCTTGGACACCGTGCCGGTCATTTCGCCGGAGCTCCGACCGATGGTCCAGCTCGACGGTGGCCGATTCGCGACGTCCGACCTTAACGATCTCTACCGACGAATCATCAACCGAAACAACCGGTTGAAGAAGATCATCGAGATTCACGCGCCAGAAAGCATCATCAACCACGAAAAGCGACTTCTTCAGGAAGCCGTAGACGCGTTGATCGATAACGGCCGCCGAGCCCGACCAGTCGTTGGTAGCAACCAGCGTCCGCTCAAGTCCCTCAGCGACATGTTGAAGGGTAAAGAAGGTCGATTCCGAAAGAACCTTCTTGGTAAGCGAGTCGACTACTCAGGTCGATCGGTTATCGTCGTCGGTCCGCACTTGAAGCTGCACCAAGCTGGCCTTCCGAAGGAAATGGCGCTCGAGCTCTTCAAGCCGTTTGTCATGAAGTCCCTGGTTGAAAAGAAGATCACCCAGAACATCAAGACGGCAAAGCGCATGATCGACCGAATGCACCCAGCGGTTTGGGATGGTCTCGAAGAAGTCATTCGAGAGCACCCGATCTTGCTCAACCGTGCACCGACCCTACACCGACTCGGTATTCAGGCCTTCGAGCCGATCCTCGTTGATGGTAAGGCGATCCAGGTTCACCCGCTCGTTTGTAACATGTACAACGCGGACTTTGACGGCGACCAGATGGCCGTCCACATTCCGCTCAGCACCGAAGCTCAGGCCGAAGCCCGAGTTCTGATGCTGTCGAGCCAGAACTTGTTCACCCCGTCGGATGGACGACCAACGTGTGCGCCGATGCAGGACATCGTTCTCGGCAACTATGCGGTCACGTTCATGTCGGTTGAAGGCCGCGCGAACTTGGAAGAGAAAGTTCGACTGCATAAGGAAGACCCGATGGTTAACCCAGCCCCTCCGACCTACAGCGGTCCGGACGAGGTGCTGTACCTGATGGTTGCGCCTGGCATCGAGAAGCGACTTCCAATCAACGAACTTGTCCATGTTCGACTCAAGCGACCAATCTTCCGACCAGCCGAAGAGGTGGCTTTCCGAGACACCGAAACCGGTGTTGAGTACTACAAGCACACGGTCATCAACGAGGACGGCGACGAAACGGAAGAGCTTGTTGCTTACGAGCAAGAGTTCGAGACCGTTGTCCGAACCGTCACCCCAGGCCAGTTGTTGGTTCACGGAAAGCTTCCGTACCCGCTTCGCCACTCCGACGAGTACCTGAATGTGGAACTCGGTAAGAAGGCGCTTGCGACCCTGATTCTCGACTGTAACCGGGTTGCTGGCTACGGTGCGACGATCAAGTTGCTTGACGACATCAAGGATCTCGGATTCAAGTGGGCTACGGCTTACGGAATCTCGGTTGCCATCACGGACATGGATCCGCCGGCACGACGAGAAGAGATGATCGGCACCGCCGACTCGAAGTCGAACCAGATCACGAACCAGTACCGACGCGGCATGCTCTCGTATAACGAGATGACGCGACAGTTGACTGCGCTTTGGCAGGAAACGTACGACCTCGTTGGTAAGGAAATCGTTAACGGTCTTAAGCAGTTCAACCCGTTGAACATCATCACCGTCTCTGGTGCTCGTGGTTCGATCAAGCAGCTCGCCCAGCTCGCTGGAATGCGCGGCTTGATGTTGAACCAGTTCAACGAAACGATTTACGAACTTCCAGTTAAGAGTTCGTTCCACAAGGGACTGAACATGCTGGAATACTTCGTGACCACCCACGGAGCCCGTAAGGGTCTGGCGGACACGGCACTTCGAACGGCTGACGCTGGCTACCTTACGCGGCGACTTTGCGACGTCGCGCAGGACGTCATCGTTAAGGCGATCGACTGCGGTACGAGCGAAGGCATCCAGGGCCGACGAATCGTCGACCAAGGTCAAACCTTGGAAGAAATCGACGAGCGAATCCACGGACGAATCGCCCTCGAGATCATTCGAGACCCCGAAACCGGCGACCACCTCACCGAATATCAAGTTCCAATCACCAAGGACGCCGCAAAGCGAATCAAGGCGATTGAGAACAAGTTCGTTGTTGAGCACAACGGCGCGGAAACGGAAGCCGAGCGAGAAGCGATCGTGGACCGATATCGACAGTACGGATTCGAGTACGACGAGCACGGTTACCTCAGCGTGACCATCCGCTCGCCGTTGACTTGCGAACTTCACCAGGGAATCTGCTCTAACTGTTACGGAACGGACCTTTCGACCGGCAAGCTGGTCGAAGTCGGAGTTGCTACCGGAATCATCGCCGCTCAGTCGATCGGTGAGCCTGGAACGCAGCTAACGATGCGAACGTTCCACACCGGTGGTGTTGCCGGTTCGGCCACCATCGCTAAGACGAACCAGTATAAGACCGGTAAGTTCATCCGACAGTTCATGGAAGACTTTGCCCAGGCCACGGAAACGGACCTGAAGCAGTTCGACCCAACCAAGCTGTTGGAAACCCAAGAGAGCATCGTCAAGTCGCTCTTCAAGGGCAAGGAAGCACCGCTCACTATCGAACCTGCTGAAGTAGATCCAGAAGATCCAAAGCAGAAGCGAAAGGTTGAGCGAGCCACAAAGGCAGCCCTCAAGGCGGCAGAAAAGGCCGACAACGACTCCCGAAAGATGTGGGAGAAGAGTCGAAAGACGTTCTTCTACTCTTGGACGGGTCAGTCGAGCGGTATCGTCCGTGTCGAAGAAATCTTCGAAGCACGACGACAGCCACGAGGTAAGGCGATCATCTGCCCAGTTTCGGGAATGGTTCGAAAGGTCGAGGAATCGAGCTTTGGACGATTCGTGGTCGTTGATTCGACCGTGCAAGTAGTCGGACCGCTGAAGGACGCTTACATCACGGACGAGCAGAACTGGCCACAGAACGAGTACGGCGAGTACGAAGGTGCTCTGCAGAAGCTCGTGGGTCAGAAGCTCTCCACCCAGGCGGTTTCCGCGCTCAAGAAGCTTGAGATCGAAAAGGTCAACATCCTTTATCCGATCTTGGTCCCGCCAAGCGGCAACCTCCCGGTCAAGGCCGGAGCCCGCGTGGTTAAGGGTGACCCGCTCACCTACGGTCCACGAGATCCGCACGAAGTTCTGGAGCTTGCTGGCGCGAACGCGGTTTACGACTACTTCGTCGAAAACTTGCAGAGCGTTTATAAGAGCCAGGGCGTTGACATCAACGACAAGCACGTTGAAGTCATCATCCGCCAGATGCTGCGAAAGCGACAGGTCAAGGAACCAGGAGATACTCCGTTCCTGCCAGGTCAGATCGTTGACCGGTTCACCTTCCAGCGAGCCAACGAAGCCGTCCGCAAGATGATTGCCGAGGGCACGAAGATTCGCTACGAAGATCCGATCACCGGAGAGAACGTCGAGCGAGATCCGAAAGAAGCAAATGCAACCTGGATTCTCCTTGGAATCACCGAAGCCTCGCTGGCGACGGATTCGTTCCTCTCGGCTGCTTCGTTCCAGAAGACCACCCGCGTCCTTACGGAAGCGGCCGTCCGAGGAAAGAAGGACACTCTCGTTGGTCTGAAGGAGAACGTCATCATCGGTCGGTTGATTCCGGCTGGTACGGGCGTCAAGCAATACCGAGACATCGCGGTCGACGTGCAGCGCGGTCCAAGCTGGGCCGAGCAGTCGCTCACCACGTTGGTCGAAGCCGAGGAAGGAGAGCTCAAGGCATCGTACGATGAGCTTGCGTTCCCATCCCTCGCGGATATGGCGGCGGACGAAAGCGACGATTAAGGTCGTGAACTGAAGAGGGCCCGGAGCGATTGCTCCGGGCCCTTTTTTATTGTCATTACTGTTTTTGCTTGAGTGCTGACTGCCGACTCAAGACGGCTAATAGCCAAGTGCGGCCGCAGGTCTCCCGAGGGGCCTACCGAAGAATCGCTATCAATTCTTACTTTCGGATGGTTCGGCGTCGGAGCAAAGCCATGCCGCCCAGGCCGAGCACAATCATGCTCGCTGGTTCTGGAACGGGCGCAGATGGCTTGGTGCTGATGCCCGAGCCAATAATTCGGCCCGTAGAGAAGCTGACGACTTTGTATCCGCCGCCGAGGGTGAACCAAGCGTTCTTGGTGGAGTTGTGGGTGGCAGGGAAGGTCTTGGCGTATTCCCCAAAGGCGCTAACCACGTCGAGACCACCGTTAATTTCTTCCTGACTCTGACCGTTCGTTGCGGCCTCGATACTCGCGATCAGGCTCTCCTCTTCGATGTCTTGGAAAAGCGTGCTCCAAACGTTCGCGTCGGCAAATGCCGCTGCGTCGTCGTTCATGAAGAGTACGGCGTGCTTTTGAGGGTCCTCGATCTCGGAGGCATAGGTGGCGATCCCGAGAATGAACGAGATGTTGTGATTCGGGCTCGAACCTTCGTTGATCCAAGTCGTTGATCCGGGTCCACTTGTCGAGAACGGCAAGGTCAGGGAACCAGACGACGCCCCGGATTCCATCACGATCATTGACTGGAGGGTGACTTCCTCATCCAGAGAAAAGCTGTACGTGGATACAAATTGCGCCTTAGCTGCCGAAGCGAGCGCGCACAGGGCCAACGCGACCATTCCAAATTTCTTTAAATGCATGAGGTCCCGAACTCCAGAGTTCTGCAGTCACGTTATTCCGTTTCACGCTGAAAGTCTGCGACCTTAATGTGCGTCATCTGTTTCCGGTACGGACAAAATTGCGTTATTAGAAGCAATTAATTGAAGTTGCGAACCGTGGCCCAAAATCCTGAATTCTGAAGTACATGATTGCAAGCCAAGCGCTGACCACATCTCTCTGTCTTTCCGTCGGCTGTATGGCCGCTGCTCAGCTGCCGAATGACCCGTCACTGGTAAAGCCTCTCAAAGCCGGCATGATGGCTCCGCAGGCTCAACTTATGGCGATGGACGGAAAAGCAACCACGCTTAAAGCGTCCCTCAACGGCAAGCCGACCGTTCTGATTTTCTACCGCGGTGGTTGGTGCCCATTCTGCAACCGACATCTTGCCGAGATTGGCAAGGTCGAGAAGGACTTGAAACAGGCCGGATACCAGGTTGTCGCGTTGACGCCCGATCAACCGAGCTTCTTGGGCGAGACCGCCACTAAGAACCAGACCGGATACAAGCTGGTTTCTGATGCTAGTGGAGCGGCTGCAACCTCCTTTGGCGTGGCCTTTCGGTTAGACGACGCAACTTTTGACAAGTATAAGAATCAATACGGCCTTGACCTCGAGAAGCGAAGCGGCAAAACGCACCACATGCTCCCGGTGCCCGCCGTCTTTCTAATCGACTCCAAGGGCTTGATCCGCTTCGCGCATTCCAATCCGGACTACACGAAGCGACTCTCAAGCGAAGCCCTGATGACCGAAATTAAGAAGTTGTCGGCGAAATAAAGCAGGCAAGATCCTGCGCGAGTTGGCTCAGGCAGCCTTCGTGAACGTACATCATGTGGCCGGCCTCGTAATATCGGGTCTCAATGTTTTTCCTCAACGTTGGATCCAGCCCGAGGTGGGCCACGGTGAATTCGGTGGCGAAGTACGGCGTCGCGAGGTCGTAGTATCCCGAAGCGATCAAGATGCGCATGTGCGGGTTCTTTGAGATTGCTTCTCGAAGGGACTCGCTGGTGTCGGGATGGCCCTGGCTGGCGTCGCCATAGGACCAGTGCTTCCAGAGCTCGCCCGGATTGAAGACGTGGTACGGCAAATCCGTGGTCCAGCCCAGGGTTCGGCTGAGGTAGTCGTTGATGGTGGCGGTGTAAGGCGGCACGATGGAGGACATCGAAGGGTCGTGCTGCGGACTCTCGTTCACCGCGAGCTCGTCGATACCCTTGAAGCGACTGTCAAGTCGTCCGACGGTTCGCTTTTGGTTTCGCAATAGCTCCTTACAGAACCGCTGGATCTCGATCCGAATGTCCGAGTTATCGATGAACTCCGGACTCAAGCCCGTGAGTCGGCGTAGTTTCGCGATGACCGAACTGCGTGCCTCGGAGGTCAAACGATCGCCTTGCGCCAAAGCGAGGGTGTATTCACCCAGCGCAAATTCTTCGGCTTCTTTCAGAACTTGCTCCAATGAGGCAAAGCCCGTTAGCGCGCCGTGATACCAAGCGGTTGCGGCATAGGTTGGCAAGAAGACGATGTACGGAAGGTCGTTGCCCTTGTGGAACCGGGCAGTCTGGAAGTTGAGGATGCTGCTAACGAGGATGATCCCGTTCAGCGCGATACCGCGGTTCACCAGGTAGCTACTGAGGGCGGCGGCGCGGGTGGTGCCGTAGCTTTCACCGACGATGTACAGCGGGGAAGCCCAGCGCTTGGCGCGCGTCAGATAGAGTCGAATGAACTCGGCCACGGACTCAACGTCACCGTTCAGGCTCCAGAACTTCTTAGACTTTTCTTCGTCCTCCGCCCGGCTATAGCCAGTGCCAACGGGGTCGATGAACACCAAGTCGCAATGCTCTAGCCACGTGTCCGGGTTGTCGACCAGCATGAACGGCGGCGCAGGCATGTCGCCTTTCGGCTCCAGCTTCACACGCTTCGGCCCGAGAGCGCCGAGATGAAGCCAAACGGAAGATGATCCTGGACCGCCATTGAAGCTGAACATGAGTGGCCGCTCGCCGGGCTCGTAGCCAGCTTTGGTGTACGCAGTGTAGAAAATGGCGGCCTCAGGCTTGCCAGCGTTATCGCTTAAAGGCAGCGTTCCGACGGTGACGGAGTACTTCCAGCCGTTGATTTCGTGCTCGGTCGTAACCGCTTCGAGTGCGAGCAGTTCGGGAAGGACGCTGGGTTTCTCAGGAGTGTCTGCCATGGTTTGTCGCCTGCTTCCGGGTCATACCCGGAATTAATCGGAAGCTACCGGCGTTGCGGCGGATTCGCGAGCCACTTCAAAGACTTCAGTACGACGCCGGACACCTCGATAGTTTCTTCCACCTTGAAGAAGAACACGGCGGCTCCAGCCACGCCGATTGCGGCAGCCGAGAGGAACATGGCATGCATTCCAAATGCTTCGACAATCTTGCCGAGCAGGATCGGCGCAGTTGCACTGGAGAAGCCGGTGACCATCGCGAGTCGTGCCTGTGCTTGTCCGCGCGTGTCATTGGTCGCAAGGTCGTTGATCAGCGCAACCGCGATCGCTCCCATGATTCCGAAGTTAATGCCGTGGAGAATTTGTACGGCAAGAACTCCGAGAGGGGCGGATGCGGCCGCGTAAAGGGCTAGTCGTATGGGGAGCAGGAGATACGCGATCAAGAGGATCGGCCGTCGACCGTAAGTATCCGAAAGTCGTCCGGACCAGCGCATCACGATCACTTCGCAAACGACCCCCGCCGCAAACATTCCCGTGACCCAGAGCGGATTTCCGCCCACCTGGCGCATATAAATGCTGAGGAAGTTGCTCGCACCGTACAGCGCAAATACGTACAGGAAGTACGAAAGCAGGAACCACTTCAGGTTCTCCGGAAACGGGGCTTTCGAGACGGCGCGTTTCGGTGCGTCTGGATCGGAGTTCGGAGTCTTCTCGTCCGGAATCCAGAGCGCAATCGCCGCGATTAGGAAAAAGAGCAGGGGGCCGACCTGATACACCCGGTTCAGCATTGCTCGATCAAAGCCAGTGGATGATTGGGTCAGCAGTAATCCCGTAGCTAGCGTGACGACGATATAGCCGACCGATCCCCAGACCCGAAGGTTCGCGTACGCTGCGCCGCCGCGCTCGCGACTGACCATCCTTCCGATCAAGGTGCCGCCCGCCGAGTTGAGATAGATCGAACCATTGCTGCCGATGGCCATAAGCACAAGAAAGTGCCACGGCAAAGTAGCCAGATGGAAGCTCAGGTACGCGATTCCAGCTCCGATGGCCGATAGGATGATGATCGGACGGCGCGAGTCAATCCGATCGGTGAGTCGTCCCCAAAGGGGCTGAACAAGCAGGCCAATTCCGGATCCAAGTCCGAAAATCCATCCGATCTGCCCCGGGTCCATGCCGGCACTCTGCAAATAGAGGGGAGTAAACGGCTGCAAAAAACCGAAGGTACTCGTGACGCTAAACAGAAACAAGCTGAGCAGAACCTGATTCCGTCGACTGATTTCTGGAGACACGCTCAGTCTGGTTGCGGGCACGGTTTAGGTTACCGTTGAGCGGAAGTTGGATTCGGGGCACACTATTGGTGATGAAAGCCGTTGAGTTTTTGATCCACCAAACCGAATCGCAAATTGACAAACTTTTCGCTGCTGCACGTGCGATTCCGGCCGACAAGCTCGATTGGGAAGCTTCATCGGAATCGCGATCGGTTCGTTGTCAACTGCAAGAAGTCGCGACCGCCGTCGAGCAGTTCTGGAGCATGTATGCGGATCGTAAGCTGGTCTGGTCTCCCGAAATGACGGCCAAGTGGCTGGAGGATCGAAAATCTCTCGTTGAGCTCGACGATCTGGAAGTGAGTACGCGGGCTCAGTTTGCGAAGCTCACCGAGTTTGCCCAGGCATTGAACGACGACGATCTCCATTCGATTATCGAATCTCCGATGCCAACCCCTTGGACAATGGCCGACATTTTGACCTATCCTCTATGGAACATGGCTTACCACGAAGGGCAGATCAACTTCATCGGCACCTTGCTGAAGGCGGAGGCAGCGAATGTCTGATTTCTCCGAAACTTGGTCGCTGGTCCGAGGTCGTCTCATTCGAGATTTGGAAGGACTTACCCACGAGCAGCTCAACTGGCGACTTCATCCGGGTGTCCTTACGCTCGCTGAGCTTGCGGTTCACGTGGCCGGAGTCGAGGTCTCGTTCGGATCTCAGCTCACCGGATTGGAGCTTGACGATTTGCACCTTCGGCTAAAGGCTGCCGCGACCGATGGCAGCGTCAATGACAAGCCGTTCCCGTTTTCGCCGGATGAGTTGACGCCTGAGTTCGTTACAAAGGCGTTTGAGCTTGGAAATGCGATCATCCAGCCGCTGATCGAGAATCCAACACCGGAGATTCGCGCCGTGCAAATTGTGAGCGCGCTTGGGCCAGTGATCGACGGAACGGGTGCGTTTGCCCGGCTTGCCTATCATCCGGGCTATCACCAGGGGCAGGTGTACATCATCAAAACCGCGCCTGGGTTCCCGAGCTAGCAAGCGGCCGGTTCGGCTAGGCTTAAGAGATGAAGCGGCCCTCTCGAAATGTTCTCGGAGGGCCGCTTGGCGTTTGCGGAACGCGGCCGATGACCGGTTTTTTCCGGAACGGCTGTTGCGATACCGGACCCGCAGACACTGGAAACCACACCGTCTGCGCGGTAATGACGCAAGGATTTCTCGCCTTTTCGCAAGCCGCCGGGAATGACCTCAGCACTCCTCGCATTGAGTTTGGGTTTCCGGGCCTTGCCCCCGGAGATCGATGGTGCCTTTGCGCGCTCCGTTGGCAGGAAGCCTTTGAAGCAGGCGTTGCTCCTAACGTGGATCTCGAATGTACACACGAAGCCGCGCTCGAATTTATTCGATTGGAAGACTTGAGTCGGTTCTCAATTTAGGTTGTTAGGCGAAGTTAGGGATTTCTGCACCCCTGCGTTATAATGACCCGACCTATGCTTACGACGGCACTCTTCGTCCTCGCGGCAACCAGCGACACGGTTGCGCTCAAGCTCATCGCCTCTGGAGCCTCAGAAAAAGCGGGCGGCTATCGCCCGGTTCAGGCCAAGTTTACGGCGGAGCCAAACCTGAAAGGGAAGCCAGCCTCGTTGGAAAATCCAAAGTACGGCGCCATCCAAGTTGGAAAGAAGTCTTTCGCCTATATTCTCGATGAGCCAGAAGGGAAGCCAGCCAAGTTCTACGTTGACTCAAACGGCGATACGGATCTTTCGAACGATCCAACGGCAACCTGGGAAGCTCGAAAAAACGGACCATCGACAATCTTCTTTGGTGCGGCAAAGGTCGATATCGGCAAGTCGGAGCCAGTCGAAGTTAAGTTCTACCGATTCGATCCTAAAGACCCGGCGCGAGCAGCACTCAAGGACACGGTGCTGTACTACCCAGACTTTGGCTATGAGCTGAGCTTCGCTCTCGACGGAAAGTCGTTCACGACCTTCATCGCCGGTGAGCCTTCGGCAGAAATGTCCTTGGGCATCGACCGCGATGGCAACGGGTCGATCAGCACGTTTAAGGAACGAGTGAGCGTCGGAAAGCCATTCAACTTCACCGGAACGACCTACCAACTGAACTATAAGGACGAGAGCTTGGTTCTTGAGACGGCCGCTGAAAAGTTGCCGATGGCGGAGATGCCACCGAACCTCGCGATCGGACAGAAGGCACTAACCTTTGAGGCGAAGACGCTTGAGGGTAAGACCTTGAAGTTCCCGGTGGACTACAAGGGCAAACTCGTAATGCTCGACTTCTGGGCAACCTGGTGTGGACCTTGCATTGCCGAGCTTCCAAACGTCAAGGCGGCTTACGAGAAGTGGCACGCCCAAGGATTTGAAATCGTCGGAATCAGCTTCGACCAGGCCAATCAGGGCGACAAGGTCAAGGAGTTCACCGCCAAGAACAACATGACTTGGAAGCACATCTACGAAGGGAAGTTCTGGGAAACGACCCTTGGAAAGCAATACGACGTTGATGGCATTCCGTTTGTCCTTCTCGTCGACGGTGACACGGGCGAAATTCTTGCCGATGCGCAACAGCTTCGTGGCCCCGGCGTTACCGAATTCATCGGAAAGGCCTTGGCCAAGAAGAAGTCAGCCCAACGGAAGTAAGGTCACTTTTCTGCCAGTAGCTTGTTTAGGGTGCTGCGCAGATTCGATGGATTAACCGTTCGAAGCATCCCTTTCTTGTCGTAAACCAAACGACAAGGGAGGGTTTTCACATTTAGGCCCTTCGGAAAAGCATCGTTCATGCCTTTACCGGTGAACTGTTGTGGCCAAGGAATCCCGGTCTCTTTCACCAGTTTTTTGACCGCAGCCAGTGGTTCGTCACCATCGCCCAGATCGAGATTAATGCCAATAAACTCGGCGCCTTTGGGCGCGACCAAGGCATAGGTCTCCTTCAGCGTGGGCAGTTCGTTGAAGTAAACGTTCCAAGACGAGGTCCAAAAGTCGACGACAACGACTTTTCCTTTGAGACCAGCAAGAGAGACTTTGCGGCCGGAATTGATATCGTCGAATTCGAGGCTGCCGGGTTTCCCTACGTTGTTGAGGAGCTCCAGCGACTCTTTCACGCTCGGGACCATGCGGTGATTTGGAAACTTCTCGAGGAACTTTGTGTAGGCCAGTTTTCGCTGCGGCGGATCGGCAACAAACCCAGACACGAAAAGCAGTCGTGCTGCGCGTGGGCTGTTTGGGTAGTCCGTTACAAAGCTAAAAGCTGGTTCGGTCGGATCAAGTTCTGTTCCGTCCCGTTGCTCAATCAGGATCTCTTGCCGGGCCGCCATCGTGATCTCACGGAATGGCTCACCTGGCTTTTCCAGCAAAAAACCGTCGATCGCTGCAAGCTTCTGCACCCGAAACTCCGCCATCGAAACCTCGCCGTTCGGCAAAAAGAGTTGCCATCGATTCTCGAAGAACTCCGGTGCCCGGGGATGTTTCGCATCCACCCTCACCAAGTTCATAATCAGTTCGGCTCTGCGATTGAGATAGGTCGTCTGCTCGGTGACGTATTGCTGCCGATACTCTGGCTGGTCGATCTTCGTCTGGTCTAGTGCGGGTGGCTTTTGCGCCTCAAGCTGGGCAACCACGGCGTCTCCGGGACGTTGTTGGTAAATGGCTAGAAAAGCCAGTGGAGTCATCATGCGGATAGTACGGCAAAACAGACGTGGGTTTCTTCCGAGCGTTACGAACAGATCATGTTGGACCTAAATTCACTCTCCGGCCCTTGGATGGGTTGGTCAATCCAGAATGGACTCCGAATTTCGGAACGCATGAAGTTGACGATTGCTGATTCGGTGATCTTTGGCACTGGGATAGACAAGGACGGTGAGTTCGAGCTTTCTGGCCAGTTTCAACTGCGGCGCGAGCGGGTTACGCTGACCAGGGTCTACGTTGTTACCACCGAGCCAACTCAGTCAGGCGTGGGCATTCCGTACGACTACGACGGAAAATGGGATGGCCAAATGATCAGCGGGCTTTGGCATCGACGAGGTGACGCACACGATGGCGGACCCTTTGAAATGTGGCCCGCCCGGGACGAAGATATCGAGAGCCTGAGCTTGGAAGCACTCTTTCAGCAGGACTTAGCGTTGCCGCGGGCATCGTCTCGTGATCGGTGAAATCGCCCTCTCGAGACCGCTACCGTCACGCCCAAAACCTCACTCTGTCGCCAGTTCCTCAAGCGTTCGCGGCCAATCGCTTTTGAACAACCGACTGAGGCTGCGGTCCGCAAGGAGTCGTCCCTCGTTTTGGCAAACGGCGCAATAGTTGGTCTCATTGTCTTCGTGAGCGATTCGTTGAACCGGGGCCCCGCACACCTGGCAGGGCTGGCCAAATCGTCCGTGAACGGCAAAGTCTGGCCGGAAGGCAGTGATTTGGGCGGGAGCAGGGAAGCCAGGAATGTCGCGAGCGAGCTGATCGCGCCAGCGTGTCAGCGTTTCTTGAGTTGCATTGAAGAGTTGCAGCCACTCCTGATCGCTTAGCTTTTGGGTTTGGCGTACAGGGGACAGTCGAGCCCAAAACAGAATCTCGTCCGAGTATGCGTTACCGATTCCGCTGATCGTTTTAGGGTCGGTCAGGGCCCGCTTGACGGTGCGATTTTGCTGGGCGAGTGCTTTTCGGCAGGTATCGAGGGCGGCAGTTAGGGGCTCAATTCCTCCCGGGTCGATGGCTCGCAACTCTGCCTCTGACGGGTAGATCCCGATTGAGGCGCGCTTCTTTGTGGCAATTTCTCGAAGAACAAGCGTTCCGGTCGGAAAATCAAGCGCCGCAATCTGAACTTTGCCATTCGGTCGTTTGGAGAGTTTTTGCGCGTGCCATTCGAATCTCCCGGCGATCATGAGGTGCACGACAATATGTGCCTCGGGTTCCGTAGTCAGCACGATTCGCTTGCCTAGCCGTGAGACATTGGTAACCACTCGGCCGGTTAGCTCGGACGGCTTAGGTGAGACCGTTCGGAGCACAAATGGGTTGAAGCAGCTAAAGGATTCGATCGGCTGGGTAAGCACCCGCTCGGAAAGTCGGGTTACGTACAGCTCGACGTCGGGAAGCTCCGGCACGGTCTCATGGTAACTCGGAAAGTCCCATGGTTGAAAGGGGCGTTGAAAGGGTAAAAGCCGCCCGGCATGAAAATTCCTGTCGGTGTTCAACTGTATTCAATCCGCCAAGATTGCGAAGCGGACCTTCTGGGCAGCATTGCGAAAGTTGCGGAGTTCGGCTATCAGGGCGTCGAGTTTGCCGGTTACTTCGGGTACTCCGCCGAAACGCTTAAAGCTACGCTGGACGCCGCCGGGATCACTGCTCCATCGACTCACATCGGCTTGGGCAATTTCGACGCCGATAAGTTCGATGCGACGATCGAGTTTCATCAGGTCCTCGGAATCCGAGACCTGATCATTCCTGGCTTGCCAATGGAGATGCATGACACGGCGGAGCACACGTTGGAAACCAGCAAACTCCTGTCGGACCTTACGGCAAGAGTCCGTGAGCATGGGTTCCGCCTTGGCTTCCACGCCCACGGTACCGATATGGTGGTGATCGAAGGAGGGAAGTCGTCCTACACGATCTTGGGCGAGAACACTCCCGACGACTTCGTGATGCAATACGACACGGCAAATGGCATGTCCGCCGGAGCCGATCCTGTGCAGCCAATTCTTGAATTTCCCGGCCGAGGGCTCTCGACGCACCTTAAAGAATGGAGCGGTGAGCACGGTGCGAAAGTGATTGGCGAAGGGCTCGTGCCGTGGATGGACGTGTTCCAGGCTTGCGAATCCGTGGCGGGAACGGAGTGGTACATCGTGGAGCACGAGTCGTACGAAGGCATGTCTCCGCTTGAGGCAATCCGCCTTTGCCTGGTAAATATCCGCGAAATGGGTCGCTAACACGCACCCGGTCCGCACCATTTGACGTTCACATCGCGTCTAAACGTTGGCTTAGGACTGTCTTTTTGGGTCTTGTGATCTATACTGACGTCCAACTGGTAGGGCTTTTGCTCGGCTTCGTGCTGAACAGATGCCTGACGAATTGAGGGTTAACCGATCGAGAGGTGGCTTACTTGCTGTTGAAATCAAAAAGATTTAGCGTTCTGAGTGCTGTAGCGCTTGGAATTTTTTCACTCGTGGGCATGGCGCTGGGAGGCGCACAGGTCCCGCAAACCAAGGGTAAGGACATGGACTTGTCTGAGGCCAATCGAAAAGTGAATGAGCGTCCGCTCTCCTTTATCGAAAACGCCGGGCAATGGAATTCCAAGGCCAAGTTCTTACTTCGCTCCTCCGAGATTGACTATTGGGTCACCTCGAAGGGCTTTGTGTTGGACTATAAGGCCGCGAAGCCAACCGACAAATTGTCGGGCCATGCCGTTGCGGTGGAGTTTGCGGGCGGGAACCAAGCACAGGTTGCCGGCGAATTCCGCAAGGATGTCATCCGAGACTTCGTCAACAAAGATGGATCGGCTACCCGGGCGAACGGATTTAACGAAGTCCGCTCGAAAGGCATTTACAAGGGCATCGATCTCCGAAGCTATGTAGATGGACGCGCCGCGCGATACGACATCGAAGTTGCTCCAAACACGGATCCTTCCGTTATCGAGCTGAAGTTCAGCGGTGCCAAGTCCCTTTCCATTACTCCAAAGGGTGACCTCGCAATCGGCACTGCCCTCGGGACGAAGGAAATGGTCGGCCTGAAGGCTTACCAAGTTGTCAACGGAAAGCAGAAGACGGTTGCTTCGAAGTTCGTCAAGCTCTCTTCCAATTCCATCGGCTTCAAGCTCGGTGCCTACGACGCGAGCAAGAAGCTCGTCATCGACCCGCTTATCTATGGCAGCTACTACGGTGGCGACAACGGCCCAGATACGGTCCAGGCAGTTAGCTCCGACATCGACGGTGGCGTTTATCTCACCGGAAAGACTCGAGCATCCCAGTTCCCAGCCATTTTTGGACCTTACGGTTTCAATCTTCAGGGCGGATACGATGCCTACCTGACCAAGCTTCAGGGCGACGCTTACAGCCATGACTACGCGGCTCTCTTCGGCGGGAACCGGGACGATGAAGGAACTCGCATTGGCGTTGATCCGTTTGGAAACGTTTGGATCGCGGGTCTCACCGGCTCGCTCAACTTCCCAACGAATACGCGAAACAACATTCAGCTGATCGAGCTGACTTCGGCTGACGCTCCGACAGGTGGTACGTTCAGAATCACTTATCCAGGCCGAACCTTTGGACCGATTCCGTTCGATGTAACTCCAGCGCAGCTTCAAGCCATTTTCGAGCCATTCTTCGGAGTTGGCAACGTTGTTGTGACTCTGAAGTCCGGCACTGGCACGCTGGCAACCGGCGCAATTTACAAAGTTGAGTTGAATCGATCGTTCAACGGCAACTTCTCGGTTGATAGCGATGGAATGCGACCTCGCTACCGCGAGCAGGAATCGATCCAGAACTATTCCCAGATTCTTCGTGCGGTGAATGACACGGTCCCTACCGCCGGTTTCTACACCCTTAACTATAACGGCGTTGACACCGTACCGCTGGCATTCAACGCAAACTTCCAGACCGTGTTCAACGCTCTGAACGCGATTCCAGAGTTGAGAGGAAATATTGAACTGGGATCTGCTGTTCTCCCTGCTGATCTCGGACAGGTTCCGTACCTCATCTACATCAATTTGCCTGCGCCGCTGAGCCAGATCACGGTTAACAACACTAACCTAACTGGTGGCGTCTACGAAATCATCTCTCCTAGAACCTGGTTCACGTTCTGGGATAATGCAACTACGAGACCAAACGGCGGACAGTTTACGCTTCAGTACGAAGATGAAATTCGTTCATTCGATTTCAACGAGAATGCCGCTTCAATGCAGAACGGTCTTTCGCAGATGGCCGGAATCGGTGACGGAAACG
>CAMCWC010000006.1 GCA_945882415.1 Chthonomonas calidirosea
GCGCTGTTGATGGCTCGCGCGACCTGAGCGTCGCTGGGCGGACGGGTCGTGATGAACTTCTGCATGAAGCTGCCGACGGTTCTCCAAAGGAGCAGCGTGGCGAGCACCGCGGCAAGCAGACGGACCTCGGAGCTCGGGACCCACGGGGTCCGGAAGATCGAAAGAAACAGCATCATGCCCGCAGCCAGGTTTGTTCCGCATCGCGGATGGACGCGGGGCATGCGCTTTACGACATCTACCGAAAGCGTCTCGCCGCGCTCAAGGGTGTGAACCACTTGGTGTTCGGCTCCATGGATTCCCGCGAGCGGCGAGAGCCGCAGTCCGGCTAGGAAAAGCGCCAGGGCCAGAAACTCGGCCGCGGGATTTTGCATCCAGGTTGGGATGACTTTCACCAGCCAATCTTCGGTGATCCATGCCCCGAGGTAGTTGCCAGTTGCGAGAAGGGCGAACATAGAAAAACCCGTGGCCACGAGGGCCCACTTGTTCGGCCCGCCGCTTGCGGTTCCGGTCGTGAGATAGACGCCGAACGGAGTGGCCATTCCGCCAACTAGCGGCAAAACCGGGCGTGGGAGTGGTCGGGGATAGAGGTCGGCGTACGACATGGCTCCAAGGAGCGCATTTGCATCGTCAACAACCCACAGCCGGTCAACACTTTCGGTTTCCATGAGCCGGAGCGCGTCAGCGGCGCTTTGGTAGGCACGGATGGTGACCGCGGGGGAAGCGACGGTAGGGTCGGTGAGGTCAACGCCGTCGGCGAGGGCATTGCCAAGGGCTTTCGCGGTGACGAGACCAATGAGAATTTCGCCGTCCGTAACCGGAACCGCTCCGTCCAAGGCGTCTCGCATGAGCGTTGCCGCGCGTTCCCAGGAATCTTCGGGTTGCAGGGTTCTAACCGGCCGTGCAAACAGACTCACCGGGACATCAAGGCGGATACTCACGACCTACAAGGTTACGCCATCGCGCTCAGTTGCCGTCGCGTTGGTTGTTCCGGGGCATAAGGAGACATACTCTCCCAAGACGATGAAGCGAATTGCCGTGATTACCAGCGGTGGCGACGCGCCAGGCATGAATGCTGCCCTCCGAGCGGTGGTCCGGGCCGCGATTGGTCGTGGCGCAGAGGTCGTTGGTTTCGGCCACGGCTACGAAGGCATCATCAACAACGAAGCCGTTGAGATGAATTCTCAGGCGGTTGGCGGCATCATCGATCGCGGCGGCACGATTCTCCGAACCGCGCGAAGCGCAACATTTAGGACCATCGAAGGTCGTCAGAAAGCACTGGACATGCTGACGGCTAACGGCGCGGAAGGCTTGGTGGTCATCGGCGGAGACGGTTCGCTTACCGGCGCGCTCAAACTTCACGAAGAGTTTCAGTTCCCGGTGATGGGCGTTCCTGGTTCGATTGATAACGACATCGCGGGAACGGACTTCTCGATCGGTTTTGATACGGCGGTGAACACGGCGGTTCAGGCTATTGACCGCGTTCGCGATACGGCCTATTCCCACGAGCGCGTGTTTGTCATCGAAGTGATGGGTAGGCGAAACGGCTTTATCGCGCTGGAAGCGGGGCTTAGCGGTGGCGCTGAAGCAGTACTGATTCCGGAGGTGCCTTACTCGCTGCTGGATATTTGCCGGTACCTGCGGTCGGCGGCATCCAAAGGCAAACGAAGCTCGATCCTCGTGGTGGCAGAAGGCGCGGCGAAAGCGAGCGATGTCAGCGACTTCATCGGGAAGAACACCGGCTTTGAGACCCGGCACGTCGTGCTCGGTCACATGCAGCGCGGCGGCTCGCCGACGGCGTTTGACCGTGTTTTGGCGCTTCGGCTCGGCGCGATGGCTACGAACCGGTTGCTCTCGGGATTCCGGGGCGAGATGGTGGGCGTGGACGGTCGAAACCTTGTGTCACATCCGCTTTCTTACGTGTTGAGCACAGATCGGCAGATTGATCCAGAACGTTTGTTGCTGACCGAAGTCATGGCGCAGTAATCAGAGCTTCGTGATATTCGAACTCGTCACGGCCGATGCCTGTGGTGGCGTGTCGGAGTACGTCATTCGGTAGGAGGCGGTGCTCCCGTACATTCCGGAGATGCCGTCTTTGGACCAAGGCGCGAGGTATCCGGTGGCAACACGCTCGTTGAGTCGCGGCACGATGTAGAAGAAGTACGGGTGATAGCCTTCTTTATCCACACCATCCGAGAATGTTGGATCCTGAGGCAGCCAGCCGGTGCCAGGGACGAAAATTTCGACCCAGGCGTGGTTCTGAGGACGGCTGTTTCGAAGGTCAACCCCGAGCACGACGCGGGACGGAATTCCGATGGAACTGATCGCGCGGGCATAAAGGCTGCTAAAGCCGAAACAGGTGGCTTTCTTGGCCTTGCAAACCTCAACAAACGTTGGTGGTTCTGGGATCTGGTACGAGAAGTCCTTCACCAGCCCCCGGAAGAGCGTCTGTGCGGCCTTCATCGGAGTCATCGTTTGCTTAAAGTTCGTCGGCAAGTGGCGGTCGACGAACTCTTTCGTGACGGCAACGTCCGCTGCTTCTCCCGGGATGACGTTGTATTGCTTTGCTTCGGGAGGCAACGCTGCATAGTTGGTCCAGGCCACTGCCTCCAGCTTCTTCGGGTTTAGCCGAATGTTGTACGCGACAACAATCTGATTTCGAATGACGTCGTACTCTCCCGGTCCGGCACTATCCTTTACCAATCCATCGGAGTCTTTGGTGCTCGGAGTCTCAGGCTCTTGGTGGGAGAACCGATCTTGGATCGGCATGGCGATCTCAAGTCGCTTGGCCACGCCCTGCCGGATCGTGACTTTGAATTTGTTCTCCAGCCGGTATTTAATCGGATCGATGCGCTCAAACTTGTCTGGCAACACCGCCTCGATGACGCCCGTGTTTGGTTTGCCGCTCTCTACTGGTGCCCCGACTGGGACGGCGCGGACGGCGTACTCCAGGCCGTAGTCAACGTTCGTGCCGGGTGACCACATGACGGTCCAGATTTTTCCGGGGGTTGCAACGAAGGATGGGCTTTGTTGGAGCTTTGTGGCGCCCGCTACTTGGTAGACAATCTGGAACGGTTCGCCGGAACCACCATTGCACCGCACCGTGGTTTGCAGGAAGAACGGTCCCTCTCCGAATCCAAATTTCTTCTCTTCGCCGGTGGAGGTTGTTACCTTAACTTGAGTCACGACAAGATCGGCCGCCATGTTTGGCGACTTCGTGAGATGGAGCAATCCTAGTAACGACAGGCTCATCTTGTCTGTAAGCTATTTTGACGAACGGATAATGTGATCAATTCAACTTTTCTTAAGTTTGCGCAACTCATCCTCCGCCCTTTTCGCGTAGTCAGTGTCCGGATTCAACTGTATCAGCTTTTTGAAGGTCTCGACGGCTTTTTTGGTGTCTCCGAGATTCTTGTATGCAATTCCGAGCTCGCCGTACGCTTCTCCGCGCACGTGAGTTGAGACTTTTGGCATACGAGTGGGGCCGATGAACTTGATGAACGTGTTGCAATCGTCGCGCAACGTCTCCCAAACTCGGCGCGGCAGCTTATCTGCTGGCCAGTATTGGCCCTGAATGTAGAGCGTGGCCGCCCGCATCATATAGATGTTCGGATCCTTCGGTTTCAGCTTTACGGCTGAATCAAGGGTCTCCCTCGACGTTTCTAGCAGGGCCTCCGCCTCGGCTTGTTTCCCTTGAACCCTCAAGAGCCCAGCTTTGACGGTTTGGCCGTTGCCAAGCCACACTAGGGCACGAGCGTCTTTCGGGTTCTTTTCGAGCATCGTGTTGATCCCGGCATAGGCGGTTTCGAAGGTTTTAAAGTCACCGCGGAAGACGGCAAAGAACTTTCGGCGGTACGTGACGATGAACGGATCTTCCTGGTACGTGCCCGCTACCGACTTGTTGTATTCCGGCTTCGGATAGACGAACTGAGCGTGCGCGTGGGGGAGAAACAGCAGGACTGAGGCAATAGCGAAGGCGCGCATGTCACTAGGTTTTACGTCAAAGTGCGCGAACATATCCCTCTATCGGACCGTCAGTTGGTGAGTTATCGTTCAACCCGTGCCAAAATGAGCGTGATTCGTTTGGCTTCGGCCAGCGACATCGAGGGGCACTCATTGGCAATTGACACCAGCGATTTTAGAAACGGTCTTTCCTTCGTGATGGACAACGAGTTTTGGACGATCATCGAGTTCCAGCACGTCAAGCCTGGAAAGGGTGGCGCGTTCGTCCGAACTCGACTCCGAAAGATCAAGTCCGGACAGGTCATCGAAAAGACATTCCGATCCGGAGAAAAAGTAGAGCCAGCTTTCATCGAAAAGGTGGAAATGCAGTACCTGTACAAGCAGGGTGACGACGCGATCGTGATGGACCTCGACACCTATGAGCAGATTCCAATCCCGATGGCTACGCTTGGAGACCAAGCCAAGTACCTGAAGGAAGAATCGAAAATCATCGCGTCCGTCAGCGGAGCGGAAACCCTTGGCTACGAGCTTCCAAACTTTATGGAGCTTGAGGTCACGGAGACGGACCCAGGATTTAAGGGCGACACCGTGAGTGGAAGCAACAAACCAGCGACGTTGGAAACCGGTGCGGTAGTTCAAGTTCCTTTTCACATTAATATTGGTGATGTGATTAAGGTAGATACTCGTACCGATTCGTATCTTGAACGCGTCAAGAAGTAAGAGCTATGGCCGCCGGCAGAGACCTCAACGAGACACTTCAAGATTTTCTGTCGGCGTGTGCCCGATTCTTGCTTTATGCGGGTGCAGTCGCAGCCGTCGGCGCAGCTGGCCTACTCATTTTCACCATCATTCGGATGGCTGATCCTGGAGCGGCGTCGCAAACGGCGGACGCCCTTCGCAATGTCGGCATTTTCCAAAACGTTCTGCTCGTGAGCGTTTTGGCCGCCGGGGTTGGTGCCAGCTACATGTTCTGGGGCGAGGATCTGCTGAGCGGTGGCTTGCTGATCCTCGCAGCGGTCCTTTACTTTGCTCCGCTTTACATTCCGATGATGGTCGCGAATTCCGACCAGAACGATGCTGGGCGGAAGAGTTACGAGGCACTTCAATCTGCCGGCACCTGGCTGGGTGTCATTGCGATAATCGTAGTTGTCGCGGATCTGTTCAACCGCGTCCGAAACCGATCAAAAGAAGGGGTCAAAGCCGATCTTCTGAAGTACGGCAAGGGTGTTAAACAAGAGCAGGACCGCGAGAACGTGTTCCTTGGCAAGTGCTGGCAGCTGCCTTTTTGCCGAAAGTTTGTTCGCGAGCGCTGCCCGATTTACCATTCAAAGCGGACTTGCTGGAAGGAGCAGGTTGGCTGTATGTGCGAAGAGCAAGTCATCAAGGGTGCCATGGAGAACCGTCCGATTCCAAAGGACGCTTTGCTGGCCGCCCAGATGATTCCGCGGAACCATAAGCTCACTCCCGCGCAGAAGAAAGAGCGCTGCAACGTTTGCGTGATTTACAACGAGCACCAGCGGCACAAGTATCGAGCCCTGTTGCCGGGCGTACTCGCTGGATTCATCGCCTTTTACGTCTTGTTCCGAAGTCCGCTGATGAGCGGGATGACCGCGCTCGTAGGACAGATCAATAAGGTTATGTACGGTTTCACCTACGGCGCGAGTGGCCAGCAGAAGATTCCGGTGCTCTTTACGGAGATGCTCTTGGTTGTCTTCTTCTTGGTCGCCCTGAGTTATGCATTGAAGATGATTGAATATGCCGTCTTCAAGCTGAAGATTTAATGGCCCTGAGTCCGTTTTTGCGGATCGACGGCTCTTTTGGTGAAGGCGGAGGCGGGCTGGTGCGGACAGCGCTGACCGTCTCCGCGATGATTCAGCAGCCCGTAGAAATCATCAACGTCCGCGCCGGGACACGGTTCCCCGGGCTTGATGTCGAGGACGTCGTTTTACTTCGCGCTCTGGCCAAAGTGACGGGTACCGAGACGAGTGCGTGCAACGTTGGCGACCATTCGATCACGTTCCATCCGAACCATCGAGCAAAAGGGCTCTCGGGGAAGGTCGGAGGTGAGCGGAACGTTCACGGCCGAACCGCTAATGGGCCGATCACGCTTACGGCCCTCATTCCGGCTTTGGCGCGAAGCGGAATGTACTCTTCGCTCCTCGTTGAAGGGGAGACGTTTGGAACAAATGCGCTCGGCTTTGACGCCTTTGCGGAGGGCACGCTTGGTGTACTTCGAGAGATGGGGATTTACGCGTTTCCGGAGCATCAGCAGGTTGGGTTCGGCAGAGATTCGGCCGGCGAGATTGCGATTGATATTGAGCCTTCGGTGGTTAATGGACTCGACTGGCCGGATCGCGGCAAGTTGATCGCGGTTCGAGGGCGGGTTTCCACCGCTAGAGTGCCGGAGTCGATTGCGGCGCGCGCGCTATCTCACCTTGAAAAGCTGGCGAAAGCGGCGAACGTGCCAGTTGAGGCAGAAGCGGTCGAGCTAGAAGGCGCGGCCTCCGGCGTGCACGTGACGCTTTGGGCGGTTTATGAACGTGGGCTCGCGACCGGCACTTCGATGGGAGTCAAAGGGCTGCGCGTGGAGGCGCTGGTGCAAGATGCGTTTGATCAGCTTGCCGAGTGGATGACTTCGAACGCTACGCTCGACGCGTATCTGGCGGACCAGATTTTGGTGCCGGCAGCGTTTGCGGATTCCGGCAGCGTGTTCCGCGTTTCGGAACTGACATCTCGGTTTATGACGGCGGTTTGGGTGATCAAGCAGTTCGTGCCGGCCCGGATTACGGTTCGTGGTTCTGAGGGTGGACCTGGGCTTGTGACCATCGAGCGGTAGGCCGTGGGAGCGTTCGGGTACTTTCCGTCGGTGCGCGCCGCCCTCCTGTTTGCGTTCGCAGCTTTGACTGCCCTTGCTTCGGCAGATCGTGTCATCACGATTCCGACGGGGCGGAAGATTCCGTTCAAGGCGGTTCGGGCCGAGCTTTGGTATCAGCCGACGAAGGACGGCACAACCGAGTACTACTTTGGAACCGGTTTGACGGACCTTTTTGAGATTGAAGTCCGTACACAGCGACTGCCGCAACGGGATGTCAACACGGCGGTTGATCTGAGCTACAACATCATCGGTCCGATTCCTGACTTGACTCCGGGCATTAGTATCGGCGTTCAGGACGTTGCCAATGCGACCTTGGATGGGCGAAGGCCATATGCGGCACTCACTTTACGGCAGACGCTTTCGGCTCTGGATGGCGACGCAAACGGAGACGTCACGCTCGGCGTTTATGCCGGCGAGCGGGGCGGGGCTTTCATTGGAGTTTCTTTGCCGATTACCACTCGGATTCGCTTGCTCGGCGAGCACAACCGGTACCGGCCCTCCGGCGGAATTGAGTACACGCCGCAGAAGGGCTTGGCCCTGCGCTACTTTGCTCGCGGCGCGCAGCCGTTTGTGAGCATTTCACTCACTCGGCGTTTCTGAACCGGATTCTGGCGGCTTGATGGTCCAGCCGTTGGCGGCGGCTAGGGCGATGATTTCGCGCTGGAGCCGCTCGTTGAACTTGTCGTCGCTGCCTTCTTCTGACCATAGGAACGGCTTTCCGTAGACCAAGGTGGTTTTGGCGCGCTTACCTTTGCCTTCTCTTGGCATGATCGACTCGGTACCGTGGACGGCGATGGGGATTACCGGAGCGCCGCTGCGGCGGGCGAAGAGGGCGGCGCCGCTGTTGAACTTGCCGAGCGTGACTCCGTCGCCGCGGGTGCCTTCTGGGAAGAGGAGAAGCGGGTGGCCGTCTTCTAGCCGCTTAAGTCCGGTGCGGATGGCTTCGCGGTCGCTGGCGCCTCGGTGGACCGGGAAGGCGGCGACGCCGTCCATGATTTTGCCGAAGAACTTGTTCTTCCAAAGTTCTGCCTTCGCCATGGAGGCCATTCGTCGCTTTAGGCCAATGCTGATCGCCGGCGGATCGAGATAGGAAACGTGATTTGGGGCAAGGATGATGCCGCCGGTGGTTGGCAGGTTTTCTGTGCCAACAACCTTTAGGCCGCCTTTGGTCTGCAAGAAGAACTTCGTAAGCTTGCGGATGACGGCATATATGAGCGGGTTGCCAATGATCACAGGCCTTGATGATACTTCCTAACGTTCGCTGAGCCGGGTAAACCTGCGGGATGGCCAACCAACTTGCCGCTCAGATGTACACACTTCGGGACTTTGTGAAGACGGGAGAGGGGTTGGATGCGGCTTTGCAGACCTTGCACGGCATTGGATATGCCGGGGTGCAGCTGTCGGCGGTTGGATGCATGGATGGGGAGCACCCGGAGGTTTCGGCGGCGGCGGCCCGGCAGATGTTGGATAGCCATGGGTTGGTTTGTGCGGCGACGCATCGGCCTTGGGAGCGGTTGCTGCATCACACCGATGAAGAGATCGAGTTCCACCTCACTTTGGGCTGCACCTATACGGCGATTGGTGGGCTTTGGGGGACTAACGACGATCCGGGCAAGTACCACGAGTTTGTGGGGGCTTCGAGGGCGGTGGCGGAGAAGCTATCGGCAGCGGGGATTCGGTTTGGGTTCCACAACCATGCCCACGAGTTCATTCTGGACCGGCATACCGGCAAGACCAACTACGACATCATCATCGACGCGCCGCATATGATGCTGGAGATTGATACCTACTGGATTCAGCATGCGGGGATTGATCCGGCGAAGTTTATGCTTCGGTTTCCGGGTCGGTTGCAGGTGATCCATGTTAAGGATAAAGAAGTGGTTTCCGGCGATGGGCCGGTGATGGCTCCGGTGGGTGAGGGGAACCTAGATTGGGACGCGATTATTGAGGCCGGGAAGGCCGGTGGGGTTGAGTGGTGGACGGTCGAGCAGGATTATTGTCGCCGCGATCCTTTTGACTGCTTGGCTTCTAGTTTTGATTTCCTGGCCGCGCGCGGTTTAGCGGGCTGATGGTTGTCGAGATTGTCTGTTGCCGCGTGGCCGATGTGGTGGCGGCGCGGCAGGCGGGGGCGCATCGGGTTGAGCTTTGCTCGGCGATTGAGCTCGGCGGGTTGACGCCTTCTTACGGTTTGACGGTCGATGCGCTTGAGGTCGGGTTGCCAATTTTGGCGATGATCCGTCCCCGAGGGGCGGGATTTCTTTATGACAACTCCGACTTTCAGGTGATGAAGGCGGACGTTTTGGCTTTGTCGCGTTTGCCGATCGCCGGGTTTGTCACCGGGATTTTGTTGGCCGATGGTCGGCTGGACTTGGTCCGGATGGCGGAGCTTCGTTCCTTGGCTCCGCATATGGATTGGGTTTGTCACCGGGCTTTTGATGCAGTTCCCGATCCGTTTGCGGCTTTGGACCAGTTGATGGAGCTTGGCTTTACGCGCGTTTTGACCAGTGGCCAGCGGCCTCGGGCTACGGAGGCTGTTTCGCTGGTTCGGGATTTGGTTACCTATGCCGGCGATCGGCTTGAGGTTTTGCCGGCGGGCGGTTTGCGGCCGCACAATGTCGCCTCGTTTGTTGAGGCCACCGGGGTTTCGCAGGTTCATTTGGCTCCGTTTGGGTGGATGCCAGATGTTTCCACGGTCCGCGCCCGGGAGGCGGGGATTGGGTACGGGATCCCGGAGGTTCCGCGAGAAGATGCCTTTCGGGAGATCGACGGCGACGCGGTGCGGGCGGTTGTGACGGCTTTTTCTTGACCGCGTTTTTTATTATTTAATGTTCCCGCCTTAGGCGGAAACATAAATTTCTGTTTTCGGGTCCGTTTTCGGGCATCTGTACCCTTAAGTTTTTGGGGCGGGGAAAAGTAAACCAAGGGTTTTTCGGAGTGCTTTATGAGCAAACAAAAGCTATTGACGTCAAAAAGTTATTTGCTTACAATGAGGCTCGTCGCTCATGAAAAAGCTTTGCATTGATCCGGGTCATGGTTTAGGGAACGTGCGTGGGAATGTGTACGATCCCGGCGCGATTTCGGCGGGGGTGTCGGAGGCGGATATCGTGCTGCAATACGCCTTGGCGATTCGCTGGTTGGCTAAGGAGCGGGGGCATGATGTCTTTCTCACTCGCGATGATGCAAACGACATTACGCCGGTCGGGAATCGAAATGAGCTCGCCCAAGGCGCGGGTTGCCAGGTGTTTATCAGCCTTCATTGCAACTCGGGCGTCGTCGCGGCGAACGGAACGGAGACCTACTTCCGCGATGCGGAGGATAAGGCGCTGGCGCAGAAGATCAACACGGCGGTCGTGAACGCGCTGCAGTTTCGAGATCGAGGGGTGAAGTCCGAGCGAGAATCGCAACACTCGCGCTTGGCGGTGCTGGACTTCCGAGGTCCGGCTTGCTTGCTGGAGCTTGGGTTTATCTCGAACCAAGCGAATCGGGAGAAGCTGCTGCTGAGGTCGTCGCGGCTGGCGGTCGGGAACGCGATTTTGGATGTGGTTGAGAAGCTGTAGGTTTTCCGGAATGAGATGATTCAGAATGCTCAATGGCGGTAAGTTCCATTGAGCAAGTCTGATTTTGTGTGGGACCTACGGAAGAACAATTGTGAGCGTGTCCGTCAGGGCAAGCATGAGATTTGGATCAACCCGGCGAATCAATTGACCTCGCCGGTAACGCGCCACCAAAAAAACTGGCCGATAGTTGGTCAGGTAAGTCTGTCGGGAACTGGGAAAAACGGAGGCGTGACATTAGGCGTGCAAAGCAACGCCAACGCTTTGAGAATGAGCAAGGCCCGAGAGAGCATCTTGGGCAAATCGTTGGAAGGCGCAAAATACAGACGAAGCGCAGAAGAGTGGTGACTCAAAGTTTTGAAAGTTAAGCGCGGAGATGCATTGCTAGTCGACAGATTAATACCTAAGTTTCAAATCAGAAGTAGCAGCGTCTCGCCATCATGGTCCGGTCGAGAGGAACGATGGCGTCGTTCAAAAACTTGGGCTGCTGATAAATCTCATGAAGCAAAAGTTTTAAGCTAATGAAGAAAAAAGTCTGTGAGGACACAGGTGGGCGGACAGGCTTACATCTGGCGCAGATGGCGGTGAAACGAGGGGAGCCAAAGACGGATACTCTGATTCATTATTTGAACCTTCGGGTGAGTTATGGAGTCAGACCAAAAAATCGACAAAGTTGCAACATGATTACCTTTAAAGTCAAGAGGTGACAAATCATGGTGGATGGACATATACTGAAGTTTGCGGTCAACTTTGATGGCGAATGGTTCATTGCGAAAATTTTGTGGCATTTTGGAAAGCGGGCAGTTGGCGCATACGGAAACGACCGAACGCGAAACAAAACCTTCTAGTAGGATACCGTAGTCCTAGAGAGATGCCGTACTATGGTGAGTACGTCGAGGCGACACGAAGTGAGCCAGTTTGGTAGGGAGCATTTAAAAGGGCCGCAGATTCCGGTAGAACACGGAGAATTTCGAAGACATCTCTTTCTGAGACATTACTACGGCACGGTCCACACCCGGTCCGGCGGGTGTCTGGATTCTTGCCCACCCGGTAGCGATAGAGTTTGGGCCCCGGGCCCGTTTCGAGGAAGTGGGCGGGTGCCGTTCGACTCTCAAAACGAGGCTGACCGGGCATTTTAGGTTACATTTCTAAAACGTCATTGAGAAAGCCCTAAAGAACGGTAGCGCCTGCGCAGGCTCCACTACGAAAAAGTTGGCCTCTGAGTTTGTCAAATAACCTCTCAAGCCCCTTAATGTGCCATGTTTTCGAGACGGTGGACGGCCCGGTCGTTGCCACCAAGATGCTAGGCGCGCGCCTCGCGGAAACATTACTGAGGTTTGCCTCGGCGAGCTGCGCGGCATTTTCACTCAGCGACGGCCCACCCGTGACCTACCAGAACTCTTGGTAGCGTGGTCCGCTAGACTTTGGCGGCGTCGATGGGGGGATGATCTGCAGAGTGACAGGTATTGGAAAGTCGGTTCCAATCAGAATCGCTTGACCCGCTGCAAGGGTCGGAACAAAGGCAGCAGCACTTCGGTCGAGGTCCCCCGCCGCTCGCTCAACGATTTCTCGGTCCTCAGGATTGGTGAGTCTATGAACCAGATACGCACCCATTTGACTCAGAATTCCCTGACCAATGTCGCGGGGACGCTGAGTCGCTAGGCACAGAGTGAGTCCGAACTTCCGGCCTTCTTTTGCTATCAACTCAAAGGAATCAAGCTTCAGTTTGCTCCCTTCTTCTCCAAGAGATTTTCCAATGAATTGATGGGCCTCGTCTAGAAAAACAATCAATGGTTGCGAGACAAGCTTATTCTTTCGACCGAAAAGTAAGAGCTGACGTCCTATACTGTTGACGAAAATTTCTCGGATGTTATTCGAGAACGACAATTCTTTAAGTGAGAGCACAAGTACCGATAAAGAATCGTTAGCTAAGAATGGGAGCAGTACGTCCATAAGAATGTCTTTCTTGTCCCCTGGTCGAAACAGACAAGCGAACTCGGAAGATGATACGATCTGTTCTACCCTTGATACTAAGTTAATACAGTAGCCAAGATCGCCTTGGTGGACGCCCCCGTACCTGTTCTGGCTTGCGCCTTGACCGCTCGGCCAACAACATTCAAGCTGAATTTGCTCAGCCAAGGCTGCAATTTCAAATTCCGATGCAGGTTTATCTATCAATTCCGCAAATGCTCGCGAAGCGTTCTCATACGGAGCTCTTGTGGACTCTGGTTTCGGAATATTCCGACCTTCACCGACTTGGGTTAGTAAGGCTCGAGCAGCTTGTTCGTGTGATGCGTATTTCGCTGGATTCCCTGACACAAGCCTTGCGTAATGTAGAGTCTTGAGTGACTTGATCGCGGCCCGGAGCTTCGGCGCCTGCGATTGAGGGGCGGGTTGGAATAGTGCGAACAAATCGCCCTCTAGGAGGCGCTTATATGGCAGCACGACCTCGAATGAACCTCGTTGCTCCGCAGCAGAATCCGAGTTCACGTGAATATGCTGGATATGCGGCCCATTCAGTGTGTGAAACTCGCCGGTTGGATCTATCAGGAGAATCTTCGACTTGTGCCGACCAGCTTCCTCAATAAGCCGCGCAAGCGTCCAGCTTTTACCTCCGCCGGTGGTCCCCAGAACTGCGCAGTGCCTACCGAAAAGGCTTTCCGGTGCGACACGGATGAGGGTCTCAGACGAAAAGGGCAGTGTGGCCAACGTCAGGAGTTTCGCACCACCTTCCGTGTCTGCAAAGCGAGTGGACTCCGCGAGCCACTTTATCAACAAGGGATGAGCAGAGAAGCACCTCGCCCCTAGTCTAGGGTGGTGAGGCACACCAGGCTCGATCTTCCCAGATGCAAGGTCTACTGAAGCGACGAGCGAAACAATTCCTATAGGATGCACGTCTGGTCTGCCGCCAAGATCTTCCTCAACCGATAAGCGCTCTCTTTCTGGCAATCTGACAGCGGTAATGCGTCCAAAAACCGCCGCATGCCCTGATTCTACGACGACAAACTCGCCAACCCTTCCTGCTTCTAACTGGTGTCCATGATGCCACCGTGATCCAGGGGCAGCAGCTTGAGGCAGGTTGACCTTAACGGTGTTTCCTGCGATCTCGATGACTGTCCCGATTGCCCTGTCGGCATCAAACGGATAGATTGGCAAGGTACTCATAAGTTAAAGAGTTGATTTGTCCGGGCCTGATGAAGTTCTTCCTCCGTTAGAGCTACCAGGTCGGGCATATGTTCAACAAAGTCCTCAAATCGTGCGGATACTGCATTGATCCTTACATCGCCACCATCGATGAGGCTGATCAGCGCACGATGAACGTCGTTGGTTGAGCCCTCAATTGACAAGCGGGGATCCACAACGCTACACTTTAATCCAACATTGGATCGAACGGCGGCGAGAATTGGCTCGTTAAGGTGTTTGTCGCTGAATCCGTATCCAATGACGAGGAGGCCAGTATTAGGCATTCGCAGCGCAGATTGAAAACGAGACATCACCTCGAAAAATGGTTGTTGAAACGAAGATTCGTACTTTCCAACTCTCGGATAAACCATCACAGGATTTTCAGTTTGTCGTCGAATAACTTGCCCATTGCTTTGTCGCTCCCAATCGACAGAACCGTGAAGCTTAAGCAGCTGAAAGACATTCGGAATAAAGGCGAGATTATCAGCCTCAGTATCGCGTCTCACTAGGTCATAGCTAAAATACGAACCATCAAAGATTTGCGGAGAAGAATGACTGAATCCATCGATGACCACGAAGCCCATATTTGCTGCTGCGGTCTCAAAACAAAGATCGTAATTGGTCGTAAAGAGACGTAGTCGAGGCTGACGACTTGAGCGTCGTGCGACTTTACGGAGAAACATCTCGTGAACAGGCAAGTTATGGCCTTCACCGGCGAACAGACAAGCACTTTGTATTGTTCGTTCCGCTTCTGTCACAAACTCGGAGACGATATCGTCCGTATGGAGAGCGGTATACATCTGACAGCGACTCATCAGTGCCTCAATATTCGACTCTTCTTTTGGATAGCCAACTCTATCAAGGACTGTTTCAAACATTTTGAGGTGTCTGGAAAGCTCCCATAAATCATTCATTGTTGGTGCAATATTAGCGCCGTCACCGTTGAGGCATAAACTTGTTCCTAATCCGGACAGAACAATCAGATTTTCAGAAAGTAAGACTTCGGCAATCTTCGAAAGCCAGTCGCTCGAATCTATCGGTGGATTTACCCATGCTTTCTGGGACCGTACTTTCACTGCTGTTATCAATTGCGTCTCTGAAGCGGCCTGGGTAAGCGCGATTTTATCAGCCATTTTTTACCGTACCATCCTGAAATTGCCACTGCCTACCCTACGCGCGCCGAAATATCCCTGTATGGAGTTGGCATGGAAGTAGCCGTCACTAAATTTCTGACTCGGCATACTTTTCGGGGCGATGAACATCTTTTCCTCTTGACAACATAGCGTTTTGGAATGGCGGCGGAATTGCGTTGTTTCGCCGATCATGTTCTTTAGCCGCGTTCGGCTTTCGCTTCCCGAGGCTCCTCCAATCAAAGTTCCCGCGCTCGAAGCCTGAAGCAACTCCATAAAGCGGGTCTTGCCCAACCAGTTCGGGCCGCAGACTTCCGGTCCAGTAGTTGCGCCTTTAACGAGGAAAGGCTTTCGGTGTTGAAGGTAGCTCTTACCACTACGGATATGAATATTCTTCATAATTGGCAAAATCTATTGTAATCATGTTCAAAGAAAAATATTCAATCAATGCAAGTGCCCTCGGGTACTGAACAGGTCAGATTTGGCATGCTTTCTTTCAATATTGTTTTGATTCGATCCAATGTGACGAGCCGTGGAAATGACGGCTACTTAAGGAACTGGTGAGCCGAGGCGGGATGCCACGACTCGCGTAGCTTGTTGAAGCTGGTCAGGCGCGATCAATCGCGGCGGTTGTCTGCTTCCTTAGCGACTCCTTTGAAAGGAGTGCCATCTTGCTTCTGGTCCATGAATTGGCCCGTTTCCGTGTCGCGCTTGGTCCATTTCCCATTTTGCGGGTTTTGAACTTGAGATCGATCCTTCACTGAGCCGAGTCTGAACCCATTACCAGTATTCTTTGCCATCACTTAAATGTAGACGGTTGACAACTCTAATTCGCTGCTGCGGTGCTGCCCAAAAGACCTTCTAATGTTCATATTTTGCAGACCTGCCTTCTAGGTCTGGTCGAAAAGTAAGACAACGTCTTGCTGTAGCACGGCAAGCGGAAACCGAGCCCTGATGAACTGAAGACATATGTCTACTGTACACCGTCGACCGAGGTCGGCTCGGTTCGATTACTTGCTCTGCTTCATTCTCTGTGCCTTCCAGGCGGGATATTGTGGTACTTCCGATGCCTAGAACGTCCCGCCGACGCTGAATTCCCATCCCTGCTGCCGTCGTTCGAATCCACGGCTTGCGTTAAAGCCCGAAATGTACGAGATCGAAAGGGCTTCATTACGTGTCGGGAAGATCACGCTGAGCCGGTAGTCGTCCCAAATGTTGCGCTCATTTCGAGCAGAGCCGGAATAGTTGGTGTACGGGGTGAAGTACACGTTCGCGGTAGCTCTCAGCTTTAGATAGGGCAGGAACTGTTGTGCTCTGGAATCAAGGCGTAGAAGGGCTCTAGCAATGGTGTTCGAGCTTCCGAATACCTTCGCTGATCTTGAGTGGTAGCCACCCATCTGAATCGAGAAGTCCAGCGTTGGCAGGGTGTCGTGCAGGTTCTTTGATTGCAAGCCACCTAATTTGACCTTGCCGCCTGCATTGTAGGGAATCAGTTGCTTTATCGTCGCGACGCCCAAGAATGAAGGGCTATTGAACTGCTGGTCGCCATCGATCGTGATGCTCGTTCTGAACTGAGTCGGGTGGTTTCGATCCGCTTCGTAGATTGAGCTGAAGTCAAACTTCAACTTAGAGTTGGGATCTTGTGTATTGGTGCTGATGACCGCATCCGAAACATCAAAATGCGTCCAGACATGCTGCCCGAAAAGGTACGCCGAAAGATCGGGAGCAAGATTTTTTGCAGAGAAGTTAAAGCCCAGACGTTGCACATCGACAACTTTTCGGACGGCTTTCTTCTCAATTAATCCGGTGTCCTCATTCAGGACGAACTTATCGACGGTCTGATTCAGCCGTACACCGTTCTGTTGTCCGACCGACGTCGTGGAAAAGGACGCAGCGCGAACATGCTCGAGCACGTTTACACGTTGCTTTTGTAGAACAGGTGGTGTTCCATCAAGTGAAACGGTCGCGTCTTTGCGCGTACCAAAGACGTACCGCTCGGTGGACAGCGAGGAGAGTCCCTTTTTTGTAAAGTCGGGTCCGGGGATCAGCGCTTTAATTGTTTCCGAATCGAGATCGAGAAGGACCATGTACGCATCGGCACCGTTTTTCACAGTGCGTTGCAGCGTGTCCGCCGAGCTGTCGTCTAGGATCTGCCTTCCATCCACCTTAGCTAGCTCACGTAACTTGTATTCAACATTCTTTGCACCAGCGGTAGTAACTTCAAAAGTCTTTGTGAGGAAGATGCTGGCGGAACTCGGACGAAGAACCTCAGAAATTTCGGGATTTTTGACGAGAACTTCAGAAGGATACGAGTAGGTGTGATCCTTGTTTTCAAGCTTAAGAACGAGAATCCGCGGAAGTACCTTCTTCCATAAGTTGCGAATTCTTTCAGCGAACTTGACTTCGCCGTCCTCGGCTTTGTCCTTCAGAATTGCTTTCAGTTCAACAATTTCTTCGGCGGTGAGCACCGATGCAATGGGCGCGGTAATTGTCGCAATGGGAGCGGAAGCCGCGCCATTGTAGGCAGTTGCAAAGGTTGCACCGAGTTTGGCGGTGACAATGGATGTCTGGGCCGGAGCACTCAAGGTCGTCGCCGGTAGCGAGAGAAGGTCGATGGCTGGCAACGAGTAAAAAATTGGCACGCACAACTATATCAGTTGTGCGTGTCGCTGTAAGCCTGCATTGCAGAATTGTCCCAAAAAGAGCAATATGTTATTGTTTAGGTTAAGAGATGGATATTGACCGTCCGCTTCTACGCACGTGCTGCATGATCAGCGTCCCGCGTCTAGTCGCGAGATGTTCACGCAGGCTAGAGTGGGCAGATCTAACCACCACGGTTGTTTCGTCGGAAACCAAGCCGATTCGTGTGCCGCTTCCGGAACATTGGGGGATCGAGGCAGGTGTGATATCTTGGAAGCCGACAATCTCAGAGTGGGAAAGGAACTTGTGCTGCTTCTAGAGCTGCAAATCTCATAGCATCCTTCAGCATGAAATCACGGCAAGAACGTACCAGTGCCGATCGTCATCGTCGGTGTGCTTACGGACACGCCGACGAAAAACGTTGTCTGCAACTTCAACTCTTCCTGGCTCGTGGGCGAGAAGAGGGCGACTAGGTTGGAGAAGTTTTCTGGGGTTTTGACATTTTTGGCGAACAGCACTTCTATCGAGCGTTGAGTTTCTGGACTTAATTCTCGCCACTTATGGCTGGCCGATTGTTTTAGGATTTCGAAGAGCTCGGGGGTGAGGTGGCCAGTGCGGGCCAGGGGGGAGAGGTTGGCGTGGCGGCAGCGCTTTTGCATTGCGAGTTTGTCGGTGTCGCTTGGATCGGTCTGGCTCAGGACCCAGGTCGAACCGTTGGGCCTCCAATCCAGGCGGTAGGTTGCCAGCATGGCGGTCACGTATTCGGTCATCCGCAGACTTCCCTTGCCGTGAATGTAGACCGGCAGCGAGGCGAGTGAGGGATCAACCTCGACGGGCAGATTCAGGTCGAAAAGTTCCTTCACGAACTGCCCGACGGTGGTGCTTGAAGTCCAAAGTCGGCGCGCGAGGGGGCGCAGGGGGTGGCGATGGCCTCTGGGAGGGGGCTCGCGGGAGGTGTTGCTCGAAATGGCTTGGGTTCGAACGGGACGGCGGAGTTGGGGGCCAGCTCAATCATAAGGGTGCGGCCATCTTTCGCGGTGATGGTTAGGCGAGCCAGCAGTTCGGCGGAAACCTTTGCATCGTCAGGAAGGGTCCTTCGGCGCTGCGAGTTTCGGTCGAAGAAGAAGTGGTTCAGGTTCGCGAGCAATTCGGGAGGCGTCTTGTGCCAGGGGATTTCTGCCTTGGGCGCGGCGGATGCTTTTCCGGCGGCAAAGAGCTCCGCGGCGATGAAGCCGGTTTGAAAGCTGTCTTTTCGGGCGCCTTTAAAGGCGCGGTTAAAGTGGTGACTCAGATCTGACACCACGCGCACGGGACCAGAATCTTGGATAGCGTAGGTGACGTGCGGCTCGATCACTTGCTCCAGTGACCGGCTTTCGGGTCGAACCACGTTCGGAAGTTTGCAACTGATGACCAGCGAAGGAACCGCTGCCGTGGACTCGGGCGATTGGGCTATGGCAACGGCAAGGAGGAGGGAGCTGATCATTGGATTTCCAAAAAGAAACGCTTGCCACACATAGTAGCAAGCGTTTCTCTAAATGCCAAGCCAAGAGATCAGTCCTTGCGCTCGCGAAGCTGATCGGCAGGAATTCGAACGACCTTGCCATCTTTGAAGAGCACAATCGCGGTGTTTGTTTGAATGGCGATTTGTCTTGCCATTTCAGCCGCTCGCCGCATGGCGATGAGCGAATTGCGGAGGTCCGGGTTTCTTGCCTTCCAAAGTTCTTCTTGAGTCATTGGTTTTCGCCCCATTCCAGCATAACAGGTTCGCCGTCTGCATTATCGTATAGGGCCCAATCGCTTACCGCTGGTCGGTAGAATTTTTGAAAGTTGGACCATCCGGACGCGAATCGGCGGCGGATCACTTCCTCGGGAACGTCGTGTCCGCCGTGTCGAACGCGTTCGGCCACTCGCGCAATTGCGGTTTCAACATTCGGAAGGCGAAGGAAGATCAAGCTCACCCAATAGCCTTGGGCTTTCCACTGGTTGATGTGCCGTAGATAGCCGAGACCCGACAGCGTGGTTTCAAACGCAAAACTCTCGCCCCGCTGTACGCATTGATCGATTTCGCTCAGCATTAACCGCGCCGCTTTGACTGCGGCGGTTTCTGGGGCGAACGGCGCTAGGCCCGCCGCGATCAGATCGGCATTGATGAAGCGCGGCAAGCCGGCCTCGGCGGGCAGGAACGATCTCGCGAAAGTCGTCTTGCCCGCTCCGTTTGGCCCGGCGATGATAATGATTCTCATTAACGGCCAGCGTCAAGCTTCCGGAAGTTCACGCCAGCACTCTGCAACCGGTCCAAATGCTTCGGCAATCGAACCTGGAAGCCGGCCCAGTTCCTCTCCGACTTCGGCGACCACAGAACCTCGGCCATCGCGGACGCTCGCGGGAACATCATGTATTGCGCCTTTCGGGCAGACGGGATGTATTCGGTCCAGAGGTTGGCTTGGCCGCCTAGGATGTGTTTGGCTTCTTCGGGGGTGAGCGAAGCGGGTACTGGCTCAAACGAATACACCTTCTCTAGAGGCAAGTAGCCGCCGATGGCCAACGGTTCGCTGGCGGCGGGGGCTTGGTAGTAGTCGAAGTAGGCGAAGTCGGTGGGGGACATGACGACGTCGTGGCCTTCTTTGGCGGCTTCGATTCCGCCGGCCATTCCGCGCCAGCTCATGACGGCGGCGCCGGGGGCGAGGCCGCCTTCTAGGATTTCATCCCAGCCGATCAGGCGTCGGCCCTTCTTTTCTAGCCACTTATCCATTCGGCGGATGAACCAGCTTTGGAGTTCATCTTCGTTCTTCAGGCCGCGTTCTTTGATGAGGGCCTGGGCGCGGGGGCTGGCTTTCCACTGGGTTTTCGGGCACTCGTCGCCGCCGATGTGGATGAACTTGCTGGGGAAGAGGTCGAGGACTTCGGTGAGGACGTCTTGCAGGAAGCTGACGGTCTTTTCTTCGGGGTTAAAGACGTTCTCGAAAACGCCCCACTTGGTGCCGACTTCGATTTGAGTTCCGAGGTTGCCAAGTTCGGGATAGGCGGCGATGGCGGCTTGGGCATGGCCGGGCATTTCGATTTCGGGCACGACATTGATGTGTCGGTCGGCGGCATATTTCACCACGTCGCGAATGTCTTGTTGGGAGTAGAAGCCGCCGTGCGGGGTGCCGTCGTATTTGCCATCGCTATATCGGCCGAGCATGGTTTCTTTCCGCTTGCTGCCGATTTCGGTGAGCTTCGGATACTTCTTGATCTCGATTCGCCAGCCTTGGTCGTCGGTGAGGTGCCAGTGGAACGAGTTCAGCTTGTGCATCGCCATGAGGTCGATGAAGCGGTAGATTTCGCCCTTTTGCATGAAGTGGCGGGCGGTGTCGAGCATGAGGCCGCGCCACTTGAAGCGGGGGGCGTCTTCGATTTCGACGGTCGCGAGTTGAACGTCGGTTGCCTTTGCGCCGGTTGAGAACTGGGCGGCGGGGAGAAGCTGCTTTAGGGTTTGCGCGCCGTAGTAGTAGCCGGCCGGGGCACTGGCACGGATGGTGATTCCGTCTAGGCCAACGGAGAGGCGATAGCCCTCGGGATCCTTGATGCCGGCGTCTTTCACCAGGCGGATGGTTCCGGTTGCCGGGCCAGTCTGTTTAAGGTTCAGGAGTTCGGTGATCTTTGCCGCTTCGGCTTTCTGCGATTTGTCGGTGGTGACGACTTTGGAGTTCGCAGAAAACTGGACAGCGCCATCGCCCCACTTCACGGAGGTTGGGAGGGGGAGAAGGGGCGGCATCGACGGCGCGGCAAGAATCGTGAACAACATTGCGGTTATTCTAGCTTGGTGCGAAAAGGCGCGTCGTTCCCGATGATGCAGCAGGTGGGTCTGCTGGCGGTTATTCTGCTTCTCAGCCTGGTTTTGGTGCGGTTTTCGGGCACCCACGTAGACCGGGAAACCGGGCAGACGGTCAGCAATTTCTTTAACCCCGGAAGTCTCGTGCAGATTTTGACGGAGACGAGCTTCTTCGCGATCATGGCGGTGGGGATGACGCTGGTGATTGTCAGCGGCGGAATCGACCTTTCGATCGGTTCGGTTTACGCGCTTGCGGGGGTCGGCATGGCGCTGACGATGCGGGCGGCGGGGTGGGATTCGCCTTGGCTTGCGCTGGCGCTTTGCATCGGCTTTGGGCTTTTGGCGGGGGTGTTGAACGGAACGATGGTGGCGACCCTTGGGGTGCACCCGTTTATCGTTACGCTCGGCACGATGTGGGTTTTTCGGGGCGTGGCGTTTGTGGTCTCGAAGGCGGAGAGCGTGTTGGTTCCTGGTCCGGTGACGGATTTCGCGAAGAATCCGCTGTTCCTCGGCAAGGGGCTCACGCCGGTTCCGGCGATTGTGATGGGGCTGTTTATTCTAGGGGGCGCGTTGTATTTGAACCGGACCACGATGGGGCGGCGGGTTTTGGCGGTGGGCGGAAACGCAGATGCGGCGCGATATGCGGGCTTGCCGATTCCTTACATTCTTGCGGGGGTCTACGTGATTGCGGGCCTTGGCGCGGGGATTGCGGCGTTCCTTGGGGCGGCTTACTTTGGGTCCGCGAGTTCGGCGGATGCGAACGGCTATGAGCTGTACGTGATCGCTTCGGCGGTGGTGGGCGGCGTGAGTTTGAACGGCGGTCGCGGCACGGTAACGGGGGCCTTTCTTGGGGCGCTGTTGATCGTTCTGATTCGGACGGGGATTCGGTTGCTGCGGCTCGACCAGAACTACGAGTGGATCATCATCGGCGCGGCGATCATTATTGCGGTTGTGCTCGACCGGCTGGGGGCGAGGTTGCTGGAAAAGCGGATGGTCAACGGTTGAAGGTTTCGGCGGTCGGGCTGAGCAAGCGGTTCCCGGGAGTGCAGGCGCTGTCGGACATTTCGGTCGACTTTTTGCCGGGCGAGGTTCACGCAATTTGCGGAGAGAACGGGGCGGGCAAGTCGACGCTCGGGAAGGTCTTGGCGGGGCTGTATGCGCCCGAGCAAGGGCACGTTGCGCTGGATGACAAGCCGGTTCGGTTCTCAAGTCCGCGTGAGGCGCAGGCGGCGGGGATCAGCATTGTTCACCAGGAGTTGCTGTTTGCCGAGAATTTGACGGTGGCGGACAACTTGCTGCTGGGCGAGATTCCGAACCAGTTTGGGTGGGTTTCGGACCGGCAGATGCTCGATACCGCGCGGCGGTGGCTGGAGAAAGTTGGTTCCGATATCGACCCGAGCATGGAAGTTGCGAAGCTGTCCGTAAGCAAGCAGCAACTGGTGCAGATTGCGGGCGGGATCGGGCGCGGGGCGAAGGTGCTGATTTTCGATGAGCCGACAAGTTCGTTGACGGCGACGGAAGCGACGGCTTTGTTGGGATTGATTCGGGAGCTTTCGGCGGCGGGGACTACTTGCCTTTATGTTTCGCACCGTTTGGATGAGATCTTTGCGATTGCCGACCGAGTGACGGTGCTGCGAGACGGGGCTTGGGTGGGGACAAAGCCAATTGCGGAGGTCACGCCGGGCTCGCTGGTGCAGATGATGGTCGGGCGAGAGCTGTTGGCTTCTTCGGAGGGGGATGGTGCTTTTGGCGAGCCGGTGCTGGAGGTTCGCGGGCTGAGTTCGGTGGGGCGGTTCCGGGATATCTCGCTCACGGTTCGGGCAGGGGAGATTGTGGGGCTGGCGGGTCTAGTCGGCGCGGGGCGGACGGAGGTTTGCGAGGCGATTTTTGGGGTGGACCGGCGGGCGACGGGCAGCGTTTCGGTGGCCGGGAAGTCGCTGGTGCTCGGGTCGCCTCAGCGGTCCATTGCGGCAGGTGTGGCGCTGGTTCCGGAAGATCGGAAGCGCCACGGGTTGGTGCTGGGCATGACGATTCGGCACAACGGTTCGATGGCGGTGTTGCCCCGGCTTTCGACGCTGGGGTGGCTCAATCGCGCGGCGGAGAGCCGAACGGTGCGGGAGTTTACGGACCGTCTTCGGGTGAAGGCGCCGAGCATTGAGTCGGTGGTGGGCGGATTGTCGGGCGGGAATCAGCAGAAGGTAGTTTTGGCCAAGTGGCTGGCGACGGATGCGGCGGTTTTGCTGATCGATGAGCCGACGCGGGGAGTGGATGTGGGGGCGAAGGTGGAGATCCACGGGCTCATTCGGGAGGCGGCGGCTTCGGGGAAGGCGGTGCTGCTGGTGAGCAGCGACATGCCGGAGCTACGCGCGCTTTGCGACCGGATGATTGTTCTGCGCGAAGGGGTCCAGGTGGCCGAGTTGGGCCGGGCGGCTTCGGAGACGGAGATTTTGTCGGCGATGGCGGGGGTTTGAGCGGGCGGCGAACTTTCATGTAACGCTTTCCGGCTTCTTGCGTTATTATGTATATCCGATGAGATGGATTCTGTCTTTCTTGGTACTTTCCTTAGGAGTATGTGGATTTGCGCAACCTGGCGGCGGAGGTGGGAGCGGCGGATCATCCGATGTGACCATTGGGTACGTCCAACTCCGTACGGTGCTGGGTCGTCTGAACGATGGCCAAAAGGTGTCAGGCTCGTTGGCGGAGTTTAACGGTGAGGCACAGACGCTTGGGTTGCCAGGGCATGAAGAGGCAGGGCCCGAAGAATACGTCAATGCACGTCTGGATGAGTTTAAGATCGAAATTTCTGGAGAGGTTGTTCATCAGTGGTCGGGAACTGGAATCGGCGGCTATGCATCTGTCTCATTTGCTAGTACGCACTTTTCTCACGGAGCGGCGATACCGCTTAAAGTTTCTGCAAAATGGAGCTTGCAGAAAAAAAATATCATGGCACGCAAACTTATGAGCCGGGGCCGAGTCTAAGTCGCCAGATCACGGTTTACGCATACAACGTTGGGCTGGCATTGCATACAGACGAGATCTTTTCTGGCAGCGCCTACAGCGTTCCTAATCCCCCTAATCAGGATCAGGACAATTGGGACACGATTTCCAAGTTGGCTTCAATCAAGGCACAGACGGCCTTCTCAGATATGAATCACCTACTTGGTGGTGGCGCATCAATGCTAAAGCCAGAATTGCTTCAGAGGTTGGGTCCCTTGACGGTGTTCTTTGCCTTTACACATGGCGAGTCAATAAACTTTAGAGCAACCCGGGACGCTTCCTTGTCCTTTGCGGCCAGCAACAATGAAGTCCTCTCTGCAGTTTCTTCTCGTAACTTGTCAATTCCAAATCCTAACATCGTTGTGATGCACGCTTGCGAAACTCTTCAGACAGATGGCTTGGCATCGACTGCATTTAAGCTGACGGACGGAACTACCGCTATTCGGAATAAAGCGTACGCCGGCTTCAAAACGAAAATTCATAGTTGGACTATGGAGTGGAATGGCAATCCTTCGGTTACCTTGGATAATCACGCAACTATGGTTTATAATCTATTGGCATCTGGTAAAGTGATTAGTGAGGCGGTTGCCGTAGCAAACAGTACTTTTAAACCTCGGAGCCAATTCGTAAACTCGGCGCAAGATATGAAAACTTATGGAGATGGCAATGCCCGGCTCATCAACGTCTATAACGGTCAATCCATTTCGACTACGTGGTACAAGGTGGCGGCGCCAATATGAATAGCGTAGTGCTAGCCGGATTATGCCTTTCTAGCAGTCTGTTAACACCAGGTCCCCAGGACCCGAAGGCAGACTTTGAATCGTTCCTGTCACTTGCATTCCAGGGCAGTTTGCCAAAATCTGATTACGATCCCAAATGGCTTGAGAACCCAGTCTCCGAGAAACTAACCTATACATTTGGCGACCTGCAGAATTGTACGGTAACGCATTACAATGACTTCTTTGTTTACACGCAAAATGACTCGAAGGCTATCGTGGCATTCCATTCGAATCGAAGTGCCCGGCTAGGCAGGCGAAATCCCGTAGTCGACGGGAAGACGGTTGATTCCGTTGTGCCCTATAAGCTGTCAGACAGTGATGCGGATCGGATTGCGCAACGCATTTACAATCTTGCGGGTTATCCGGGCGAAATCTTTATCCGTTGGCGCAAACCGAACGAAGGTAATGAGTCGAGTTCGCTTGAGATTCAGTACCTACCAATGGTAAACGGCGTTCCTTATGAAACAGGACAAACTGAGCTGCTCTTGCTGGATCAAGAGAATGGCCAGCTGAACATGTTTCGGGGACCGAGCCAATTCCTTCCAAAACCTCCAAAAACATTTGTTCCCAAGGTATCAAAGGAGGATGCAGAATGGGCTGGGGTGATGGCAACGGCTGCTAGTTTTGAAGCGGCCCTACTTCCAGGGGGCGGTATTCAGACTGCCTTGTGTCTGTGGAAACCTTCCGGGCTAGAAAGTACTCGCTACAGTAAGCGATGGCCATCGGCAAGTAACCTGAGGGCAAGCCACAATAACGAAGCTATCTTGGCCTATGAGATGCAATTTAAGGATCCAAGATTTGGCGAAACTGGCGGTGAACCCAACATGTTCTACTATGTTTATGTCGACGCAATTGATGGGAGCGTAGTTCAGATCAATCGATTCCCCGGCGTGGCATTCCGAGGCGGCGGAGGAACGCAGTCACCTACGACAATGCCGGTACCGAGCGGGCAGCGGACTTGGAAGGTGGGCAGCAAAGGGGGGAACTGGTCAGGCTACAGGACCGGGAAATTTGAGGAAGTACCGAGCCAGGAGTTCAAACCGGAAGCAAGCGTCCTGCTCGCAACGCATAACTTCGCGGCGACGGTTGAGTGGGATGGGGCTCGGGAGTTAGTTCGGTTCGGCAAGACCGTTTACCGTCCAACTGGAGAGTTTACGAACGCGTTCATCCAGAAAGCGAAGCCGCCGAAGGAGTAGTTCGGGAGCGAAGCGTTGGCTTGCTCCCGAACAGTTGAAGCAAGAATCAGCTCTGCTTGCCGGCCCAGAGGGTGCCGTTGAAGATGATCTGCTTGACGGAATCGTGGAAGTACGTTCCGTAGGTTTCGTGTCCTGGGCGGAAGTAGAAGACGCGGCCGATGCCTTCGCCTTGTCCAACGCCGCCGCCGGGGCCGGAGGTGAATTCTGGGTCAACACCCTTGCCGACGGTCCAAACGAGGCCGCAGGGGAAGTACTCGCCGCCGAGCGGGAAGTAGCTCTGGAAGATCATGGCTTCAGCTGGCGGAACGTCGAACGGCGCGCCGTACATTTCTTCGGCCTCAAGGGTGAAGTTGCTCACGCCGAGAGCGATTGGGTGCTGAGCAGCGCACACGGTGATTTCTTCCGTGTCGGTGCTTTCTCGCCAGCCGCCCTTTAGGTGGCCGGTTGCGCCGAGGACGGCGCGGAATGGTTTGCTATAGTGACCGCTGTGGAGGCAGACGAAGCCGAGGCCGTGCTCTTGCACCCGGACCTTAATCTTTTCGGCAAGTTCGTCGCTCACTTCGCCGTGTCGAGCGTGGCCCCACCAGAGGAGGACGTCGGCGGAATTCAGAAGCTCGTCAGGCAGGCCCTGATCGGCTTCGTCGAGTCCAACGGCATGGACTTCGAGCAGGCCGTCGGTGTCGAGCTCCTTGAGTCCGTCGGCGATTGCGCCGCGGAGGCTGGTTGGGTAAAGCTCCTTGGGAGCGTGCGCGGGATATTCGTCCCAAACGAGAACTTTGAGTGCCATCGCGTCTATTTTGTCTTATTTGGGACGTGTAAACGGCTGGAAAATCCGAGTCGGTCTATAAGCCGGATTCTGTGTTTGTGCAGCGATTTATCTACGCGACCAACCCGGAGGATCGGCGGGCCGCGTCATCTCCTCCCTATTTGGTCTTGCTTCAGATGGGGTTTGCACGGCCGCGGAGTTACCTCCAACGCCGGTGAGCTCTTACCTCACCATTTCAACCTTACCTCCCGATAAATCGGGGTGGGCGGTATGTTTCTGTTGCACTTTCCGTCGGGTCACCCCGCCCCGGCATGAGCAAGCTCTCGCCGGGCACCTTGCCCTGTGAAGTCCGGACTTTCCTCCCCAATCATGAAGATGGGGCCGCTACCCGACCAACTCGGACTATAAGTGTGACGCAACGTAACGAATCTGCGATGAGTTAACGTATCATCGAAGCGGGAGGAGATGAAGATTGGCCGTAGAATCACCACGAGAAAGCCAACTTAAGGGCGCGACGGCCCTGCTCGATCACCTCCGAACAAATCCGGGCGAGGCGCGTCGTCCAGCGGATGAGTTGGCCGTCCGGTTCGGCCTGTCGGCAGGGTTCGTGGAGAGTGTCGTGGAGAACGCGTCCGTCAATTCGGCGGCAGTTGATCCAATTCTCCGCAAGAAGGTTTCGTTCGACTTTGCTCGGCACGGCTTCGACTGGGTCGGGCGCCTCATCTTGCGGGCCTTTTCAAAACCGATCCTGTTTGTCGCAATCACGAACATTCTTTGCGTGCTCGGAGTCATCGGAACGGATAGTCTGATTCCAGACTCGGCAAAGCTTGCGCAATACGTTCCGGCCGATGCGCTGGCCATCCTGTTCCAGTTTTTATTCTTAGTGCTCGCTCACCTCGCTTGCTACTTCCACCTTCGGACGGCGAAGGCGGCCTTGCAGGGTGCAGTTGTGGTGTGGGCGATGGGGTCGCTGGGGGTTGCCGCGTCCATCATGCTTTCCCAGGGGATCAAGAGTTTGGGCGAGCGCGCGCTGTATGCCGCGTTGAGCTCGATGGGAATCTTGTTCGTCACGTTGGGTTACTTGTGCGCCGGTGTGATTGCCTCCGTGCTTGGCGGCTGGGCGCATGCCCGGAAGCAGGAACGTCGTGAGGCGAGCATGAGCCGCCAAGAGCTTTTGGAGCGATACTTCGAACTCCAGGAGCGACTGAGTAGGGGCAGCACTCAGAAGCAGGTGGGCAACTGGCTAGAACAATCTCCAACGGCTAAGTTTTTCCGTAAGTCACCGATGGCGTTCAGCGTGATCGGAACGGTCTTGTTGTCGCTTACCGGCGCCTTGATCATGCGATCACTTCCGATCACAGATGCGCAAGAGGCCCGCACTTCGGTTCCAGCCCTTATCGGGATGGTCGTCGGCTTTGTTCTGCTGTGTCTTCGAGGCGTGCTCCACGTCGGCGCCGGAATCTTTTCCCGAAGCATCGGGCACGCGCTCTTGGTGAGCGCGGCAATGTGCGCTGGTTCATTTGCGATGGGCTTTTTACCGATCCGACAGGCCGTCGATAATCCGTTTAGCTTTTCACAGATTTCTGCGACGCTTATCCAGCTCCTTGTTGGCGGTCTCGTTTCTGGATTTGCGGCGCTGGGAGCGGAGCTTCAGCGCAAGGCGGCCCGAGAAGAGTCGCTGGATAACAACGACGGCGCGACGCTTTTGGCCGAGATGCTGCGGATTCAGTGGCGACTTGCCGACCGGACGAATAGCACTTGCATTCTCGTGGTCGACGCGGCGAAGAGCAGCCAAATGAAGGCAAATGCGGACCCGCTGATTGTTGAGTACAGCTTCCGCGAGTATCAGGATTGGCTTGGAAAGGTTTGTGCGCAGTTTGAAGGCAAGGTGCACTCGACGGCGGGTGATGGCGCGGTGGTGGCGTTCCCGAGTTGCGACAAGGCCTTCTTGGCAGCGCGGCGAATTCAGACTGATGTCGCGCGGTTTAACGCGAATGTGAACCGGTTGGCGGTGCCGTTTCGGCTTCGAATCGGGTTGCACGTGGGGCAGGTGGCCGGCGCGGTGGATGACGTTCAGTTCACCGAGGTCATTGACATTGCGGCGCATATTGAGTCGGTCGCAACGGTGGGCGGGATTGCGGTGAGCGAGCCGGTGACGCTGGGTCTGCCGCAATACGAGTTCCTTCCCTTGGCCCGAGAAGTGGACGGTCAGCGGGTGTACCTTGCGCTCTCGCCGACGGAGGAAGAGTGACGTTTCAGGTTCAAGACCTCGGCACGGTGCCCTACGATCAAGCCCTTTCGATTCAAGAACAGCTCCATTCTGAGGTTTTGTCGGGCGAAACCGAGCCGACTTTGCTGCTGCTAGAACACCCGCCGGTGCTAACGCTCGGGGCGAATTTTCATGCCGAGAATTTGCACCACCCGGTTGAGGAGTACGAGAAGCGCGGGATTCAGGTTTTCAAGTCCGACCGAGGGGGAGATGTGACTTACCACGGGCCGGGGCAGTTGGTGGCGTATCCCATTTTTCCGCTGGATTTCATCGGGCGGGACCTTCACGCTTGGTTGCGCTTGCTGGAAGAAGCGGTGATTTCGACGGTGTTTGAGCTTGGCGTCGGGGCGCGAAGGTTTCCGCCGAACACCGGGGTTTGGGTCGAGGATCGGAAGATCTGCGCGATGGGGATTAAGGTGAAGCGGTGGGTCTCGATGCACGGCTTGGCGCTGAACTGCGACGCGGACCTTTCGCCGTTTCTCTGGATTACGCCTTGCGGCATTGCGGATTACGGGGTGACGTCGCTCACGGCGGAAGTTGGACAGCGGGTGCCGGTAAATGAGGTGAAGCCGATTCTTACCGAGGCGTTAAGGGGGCTGGTATCGCCCTCCTGATCGCGACGCCGGGGGTGGCGGGGGCAGATGAAGCGGGCCGTGGGCCGCTGGCGGGGCCGGTCGTCGCGGCGGCGGTGTTGTTGCCCGAAGGTTTTGACTTGACCGGGATTCGGGATAGCAAACAGCTTGACTTAGCTGCGCGAGAGCGGGCGTTTGGCCGGATCGTTGTCGAGGCACGGTTCGAGATTGAGCTTGCCGAGATCGAGGAGATCGATCGGCTGAACATCTTGCATGCCAGCCTGGCGGCGATGGCGAGGGCGATTCGGAGGCTGGGGGTCGGGAAGGTTCTGATTGATGGCAACCAGACTCCGCGTGACCTTGGCTGTGAATCGGAGACGGTGGTGAAAGGGGACGGGAAATATGCCGCCATCGCCGCGGCGAGCATCTTGGCCAAGGTCACGCGGGACCGGTTGATGACCGAGTTCGACGCGGTCTATCCGGGGTACGGCTTCGCGCGGAACTTTGGGTATCCGACGCCGGATCATCTTGAAGCGTTGGCGCGGCTTGGGGCCTGCGAGATACACCGGCGCAGCTTTGCCCCGGTCCAGCGCGCGCTGGGCACGGAGCCGCAGCCGGCGCTGTTTTAGGAGCAAGCCATGATCAGCACCGAGCGGCCAGCGGGGGACCAGAAGGCGATCAATCGCGAGATGCTCGTGCATCTGCTGATCGCGGGGGTGGTTCTGTTTGGGCTCGGCGCGGCGAGCGTCGCGTGGCTGTCGCGGGAAAATGAGCGGAAGTCCCGGGCGGGGATGGAGCGGCTGCGGCCGTTGTTAGAGGCCGAACAGTACGCAGCGGCCGTAGAGCAGAACCTGATTTCGCCACGCGGAGCGTATGACCTCGGTCGGTTGGAGAAGCTGTTGGGGCCGATAGATTCCGTGACTTCGAAGCTGTCGAACTGCCACTCGGCGAGCACAGTGTGCGTTTTCGAGCTGCAGGTGACACGTCCGCGAGGTAAGCACGGGATGCGGCTGTACTTCCGCGGGCAGCGGTGCACCCATGTCGAGGTGCAGAAATGAGTACGCGGATGGAACTTGGCCGGGCGGCCGAGGACGCGGCGGCGAACTACCTGCTCTCACTCGGCTACACCTTGGTCACCCGCCGCTGGAAACGCCCCGGCGGCGAGTTGGACTTGGTGGCAATGGACGGGGAGACGCTGGTTTTTGTCGAGGTGAAAGCGACCTCTGCGCCGGGTTTTCCGCCGGAAGATGCGGTCTCGGATTCGAAGTTCCGGCACTTGGAGACCGTGGCGTCGCGTTTCGTCTCGGAGCATGGGCTGGAGGAGACTCCGCAGCGGTTTGATCTGATTGCGCTCGACGGTGAAGGGCTTCGGCACTACGAGGATTTTCTGCGGTTTTAGCTACGGCGTGGCGATGGCGTCCCGTAGATTGCCTTCGTTTTCTGCCGTCTTCGGCCAGCCGTGAATCACACACCGACAGCAGCTTTACGCTCCACCGCCGCTTTCACCAAGCCGGTGAAGAGGGGGGCGGGGCGGTTGGGGCGGCTCTTGAATTCGGGGTGGGCTTGGGTGGCGATGAAGTAGGGGTGCTCGGTGAGCTCCACCATTTCGACTAGCCGATAGTCGGGCGAGACGCCGCTGATGACCATGCCCATTTCTTGCAGTTTCTCGCGGAAGTCGTTGTTGACTTCGTACCGATGTCGGTGCCGTTCGGAGATTCGGTTGGAACCGTAGAGCTGGTGGGCGAGGGTGCCGTTGACGAGGTTGCAGTCGTAGCTGCCCAGGCGCATAGTCGCGCCTTTGTCGGTGACTCCCTTTTGCTCGGGCAGCAAGTGGATGACCGGGTAGGCGGGGTTCGGGAGCATCTCTTCGCTGTTCGCTCCGACTAGGCCGCAGACGTTTCGGGCGAATTCGATGACCGCCATTTGCAGGCCAAGGCAGATTCCGAGGAACGGAAGCCCGGTCTCGCGGGCGAACTGGATCGCTTCGATTTTGCCTTCGATTCCGCGGCCGCCAAAACCTGGGGCGACAATCAGACCATCGACCCCATCCAGAAACTCTTGGGGAGGACGACCTTGCTCAAGCGCGTCCGATTCGATCCAGACCATTTCGACGGCGGACTTGCTGGGGATTCCGGCGTGGATCAGCGCTTCGTGGATCGACTTGTAGGCGTCGCCGTTGGAGGTGTATTTGCCGACCACGGCAATGCGGACCGAGCGCTCGGGGTTCTTGAGAGTGTCCACGAGGGTCGCCCACTCGTGGAGGTTCGAGGCACGTGACTCGAGGCCGAGACGGGCCACGGTGAGGTCGCCCAGACCGTCGTCCTCGTATCGCAGCGGGACTTCGTAGATGGTTGCAGCGGTGCGGGACTCGATGACCGCTTTCTTTTGCACGCCGCAGAAGAGGGAGATTTTCTCGCGAACGTCATCGGGCATGTCCACATCGCAGCGGCAAATGAGGAGGTCGGGGGCAATGCCAATGGCGCGGAGGCGCTCGACGGAGTGCTGGGTTGGCTTGGTTTTGACTTCGCTCCAGGGGCCGACGGTTGGGACGAGGGTGACGTGGACATACATCACGTTTTCCGGACCCGCGTCGTTGCGCATTTGGCGGATGGCTTCAAGGAACGGAAGCGATTCGATGTCGCCGACGGTGCCGCCGATTTCGGCGATGACCACATCGGCCTCCTGCTGAGCGCCGACGTCAACGATGCGTCGCTTGATCTCGTTGGTCACGTGCGGAATGACTTGCACGGTGCCGCCGAGGTAGTCGCCGCGTCGCTCGGCAGCGATGACGGAGCTATAGATTTTCCCGGTCGTGACGCTGCTGCCTTCCGAGCAGTTGACGTCCATGAACCGCTCGTAATGGCCGAGGTCAAGGTCGGTTTCGGCGCCGTCTTCGGTGACAAAAACTTCTCCGTGCTGGTACGGATTCATGGTTCCCGCGTCGACGTTGATGTAGGGGTCTAGCTTGAGCGGGGCGACGGTGAAGCCACGGCTGCGGAGGATGCGCCCGAGGCTTGCGGTGGTGATGCCTTTTCCAATTGAACTAACGACTCCACCGGTTACAAAAATGTACTTTGCCACTTGCTTTCCCAAGAAAACCAGACGCACTCCGGACGAAAAGAGCGGCGGGGTTTTAGAGATTATACGCCCTTCGTCCGACGGCTTGGAAGAATAGGTATCCGGACAAAAGACCTAGGGAAGGTTATGAAACTCGAAGCTCTGGAGAATTTTGGAACCTAGGATTCTGGCGTTTTGTTAAGGTTCGCTCATTGCAAGAGGAAAATTGCGAACCGGGAATCTGTGAGTTCGTCAAGTAAGTAGGGAATAGGGGAGGAGCCAATGAGCCTCGTTATCGAAAGAGCCACCGCAGGTTGGATTAACCGGACGGAGTATCCGTTCAAGAGTCATTTTATTGGGGTCGACGGAGGGAACATGCACTTTGTCGACGAGGGATCGGGTGACCCGATTGTCTTTGTCCACGGCACGCCGACGTGGTCCTATGAGTGGCGGCACGCGATTCGCGACTTGCGATCGGACTACCGCTGCGTGGCGATGGACGCCATCGGTTTTGGCCTCTCGGACAAGCCAGAAAACTGGAGCTACAGCCCGGTTTGCCATGCGCGGAACCTGAAGGTCCTGATCGACGAGCGCGGATTGGAGAACGTGACCCTGGTGCTGCACGGCATGGGCGGGCCAATTGGGCTCGAATACGCCCTTAACAACATGCCGAACGTACGACGGATTGTGATGATCAATTCTTGGGCTTGGAACCTGAAGGGCGACCCAGCGGCCGAGCGCATTTGGAAGATCGCCGCCGGTCCGCTGGGCATGATGATCTTCTTCAACATCAATGCAGCGAAGAAGCTGATGAAGACGATGTTTGGCGATAAGTCGAAGTTCACCGAGGCGGTGTCGGCGGCTTACGCTACGCCATTCGACGAGAAGGAAGCGCGGCACGGGTTGCACAAGCAGTTCCGTCAGATTTTAGAAAGCGGTCCGGTTTTCGATGAGATCTGGTCTCGGCGAGAAGAGCTGAAAGGCTTGCCGATGCAGTTCATCTGGGGCATGGCCGACCCCGCTTTTGGCGAGAAGGCGCTCAACCGGTTTTGGCGGGAGTTCCCGCTCGCTGAAGTCGCGCGGCTGGCGGGCTGCGGGCATTTCGTGACGGAAGAGCGCCCGGTGGAGACGATCAAGACGTTGCGCACCTTCCTGTCGGAATCCAGCCGCAACTCGTATTTGGCCTGAGCGAACGGTCGTCGGTAGAATCTACGCGTGGATTACCGGCGAACATACGTGCGAGACCTGTTTAACCTTGCTCCTGGAACGGAGACGAGTGCCTTTGGCTGGGTGAAAACGCGCCGGGATAGTAAAGGAGTGTCGTTTGTTCAGCTCAGCGACGGCTCTTGCTTCCGCGATTTTCAGGTGGTCATCGCCGCTGGAACGATTAGCGAGGACGTCCTGAAGTTGATCACCACCGGCGCTTGCGTACGCTTTGATGGCGTTGTCGTCGAGTCTCCAGCCGCCGGACAGGCTGTTGAGCTTTCGGCTTCGGGAGTCGAAGTGTTCGGCGGCGCCGACGCGGCGAACTATCCGCTACAAAAGAAGGGTGCGACGCTTGAGTACCTTCGCGAGATCGCCCACCTCCGAGCTCGCGGCAACACTTTTGGAGCGGTCTTCCGCATGCGCGCCCAGGCAGCCCAGGCAATTCACCAGTTCTTCGCCAAGCGCGGATTCCACTACATCCAGACCCCGATTATCACGGCGAGCGATGCAGAAGGCGCGGGTGCAATGTTCCAGGTCACCACGGCGCTGGAAGTGAACGCCCCGCTTGAAGCGCCAGACGGCCAGTTTGCGTATCGGCTTCGCTCGGCAAACCCGGAGCATGATTTCTTCGGTAAGCCGTCATACCTGACGGTGAGCGGACAACTGGAGGCTGAGACGATTGCTCTCGGCATGACGAACGTTTACACCTTCGGCCCAACTTTCCGGGCGGAGAACTCTTCGACCAGTCGCCACCTCGCCGAGTTCTGGATGGTAGAGCCAGAGATGGCGTTCTGCGACCTCGAAGGGAACATGAACCTGGCGGAGGAGTTCCTGAAGGAAGTCATCGGGAACTTGCTGGACTTCTGCGGAGATGACCTGAGCTTCTTCAACCAGCGCATCGAGCCGCATCTGCTGGAGACCCTTGAGCATGTGGTGACTTCGCCGTTTGAGCGATTGACGTACACGGAGGCGGTGACAATGCTGGAGCAATCGGGCGAGAATTTCGAGTTCCCGGTCGGCTGGGGAACCGACTTGCAGAGCGAGCACGAGCGGTGGTTGACAGAAGTTAAGGTCGGTCGCCCGGTGATCCTGACGGACTATCCGAAGGAGATCAAGGCGTTCTATATGCGGCAGAACGAGGACGGAAAGACGGTCCGCGCGATGGACGTACTGGCGCCGCGTATCGGCGAAATCATCGGCGGCTCGCAGCGAGAGGAACGGTTGGACGTTTTGGAAGCGCGGATCAAGGAAAGCGGTCTACCGCTCGAGCCGTACTGGTGGTACCTCGACCTCCGCCGCTTCGGTTCCGCGCCGCACGCGGGTTTCGGTCTTGGCTTCGAGCGGTTGCTGATGTACGTGACGGGAATGAAGAATATCCGGGACGTGATTCCTTATCACCGGACGCCGGGTAACGCGGACTTCTGAGCTTTTGTAGCGCATGCGTCCCGCCTGCGTCGGGAAGTTGAATCTACGACGTCTCTGCTTCGGTCCAGAATTTGGCTACCCGAGAACGAAGAGCTATGGGAACGGGCAGAGATTAGAGTGCAAGCTCCGCTCGGAGGGCAGCGTCCACTTTTGATAATAACCTCGGCTCCAGAATTCCAAACTTTCGGATTAGCCTCGACTTCGAGACCGTGAAAACCTGCTCACAGCGAACGATTCCGGCCTTGCTTAGACCATTTAGACGGCTAGGTTCGACGGAGATGTGGAGCAAATCATCAACGGCGGGAGTCGTCGACATGGCGAGAACGATCGTGTTGTCGAAATACTCCAACTCGTTCGCTTCGTTGGCTTGGATGATGAGAGACGGACGGGTGCCAGCCTGCTCTGATCCGCGATGCGGCTCCCAACTGACTAGCCAAATTTCTCCGCGATGAACTTTCAATCGCTCGATCCCGAGAGCGCAATTTCGGCTTGTGCAGAGTGGGCGTACTCGACAGAGTTGTACTCTTTCCCTTGCTCGGCAATCTTTTTGAAAGCCTCTGAGAGCCTCTTTGACTTTTCTCTGAGGATTGTGGCTTGGAGCTCTTCTTCAACGACACGATTCATGCTCAATCCTCGAGCCGTCGCCAGATCTTTGAGGCCCTGGAAGGTCGCTTCGGTTAACCGTAAACTAACGGCTCGCTGAACGGCTGCCATAAGAAAATGATATCAGATGTTGCTACAAGTAGCGTAGGCTTCCCGCCTGCGTTTGATCTGTTGTAGGCAAAACCAAGTCTTGGCTGTGCGAACTAACCCGAGACGGGTGAGCTACGGAACGAGTAACGGACTGGGGCAGCTTTGCCCGGGCACGGTACCCTCGCATCGAGACCGTTGAAACGATTTCCGCTATTTCAAGGCTTTGATCCGCGGATCAAGGCGGATCTTCAGCCGCATCGGCGGACCATTGCTATTGGGTTGGCTTGTGTTCTCGTGACTTCGTTGCTCGACGGACTCACAATTCCGCTGATCGAGCGGTCGTTTTCGAGCATTCAGGAAGCGGCGCCAAGGGCTTTGAGTGAAGAGGCGCTTCTCACCAAACGGCGAGGGGAGCTGCGGGCGAGGGCTCGAGATCTGGCGGGATTGTTGGGGAAGAAGGAAGAGGAAACGCTCGTCGTCCTGATGGAGGATGACGTCTTTCAGCGCGACACGAGCAAGCGCACATTGCCGGCTCGGCTCGCGGCCCGACTCCAGGTTCCAGAAGAAAAAGCAACCGAGGCCGTGAATGCGACGGCGAACAAGATTCAGGGCAACGCCGATGCGGTCCAGCGGCTCGGGCTGTACTCGTTCCTCGTGATTTTGGTCTTCGCGCTGAAGTACTGGTTCACGCGCGGGCAGGCGTTCTACATGAGCAAGGCCGGGGCGGCTTTGGCGGCGGATGTTCGAAAGAAGCTTTTTGCGAAGATTCAGCGGCTGCCGGTCAGCTTCTTTACCGACAAGCGGGCGGGTGCGATTCAGAGCGTGCTAACGAACGATGTTTCGGTCTACCAAAACTCGGTGAACATCATTCGCGACAGCATCGATGCGCCGATTCGGGCGACGATTGCTTTCTGCTTTATCCTCTACTACCAGTGGCAACTGGCAGCAGTGGCAGCGCTCTTCATCCCGATCATGGCGTTCGTGATCCAGAAGAATGGGCGAAAGGTCAAGGCAGCGCAAGGTCAGGCGCAGGATGATCTGGCGGAGGTTGCGGCGATGTCGACGGAAGCGCTAGCTGGGCATCGAGTTGTGAAGGCGTTTGCGGCGGAGTCGAGCGTGCTTGCGAGTTTTAGTGCGCTGACAGATCGGAGTTTGGGCAGCCAGCTTCACGCAGCGAGAACGACGGCGGCGCTTCGGCCGCTGGTGGAGTTGCTCGGAGCGGGCGCGCTTGCGGCGGTTTTGTATCTGTGCGGTTGGCTCAGCTATCTTGGGCTGCTTCAACTGGGCCAGATTGCGGCGCTCATCTTCGCGCTTGACCGGATCAATCAGGGCTTCCGGAGTCTTGGGAATGTGGCCAACACATACAGCCAAGTAACGGCCGCGAGCGACCGGATGCATCGGGAAGTGCTCGATGTACCGGAACCATTGGATGCGGAGGGTTCTAAGTTAGTCCTGCCTTCGATTCAGGGGGCAATCGCTTTTGAGAACGTCACGTTCCGCTATCCGGACGGCACGCTCGCGCTGAACAACGTTACTTTTGAGATTCCGACTGGGACCTCGCTTGCCCTTGTAGGGCCCAGCGGAGCGGGTAAGAGCACCATTACGGACCTGCTTCTTCGGTTCTATGAACCAAGTGAAGGGCGGATCACACTGGACGGCACGGATATCTCCGAGCTCGACCCGAAGTGGTTGCGAGAGCAATTTGGCGTGGTGCCACAGCACACGTTCTTGTTTGCCGGAACGATTTCTGAAAACGTTCGGCTTGGCGCGCAAGCGGCTTCAGATGAGGATGTGACTTGGGCGTTGGAGCAAGCGCACGCGGCGGAGTTTTCGCGCGAGTTGGCCGCACGGCCAACCAGTGAGCTTGGCGAATCTGGGGTCCGCCTGAGCGGCGGCCAACGGCAGCGAGTCGCGATTGCGCGGGCCATTGTGCGGAAGCCGCGAGTTCTCATTCTGGATGAAGCCACCAGCGCCCTTGATGCTGAGAGCGAAAAGGCGGTGACGGAAGCGTTGTACGAAGTGATGCAGGATCGAACAACACTGCTGGTCGCGCATCGATTGACTACCGCTGCCCGGGCAGATCGGATACTAGTTTTGCGTGCGGGAGAGGTGGTGGAGACCGGTTCGCACACGGAACTCATGGCGCGCGGTGGGTTCTATAACGCGCTGTTCCAAGCCTTTAGCGGAGGCACCCTCGCTTGACGCCATTGTTGAAGGTCGAGGGCCTAAGCGCGGGGTACCGCGACAAAGTCGTTCTGAGGGACATCTCTTTCGAGGTCTTTCCGGGTGAGAGCCTAGCGCTGATCGGGCCGAACGGGAGCGGGAAATCGACCCTGCTGAACTCAATTTGCGGTGGAGTCAAGCCAACGGCGGGCGAGATAACGCTCCAAGGGAAGTCGTTGCAAAGCCAAAAGTCGGATGAAATCGCGCGGCAAATCGCATTCGTGCCGCAGGATGAGACTCCGCCGTTCGCGTTCACCGTTCAAGAAGTCGTGAGCATGGGGCGGATGGTTCGGGGGAATGGGCTGTTCGAATCAGATGCGGACCGGGAAACGGTCGTGCGGGCGATGGAGATTGCGGACTGTATCCACGTTGCCGGGCGGCGAATGTCGGAGGTCAGCGGCGGAGAACGGCAGAGGGCGTTGGTCGCGAGGGCGATTGCTCAGGAGTCTGATCTACTGCTTCTTGATGAGCCTACAAGTCACCTGGACATTGCGCACCAGCTTGGAGTCGCAGATTTGGTGGCCCGGCATGTGGCCGACGGTGGCGCCGCGATTTCGGCGATTCATGACTTGAATCTGGTTTCCAGAATGGCGAGTCGCTGTATTTTGATCTCGCAGGGTCAGATTGCGAAAGCGGGCTCGGTCGAGGAAGTTCTTGCCAGCCCGGAGCTTGACCAAGTGTTCTCGGTCAAGTTCCGGCGTGTTGAGCTAGATGGTGCCATGCACCTCATCGCCCACTGAGCGAGCTTAGTTTGGCTTTCGGGTCTTGTCGGTGTACCACTGCGTGGAAATCGAAGAATCGCTAGGCACGGGCTTCGCCATGGTTTGCTTTGGCGTAGCCATGAGCGGAAGACCGGCGGTTGCTGGGTTCATTTTTCGCTCGATGTTCTTCTTCTTTTCTTCAGCTTCGGCTAGGAAGGTTTCCTTATCCTTTTCCTTAGGTTTTTCGTCGGCGATAGCCGCGCTGACGAGGTTATTGGTGGTTTTGCCAATAGATTCGGCAGTCGTGGTGCTTTCCGTTGGGGCAGCGGCGGTTGGCTTTGGCGCGAGGCTATCGAGCAGACCGCTTTGGTACGCGTTAAAGCCAAAGGCCATGGCGAGGATGAGCACCAAGCTGATGATCAGGCCGGTTGGTTTAGATTGTTTCTTCATGAGTTCAGGTCCAGAGAGCGCACAATAAAGCTACGTACTATTGTGAACCACTCAATGGCCAAAGAGATTCCCAGAACCCGAATTGCCTTGGATGCTTCTTTGGCGTACGGAACCTCAACGGGAGACAGCACCTACTGGAGCGGGTTGATTGAGGGGCTTTCTCAGCTGTCGTTGGACCTTGAGATTTGCTTCGTGAGCCCGATTGCCGAGCCGCCAGAGTTTCCTGCATCCAGTCATTTGCGGTGGGTTCACGCTCCAGCAGGCTCGTCCCGATGGTGGAACCTGGTGACGTTTCCGCAGACGGTGCGAAAACTTGAGGCGAGCATTGCGCACACGCAGTACAGCATCAGCCCACTGATGCGAACTCCTGCCATCACGACGGTGCACGATGTCAGCTTCTTCATCGGCCCGCAGTGGTTTTCCGCGAAGAACCGAAACTTGCTTCAGTTGGGCGTCCGGTCGGCTTGTCGAAGGGCAAAACGAGTGATGACGGTTTCGGAGACGAGTCGGTCAGAAATCGAGCAGTACATTCCCGCGGCGAAGGGGAAGGTGCGCGCGGTGTACAACGCGACGCCAAGCTGGATCCAGCCGATGGATCGGGAGACGGCTCGGATGCAGGTGCAGTCCGAGTTTGGCGTCATGGAGCCCTATGTGCTGACGGTGGGCACACGCTGGGAGCGGAAGAACATGGATCTAGCTATTCGGGCCATGTCTGGACTTCGGTCGGAGTTGCCGCATCGTCTCTTGGTCACCGGTAAAAAGGGAGCCAGCCGAGATGGGTACGGCGAGCGGGGAATCGCGACCGGGTACGTGTCGAATCGGTCTCTGTCCGCGCTGTATTCCGCGGCGGAGTTATATTTGGCACCAAGCTTTCATGAAGGGTTTGGCATTCCCGTTCTAGAAGCATTTCGATGCGGCTGCCCGGTGCTTAGTAGCATGGGCGGGGCGTTGCCGGAAGTTGTGGCCAACGAGGAGGCGGTCATCCGTTCCTGGGAAACGCGGGACTGGACGGCAAAAATTGAGCAGGTGCTATCCGACCCGAGTAAGCTCAAGCGAATGTCGGAGCAGGGTCGCGCGCGAGAACGCGATTTTAGCTGGACCTCTACCGCAGAGAAGACGTTGGCAGTTTATGCCGAGGTGCTTCAGGAGACCAAGAAATGATTTCGGATCGAGTCCTTGCCCTACTTGCAAACCCCCTAGAGCCGGACCGTCCGCCGTTGCGACTTGAAGGCAACTACCTGATTTGCACCAAGACGGGGGTTGGATTCCCGATAATCGACGACATTCCCCGCTTGTTGCCCGAAAATGTGATCCCCGCCGAAGAAATGAAAACACGACTGTTGGAGCAAAAATCATGAGTAGTCCGATGAAAGTCCTGGTTCTGCACGGACCAAACCTGAACATGACGGGCTTTCGCGAGCCGGATATTTACGGCAAGAAGCCGCTGGAAGAGATCGATAACGAGATTCGCGCCGCGGCGAAAGGGCTGAACATAGAGGTCCGAATCCTTCAATCGAACTCCGAAGGCATTCTGATCGACACGATTCAAGAGCACCGAAAGTGGGCGGAGGCGATTGTCATCAATCCCGGCGGTCTCACGCACTACAGCATTTCGCTGCGAGACGCGCTTGCTAGTGTGCGACTTCCGGTTGTCGAAGTGCACCTCAGCAACGTTCACTCGAGGGAAGAATTCCGACGGATCTCGGTCATCTCGCCGGTAGCGGTTGGGCAGATTGTCGGCTTCGGCGCGTTTAGTTACGAACTCGCACTTCATGCGCTTTTGAACTTGCGTAAGGAAATCGTTTGATGAGCAACCTAGAAAAAATTCGTGCTCGAATCCCGGAAGGGGTCGATGCTCTCTTGGTCACCGAGATCGTCAACGTCGGTTGGCTCACCGGGTTCTCCGGTTCGGCGGGCAAGGCGATTGTGACGCGGAACGACGCTCGGTTCATCACCGATAGTCGGTACACGTTGCAGGCCAACGAGCAGGTCAGCTCGATGCCGGTTTTCAGCTTCCAGTCTCCGGTCCTAGATTCTGATTTCGTGCTTGAGAACCTCAAGGAACTTGGCGTGAAGTCGCTGGCCCTGGATCCCACGGTGATCACCTTCGACGCGTGGCAAGAGTACGAGCAGAAATGGAGCGGAATCCAAATCTGGCCATCGAAGGGCGCCTTCGCCGGACTGCGCATGATAAAGTCCGCGGATGAAATTGAGAAGCTTGAATCCGCGTGCAACCTTGCCGACGCTTGCTTCGATCATGTTCTTCGCCTGATTCAGCCTGGAGTCGCGGAACTTGATATCGCAATCGAGATTGAATTCTTCTTCAAGCGACAAGGCGCAGGAATCGCTTTCGATCCGATCGTGGTCAGCGGCGAGCGCAGCGCTCGCCCTCATGGAGTTCCGAGCGAGAAGAAGTTGGAGATTGGCGACTTTGTCACCATGGACTTTGGAGCGAGTCTGAACGGCTATAACTCGGACATCACCCGAACCGTCGTTGTGGGCGAGGCTTCAGATCGGCACCGCGAGCACTATGCGGCGGTTCTGGAATCGCAAGTTGCGGTTCTTGAGCAGATGAAGGCTGGCATGACGGGTGCTCAGGTTGATGCCATTGCCCGGGACATTCTCACCAAGCACGAACTAGGCAAATTCTTTGGCCACGGCTTGGGCCATGGGCTTGGTCGCTTGGTCCATGACACGGGGCGCTTGTCTCCGACTAGCACGGATGTCATCGAGGTCGGGCAAGTTTGGACGATCGAGCCGGGAGCATATGTGCCGGGATTCGGTGGCGTGCGAATCGAAGATGACGTGGTAGTTGAGGAGAACGGCGTGCGGCGATTGACCCACTCCACGAAGGAACTGCTCGTTTTGCCTAACGTATGAATGCCGTCCAATCGAGAGTTGATCGGGTTGCGCTGAGCCAGGTTCGCCTTTGCGGACGGGGCTTGGCCATGACCCTGTCGCTCGCGGCCGGACAGCGGCTGGCCGTCGTGGGGCCAGGAGCATCGGGCAAATCTCGGTTGCTGCGGGCAATCGCGGGACAGGATCGACTGGAAGAAGGGAGCGTTCACTCCGAAGGTGAGGTGTTCTTTCTTGAACCGGGAACGCTCTCGCCGAGGAGCAAGCCGCAAACGATTGCGAAGCGGACTCAAGAGAATTCAGCGTCGCAGTCCACGGAACTCCTCGTCGCAACACGGCTCTGGGATGTTCGGGCACATTCGGTTTCTGACCTTTCGCCAAGCCAAGAAGCCGCGGCGGAGACGCTTGCCCTTCTCAGCTCATCGGCAGATGTTCGGCTCTGGGATGGCCAGCTTGATGATCTGGACCCTTGGACCTTTGATTCGGTTTGGGGGCATTTAGAAAAGGGGAGCAGCGCGGGCGTTTGCGATGTCATCGCGACCCACCGGCCGGAAATCGTGGAGCTTTGCGATGCGGTGATCGTGCTCAGCGCGCTTGAGGTGCGGTTTGCGGGGCGCGTGGAGGAGTTGCTGACTCGGGTGTCGGAGACCGAGATGATCGTGCGGACGGAGCATCAAGGTGCGGTGCGGGCTTTGGTCTCGCCGTTCCAGGTTTCGGTCCAGCGGCACCCGGAAGGCTTGCTGATCCGTGCAGCAGAGGGCCAAGCGCTTGCCGCACGCCTGCTGGCGGAAGGGTACGGCGATGTGGAGTGCATCGTTATGAAGCCGGCCTCGGTTGGTGCTGCGCTTCGAACTCTGATCGCCTAAGCAATTGTCCTTAGGTCTTCACTTCGTTTTGTAAATCCGCTGGCATCGAGGTACTCGAGAATCGGAATGATGTACTTTCGACTCGTGCCTAGGGCCTGACGCGCTTCGCTCGCGGTGAATTCCCGCTTTCCAAACGCCTCAAGCATCGTTTGTTGAATCGCCTCGATTTGCTCTGGCGAGTAGTACATCTGCTCCGTGACCTCAATCGTTTGGTCCGCGAATGTGCCCAAGCGAAGGATTTCGGAGATGGCCGGAATCGGAACCACAAGCGCGCGGGCGATTTCTGCCGGGCTTAGAACGTTGACGGGATTCTGCTTCACGAAAGGCATGGCCCGCGCGAGAAGATCGACTTGCCGTGGAGTGAGTTCTAGGGTCAAGTCGGTGAGTCGGATGTGAAGTAGATCGATTCGGAGCGCGCCTCGGCTTTCTAGCAGGCTGACGATACGCTGCAGCGGCTTTCCGTGCCACGGCAAATCGACGGCTTTTGCAATGGCCTCGGCGTCAAAATACACGACGCGTAGGTCGGCGGATTGCTGGCGACGCAGTTCGTCCAAGAACCTTTCAGCGGCTTTGTCGAAGGTCTCCGGGACCATCCAGAATCCGGCAAAGCTATGAAGCCGACCCTCGGCGAGGAGGGCTTCAAAACTGCTGCCCAGGTCTTGGCTTGTTTTTTTGAGGGCATCGCAAACGTCGGCGGTAAACATGCCGAGGCGATGCTGTGCGATGGTGCGGTAGATCGATTCTTTTAGGTTTTGCGGTGCTGTCACCAATATCACGCTCACGGCCCCGTTGCCGTACCTAGGTGTTACCCGATTGTGATATGTTTGGCCCAGACAACAGTCGCCGAACGTGGTTCGTTTAGGCTGCTTTTGGCCAGTCGATTCGAATATCGGTTGCGCGGAAGCGGACAGGCTCGAGCGTTTCGTAGTCGGAATCCACGAATCGTTCCTGCGTTCCCAGCTTCATTCTTCCCGTGGCGGAGAGCCGCTTCGGAATTACTTGAAATGCCTTCACGTGCGATCCGTACTCCTGGACCAGTCGGACCAGAATGTCTCCGGGCACATCAGTCACGTCCAGTACGGTGAGTCGGCGAGAGACGCCTTTGGATTCAAACTCGACCAATGTGTCAAAGATTGCGGTGACAATCCGGTCTGGGTTGTCTCGGTCCACAGCGATGCGATCTTGAATGGCGAGCGAGCTGAGTTCGTTGAGTCGAACGCTAACCGCTGCGTTCCTGTTTCCGGCAACGAAATTTGGACGCAAGCTTTCGGTATCGATGACCCGCACACACCTTAAGAGCTTGCTTGTACTGTTCAGTGCGGCAAGTGTTTCCGTCTCATATCGGGACAGCACGATCAGACCAAAGATTTGGTCATCAAGCCGCCGAGCTTTGATTGACTTTATAGCGCGGTTCGTACAGATGATGGTCACCAAGCACCAGATCGCGCCAAATATGGCTCCGCGAGAAGACCTGATCCAGCCCGCTTCTTCGAACGCAAAAAAAGGCGACATGCTGGTCAGACAGTTCGTCATGACCGCAAAGCCAAACGCAAACGACAAGGTGCTGATGAAGAACTTGCCGCTGTTAATTCCTTCGTAGATTTCTTCTTGAGTCAGACCATTTCGGTCTCGACGAAGGCGCAAAACAATCTTGAGTTTCAGTTCTGTTAGGAAGCGCTTCTGTCGTTCAAACATTCGAGATCTCCTTTGAAGATTCTAGCGTTCAAAGTTTTGTGTCGATACTGCGCCATCTTGGCAAACCCAAAGGTCGAACTTGCCCATCGTGATCGCGGCGCCGAAGTCGCCGTCTTTTCGGAGGGCAAGGACGACGCAGCTCATAACGCAGGCGTTAGGGAGGCGGCGGATCATGTGCTGGATCACTTCGTCGCACGCTTCTTGGGCGGACATGCCGGCTTCCATGTTGCGGGTGGCGCGGTAGGAAGCCATGGCTTTCCAAAGTTCTTCGCCAAGGCCGGTGGCGCCGGCGCAGCCGATTTCGTCATCGGCGTAGAGTCCAGCGCCAAAGATCGGCGAGTCGCCGACTCGGCCAGGGAGCTTCCAGGCGAGGCCGCTGGTGCTGCTAGCAGCGACGCAGTGACCGTCATTCAGTCCCAGCATCGTGACAGTGTCGCCATGAAGATCTGAGGTGGAGTGCATGTACTCGTCAGGAAACACACCCGCCCGCCACTTTTCGTATTGTCGGGCAATCTCTTCGGTCACCAAGTTCCGGGGGGTGAATCCTTTTGAGATCGCGAATCGACGCGCCTGCTCACCGGCAAGAAGGTTGTGCGGAGTTTCTTCCAGCACTTTCTTGGCTACGGAGATGACCGGGACGATTCCTCGGACGGAGCAAACGCCGCCGCACTCGAGGTTCTCGCCGTCCATCATGGCGGCATCAAGCTCGATCTCGCCATCGGAGTTTGGCAGCGAGCCGAGGCCGATCGCGAGGAAGGTCGGATCCATCTCGCAGACGGCGAGACCTTGCTCGATGCACTCCCGAAGATTTGCCCCGCCCTGGAAAGCTCGCCATGCCGTCTCTACCGCCGGTTTGCCCGGGGTTTCCCATGTGCCAAGAAATGTTGTCATGCCGCGAATCCTACTCGGATGCGGCGGTTTCTGGTGCGTCGGGCAGCTTGGTCTTCTCTCGGAGCGCCTCGATGACCACCAAGGTGATGGTGAGCAACATCGGGCCAGAGATGACGCCGATCGGTCCGAAGAAGAAAACGCCGCCGAGGATCGAGAAGAAGATCGGCAATGGGTGCAGGTTCGACCGTCCACCGATAAGGAACGGCTTGATCACATTGTCGATGTTGCTGACGAACATCGTTCCAAACCCGAGGATGATGAGTGCCTCTTGAGTCTTGCCTTGGAATAACAGAAGGAACGCGACCGGGAAATACACCACGGGTGCGCCGAGGAGCGGAATGATGGCCATCACCGCCGAGAGCACGGTCAGAAGAAGCCAATTCGGCAATCCGACGTAGGCGTACGCGGCACCGATGAGGCCACCCTGCAGCATCGCTACAAGCACCGTCCCATAGAACACCGCCCAAACCGTATCGGTTAAACGCTGCAGTAGACGCTCGGTCTGAGCGTGCTCGAGCGGAATCAAGTCGAGGGCACCCTCTTTGAGTTTCCAGCCGTCACGGAGCAAAAAGAACTGGGCCAAGATGGCGATGCCGAGGCTAAACAGCGTCACGCCAAGGCTCTTTAGCACCCCGACAAGCGGTGCTTGCAAGCCGCTCACGATCTCCTTCTGATTCTCCTGCCACGTTCGTTCGAGCGAGAAGGAGCTGGCCCCGACGCTGGCTTTAACCGAGGCAAGCTGTTGGTCAAGGTTTTGTAGGGTGCGCTCGATACTTCTGGAAGATCCGTCGGTTGCACCCACACCCTCTGCTTGCGGACTGATCCCAAGCAGAACAATGACAAACGGAAGGACAAAAACAAGGATCGTGACGAGGCAGGCCACAAGACCGGCGATGGTCTCTGCGCTCTTTTTGAATCTTCCTCGCTCGCAACCGTTACGGACCTTTTCGTAAAGCGGGGCGGTGAGGATGGTGAGGGCAGATGCCCATAGCAGTGCAGAGACAAACGGCTGCATCACCGAGGCGGCAAGGTAGGCGACCACGCCCACCATCGCGATGAACATCCAGTTTCGGAATTGGTTTGTCATTTCCACGCGTCCAACGAATGTACGCGATTTGGGGTTGAGCTAGTCGGAAGAAACTAGGACCACAGACGATGTTTGGCCCTCAAGCTCGATTGAAACTTGAGGGCCAAGTCGGCGACTTACATTTTGAAACGGTAGCTGAAGCCTACGGTTGGGTTGACTTTGGCTTTGAACCCCTTCGCCAGCAAGATGCCCGTTCCCAGTCGGAACTCGAAGTTCTTACCAATATCGTAGACAAAGCCTTGCTCGATGAACAGGCCGTCCTTCTTTCGGTACTCGCGGTTTTGGCCGCGGACGTAGGAGACGCCGCCGAACGATTCGAAGCGTGGACCTAAGAAGCCTTTCCAGTATCCGGTCGCGCCAACTTTTACGAACTCGGTCGACTTTTCGCCCTTTCCGAGAATGGTCGTGTAAAGACCTGCGTGGACGCCAACCGAACCGGATCGATACTCCAAACCGATCGAGGGAGATCGAAAGCCATGGAGATAGAGGGTCTTGTCCGACACTTCTTGGGCAAGCGCAATGTGAGTAGTAAGGGCAACGAGTGCGACGGCGAGAATGTGCAGTTTCTTCATGATCGGTTTTTGGGGGTTTGAACGGTTAGCGGCGGAAAGCGAGGGCGATCAGCCAGAGTGACCAGACGAGGTAGGCAACTGCGTTCACAGCGCCTGCCGAAGGGAAGTTAAAGACTTCGAGAAGGCCAACGAGAATGCCAAGGCCAGAGACCAGGCCGATGATGGCGAGGATGCGAGCCTTGTCCCAGAGGGCATGGACAATCATCAACGTCCACAGACCGGTGAAAAGGTATCCGAACCACTCCCCGATGCCCACGCCGAGCCATTGATGAAATATTTCAAATAGCTGGACCGTCTGCGCCCGGGTGGCCGGAGAGTCCTGGTACTGGTGAGCCAAAGCAGGGACGATGAACAGCCAGCGGGACAGTCCGAGCGCTTGAACGATTCCGGCAAGGGCGCCAAAGATCCCGGCCAACTCGCTTGCTCCGCTCTGCTTGCTGATGCCAAAGCTGACGGGAATGAACAGCAGAGCCGAAGCGAGCATTGACCACCAGAGTGGAAGGAGCGTGGATTCGCTGCCAGCGAACCGAACGAGGATCTCGGCGCTTGGGGCGCGGAGAATGTTTGGATAGTCGAATCGTGAGCCCAAAAGACTGAAGGCCACGGTGAAAATGACGGGCACGGCGGCAATGCCGACGCGGTGCAAGGGATGAGGGGCAGTAGCGGTCATGGACTTTCGGGATCGGGCGGTAGGTAAGGCTCAATCACGTGTCGAAGGAGCGCGAGCCCCTTTTCTTGCCAGCCTTCACCCTCAACGGTTTGAAGAAGGCCCAGACCAGATTCGACGTACGAGATGTAGAACTCGCTGATGAGCCAGCAAAGGTGAGTGAGCCTCGAGAGTTCTTCTGGGTCCTCAATCGGCCGAAGCACGCCCGATGCGGCGAAGAACTGCAGAAGTCGTTCGAAGTTGCTGAACCCGCGGTGTCGAAGGTCTCGAAAGCTGGTTGCAAGTTCGGGATCTTCGATCAGGAGGGCGACAAGTTCGCGATAGAGGAAGCGGTATTTCCAGAGGATTTGGAAGTTCGCCTTCATCATCAACTCAAGATCGTCGATGTTGAGGGGGCGGTCGGATGGCGGCGCAAGGGCGGAGAGGACTTCAGCCTCGTTCTGGTCGAACAGCGCTCGGATGATTTGCTGCTTGCTTTTGTAGTGGTAGTACAGATTCCCGACGGAGAGTCCGGCTTCTGCGGCAACGTGGTTGGTTGAAACAGACGCCGTGCCGCTCGCATTGAACAACTGCAGGGCAGAGTCCAAGATTCGCTGTCGGGTCGATTCAGTTCGCTTCATGTCGATCAGTTTAGAGCATTTGCTCTAACGAATTGATATTAGAGTATTTACTCTAAGTTTGTCAACCCACGCAAAAAAAGTCCCGTCCAAATAATTTCGGACGGGACTAGTTGAACCTAAACTGGACCTAGGATCGCTCGGCGACTTGTCCCGCGATACCGAGAAGGTCGGTCGAGCCGTTCACCTCAAGGTATTCGAGCATCTGCTTAATGCTTGCCGTCGCGAGACAAATGACGGTGTCTGCGGCGCCGTAATAGAAGTTCACCGTATCGTTATCGGGCTCTACGGTGTATCCGCAGGGGAAGATGGCGTTCGGAACGTCACCGTCTTTTTCGTACGGTGCCTCCGGCCCGAAGATCCACTCTGAGCCGCGGCTGAGGCAGATTTCGGGATGGTCAAGCTCGAACAAGGCCAGACCGAGTCGATAAATAGAGCCTGAGGCATGGCGCCGAACGCCATGGTAAACCACCAGCCAGCCCTTGTCTGTACGGATTGGCGGTGGTGAAAGGCCAATCTTGTTGGCATCCCACCAGGCACCGCGACGTGCCGGAAGCAGGACCACGTGCCCGCCCCAGTTACGCAAATCCGGGGAGAACGAAATCCACATGTTCGATCCCATTTCGGTGGTCGGGCGGTGGATTAGGGCGTACTCGCCGTTGAATTTGCACGGGAAGATGGCTGCGTCTTTGTCATCGGCCTGCATCACCAGACCGAATCGCTCGAAAGTCTTGAAGTCCTTGGTTGAGGCGATGGCAACGCCGGGGCCGGATTTTCCGAACGCGGTGTAGGCAATGAGGTACTCGCCGGAATCCGGCATGAACGTGATGCGCGGGTCTTCGATACCCCACATTTCTTCCGGATGGTTTTCCGGGTCGGGGGAGAAGGTTGGCTCAGGGTCAATGACCCAGCCGTCAACGCCGTTGGCCGAACGAGCGGCGCAGAAGTGGGAGATCCCGCGTCGGTCCTCCACTCGACAAAGCAAAAGGGTGGTTCCATCAGCCAATCGCGTTGCACCGGCGTTGAAGACGGTGTGAACGGGATAAGGCCAATCAGCGGCGGTAAGAATGGGATTCTTGACGTTGCGGGTCAAGAGTTCCAAGTATTTAGTTGATTTCAAACGTTTCCTTTCGGACCGGGGAAGAGATTGGATTTTGCCGAGCTAGTTGAATCTCGGTGAGGGCGCAGAGCCAAGCAAGCGTCGATTCGGCGCCTTGATTGCGGTTGATGCGCGTGACGTGCAAGCCATCGTGGCATCCTCCGGAACTTGGCTCTGCAACCGAAATCTGAAGCAGGTTTCGGCCAAGGAACCATGAAAATGCCCGGCCAGACTCTTCGAGCCAGATTGGATTGCCAGAAACTCGGTAGCCCGCTAGGCATGCGGAAACGGTCGACCAGGCTTCGATCGGTTGCTGATCGAAGAAACTGCGCTCATCGCCAAAGGAGAATCCTTTACTGGAAATCGGGGCGAAAACGCCGCCGGCGGCCGTTTGCAACGCTATGAGCCAAGCGAGCGATTTGAGGCCAGTCTCGAGCAAGTTTGAGTTTCCGAGGCGATCGCCCGCGATGATGAGGGCTTGCGGAATGCGCGCGTTTGCGTAGGTCAGTTTCGGTTCAAACCATGGCCAGGGTTCGGTCGCGTAGTTTTCATACTGAAGAACTAGCCGGTCGGCCAGCTTGCCAAGGTAGGTGATCATCGACGCGTTCTTCGGAAAGCGCTGAAGATATTCGTCGGCCGCGATCACCCCGTATGCCCACGTCCGCAGGCTGGTGGTCTCGAGAAGTGCGGGCGCAGCGCGTTCGTATAGCTCCTTTGCGACCTCTCGGCGGCTGATGTCTTGTGTGCGGTTGGCGCAGGCGGCAAGTGACCAGAGCGCGCGACCCTGAGAGTCTTCGGAACCCGTCGCCTCAAGCCAGTCGCGACTGTAACTCATGAAGTTTCGAAATCGCCCCGTTCCTTGGTTGAACGCGTCGAGGACGAAGCTGAGGTAGCGACTTTGGAGCAGGCTCTGCTCTGGCGTGAGGCTCGCTACTCCTTCGAGTTGGGAGGTCAGAAGGAGAGCTCGCGCGTTATCGTCAACGCAGTAACCCTCGGAGCGATTTGGGGTCGTGAAAGTAGCGTGTTGAATGATTCCGGTGTCGTCGGAAATCTCTTGCAGATGCGTCAGGTTGATCGGCGGCAGGGTATCGGTGATACGGAAGATCGGTACGGGAGTGGCGGATATTGACCGTAGCCGAGCCGCGCTTTCCCGCTTCGCTTGACTAAAGCTAGCCAGGTATCTCATGCCGACGTTGGGCCAGCCCATCTGCGCGCCGTGCTCTGCGGCGCGCCCCGCCATACCGGAGCGTTCCTCTGGATTCGCCTCAAGGTGCAGTATTGCGCTCGCAAGGGCTTCCGAGTTTCGGAAGGGCACGAGGACGCCCCTACCGTCGGCAAGTAGCTCTTCGGCGTAGCAATAAGGAGTTGAGATAACCGCTTTGCCCGCCGCAAAAGAGTAAGCCAGGGTTCCTGAGGTTATCTGTTTCGGATTGAGGTACGGCGTGACGTAGTAGTCCATCGCCCCTAGGTATTGCGCTAGTTCTTCGGACGAGACGAAGCGATCGACAAACCGAACGCCATGCTCAATGCCCAAATCCTTCGTCATCTGCACCAAGCTTTCTCGATACCCTTCGCCGGTTGACGCGGCGATATTGGGGTGGGTTGCGCCGACAACGACGTAAACAGCATCTGGGTGCTTGGCAAGGATTGGCACCATCGCCTGGATCATGAACTGAATTCCCTTGTCGGGCGACAGTAGACCAAAGGTCAGAATCATTGGGCCCTTGATGCCTAGAGTATCTCGGAAGTTGGCGCCTATTGTTAGGTCAACGACCGGGATACCATGCGGAATCAGGTCGATTTTGGAAGGAGGGACTTGGTGTACGTGGTGGAGGAAGCCAACCGCCCGCTGGCTCATCACGACAACCCGCTCTGAGAGTCCGAGGAGCTCGTCCATCACCCGCTTTTGAGCCGGAGATGGATTCTGAAGCACGGTGTGAAGGGTGGTGACGACGGGCATTTTGACCTCGCGCACGAGGTTCATGAGATAGGAGCCAGCTTCGCCGCCGAAGATGCCGTACTCGTGTTGAACGGAGAGGATGTCGTAGCCGGCATGGTTCACAAGATCGGCCGTTTGTCGGTACGCCGGGAGGTCAGATTCAGAAATTTGGAATCGAACGCCTTTTGGGTACGGAATGCCGGTTCGGTCGATCATTGCGATAGACTCGACGGTTAGGCCCAGGTCTAAATCACATAGCGCCTTAGATAGGTCTGCGGTGAACGTGGCGATGCCACATTTTCGGGGAAGGCAAGTACCCAAAAGCGCAATCTTTTGGATCGTCTTTGGGGAAGAAGAGAATCGAGGCAGACTAACCATATATCAAAGTACCCAGCAATCCGTTTGACTACTAGGGACTAATGGTTTAGTCTGCCATCGATCAATTCGAATTACAGTTTCATACGCCGAACTCGGTTAAATGGATCGCCTTCTCCGCCATTTCCGTCGGCAAGGTACAAGAAGCCGTTATTTGAGTCGAGGCCGATGCCTTCGATGTAGAAGAAGCGAGCTGCCGTTCCGACCCCTTCGGCATAGCCAGCGGTTCCGTCGCCCGCAATCGTTTCAACCGTTGAACCATTGATTCGCCGGATGGTGTGGTTCATGGAGTCGGAAACGTAAATCAAGTCGGTTAGCGGATCCCGCTTCACATCCTGCAAGTTATTGAAGGTGGCAGCGGTTCGGTTTCCATTTGCCGAACCCACGGCGCCCGTACCTGCGAAGGTCGTTACTACGCCTGACAAGGTCACTCGTCGGATTCGATTGTTCGACTGATCTGCCACCAGCAGATCTCCGTTTGACATTTGCGTGAGGCCGTACGGTCGATTGAACAGCGCTCCGGTGCCGTTTCCATCGCTAAAGCCTGCGGTTCCAGGCAGCCCGGCAATCTGGGTGATGGCTCCGGTGGATGGGTTGAGAATGGCGATCGTTTGAATCGTCAAGTTGGCGAGTGCGAGTCGGCCATCGGTGAGGGCGGTGATTCCGCGCGGGCGGCCGATGTTCCGCACGACGACGGTAGCGGCACCAGTGGCCTTATTGACGCGCCAAATTGTGCCGGTGTTAGCGTTCCGTTCACCGGTGTCGTTTGCGTCGGTTTGAACGTAAAGCGTTCCGTCGGGCGCGATCGTCATTCCGAATGGGCGCGAGAAGTTCGCGGCGGAAACGAGCGTCGTGACTTGTCCATTCCGAATTTTGCGTACGCGGTCGTTGTCGTAATCACTCACGTACACCGAGCCATCGGTGTCTACGGCGACGTTTACGGGGTTGTTGAAGGTTGCGGTAGCGATGGGGCCATCAACCGCGCCAGACGTGCCGGAACCGGCGACCAATAACGTTTGGAGGGCGACCACCGCATCGGAGTTCCCCATGCAACCAACGAGAGCGAGGCCTAAACCGCCAACGAATGCCAAGTGCAATCTACGCATTCGCTCAGTTTATAAGCTTATGGCGTCGAGGTCAATCCAGAAGAATCGAAGCTAAATATTTCTGGCCGAACGCGGTGTCGCGTTCGGCCAGACGGATCAGGCATTCATTGTGCGCATTGGCGCTGGTGGCAGATTTTTCGCCCAGGCGAGTTCAAGCAAGAATGCTCGGGCTTGTTCCGGATTTCCGGCGATGCAGATTTCGTCGAGCTTGCCGAGCTGATCTTCCAACCAGGTCCATGGAATCTCGACGCCTTGGTCGGCAACCCAGATTTTCGGATGGCGACTGGCGGTGACCTTTTCGTTGGCGAAGTAGAGCTCTTCGTGCATCTTTTCGCCGGGGCGCATTCCGACCGTCTTGATCTCGATGTCCTGCTCGGGGACCAAGCCGTGCATTCGAATGATGTCCTTGATCAGGTCCGCGATCTTGACCGGTTCGCCCATGTCGAGAACGAAGATTTCTCCGTTTCGGCCCATCGATCCGGCTTGCAGAATCAACTGCGCGGCTTCGGGGATGGTCATGAAGTACCGAGTCATTTCGGCGTGGGTGATGGTGACGGGGCCGCCGCCAGCGATCTGCTTACAGATCAGTGGGACCAAGCTTCCTCGGCTTCCGAGAACGTTTCCGAATCGGACAACCGCGAATTCAACATCGGAGACTCGGCTGCGAGCGCAAACGATCATTTCGGCAACACGCTTAGTTGCACCCATGACGTTTGCAGGCTTAACTGCCTTGTCCGTTGATACGAGGATGAACTTCTTAACGTGGGCTTCAACCGCTTTGTTAAGAACGTTGAGGGTTCCGAAGACGTTGTTGCGAATCGCTTCGATCGGCGAGTCCTCCATCAGCGGCACGTGCTTGTGCGCGGCGGCGTGGAAGATGACGCCCGGGTTGTACTTCTTGATGGCGTTGCCGATGGAGATCGGATCGCGAACGTCGGCGATGACCGCGGCTGGTCGAACCGGGGTTCGGTGCTTAAGCTCCTGCTCGATCTCGAAGATGGAGCCTTCGCCTTTTCCGAGGAGGATCAGGCTGGCCGGGCTGAAGCTGGCGACTTGTCGCGCAACTTCGGAGCCAATGCTGCCGCCGCCGCCAGTGATCATCACGCGCTCTCCGGCGAGGAAGCTGAGGCCGTCCTCTTGGATCACCCCGATCTGGTCGCGGCGGAGTAGATCGTTCGGGTCGATGTTTCGAATTGTGCTGAGATCCGGCTTGCCGGAGACCAAAGACGAGAACGAAGGAACGAGCTTGACGCGGGCTCGGGTCTTCGAGCAGATGTCGAAGATGCGGCGAAGCTCAGCCGGACCGAGGTCGGGCAAGGCGATCAAAATTTCAGTGACTTCGGCTTCCGCAACAATTGCAGGAATTTCGTTGACGGTGCCGTAAACCTTTAGGCCGTGAACGGTGGAGCCGGTTAGCGTTGGGTCTTCGTCGACGTATCCAACAACGCTAACGGCTCGTACTTGGCGTACGAGCTCACGGAAAACGGATTCGCCGGCGTCGTTTGCGCCGACGATCAAAATTCGGCGGGCCGGAACACCCTGCATATCTTTGGCGCTGACCCGGTTTTGGTCAATTCGGCGCAGCAACCGCCAGCCACCGAGGAAGGTGAGCGTCATGAACATGAACAGCAACGGCATGGACCAGCCTTCGAACCATTCAAGGTTCCGGAGCCGCTGTTCGTTCAAGCGAGCAAAGAAGCCAAGAGCGAGGGCTACCGAACCGATGGATCGGATGTCGAAGACGCCCATGTACTTGGGCTGAATCACCCAAAGGCGCTTCCACCCTAGAATCACCGCGCTCAACACGCCGATGACTAGGATACGATCGCGGAGAAGATCTCCGGCAATTTTGTCCTCCGAAACGAACCGGACCAAGAAGCTGAAGACGAAGGCACCGAGAATCAGCGTCCAGTCAATTAGAAAGACGAGCCTGGCCCTGGCTCTTAGTTGTCGCGCAATAAGTCCTGCAGACATTTTTATCCCCAAAGGAAGCCCTAGTCTATCTAGGAATTGTTAAGAAAACGCAAAATTTCTTGAAGAATTGCTCAGCAAAACGGCAGAAACCTACTCAATCCGGCAAATTCTGCAGATCGGCTGGTATGGAAAAGCAACTAAGGATGAAATTGAGATGGACCCAATCATAAGGATTGCCAGAAGACTCCGGGCCGGATCACGCCATCATTAGGTTGACGACGCAACGAACGAAATGGGCAAAGGGCGCTTTATCAAATCGGCAGAAAGAGCCTGCAGTTCTAAGGCAAAGTACGATTCAGCCGAGGAAGCGGAGACCGCCTCCGAAAGGCGGTACGGGTCTTACCGCTGCCCAGTTTGTCATCACTTTCATCTTACAAGCCGAGCCATTCCCGCCAGGCCAGCTCCATCGAATTCATCTGAACCAGCCAGGCCGAAACTTGCCGAGCTCGATTGGTCAGCTTTGCAGAACCCTAGGGCGAAGCGACCGCCAAGCCAGCGAACCGGACCAGAGCCCGTTGTGGTTGTCGAGACTGCACCAAAGATCCCAGTTGAACCGAAATCGGACTGGCGGGCAGCAGTGGTTTTGCGTGCTCCAGGCAAAGATCATCGAGCCTTGCTCAATCTAGATGGCCGGATGGTTAAGTCGACTCGTTGCGATCGAGAATTGCGATTGGTGATGGGTCAGGCGGTTTGGGTTACGGGTTCGCCGCATCCGACGATTGTCTCGGTGCGGACGCAGGCATCCGAATCTCCCGAACCGGATAGCTGATCTCGATCCCTTCCTCCCGAAATCGCTGGTGTAGCGCCTTGATGTACTCATGCTTGAGGAGGAAGCTCGCGTCGAAGTCGTTGGCGCGAAGGATGATGGTGAAAAGAATGTTGGAATCGCCGAAGGTTTTGTAACGCACCAGGGGCTCAAACTCCGGGTCGCCACCCTCAATCGTGCTTGAAACTTCCTTTGCGACGGCAGTGCAGACGGCCTCCACATGGGCAAGGTCGCTGGAGTACGACACCCCGCAATCCACATAAACCCGCGCGCCGTTGTCGGGATAGTAATTGTTGGTGAGAATCGATGTCGCGAGCTTGCTGTTCGGAATGATGATCACGCTTTCCGAAAATGGCTTGATTCGCGTACTGCGCCAGCCGACCGATTCCACGAAACCCTCGACTCCACCATCCATGCGCACATAGTCGCCAGGTCGGAGCGGCTTGTCGATGGTGAGCGTGATCCCGGCGAAATAGTTGCCCAGGGTGTCCTGGAGCGCAAGGGCAACGGCAATTCCGATGACGCCGAGGCTTGCGAGCAGCGGACCGACGTCAACTTTGAAGAGACTCAGTACGGTGACCCCGGCGATGCCAAAGATAAGGGCCGCCGAAATCTTCGTCAGCAGGCTGCGGGCGCTGGCGTCGAGGGACGGCGGTGCAAGTTCGATCGCGCGATGCACTGCACGGTGAACCGCCATGAACCCAACGATGGTCGCGAACGACTTGATCCAAATGTCGACGGTAGCCCAGTCCAGTTGCCTCGCAAAGGGTTCGTCCAGCGCGCGAAGCTGTAGGGTCAGCACGTAAGCCGACAGCACTGCACCCATCACAAACGCATATTTGCGAAGCGTCCACGGGAGGGTGTCCTCCTTACGACGGTCGTATCGTCGAGCAAGCCCTTTTGCCAAAAGGGGCAAAACAACTCGACCGGCCAGGAACCCGAGTGCAACCGGCAGCAAGCTCCATCCGATCATCGCTAGAACCGCGTTGACTTCAAAGGGCATGCTTTATTATGCGAGCCGGGTTATGCTTGCCTCGGCTTCGGCGCGTTCGCTGGATTCAGGTATCCCTAGCCAATGATTCTCGTGATCGATAATTACGACTCGTTCACCTACAACCTGGTCCAGTACATCGGCCAGAGCGGCGGTGATGTCGTGGTTCACCGGAATGACGAGATCTCGGTCGAGCAAATTTCCGAACTTCGACCGCAAGGCATCCTTCTTTCGCCCGGTCCGTGCACGCCAAAAGAAAGCGGCGTTTGTGTTGATGTGATTCGGCAAGCCTTGATCGCCGAGCAGGGGACAGCGTTCGATGTCCCAATCTTTGGGGTGTGTCTGGGTCACCAGACCATCGGTTATGTCGCTGGCAGCACGGTTCTCCGTGCGGAAGTAACCAAACATGGCAAGTCCTCACTGGTTGAGCACGACGGAAAAGGACTGCTCGATGGAATGCCCAATCCATTTTCGGCAATTCGCTACCACTCCCTTGTCGTTGAAAAACACGAAGTACCAGAGGGGTTTGAAGTGACATCGCGGAGCGTCGATGACCACGAAATTATGGGGGTTCGGCATCAATCGAAGCCTATTGAAGGGGTGCAATACCACCCAGAATCCGTGCTGACTCAGGACGGGCTCAGGATTGTCCAGAACTTTGTCCGGCAGGTTGAAAATTACCGATGAACGTCGTTCGATTTATTGAAACCAAGCGCGATGGTCGCGCTCACACAAAAGCGGAATTGGCCGAGTTCTGTCGGCTCGTCGGCAAGAGCGCGATTCCGGACTATCAAGTTTCGGCGTGGCTGATGGCGGCGTTTTTGAATCCACTTTCCGACGAAGAGGCGGCTTGGCTGACCGAAGGAATGGCGGACAGCGGAGAGCGGCTGGACTTGACCGGTTTGCCCGAGCCATGGGTCGACAAGCACAGCACCGGCGGCGTCGGTGACAAAACGACTTTGGTCGTTGTGCCGATGCTGGCGGCTTGCGGATTGACCATCGTTAAAATGAGCGGTCGTGGGCTCGGAATCACTGGCGGCACCATTGATAAGCTCGAAAGTGTTCCAGGCTTCCGGACCGACCTTAGCCCGGCGGAGTTGAAGGCGCAGGCCATGGCGGTCGGAATCGGGCTCGGTGGACAGACGGCGAACCTTGCTCCCGCCGACAAGCACCTGTATGCATTGAGGGACGTAACGGGAACCACGGCGAGCATGCCGCTGATGGCAAGCAGCATTCTCAGCAAGAAGGTCGCCGGCGGAGCGAAGTACGTGGTGCTGGATGTGAAGGCCGGTCGAGGTGCCTTTATGACCACCGAAGACGGTGCCCGGGAGCTGGCAAAGCTTCTGGTCCGAATCGGTGAAGGGGCGGGTCTCCACACGACCGCGCTCATCAGCGACATGGATGTTCCGCTCGGCTCGGCGGTCGGAAACGCCGTCGAAGTGCGAGAAGCCTGGGATGTGCTGACCGGAAAGGATCTGATTGGCCCCGTAAAGCGCTTCAGAGAGCTGTGCGTCACCCTCACCGCGCATGTGCTGACCGTTGTGGGGGAAGACCCGGAAACCGCGCAGAAACGAGCCGAGGCCTGCCTCACGAGTGGTGCCGCCTGGGAAAAGGCGGAGCGATGGCTGATCGCCCAAGGGGCAGAGCGGCATTTGCTACTGCCAGTTGCACCGGACATTTTCAGCGTTAACGCCGCAGATGCGGGATGGGTGGCAGACATTCACCCCGTTCAGATTTCTCAACTCGTGCTCGATCTTGGCGGCGGACGGAAGACGAAATCCGATCAGATTGATCACCGAGTAGGCATTGAGCTGTTGGCTTCGGTCGGCGATCAGGTGGCGAAGGGTCAGCCACTCCTACGCGTTCATGCCGCCACTCCCGACGCGGCAGAAAACGCTGCGGCTGGCGCGTTGGCCGCCATCTCATTTAGCTCGGAACCGGTCGCGCCCCGTGCGGTAATCCGGCCGAGTTAGTTTTTGCCTAGCTTAGGGAATCGCTTTTTCTCAACCCAAGCGCCCTTCGGTCCGGTCGGGGTTTCGATCACGACTTCACCCTCAACTCGGGGTACGGCAAAGAAGGCGAACGGACGAGCTAGAACGGAGGTGCTCCCGGTGACGAATCGGATCCGGATGAGCGCGTTTTTGCCTTTCGCCCGGCCGCTTTCGTAAATATAATCGCCGGTCGGGTAGGTCTCGCCGCCGGTCAAGGCAACGATCATCACGTTCTCGAAATCGAATACGGGAGGCGTCGGGATGGCGGTATTTGGCAGTCCTCCACCCATGTGACTTGCCCAAAGGGAAGCCCAGCCTTGGCGGTCGCGGATGACCATGATGTCCGGCCCGGTGGCAAAGGAATTCTGTCCGCGCATCACGTCAAGCGCGGGCAACGGAGTGATCTTCTTGTCCTCAATCGGAACACCGACGGCGATTGTCATTGCCATCCAGATCGGGATCCAGTAAGTAGTCATGTCTCTATAGACGATGATTTTCCTTACCGGGTCCCAATCTTCCGAGCGAAGGTGGGCCTAAACGATCGCCTTTCGGCTGATTTCTTCGCCGCGATTTCGACCAACCGGCTTCACGCTCACGACATTTTCTGGATTCAGGTCGAGCAATTGAAGCCAATCGTCCACCGCATCGCTCTTCGGGAAGATCTCGTTTTCCTTGAACTCGGTCTTGATCGCGCCAAACAAATCTTCCTGAGAGATGCCATGAGGATCTTTAGGCGATTGAATCGCCCGCCGAATGGCGGACTCCTTGGCTCGGTCCACGATGCTCTTGATCAGCGCACCGGAGATCATGTCCCGGAAGTACAGCGTCTGCGATGAGCCCGTTCGGAGGAAGACTTTCAGGAACTCGTTTTCCGCATCGCTTCGCCAAAGCTGTTCGATGCTGTTCTCGATGAGTTCTTTTCGCGCGCAATCGACCTCACCGTTCCACTTCGCGAGAAGCTCGGCGTCGTAAGGCAGGTTTGGCGTGAGATAGATTCCGAGGATGCTTTCGGCTGCCGCTCGATCTGGGCGAGTGACCTTCACCTTACGGTCGATTCGGCCCGGTCGGAGTACGGCCGGGTCGATGTAGTCGGGTCGGTTGCTGGTCAGCATCAGAACCACGTTGTCGAGGGACTGCATTCCGTCCAGCTCGGCGCAGAACTGCGGGACGACGGTGTTGCTGATGTTTAGATACCGTCCGCTGGAGCGCGTTCGAAGGACGGCCTCAGCTTCATCCATGAAAATGAAGACCAGTCGTCCTTCTTTCGCCTTCTCGCGGGCGGTTTTGAAGATTTCGCGCACCATGCGCTCGGTTTCTCCAAGCCACATGTTGAGGATCTTCGGACCAGAGATGGTCATGAAGTACTCCTTGACCGGATGCCCAACCTGCTTTTCGTACTCTCGGGTCAGGTTGTAGGCGGTTGCCTTTCCGATGAGGGTTTTGCCGCAGCCAGGAGGGCCGTAGAGCAGGATTCCCTTGATCGGTTTCTGGTCATAGGCCGCAAAGATTTCTGGGTGAAGAAGCGGCTCTTCGATGGTTTCTCGAATGACTTGGATGGCTTCCTTTTGACCGCCGACCTTGTTCCAGGGCAGAACTGGCACTTCTTCGAGGAAGTAGTCTCGAGATTCCTGCTTCTCAAAATGCTCGACCGCAAAGCGCCCTGAGCTGTCGAGCCGGACTTCGTCGCCGGCGGTGATTTTTGCCTCCGTCAGCGTCGCCGCTCGGAATACGAGTCGTCCATCGCTGCCGGGCGTATCGTTGCCGATCCGAATCCTGAGGTCGTCCAGGATCGCGGCGACCTTAACGAGCCCGCCAGATTGTCCGGGCGGCAAAATGCCGACGATGGCAAAGGCGTCGTTCACGCGGACTCGGGTGCCGGGAAGCAGAGCCTCGCGCTTGATTTTGTCGTCCACCATGCTCACGTACTCGGTGTCTCCGAGCGAGATGAGGGCGTATTGCTCGGTGTCTTCGTGCCAGCCGACAAACACGCCGATGCGATTGGCCGGAGCGGTGAGCTTTTGGTACGCAGCTTCGTATTCGGCCAGTAGCGCCTCGCGCTCTTCTTGTCCACGGGCTTCGGATTCAATTTCCGTGCGGAGGGCGGCAAGGTAGTTCTGCAATCGCGCGTTATCTTTCGGCGCAGATTCAACAACTTTATCGAGAATTTGGAGGGAGCGGGACCGCTCTTCCGGAGTCATGCCTCATCCTACGTTGGAATTCGCTCTGAATGCCACATGCATGAGTCCGATTCGGTGATGGAAAATGCAAACCATGTACGAGAATCGCGAAGACCTTCTGATCCATGCTTGGCACGAGTGTGGCGAAGCCCTCAAAGATCGCGGGCACCTGTTTCGAACCTTTTCTCTAGCAACGATTCGGGATGGTCAGCCAGAGCTTCGGACCGTTGTTCTTCGTCGGGTAAACGCGGAACGCTGGACCCTCGGCTTCAACGCGGATGTTCGTTCGCCAAAGGTCGGTGAAATCCAGGCAGAACCCCGCGTGTCGGGTTTGTTCTATTCGCAGCCGCACGGGTTCCAGATTCGATTTCGAGGCACTGCAGTCGCTCACCATCAGGACGACGTTGCCCAAGATGCCTGGGACAAGACCCCTCTCTTGGGACGCCGGGTGTACCTCTCGCCGGCTGGCCCGAGCGAACGTTCCGAAATCTACCAATCCAACATTCCGCCCGAGCTGATTGACCGTGAACCAAATGAGGAAGAATCCGTCGCGGGATATGCCAATTTTGTGGCGGTCGAGATTCAAGTTGAATCGCTCGACATCCTTTCGTTGGCGTTCGATGGCAATCGCCGAGCCGAATTCACGCGTGACTCCTCTGTTTGGCTATTGCCTTAACGATCACTGAACTAGTTCAGGTGGTATCACTGACACCGCAAATGGAAGTCGCGAAAGAGCTTCACGTTGTCGGTTCGGGCGGGCACGGGCGGGTTGTCGCCTCGGCAGCGCTGGCCCTGGGCTGGAAGGTCGTGGCCTTTTGGGACGATCGGGAATCTGCCATTGGCACCGAAGTGCTCGGAATTCCGGTTCGCGGACCAATTGCCGGATTAGCCGAAGTCCGCGGCTATGCGAACTTTGCAGTCGGAAACAATCTCGCCCGAATGCGTTGGAGCGAAGAGTTTTCTCACCTTGAGTTCCCCGTAATTCAACATCCGTTCTCCTTTGTTGACCCGAACGCGACGATTCTGGAAGGGACATTCGTAAGCGCGGGCGCGGTCGTCATGGTCGCGGCGCAAGTCGGGCGGCACTGCATCGTCAATACGAACTCGGCAGTTGACCACGACGTGGTGGTCGGAGATTTCGTCCACGTCGGGCCTGGGGTCGCCCTTGCCGGGGGCGTGAAGGTCGGCGACCGAATACACTTAGACACCGGCGCCTCGGTGCCGTACGGAAAAATCGTTCCCAGCGATACCGTGGTTCCTGCGGGATCAACTTTCTTATGATTCAAGTTCCTCCTGCCCTTCCCGGAAAGCGCCTTCTCATCACCGGTGGTACTGGCCTGTACGGACTGACCGCGCTTAAGTGGTTGCCCCAGCTTCAGGTGGCCTCGCTCCGGCTGATGTCACGAAGTGTTGAGCGTCAAGCCGCTTTGCAGGCGCTTTTTCCGAACGCGGCCGCTGAGTTCGTCGCGGGAGACATTCAGAACCCTGACGACTGCCGCGTGGCCTTAGAAGGCATCGACTGGGTGATTCATGCCGCGGCAGAAAAGAGTGTCCCGGCTTGCGAAGCTAATCCGGCCGAAGCAGTTCGGGTCAATGCCCTCGCCGCCGATGTGCTCATGGGGCAAGCGCAACTCGCTGGAGTCGAGCGAATGATTTCGGTGAGCTCGGACAAAGCGGTCCAGCCATCTGGTTGCATGGGAATCACAAAAGCGCTGATGGAGAAACTCATGCGAGCGCGTGCGGCAAACAGCACCGGCACAAAGTTTTCCGCGATCCGGTTCGGCAACATGCTCGATTCGCCGGGGTCGGTGGTTCCGCTATTCGTGAGACTGATTTCGGAAGGAAAGGGATTGAACGTTACCGATCCCGAAATGACGCGCTTCCTTTCAACCCCGGACGAGGTTCTCGCTCTTACGCTTGAGGCTCTTGCACGCACGGAAACCGGTGGTGAGATCTTTGCGGCCAACACGGGTGGAGCGACCATTCTCGACCTCGCGAATGGCATCGCTGACTTGATGAATGCGAAACCGGAGATCACCATCGTTGGCGCACGACCGGGCGAACGCAAGCACGAAACGATGCTGGCGGCCGAGGAACGGTCGATCGCGGAAGACCTCGGATCGATTTTCCGGTTAATGCCAAGCTCCCCTCCAGCATCGGACTTGCCTGATCCGCTCACTTCGGCCAACTGTCATCGTCTCGAAGGAGAGGAGTTGCGGTCTAAACTCGCAAGTCTCGATTCGCTCATGAGGGTAACTGCTTGAAGATTCTGATCACCGGAGCAACTGGCTTCATTGGCCGACACGTTTGCGAGCGCCTTTCGGGCCATTCGATCCGGGTCGCGGTTCGAGACGCGTTTGCAGTTGACCGATTGCCGAAGGGCGTCGATCACTTTGAGGTTGGCTCCATCGGTCCGGAGACGAACTGGTCCCGAGCCCTACACGGCGTCGATGCGGTGGTGCACCTCGCGGCCCGAGCACACGTTCTCAACGAGACTTCCGCTGACCCATTGGCCGAGTTCCGAAAAGTCAACCGTCAGGGAACGGTGACGTTGGCGAAGGCCGCTAAAGCCGCTGGCGTCAAGCGATTCGTTTTCATGAGCTCGATTGGCGTGAATGGTAACGGCCAGGGTCCCGACTATTCCGGCGCGGGCTATCGCGGCACGGACGATCCCCAGCCGCACGACCTATATGCCATTAGTAAGCGAGAAGCGGAGGACGAACTTGCTCGGATCGAAGGGTTGGAAATCGTCAATATCCGTCCGCCGTTGGTGTACGGTCCGGACGTTCCAGGCAACATGCGCAGTCTGTTAGGGATTGTTTGGAAGGGGGTGCCGCTGCCGCTGGCTTCGGCGAAGAACCGACGTAGTTTTGTCGGCGTTCGAAACCTTGCGGACTTTGTTGCAGTGTGCACAGAAAGCCCGGCGGCAGCTGGGAAGACACTGACCGTCGCCGATCCGGAAGTGATTTCGACTCCTGAGCTTCTGACCATTCTTGGGCGCGGGCTTGAGAAGCCGGCAAAGCTGTTGCCCTTCCCAGTCGGACTTGCTTCGTTCGCGGCCAAGGTGGCGCGGAAGCAGAAAGCCTTCGATTCCTTGTTCGGCTCGCTCGTCGTCGATTCCTCCCAGGCATACGAAGTCCTAGGCTGGAAGGCGCCTCACGCGCTTGAAGCTGGGATGCTTGAGATGGCCCAGCATTATCGAACGGAAAGGATGAAAGATTGAATACCACCATCGGAATCGGCGCTCTTGTTGCGGCTTTGGTCGCGTCTGCTGGTCTCACGGGACTCGTGCGATCGTTCGCGCTGAAGAAGAAAGTCATGGATGTCGCGAACGAGCGCAGCATGCACACTGTGCCGACCCCTCGGGGCGGCGGAGCGGCCATCGCGATCGTGTACTTGCTCGCGGTTTTGGGGCTTTTCGTCGGTGGAATTCTTCCAGGTAGCCATGCAATCGGCCTTGGCCTCGGAGGTGCGCTGATCGCTGGCACGGGCTGGCTGGATGACCGAATGGATCTTCCTTTCCGGGTTCGCTTGCTGGTTCAGGCAGGAAGCGCGGGGTTGGCGGTTTGGGCGCTCGGCGGCTTGCCAGAGATGAACCTTGGATTCACCACGCTCTCGCTCGGCTGGTTCGGCAATCTGTTCGCCGTTATCACCGTGGTTTGGCTCATCAATCTTTTCAACTTCATGGACGGCATCGACGGGATGTCCGGGCAAGAAGCGGTGCTGGTTGGCGGCGCAATGGGATTTGTACTCTTCAAGAGTGAGGTCTTCGGCGCTGCTTGGGCCGCTTGGCTGCTTGCCGCGGCAGCGGCGGGCTTTTTGTTCTGGAACTGGCCCCCAGCAAAGATTTTCATGGGCGACGTAGGTTCGACCCTCAATGGCTATTCGTTCGGCGTGCTTGCGTTGATTGGTCTCAAGTCCGGCGTTGGGATGTTCGTTTGGTTGCTCATCATCGGCGCGTTCTTCTGCGATGCTACGGTGACCCTGATCTGCCGAATCCTCAACAAAGAGAATCCATCGCAAGCGCACCGGACGCACGCGTTTCAGGTCGCGGCGACCCGGGCCAAGAAGCATCTTCCGGTTACGGTTGCCTACATCTTCGTGAACGTTGCGTTTCTGTTCCCGCTGGCGTATCTGGCTTGGACGCGAACGGAGTATGCAGGCTACGCCGGAGCTGTCGGATTGGGCATCCTCGCGATCCTCGTTTTCCGCACGCGTGGCGGAATAAAGGGACCAATTCCGGCAAAGTAACGAAAAGTCCCCGTTTGCGGGGGTCGAATTGGCTAACCTTGCCAGTAGATGGAAACTTCACAGCCGCAGCGAATTGTGTTTGCCGGGACGGACGCGTACGAAGGGAAGCTTTACGTAAGCGATTTAGACGGGTCCAACAAGCGCACGATAGCTCAACTCGATGATGCCGTGCTGTTTCCTTGCTGGCATCAGGATTCAATTTACTTCTGCATTGCCGGCGACGCGGACAGCGACAAGTCCTCTACTGATTATCTCGTGAACCCCGATGGCTCGCGATTGCGCCGGCTTGGCGTGCCCGAGGGAATGCTTTTCCAGCAGTTCATCAACGATGGTCAGCGACTACTTTTCTCATCCGGGGACGGAGAGCCAATGGTATCCGTCGATCTGGAAGGCGAGGACCTTCAGTACTCGCCCGCGATTGCGTTTGATTCGCTTGCCTATGATGAATCGAAATGGATCGTGGTTCGGCAAGACGATGAGGGCGAGGACGTTTACGAAGTTCATTACGCCGACGGTCGCGAACCCTGGGAGCTAGAGGATCTGCTCAATGTGGGCGGCAGCGTGTACTGGTCGGGGACCTCATCAGCATTCTTCCTGGTTCGGGAAGACGATGAGTTTGAGCACGGCCTGTACTTAGGGGACAGCGAGACGCAGACGGTTACCGAGTTGGACCTGCCCGTTTGCGCCGCGATGAACGCGCGCTGGTCGCCCGATGGCACGCAGATCGCGATGATCGGCGCACTTCCGATTGACGAAGAATCGCCAGACGATGAAGCCGTTGATCCCATTTCGCTCTTCATCATGGACGCTGATGGCACGAATGTCCGACAGCTATCGCAGCACGAGACCTACCAAGACTGCATCGCTTGGTCGTTGGACTCGAAGCATGTCTTTGTGAGCGAGGACCTGGATGACAGCGACGAGTCGATGCCGTACTTGCATCGATACGACGTGGAATCGGGCGAAGGCACGGTTGTGCCGACGGAGACTTCAGTCTGGCACTTCGCGCTTAGCGCCTGACGGAAACAAAAAAATGGCGTCCGCAGTATTGCGGACGCCTGATGTACTTTTTGGTAAGTCAATTGCCAACTCCTCCGTCTGAGTTCCTAAGCTGCTACAGACAAGATTTATTCGCCAAAGAGCTGGAAGTTCGGTTGACCAGAATTGAATGCACGAACGTTTGCGACTGTGAGCTCTGACTGTTTTCCAACATTTGACGATCGCGTCTCAACAGTTAAGGAGTTGGGCATCGGACTTCCATTAACTGTTGAAATCAAAATGCCGTCTAAATAGATTCTGGTGATCGACGTGTTGCTCCAGATTAGCATAGAGTGCCACTCAGAATCGGCCTTTCTAGACCACAGCTGTTCCGTACCTCGGAACAATGTCATCGCGCCGTAGTAAGCATCCGCACCAATCCAAACACTTTCCCGTGCGTCGCGCCGTAGTGTGATACTTACACCACCCGGTCGAAGGACACCGTACTTGAAAATGTAGCTGACTTGCCACGGTCCACCGTTTGAGAATTTTAGTTGGCGGTGTGCCGATGCAAACTGGTTTGATTCTGATTGCCCCGAATTGTCTATTCGCAGGACGTCATTCTCAACCGTCGCAATGTTTGCACGGGCAACTGCTGTCCACGGACCTACAGAGAGTGATAGGAGCGCGATCGTTACTGTCACGACTCATCCTATCACTTCTTTCTTGGGACGCCAAATACAAGGTTGCCCCCTCGTTTGCTCAGCGAAAAGGGCTAACGACTTGGTTCAGACGATTCCGGCCATGTCGTTGCGGCGCTCAGAAACGCGTCGCTCGGAGTGGTCGAGAACCTTCTTTCGGAAGCGAAGCTGCTTTGGAGTGCACTCCAGAAGTTCGTCGTCGCGGAGCCAGGACAGCGCCTGTTCCAGCGAGAACTCCTTGTGGGAGTCCAGAACGGCAGTCTGCTCGGCGTTTGCCGATCGGATGTTCGTCGCGGCCTTTTCTTTCGTGGCGTTGACAATCATGTCTTCGTCTCGCGAACAAGCGCCGACGATCATTCCGGCGTATAGCTCGGTTCCGACCGGATAGAAGAGGGTTCCGCGGACCTGGACGTCCTCATACGCGTACCGTGTGAGCTTTCCGGTGTCCTTCGAGATCAGCGATCCTTGGGTTCGGCTTTCGACTTCGCCGGTGTACTGCCGATAGCCATCAAACAGCGAGCCCATAATTCCGAGCCCTCGGGTGAGGGTGAGGTAGTTCGATCGGAAACCGATCAAGCCGCGGGTTGGGATCGAGTACTGAAGGATTGAGTTGCCGGAGTCGTTCTGGCGCATGTCCAGCATTTCTCCCTTTCGGCGAGCCAAGTCTTCCATGACGGAGCCGACGCTGTCGGTCGGCATTTCGAGGGTGGCTAGCTCGAACGGCTCTTCAATCTTGCCTTCGGCGTTTCGGGTGAAGATAACCTGCGGGCGCGAAATTTGCATTTCGTAGCCTTCTCGTCGCATCGTTTCAATAAGAACGGCGAGCTGGAGTTCGCCTCGTGCCTTCACCTTAACGGTGTCGGATGGGGCGTTCGGGTCGATCTTGACGGAAACGGAAACTGCCTCTTCCTTCTGCAATCGCTCTTTGATCTTGTGGATCGTGAGGAACTTACCGCCGTCTTTACTGGCGAGCGGCGAGTTGTTCGCGTAGAAGTTCATGCTGAGCGTGCTTGGCTCAACTCGGATTGGCTCGAGGGCTTCCGAGGTGTCAACGTGGCAAATCGTGTCTGAGATGAGAACGTTGTCGAGTCCGGCGAGCATCGCGATGTCGCCAGCAGCAACGCTTTCGACTTCCTTCAGCTGAATGCCTTCGTAGATCCAAAGCTTGGTGACGTTAAAGGCGTTCTTCTTGGTGATGTCCTCTCGAAGCATCTCGACTCGGTCGCCGACGGCGACCGTTCCGCGAAGGACCTTTCCACCGAACATGCGGCCAAGGTAATCGCTGTAGTCAAGGTTGTTAACCTGTAGTCGGAAGGCACCTTCCGCCTCAACTCGGGGAGCCGGGATTTCCCGAAGGATCATCTCGTAAAGCAACCGAAGGTCCATTTCTGGTCCGTCGGGAGTTTCTCGGGCAAAGCCTGATGCGCCGGATCCGTAGAGGTGAGGGAAGAAGAGGTCTTCCTCGTTCGCGCCAAGGTCAATAAACAGGTCGAGCGTCTTGTCGTAGGCCTCGGCCGGTCGAGCGAACTCTCGGTCAATCTTGTTGACGAACACGATTGGCTTCAGCTTGTTTTCGAAAGCTTTCTTGAGCACGAATCGCGTTTGCGGCATCGGGCCTTCGTTGGCGTCAACGATGAGGAGAACGCCGTCTACCATGCTCAATACTCGTTCGACTTCGCCGCCAAAGTCAGCGTGACCTGGGGTGTCGACGATGTTGATTTTCGTGTCTTGATAGCGGACACTAGCAACCTTGGAAAGGATGGTAATTCCTTTTTCTCGCTCAAGGTCGTTGGAGTCCATGACCCGGTTGGCCATGTGCTGATTTTCACGGAAAAGACCCGCCTGCTTGAAGATGGCATCGACCAGCGTAGTTTTGCCGTGGTCAACGTGAGCAATGATGCCAATATTACGGATCTTTTGGGACATACCCTCTTATTGTACCGGGCTGAGCCCGTCTTAACTCTCTGTTAACACACGCTCCGCAAGAATATAGGCCACGTAGTCATCCACTGGGACCGGTGGAAGTTGCAGCGTACTGGGCAAAAATCGTCGCCAACCCTGCCTAGGATTGAACTCCCAATACCTTTCGCGGGCCGCCAAACTCGTGTTGGTTTCATCCACGACGAGTACCGCCATGCTAGGCATTTGTTGTCGCACGAGGTGGACAATTGGCTGCGAATGGGTGCCGCCGCCGATGATGACCATGTCGAATGGTGCAACGGCGAAAGCCTCGTGGAGCTTGTACAATACGTCGTCGGTGGGGCATATTTCGCTCCAAAGCCGGGTCAAGTGAAAGTCGGCGTTTCGATGCACCAGAGCCATCCCGCACTTGTGAGTTCCGGGGTCAATCGCCAGCACCGATTTTTCCATGTTACGTCGAAATGATGGCTTAGAAAACTTTGAATCGCAGGCGAACGACATCGCTTGCCCGGGTTTCTTCATCGGCCTGAGCGCGGAGGAAAACTTGTCGATCGGCTTTACGGATCGTGCTCACCAGTTCCAGCATTTCTTCCGTGCTCACTTCACCAAACGGACGCTCGGAGCCAGAGCGTGGAATCACTTGGTCTTTGGCGACTCTTGTTGCTAAGCGCTCGGAGAGGAACGAGACAACTTGGCGGAAGATGGCGGGCTCGTCCTTTGATCCATCGATCCGAGTTTCGGCCAGGTTTGCGCCGGCCTTATAGATGATCGGATTCTTGAAGACGCCGATTTCAATGCTGACCGGTTCGCCTTCAAAGGCATTCAAGCTGGAATAGGCAACGATAACCTGTGCTTCGGCCTGACCAACCAATTGGCGCACGATGCTCGCGCGGATTTCGCTTGCTGGAATGTTTTGTTTGGTGATGACATCTTGGTGGTCAACGATGTCTGCCGAATCGTACTGGCCGTTCGACTTTGCCCCTCGACCGGTGGCGACGGTTCGGGCCATGCTGAGGAAGACATCGACCGACCGCCTCGCGCTTTCGACCGTTAGATTTTCGGCGACCGGCAACCGCACCACTTCTTCGCCGATCTTGAATGTCATGGGCGCCTTGCGTGCGGCGGCGAACGTTGAACCGAGCATTTGGTTGTAGGAGACCGCCAAGCGATAGTCGGCTTGTACGGAGTTCAGTTGGGTTTCGAGCCGACCCAACTCGCGTTGGGTCCGTTCGAGATCGCTCTTCGAACGGTCCAGTTCGCCTTCGACCAGTTTGCGCTCGCCGGTCAGCCGTGCAGCTTCGGCTTGCAGAACTTTAATTTCCCCCTCTTGTTTTGCGATGTCTGCGCTGAGCTCCGAGTTCTGAGATGTGAGTTCGTAGTTCTTACGGTTGACATCATTGAACTCTTTAACTGCGGTGAAGCGGTCCGTCTTTGCGCGTTTGATTTCAAGTTGAACTTGGTCCAGAGTCTTTTTGGCCGTAGTGAGGGAGGCCTGGCGCTGCTCAAGCTGCTTCAAGTTTTCGGATTCGCGGCGATCAAGTTCTGCGACGCGAGACTCGAATTTTCTAACGTCGGCGCGAAGGCGGGTTACGGTCTCGGTTTGCGTAGAGATCGATTTTCGCTGGGTTTCAATCTGAGCCTTCAACCGACTGGCCTGCGCCGTAAGCACATAGTTTCGGCTCACGAGGTTCTTGTTCGACATTTCGAGCTTGGTTCCTTCCGCCTCCAGACTGGTGACTTTGTCTCGGGTCACGTTGAGCTGTTCTAGCGCTTGTCGGCCATAGAGGAGCCATCGCCGCACGTCTTTGCTGGCAAACGCCACCAGCGCGATCGTGGAGCCGGAAACGACCATTCCTGTGAGGACAACGCCGAAAATTGCGACGTGCTTGGGCCGCATCTTCCCCACGGATAGCCGCTTCTTGCCTAGCTTCCGTCCTAAGTTATCGGCAACGTAAGCGATGAATCCGCTGACGCCAACGATGCCGAGAAGAAATCCAATCGTTAGGAAATCCAAAGTGCTCTTAGCCGTTCCTTCGCCACATTATCACGCCAGTTGCGATTGATCCGATTAAAAGCGGAGCAAAACTCGCAACCCAAGCTGGTACGGCTCCACCTTGAGCCCAAACCGCCATAAAGTTTGCCAGCATCACGTACAGAAAGATGATAGCCACCGCAAGGGCAAACCCTGCGGCCGTTCCTGTGCGGTGACTGCGTATTCCTAGGACGCCACCAAGGGCACCAAAGATTATCGCGGCAAGCGGAACACTGAGCTTGTTCCAGTATCCGTACTCATAATTCGCAATTTGTGCTGGTAAGCGCGATCCATCGCGACGGTGTTTCTCGATGCGGGCACCCAGTTCGGCCATCGTCAGGGCATCGAAGTCGTCGTCTCGTTCTTTGATGAGGTCGGTAAACGACGTCTCCAACTTGCTGATCTGTTCCGGCCAGATCCGCCCTTCTAAGCGAGAAACCGTTGCGCCGTCGGGGGAGAGCAGGGTTGCGCCTCCGGTGACTTCCCAGTTCTGGGTGCCGGTATAGCGAAGCTCTTTCGTGAGCAGGATAAACGACTCTTCGCCCTTGTCGTCGTAGCTGATCAGCGTGACTCCTTGGAGGGTGCGATCCGCTGGGTTCACGTTCTTTGCGACGATCCCAAGGCGCAGCTTTCCTTTCTGAATTTCAGTCCGGGAAATCGGGAGGGCGGCGCTGACGTTCTTTTCCTTTGAGATGCGGTTCGCGATCTCCAGTGAGCCTTTCGTTGCGTTAGGAACTACCGTCTCATTGAAGCCAAAGGTCAGTAGAGCAACTCCAAAGCCGAACATCGCCATGGGCAAAATGAGCCGAGGGATGCTGCACCCTGCGGCCCGAAGTGCAACGACCTCGCTATCTGAACTCAGCCGGCCAAAGCTCAGCAGCGCGGCCAAAAGAATCGACATTGAGAATGTCTTCGCCAGCAATGCGGGCATGAGCAGGAAGAAAGCCTCCACGATGAGAGACATAGGCACGCCGTCCACCACGTAGCCGGTCAGGCGACCGAGGAAGGTGCCCGCCATGAGGAGGGTCGTGAACATCCCAACCCCGAACACCCATGGCCCGATGACCTCTTTGAAAATCAGCCGATCAACGAGTTTCAGGCGGTTCCTCGCTCAGGGGGATTTCGGGCTTAGGTTCGTTTGAATCGGTCGAGAACTGTTGGCCGAGATAGTGTTTGCGTACCAGCGGATCGTTTGAGATCTCTTCCCGAGAGCCTTCTTTGATGATTTGCCCGTCGATGAGGATGTAGTTGCGATCCGTAATGCGGAGGGTGGCCGCAACGTTGTGGTCGGTGATCAGGATGCCAATGCCGCGATTCCGGAGCCGGAAGATGATCTCTTGAATCTCTTCGATCGTGACCGGGTCAATGCCGGTGAACGGCTCATCGAGCAAGATGAACTTCGGGTTCGTGGCTAGGGCTCTGGCGATCTCGACGCGTCGCCGTTCGCCACCCGAGAGCACGTTGCCCGTGCTGTGGAGAATTCGGGTGATATGCAATTCTTCGGCGAGCTCGGCGATTCGAGATTTGATTTCCGCGCGGGAGCGACCGACGAGCTGCAACACAAGCCGAAGGTTGTCCTCGACGGTGAGCTTTCGGAAAACGCTGGCTTCCTGCGGCAAGTATCCGACGCCCTCCCGAGCGCGCTTGTACATTGGCCACTTGGTGACATCGAGGTCATCGAACAGCACCTGTCCGCCGTTAGGGCGAACCAAGCCGACCGTCATGTAGAACGTGGTCGTTTTCCCGGCGCCGTTCGGACCAAGGAGCCCGACGATCTCACCTTGGGTGATGTTGAAGCTCACTCCGCGGACGACTTGGCGTCCTCGGTAGGTCTTCTTCAGCCCTTCTCCGCGAATTGTCAACGTGCCCCCAGTCGCCCAGAACCTTTTGTTGCCGGACGACGAAAGGTGCTTTTGACCGGCTCGCCGATGGCTTCAAGGGCTTCAAGCTCGCCTTTCTCGTTGAGAGACAGGACTAGCTTCGTAACACCGGTGATTTCGGCGGTGTCCGGGTCGCTGCTTCCGTCGATCTTTACGTTACCGGAGAGCACTGCCTGAGCCGGGCTCACGGTGTAATCGACGGTGAGCTTGTCTCCGGTGGCCACGTAGTTGCCGGCCCGTGCGGCCTCAGATTTAGCCTGGACGATTGTCACCTTGACCGATCCAGTGAGCTCAGCGCGCCGAACAGGGTTCTTCTTTTTTTCAGCGGCAGGGGAAATCGTCATAAATCCGCGCTGACCGACAGCGGTCAGGTTGCTACTGCCTTGGGTCGATTTATCTCGGAGCGTCACGTCACCTTCAAACTCGGCCCGATCTTCGGTCTTTCCACTTCGGTAGGTGAGCTTGTTGCTGTTCGCTTGTGACGTTCGGTCCGGCCTTGTCAAATCCAATTGGACATTGCCGATGGCGACGGCTTCGGTGATCTCGAGCAGACCCGCGGCGTTTGGTTTGGCAGTTGCTACCCGTTGGGCATCGGCCCTCAGCGAAGTTGAAGCTTGCAGCCGGAGGCCATCCGATTTCGATTCGAGTACTGCTTGCTTTCCGGCGGCGGGATAGACCACGTATTGCTCAACGCCAGTCTTGCTGCGCTTGACTCCGCCGCTTGCACCGGTGAGCGTAATGTCTCCCTTGTTAAGTCGAACGGTGAAATCTGCGTATGCCAGCGTAAACAGCAGCAGGACGGCAGAAGAGATGGCACCTTTCATAACTTACGAAAAACCTCCGGTGAACCTACCTTTTCCAGCCCCGGAGTTGCCCAAAGCGGTCCATCCATCTGGAGTTCACCTTGAGGACTGGTCACGCGGATGTTTCCTGTTGCTTTGACGATTTTGTCGGACTCGCGGTACGTCACTCGGTCGCAAGTGAGGACCGCGTCGACCTTGGTCGAGGTCAATTTGACTTTCCCAACGAGTTCAACCGTTCGCTGTGCGGTGTCGACTTTTCCCTGGAGTGCCTCGTACCGGATGGAGACGGCTTCGGCTTCCAAAATTTCGCCGCTCACGATTTCAAAACTTCCGGTTCCGGTTGACTCGCTATCCGGCCGAACCTGGGCCTGTTTCCATCGGATGGTCCACAGCTTTTCGCGTGGCAGCTTGGACGAGAACGTATCGGCCGCACCTGACTCAAGGTTAACGATCGGCGGGATTTCTGCTTTTTCTGGCGGTTTCGATGTGGCCTTCGCCTCAGGCTTCTTTCCGCCGCAACCGCTTACGCACAGTAGGATCAGGGGGAGCAACGCAACGATTTTCAGATTCACGACGGAAGCACCGGAACAGGCCCGAGGGCGGCCCGCTTCGCAAAGCGGCCAGCATGTTGGCCGGCCAACTGGCCGCAGGCGGCTGCGATGTCGTGCCCACGCTCGGTGCGCTCGGTCACGTTGATGCCACGGCCCTCAAGAATGCCTCTGAACTTTCGAACCGCTTCTCGCGTCGGTCGGGCGAACCCCTGATCGGTATCCACCCAGTTGAACGGAATCAAGTTCACAACATTCGGAAAGCCCTTCATCAATCTTGCCAACGCCTCAGCTTGGTCCGGCGTGTCGGTGACGTCCTTGATCAATAGGTACTCGAACGTGACTTTCCTTCCGGTGGCCTGCTGATAGTCCCGCATGGTTTGAACGACTTCGGCGACGGGCCAGCGGTGATTAACCGGCATGAGGCGGTCGCGAACTGCGTCCAATGGGCTGTGCAGAGACAGGGCCAGGTGGATCGGAAGCTTCATCTCGGCCAGCTTCTTGATTTGCGGCACGAGACCGACGGTCGAAACCGTGAGGTGCCGCATCGAGAGTCCGACCTCGTCCTTGAACAGGTGGAGAGCCTTCACGACATTGTCGAGGTTAAGGAGCGGCTCGCCCATGCCCATGAAGACGACGTGAGAGATTCGGCGTTCGGTCAGGCGTTGGAGCATGAGGTACTGGCCCACGATCTCTCCAGCGGTGAGATTGCGATCAAATCCGCCGAGCCCGGTTGCGCAGAAGGTGCAGCCCATCGGGCAGCCGACTTGGCTGGAAATGCAGCAGGAGACCCGGTCCGCGTACGGCAGAAGCACGCACTCGTAAACCTGGCCGTCACCGTTGTGGACAAGGAGCTTCTCGACGCCATCGGTGGACTTTCGATGGGTCGCGGTCGTCAGCGGTTGCGCGACAAATCGGGTGGCGAGTTCCTCTCGCAGGGCCTGGGGAAGATCGCCCATTTTCTCGAGTTGGTCCTCGGCTCGGCGGTACAAATGCCAGCAAAGTTGCTTGGATCGAAGTCCTGCATCGGACCTATTTTCCAAAACTTCCTTGAGTTCTAGACGCGTCTTACCGACAAGAGAATCGGGGACGGTTGCCATAACGAGAGAATACCGCCCGGTAGTACATGCGGATTCGTGTTAAGTTTTCCGCTGTAAATCCTGAAGGCAGGTTCAATTTGACCGAACCTGTTAATTCCACCTGTTGTCGGCGCGTGCCGGAACATGCTAGACATTGTAACGATGCTTGCGTTAACTGCGGCTATGGTAGCGATGTCGGCAAACCCGGCAACGCTGCAAAACGCCTCCCCTCAAACTCCCATCGCCAACGCTTTCATTCGTAACAACGGTCAATGGGATCCGGAGGCTCGGTTCTTGGCCCGCTCCGGAGGACTTGACTTCTGGGTGACTCGAACCGGCTTTACGTTGGACTTCCACCGGATCGCTTACGGAGAAAACACGGCCTCTAAGCAGGGCCACGTCGTGCAAGTTGAAGTTGTTGGTTCCACGGGTACAACCGCGGCCAACGGCGTCATCGAACTGCCTGGCGTAATCAACTACCTCAATGGCTCCCAAGAAAATTGGGTGAGCAACGTTCCTCGGTTCGCCGAGGCACAGTCGGTCGGCCTTTTGCCGAACGTTGATGCTCGCTTCTATTTCGACAAGGGAATGCCTCGATACGACATGGTTGTTCGCCCTGGCGCGAACCCGAACTCGATCAAGCTCGCCTACACCGGCGCCAAGAATCTTCGAGCTGAGAACAACGTTCTTCGCTACGAAACCACCTTTGGCACGGTTGAAGAGCAGGGCCTCTTCGTTTACCAAAAGGTCAACGGAACCATCAAGCCAGTCTCGGCAAAGCACGTAGTTAACGCAGATGGAACCGTTTCGTTCCAGCTGGGCGCCTACGACTCTTCGAAGGCACTGATCATCGACCCAGTCATTTGGTCCACCTACCTCGGTGGCACCGCGAACGACCAGCCTAAGCGAAACATCGTTGACGGCACGGGCGCTCACTACGTTACGGGTACGACTCTCGCAGCCGACTTCCCAACCACCGCCGGCGCATACGATCTCGCGATCAACGGCGCTTCGGATGCTTTCGTGACCAAGCTTGCGGCTGATGGCAGCTCGCTGGTTTACAGCACCTACGTTGGTGGAACAGGATCGGAAGAAGGAAACGGCCTTGCAGTTTCGAACTCCGGTACGGTCACCTTCGTTGGTCGAACGACCTCCGGCGCAACCTTCCCACAGATTCCTCCTGCGGCAACTCCGTTGTCGGCTGGTGGCGGTGTGGACGACGCCTTCGTTGCAACGATCAACGCAGCTGGAACTGCACTCACGTTCGCTTCCAAGCTCGGTGGAAGCCTGCACGACCAAGCCAACAACGTTGTTCTGAACAACACCACGGCAACCGTCGTCGGTGAAACGACTTCGACCAACTACCCGGCTCGAACGACCAACCCAGACATTCGACCGTTCCAGTTCTCGAACGGCGGCGGACAGGATGCCTTCATCACCGAAGTCAACCTCGACACGCGACGAGTCAACTTCTCCACCTACGTGGGCGGCGCTGGCACGGAAACGGCAACCGACGTTCTCTTGCTTTCTGGCTTGCCAATCGCAATCGGAACGACCACCGGAACCTTTACGGCAGCTTCTTACGCTGCTAAGCCAGGATTCGACAAGACTGCCAACGGCGGCACCGACGCATGGCTCCTCGGAGTCGGCAGCGGTTACGCTTCCGTAAGCTTCTGGTCGCTCTACGGCGGAAGTAACAACGAGTCGGCTGGTGGCTTCTACCGAGCCTCCGACGGTGCATTGTTCATGGCTGGTACCACGAACTCGGGCGATCTTCCGATCGTTCTCGGATACCAATCCGCTCTCTTCGGATTCGGCGGCGGCTACATGGCCAAGTTCACCGGCGACACGAGCACGCTCACCGCATCGACCTTCTACCGAGGATCGACCGGCGATGTTTCGATCGCTGACATCCAGGCAGACCCGCTCGGCGCACCAGTCGTCATCGGACGATCGGCAGCTCGAGACCTTAAGCTCGGCGGAATGGATGCAGACCGAACGCGACGAGGCGGCAGCGATGTCTTCGTTTCGCGATTCAGCCCTGCTCTGAACGTCTTCTGGCACGGCACCTACCTCGGCGGTAACAACGACGATTGGGCTTCAAGCCTTGCAATGTTCGGCACGACCGCCGTTGCTTCTGGTTGGACCAACTCCAGCATCCTGCCAAACACGGCTGGTAAGGCACAGCCTGCACTCGCAGGCGGAAACGACGGCTTCTTGGCCAGCGTTACCCTTCCGGTCTCGTTCACGCAGTTCAATGCGTACGCTCCAATCTCGCCATACCGATGGCCATTCGACGTTCGAACCGATGCTGGCGTTTACGCTGACACCGTCGTAACGTTCACTTCGGACAACGCCAAGTTCCCACTTCCAGCATCGGTAACCATCCCACGCGGAAGCAACAAGTCGGCAACCCTTTCGGTAACTCCAACTCCAGCTGGTTCGATCCAGATGGACGAAGTTGCTAACCTGTCGGCAACCTCCGGCGCAACGGTTTTGACCCAGACGGTCAACATCCCAGCACCGGTTATCTCGACCATCGCCTTCGACACCACCGAGCAGCCAGCAGGCCTCGATGTGATCGCAACGGTCACCCTAGCTTCGGCTAACCCAACCCTCTACATCCCAGTTGGTCTTTCGCTCGTCGATGCGACCACCGGCGACCCAATCGACCCAGCGCAGGCATTCCTGCACCGGTCCAGCATCCTCACGATTCCAGCCACCGAAACGTCTGGCGTCGTCTACATCCGATCGCTCGCTCGAAACACTGACCTCTCGGTCAAGATCAAGGGGCCTCTCGGATTCATGAGCGACACCGTTCTTCTCAAGAAGACTGCGGTTAGCAGCGTGACCCTAAGCCGAGACACGGTGAAGGGCGGAACCTCAACTCTCGTCACCGGTACGGTTCGACTTTCGAACCGAGCACCACTTGGCGGAACCGTGGTCGAGCTTGACGCCGACACCGACGCGGCAAACGTTCCAGCGTCCGTAACGGTTCCTGCTGGTTCCACCTCCGCTACGTTCACGTTCAACACGGATGCAGTTGCGACCGATACCCTTGCCACCATCGTTGGTGCTGCAAACGGAACGTCGGCTTCGGATACGGTCACGATTCAGGCACCAGTTCTTAACAACTTCGTGCTTGACTTCCCGACCCGAACCGTTGGTACTTCGCAGCGAGCCCGCGTCTACATTGACGGCAACGCTCCAGTCGGTGGCATGGACATCACGATCATGCTCGTGAATCCTTCCACGGGTGTAACCGTTCCTGCAACGGTCAACATTCCTGAAGGACTTCGAGTCTCTTCGAGCTTCCTGATGCCAATCGATGCCTCGATTGGAACTACCCCAGTCGTGGTCACCCTCCGAGCAACGCTCGGAACAGTGAGCATAGACAAGACCTTCACGGTTAACTAAGAAACCGTAAAGATTGGGCGGAGAGCAACGTTGCTCTCCGCCCTTTTTGCGTTTGGACCTAGCGATTTCCGGTCAGAGAACTCTGGGCTAGTTTTCTGCGTTTTACTTCTCAAAGGTTATGAAAGCGATTCACTACATTGGAGCTGGAGTTGCCGTCTTCGTAGGTGCCCTGGGAGCGTTGCAGGTCAACCGACAATTTGAGAAGCCTGCGGTCGTTGCCACCGCGCAGAAAGTGCCGGTTGAATACCAAATCGAACCGGCGCAGTTTTCCCCTGCCGGCGCCGTCGACTTCCGAGCGGCGGCGCAAAAGGTGAACAAATCCGTGGTCAGCATTGATCGGTTCAACAACGCCACCGACTTCTTTGGCGAGCCGGTGGGCGAGCAGGAAACCGGCTCAGGCTCCGGCGTTGTCATCGGTGCAAACGGAATCATTGTCACGAACAACCACGTCGTCGCTGATGCCACCCGGGTGCAAGTTCGTACCAGCGATGGCCGATCGCTCGACGCCAAGGTGCTTGGAACCGACCCCGTTTCCGACCTGGCGGTACTGCAAGTAACGGGAGCAAACCTTCCGGCCGTTCCGATGGGGAACAGCAAAGACCTTCAGGTTGGCCAATGGGTCATGGCGGTTGGTAACCCGCTTGGATTTGATAACACCGTTTCCGTCGGCGTTGTGAGTTCACTCAAACGGAGCCTGCCGATTCAGGGCAGTGCCCTTGTGGATGCAATCCAGACGGATGCAGCAATCAACCCTGGTAACTCCGGCGGTGCACTGACGGATTCCAGTGGAAACTTGATCGGAATCAACTCCGCCATCGCAAGCAACAACCGAGGCAGCATCGGAATCGGATTTGCGATTCCCGTCGACCGAGTTCAGAAGGTCGTCAATGACATCGTTAAGTTCGGCTACACCCGATATCCTGGCTTAGGCATCCGCTACCGAAAGGAATGGGACGGAGCGCTTGCGTTCGGCCGAGTTCGACGCCAGATCGCCCAGGAGACGAGCGCCACCGATGTGCCGAATTCCGGAATCATAATCGCCGGAGCCGAGGGGGAAGCCGCGAAAGCGGGAATTGGTACTTGGGATATTCTGCTGTCGATTGACGGACAAAAGACGGAAAGCTTGTTCGATTTGAACCGAGTTTTAGTACCGAAAAAGCCAGGTGATGTAGTGACCATCAAGGTGTGGTCAAAGGGTCAAGAAAAGACCATAAAGATTGCATTACAGGAGCTTCGACGAGACGTCTGAGTTCGTCACTAAGTAGGAGAGTGAAGGTTCGTTCCTGAACCTTCTCACGAACCATATGTCGCTCTACTCAGATGGACTGGCGCAATTTCTCGACGTTCTTCCCGGCCATGTCCGCGCTCGTCTTGAGCGGTCCGGCGACCTCGATGCTCTCATCGAGGTCGTTCTAGACTATGGCCGACCGGCAGAAGCCCGCTATCGCGACCGCGTGGAACGTTTCCATGATATCGGGGTCAGCGAACTGGATTTGGAATACGTTTCCAAGTCGATTGGTGAGTTCGGAACGGACAACCGAGCTGGAATAGAACGGACTCTCCACCGAATCTCGGCAATCCGAAACCGGCATCAAAAGATTGTTGGCCTCACTTGCCGAGTTGGTCGTGCGCTAGAGGGCACGATCGACATGATCGACGACATCGTACGCAGCGGCAAGTCGATTCTGTTGCTGGGCCGACCCGGAGTTGGAAAGACAACGAAGCTTCGCGAGATTGCGCGGGTTCTTGCCGACGAAGTTGGCAAGCGGGTCGTGATTGTGGACACGTCAAACGAAATTGCAGGTGACGGTGACGTCCCACACCCAGGAATTGGCTACGCCCGACGAATGCAGGTTCGAGCGGCGGCGGAACAGCATAACGTGATGATTGAGGCGGTGGAGAACCACATGCCAGAAGTCATCGTGATTGACGAAATTGGCACCGAGCCTGAGTCTTTCGCGAGCCGCACGATTGCCGAGCGAGGCGTACAGTTAGTCGGCACGGCCCACGGACAGACGCTCGAGAACTTGATGCTGAATCCGACACTCGCCGATCTCATCGGTGGCATCCAAGCGGTTACTTTGAGCGACGCTGAAGCCCAGCGACGAGGCACGCAGAAGACGGTCCTCGAGAGAAAGGCTCCTCCAACGTTCGACGTTGTGATTGAGCTTTTGGACTACGACCGCTGCGCCGTGCATCACAACGTGATGAAAACGGTCGACACCATCCTTCGTGGCGTTGCGCCGCGACCGGAAATTCGGGTCCGAACCGGCGGGGGAATCGAAATTGTTCAGAACGAGCAGCCGATCGAAACCGATGAGGCCAGTTTCAACGAGCGGTTCCCTTCGCTCGCAAGAAAACACCAAGCTGAGCCACGCGGTAAGGAGCGGGGCACAGATAGAAACGCACCCGCACTGCCGCAACAGGCGCCAGTTGCAGGAGACCCCACAAAGGATAAGGAGGTGGACTCTACGACCGGCTCGTACGTCCGTATCTTTCCCTACGGGATCGCCCGCACCCGTCTCGAACGTGCAATCCGGGAAAGGAAAGCGGCGGCGTTCGTCACTTCGGACATCTCCCAAGCGGACGCGGTAATGGCCATCCGGTCGGCGTATCAATCGAAGCCTAAAAAACTGAGAGAGATCGCGGGTCGGCCGATTCACACCGTCGTGGTCAAGTCGAATACGTTCAGCCAGATTTCTTCGGCCCTTGAGGAAGTTTTGCGGTCTTCGGGCCAGAAGCCAGACAACGATCGGGAAGTGATTTCAGAAGTCGAGACGGCTATTGAAGTCGTGATGCAGAGCAATCGCCCGTTCGAGCTGAGCCCGGCACCGGCTCCGGTGCGCAAGATTCAGGCGCAGTTCGCCGAAAGCCGAAAGCTCGCGGTCGAATGCGTCGGCGAAGACCCGAACCGAAGGGTGCGCGTGCTTCCGATCAGGCTATGACCTGGAGGGTGTCAGGAGGTCTGCTCGTGATGCTGGGCTTGGCCGGGTGCCAAGTCCGGCCACTAGGGCAGACCCCAAAGCCGCCAACGCCGAAGCCGGCGTTCTTAGAAGTTCACGTGGCGGCTGATCCGAAGCCGGGATACACCGTCGCGGTGCCAGCAAGAATGGTTCAGGAAAATGAACGGTTTGCCTCTTACATTCGGGTGACACAGGGCGAGTTTCGTTCGACTTACGGCGAATATATTGCGATCAAATATCGAGCAAATGTTCCGGACAAGGTCATGAACGCGTTCATGGCGTCAAGAGACCCCATGCTCACGAAAGATGATGAGGACCTAAAGCAACGTGCTCGAAAGACGACCGTCATTTCGGAGTATCCAACGGCAGCCGAGACGGTCTTGCAGCTAACCCTGCGACGGGGAGAGGACCTAGTGGATGTCGAGTACCGAGCGAAGAGCACTTTGTTTGATGCCAATCGGGACTGCAACCTGATCGTTTCGACCATCCGAAAAGTGCGAGGCCGGCGACAGAGTCCGTTTGTTGGCCCACTTTCCGACTTTGGTGGACCACCCGGCGAAAAATGAGACATTCCGGGAAACTGAAACGGTGATTACCCTTGCGACGGCGGACCTTGTCGTCCTCGCGGTCTTTGCCGCCACTTTGTTTGGTCTGGGATTCAGCGCGAAGCTGCGAGAGCTTAGCGTTTTCCAGTTCGTCACCGCGGGCCGACAACTGACGTTGCCGTGGTTTGTCGCGACGCTGGTTACCACTTGGTACGGCGGTGTGCTTGGAATCGGTGAGTCGGTCTCCTACTACGGCATCGGAACCTGGCTCCTTCTTGGGGTGCCGTACTACATCTTCGCCGGCATTTACGCCGCGCGAATGGCCGGGCAGGTGAGGGAAGCCGACCAATTTAGCATTCCTGAGCGCGTGGCCCATCGCTGGGGGAAGGGCGCCGGGCTCGTCTCCGGCAGCCTCGTCTTTCTGCTCGCCGTGCCCGCCGCCCACGTTCTGATGCTCGCAACGCTGGTGCAGGGCCTGACGGGCTGGGGATTGCCCATTGCGATTCCGGTGGCCGTGCTCTGCGGAACGGCGTTCTTATACAAAGGAGGATTGCTGGCGGACGTCAGGGTCGGCATGCTGGCGTTCGTGCTCATGTACGTTGGCTTCGCGGTGATGGTCGGGTTCAGCATCGGAACGTACGGACTTGGCTCTCTCGCTGAGATAAAGCAGCCCAATGCGCTGAGCTTCACCGGCGGTCAACAGCCTCTAGCAATCTTGAGCTTCTTTATTCTCGGGGCGTGGACGATTGTTGACCCCGGGTTTCACCAGCGCGTTGCCAGCGCAGCTTCGCCCGAGGTCGGGCGGCGCGGTGTATGGGTGGCCATTGCGTTCTGGATGCTGTTTGACATCCTTACCGTCACGGCGGGAATGTTTGCGCTCCGCCTGCTGCCAGAAATGCCAGCGAACCCGCTGCTGATTTTTCCCGCCCTTGCGCAAGCGGTTTTGCCGGCTGGGCTCAAAGGAATCTTCCTGTGCGGCCTTCTTGGAACGATTGTTTCGGCCCTCGTTGGGTATTCCCTCGTGGCCGGATCCTCGATGGGGCGGGAAATTTTGGGCCGGGCGTTTGACCTAGATGACGCGAAGACCCGGGCGGCGATCCGGCTCGGCATCGCGATCTCCAGCCTGTTGGCTGCGCTGCTATCATTTGCCGTTCAGAGCGTCGTCGCGCTTTGGTACAGCTGGGCGGGGGCGGTTGTAGGTGCTTTGCTCATGCCGACCGTCGTGGCGTATTCCAGCCGTAAGGTCCGTTGGCGGCCCGGGGCGGTTGTGTTCTCGCAAATTGCGGGGTTTACCGTTGCGGTGTCCTGGATGGTGTTTGGTTTGCGAACGAATAACCCACTGTTGGAAGTCGAATGGATGGGACAGCGATTTGGCCTAGGCACGCTCATTCCGGGACTTGTAGTATCCGGCATCGTGCTAGGATGGGAGAGCTTGATCCAAGCGAAAAGGAAGTCAGCATGATGGAAGACAATGCGTCAATCGTAGATAGCGTCGAAGAAGCCGTAGTTGAGGCAGAATCCGCCGAAGAGGCCGTCGATGCCGGGCAAAAGGCTCCGGTCATGGCGATCCCCGGCTTGGCGCGCTTAGTTCTCAAGCGTGCCGGGAGCGAGACCGACACCGTGTTCCCCGTGATGGCACCTGCCGTAGTCGGGCGATTCGATCCAACCGTCGGGCCAATCGACGTCGACCTTGGCGCTTTGCAGCCAGAAGGAACCTACATCAGCCGCCGACACGCGCGAATCCTGTTCGAAGACGGAGTTTTCCGAGTTGAGGACCTTGGATCGAGCAACGGAACATTCCTGCTTCGCGACGACTTCGTGAAAGTCGAAAACGAAGAACTGGTCGATGGTCAGGACATCGCCTTTGGCAACGCGCGATTCGTCTTCCGAATCGGCGAAGCCTAAACGAGCTGAACTTCTTGCGGGCCGGACTGGACTTCGCCGATGATGGCGGCAGACTCTCCGGCCTCGTTTAGCCGCTGGACAATTCCGGGTGCCGCGACTCGGTCGACCATCAAGGTCAGCCCGATTCCCATATTGAACGTTCGGTACATGTCAACCTCGGGAATGTTGCCGGTCTCTTGGATCAGGGTGAAGATCGGAGGCGGCGTCCAAGCGCGCTTCTCAATCATGACCCGCGTGTTTGCCGGTAGGACTCGCGGAATATTGTCGTACAATCCGCCGCCCGTAATGTGAGCCACAGCGTAAACGTGGTCGTCTTCCAGCAATGGCAACACGGCGTTAACGTAGGCCCGGTGCGGCCGCAACAACGCCTCGCCGACGGTTGCCCCGAGGCCAGGAACCTCATCCCGAACGCTCAGTCCACCGACTTCGAACAACGCGCGTCGCGCAAGGGAGAATCCGTTAGTGTGCAGTCCGCTGCTGGCGATGCCAATGACCGCGTCTCCCGGCTGAACTTTGCCCCGGGGGAGCTTCCGCTCGAAGTCGACTACTCCGATGATGGATCCGACAACGTCGACTTCTTCATCGTGATAGACCCCCGGCATTTCGGCCGTCTCTCCGCCAATCAGAGCGATCCCGAGCTCTTTGCACGCTTCCGCCATTCCAGATACGACTTGTTCAAAAACGTCTGAGTGGAGGTGCGAGCAGCCGTAATAGTCGAGGAAGAAGAGCGGCCGCGCGCCTTGGCAGAGGATGTCGTTTGCCGAGTGGTTGACAATATCGAAGCCGAGTCCGCGAAATTCGCCCACCATCGCGGCGACCTTGGTCTTCGTACCCACGCCATCGATGCTCGACACGAGCACGGGCTGGGACATCTCGCCAAAGTCAGCGCGGAAGAGTCCGCCGAAGCCGCCAATCCCGCTGATCACCTGCGGTCCGTACGTTTCGCGAATTTGTCCGCTTACGGTACGTAGAGCACGTTGGGCTTCGTCAATGTCGACTCCAGCGTCGCGGTACGTTAGGCCTTCAGACATGCCGTTGAGGGTACCAGACCCCCTCTGGTAAACTAGAAATCTTGTGGGCTTGTAGCTCAGCGGTAGAGCAGCGGCCTTTTAAGCCGTTGGTCGAGGGTTCGAATCCCTCCGGGCCCACCACAAGACTGTGTCCATGTGTCGGCATGTACAGAGTTTTCTTCCACCTTCTTTCGCGGATCAGAAACTTATTTCTAAATGCTCCCGCCTTAGGGCCGAGTGTAAATAAAGTTTCTCAACGCCGTGCGCGAGTACCCATGTTATATGGCGCGGTGCGGACGAAAGTCAACCTACTCTTTCAAGTTTTCGGTTGACGAGAGTCTCCGCCCATGAATCTGTCGGGGCCAGAGCGGCGCGAAAGTCTTCTGGCGAATCGAAGATTTGGAGAAGCCTCATGGTTGGCTTGCTGGGCTTTCGGACGCCTTGCTCCCAGCTTTGTAGGGTTTTGACGTTGACGGCCAGCAGGTTTGCAAATTGCGCCTAGCTCATTTGGCGGATGCGAACGGCCGCGACTTCTTCGCTGGTAAAGGAGCGACCGACTGGTACGACAGTGGTGGTGAGAGTTGCCTCGCCTCGGCCGTATTCGATGCCTTCGAGACGGCCCTGCTTAAGTAGCAGGGCGAGTGGTGCTCTCTTTGCTTGGATGCTCATAGCCTTCCTCGTTTGCCTCGTGCTGGAGTTCTTTGATTAGTAGATGTACGAGTCCGAGGTGCTAGCGGACTGCGCTCTCGCACCTCGGCCTGCGGCTGGCACTATTTCTGGAAACAAGAAAGTTAAAAAGAACAAAAAAGCCAAACCAAGTTACGAAACTTCCTTTAGAATATTTATGCGTCACCTTCATTTTGGCTAGCGAGCGACCTGGGGCCGAAAAAATGCTGGTTCATTAAGAAATCTTTAAGAATTCTGAAACCATTGCAAAAAGCACTTGGCAGTTAGGCGCGATCCTTATACACTCTGTTTATGTTCTGGGGGACATCGGTTTGGGTTGCATTGAGTCGTGGGTTGCATTTCGTGCTTGCGATGGTCGTGGGGTATTCGTCGGCTGCGGCCGGGATCAACAGTCTGTTGACCTCGCTGACTACTCTGACGCTTCAGTCAGGTTCGGACTACACCGATCCCGTGAACTCGCTACCGACTCGCCTGAACCCGGTCGTTCAGCGGGTTGCGCGTGGAGATGTTTACAACTCCGCCGATGTCGAGGACATTAGTAGGGCAGTATCGATCATCGCGGGAACGACACCAGCCTATCCCGAACCGGAATACAACCCAAATGCTCCTGAGGATACGGGCGATAATCTTGCGCTGATCGGTCGTCCAGAGCCGCGACCCAAGGATGCTCCGTTGACCGGGGCAGAGGCTAATGCACCGATTGGTCCGCCGGTGTATACGACCGGCGGCAGTGGGAATACGGGAACGACGAGCACAACTGGAACGACCAGCACAACCGGAACTACGAGTACTACTGGGACCACAAGCACGACTGGCACCACAAGTACGACTGGCACCACAAGTACGACTGGCACCACAAGCACGACTGGCACCACGAGCACAACTGGCACGACAAGCACAACTGGGACCACGAGCACAACTGGAACCACGAGCACAAACGGTGGCACCGGCGGTGGCATTCAAATCATTGAGCGACCAAGCGGCCCCGGCGCAGCTTTCCCGTGGGAGGGATCTCGACCTGCGGGTGGATCTGACCTAGCACCGGGATCGGTGAACATGCAGACCGGAAACCGTATGACCACGATTCCGATTGTCGGGTGGAAAGGTAAAGGCGGGGTTCCGATCGGGCTCACCTTGTACAACAGCGTCCAGGATCAAGGCGAGGTTGGAGTTGGCGAAAAGTGGCGCACTAATGTCGACTTTCGTCTAATTTTTACCAGTAACATCACCGAGCCCGCGAAGCAGAAGATCACTGCTTTCTATCCGGATGGCCGCCGACTCGTTTTCTCTCGAAACTACGGGGCGAATCCAGACCTCGACAATCGGTTCTTCCCACCGACCGGCTTCTACGACATCATCTATCGCTATCCAAGCGGCTACGTCCTGCGGACGAAATCGCAGATGACCTATGAATTCGATCGAAACGGCTATTTGACGAGCTACCGTGACCGATTCAACAACGCGATCACGGTTTCGCGCACGGCGGGTAACCCGAGACAAGTAGTCCTCAGCGATTCTTCGGCGCGCAAGATCACGATGACGTACTCCGGAACGAGCGCGATTGCGGTGCAGCGATTACAAAGCGTCACGGTTCCCGGAAACCGCGTGTGGGACTTCACCTACCAGTCAACGATCGCAGGGGCGGCGGCCGGAACCAAGGTCTTAACGCAGATCACTTATCCCAGCCTCAATGGTTCGCGACCGACGATCAGTTTCGATTATGACTTTGAAGATCGGATCATCAAAGAGACGGACGCATTAGGGAAGGAGTGGAAGTTTGACTATGATGCGGATGATAAGCTGATTAAGTTCCAGACTCCGCTCAAGGTGAACCACGTTGGCATTTCTGGAAGTACAGTCGTGCCTGCTCCGCAGACGTATAAGGTCAATTATCTGGCAGATTCGACGGAGTATGTGTTCCATCGTGGCGAAAAGATCACCGAGTATTACAACGCTGGGCTCCTTGTCAGCACAAAGGACGAGGCTGGATTCTACAATTCTTTAACCTACGACAACTTCTATAACGTTAGTACATCGAAAGACGGCCGGAATCAATTGTCCAAGTTTGAGTACGATCAATTTGGGAACGTCAAGAAGATTCAAGACCCAAGAATGGTCGCTTCGGGGAACTTCGCGAGCGTTACGTATAACACCTACAACGACCCTCTGACCGAGAAGAACGCGATCAATGCAACGACGACTTACGTTCGCGATGGCATTGTAGGATCGGTGACTCAAGTCAAGAACGCGCTTAACCAAGTGCAAGGGACCTATACCTACAATACAGATGGTAGCCTTGCGACCGCTTCGTCTGAGGGTGTCACGACCAGCCTAACGTACAACGCTCTCGGAGAGCTGACGCACGTCGCCACGCCTGATGGTTCAGTCACCGTGCAATACGGAGTCGGCCATACCATCGGGAAGCCCATTCAACTTACAGACAACCGCAATCGCATCACAACGTTCGATTACGATGACTGGGGCCGGCTGATTGGGACCACGCGGAGCGACGGCGCGTCATCGACTACGAACATGAATGTGTTTGGGTGGGTGATGAGCACGATTGATGTGGAGGGGCGCCTGACAGCAGTCACCCGTGACGCAATTGGAAGGGTTCTCACGGAAACCAATCCGCGCGGAGATCAAGAGTCCTATGCTTACGACGAACGTAACCGACTAGTCCTAGTGACGAATGGCCGGGGCAAGGTAACGACTTACACTTACTCGCCGCGCAGTGAAGTCACTAAGGTTGAGTTCCCGGATGCCCAATACGAAGCCTACAAATTTGATGGAAACGGGAACATGTCTCGAAAGATCAACGGGCTTGGTCAGGCCACCTTCTACGAGCACGATGCATCGGACAACCTGATAGAAGTCGAATACTCCACGTTGCCGACGACAATGTTCACGTACGACATTGCCGGGCGACAAACGGCAATGTACGATTCCACAGGAACGACCACATGGAGCTACGACGCCGATGACCGGCTGACTCAGCTCTCTACGCCTCAAGGAGTCATGACCTACCTGTACGACCAATGGGGTCGGCGTACGAGCATGACCGAAGGGACGGCCGTAACCAACTACACTTATACGACCGACCGCCTGACTCGAATAGTGAAGTCGGTGGACGGGGTAGATACGTCGATCGGCTACGACATCTACGGCAGAGTTAACGCGAAATCTGACGGGGCGACGACGAGCGAGTTTGGGTACGACACCCTGGACCGACTCAACTCCATTGTTCACCGCAAGTCTAGCGACGCCTCGATTCTGCAGCAGGAGTCCTATGTGTACTCGCCCGCTGGAAACCTGCAGACAAAGACGGTGGGTGGGGTAACGACCACTTACGCCTATGACCTCGCTGACCAACTATTAGGTGAGTCTCGTCCGGGATATACCTGCCTTTACACCTATGACGAGAACGGTAACCGGAAGACGAAGCAGCTCAACGGTGTCACCGAGACCTATACGTACGACGATGCAGACAAGCTGTTGTACCGGCAGGTCGGAGGGGTGTATACGAACTACACCTACGATGCCGCAGGGCGGACGACTTCGATTTCTTCGGGTGGGACGGTTCGGACTTTCAACTGGAACGAGGATGACCGGTTGGTGTCGCTGGCGCGGACGGGGCAGCCGACGACTTCTTATGCTTACAACGGCCTAGGTACGCGGGTCTCGAAGGCGAATTCGAACGGGAGCCGAGTCTATAAGCGCGATGGCGCTCATGTGACAGCGAGTGTCCTCTCAGACAGCGTGAGCACGATGGTTCCGGGGATTTCGGAGCGGAGTGGCGGGACGACTAGGCACCAACTTGCGGACTACTTGGGTTCGGTGAAGAAGTTGACTTCGGCGGGTTCGGTGACGGACTCAATGGAGTACGACGCCTTCGGTGCGGCGGTGAGCCGGACGGGGACGACGAACACGCAGGCGGGCTTTGCCGGTGGCTGGGGCTACCAGACGGATGCGGAGAGCGAGTACCAGTTGCTCGGGCACCGATACTACGACCCGGCGACGGGTCGGTTCTTGACGCGTGACCCGATTCGGGATGGGAGGAACTGGTATAGCTACTGTGAGAACAATCCGCTGAGATGGATTGATCCGGCTGGCCTACATACTAAGGATATTGACTCGGTAAATGCTACGATTAGCAGTGCGATGCTTCGAGCAACGACCGATCCACGAGGTGCAATGGAAACCCTTCGGTTCCTTATCGCGAGCGGAGGACTGACTCAAAAGATGGTGGATCGTATTTACAGATTAATGCGAAACATTCATCTTGATATGCGCCTGCGAGAAACACACCACTATCTTCCGCAACAATTCAGAGACTGGTTTTCGCGAAAGGGGATCAATATAGATGATTACCTGGTTTCAATCAATGCCGAATGGCACAGAATTATCCATGGAAAATTTGCAACATACGGTATAAATTTTGCTGGCCATAAGCGAGAAGCATTCTTTCGGTATAACTCTGCCTGGATGGAGTTCATCGAAAACAATCCAAATGCAACACGGCAGCAAATCATTGACTTTGCTAATTTGTTAGCAAAGCAATTTGGACTGCCGCCTATTCCCTAGTATGAGCTATCTTTTGTTCCACCATTGGCGTTTTATGCCGGGTGACGTTTATTCTACTTTTACGAACCGGCGAGTTGGAGAAATTCGAAGTCTCCTGGGCTACTCCTCCAGATGGAACGAGGGTGGTTGGGCATCAAACCCCGAAGGAGACTATCGACTTAGGCTAAGAAAACTGTCGCGTGCGAGGTGCGACTTCTACTTTGTTAATAATGGAACTGGAGACATTGTCGTAAATCAGCATGTTCGCGATGCAATCGCGAGTTCCGGATTGACCGGATTTGATTTGGTTGATTGCAGTATCGAGAATCCTACGCCGGGAGAGGTGCTGTACGAGTTGAGACCGATCGCCACCCGGCATCTAGAAGTGGGATCGCCAACCGTCACGCCAGCAGGGCATTGTTTGGGTGAGTGTGGGTTTCGGTTCAAACCTCAGATAAATGATCCCGACTTTGCATTTATCAAATCACTTCCTGCATTTACCGTGATTTCGGAGCGAATGCTAAACTTCATTCGAGAAGAGCGTTTTCAGTTTGTATCTATTCAGTTTGCTAGTTCTTATCTTTTTAGGGGAACATCGTTTGGAACTGAATGGGCTGCTCGAGTCGCACTAAGTTGCTACATGAGAGGTCTAGATTTCGATTCTGCTCTAGACCTAGCTGCCAGGCATGTTGTTGCGCTTCCAGGTGAAGCTATCGCAATTCGTGAACGTGCTGAAGCTCGATTAAGGAGCATGCTCTGCTCAATTCCTCCCGAGTTTTTAAACTGCCCGATTTGAAGTCTTCTGTAAACTGTAGCTGACATAAGTGATTCACTCGTGGTGCGCGAACGGGACGATTTTTGGGCGAGGTAATAGAACGCGTTGAGGTGATCGCCGGAAGATTGACAAAGAAGATTGAACTTGCCTGGGGCGTCGCTGTTTCAGGAACCGTGCGTGATCGGAGAGACTACCCATCGAAAGTGCCGAGGTGTTTTGCTGAAGTAAGGCGCACACTAGAAGGAAGATTTGGGTTCAGAGCGCCTACTAAAACACCAACTTCGGATCCCCGCCAGTGAGATCAGCATCCACTCGGCCAACGGAACAATTGAGACGATCAAACAACGCGTTGTAAAGGGCAAGTCAAACGTGATTGAACTCGTGCAAACAAAAAGACCGGAGCGCTGATGCCACCTTCTGAAACAAAAAAGCGCGTCCAGAGCAATTTGCTCTCGGACGCGCTTTCTTCGTATCCGGAACTTACTCAGCCGGAGCTTCTTCGGCTGGTGCAGCCGGAGCGGCTACTACTGGTGCGTTCGGGTCGAAGACGACGACGGTGATGTTCGCATCAACGTCTCGGTGAAGGTCAAGTTCGACGGCGAACTCGCCCAGGCGGCGGATTGGCTCGACGAGCGCAACGTTCTTCTTTTCAAGGGACAGGCCAAGCTGTTCCTTAATCGCGTCGGTGACGTCCTGTGCGGTGATGGCACCGTACAGCTTGCCTTGAATGGCGCCGACCTGGCCGGGAAGTCGGATGATGCTGCCTTCGATCTTCGCCTTGAGGGCTTCAGCGTCGGCTTTGAGGCCGGCGGTCTTGGCCGCAACTCGCTCGTTTCGCTTGTTCAGCGCTTCGATCTGCTTCTTGTCGGCGAGGTACGCGAGCCCGCGTGGGAAGAGGAAGTTGCGGGCGAATCCGTCCGCGACATTGACTACGGTGCCTTCTTTTCCAACCTTAGGCACGGTTTGCTTGAGAATAACTTTCATTTTGCTCCTTGTATCGTCAGGGCTTGACCAGGCATGCCGGGTCACGCGCGGTCCAAGTTGGACCTATCGTCGAATTCCGATTCCAAAGGTCGGACTGTTCTTTTGGAAGATGCGATCCATGCCCATCCAGCCGTAAAGCCCACCACCGAAATCTGCGCGAAGCCGAGCGTCGTACCTTGGATTGTTAATATTCCAAAGGTCGTTGCGCAAAAATAGCTTCGGCGCGATCTGATAATCTACCCCAAGTCCCGCCTTTGCCGCATAAATGCCGTAGCGATAACTTAGTTTCGAGTCGACCGGCGTGCCGTATTGAACCGTCAACTTGTTGCCTTCGAAGGCATCGAAAAGGCCGATATCGAGCGTATGGCCCTGTCCTAAACCGACGCGAGCATTAAAGTCAGTTCGGTATCGGCCGGGCTCGGTCTCGCGCATCAGGTCCATCGAGGTGGTCACCGGCGGAATCTTTGGCCCCTTGTTTGGCCCGAGCACGCCACCCAGTTTGTCGAGCAAGGACTTAACCTGCCCTTCAATCTCCACCGCGCCGTCGATTACCTTCTTCGTGCGCTCGGTAAGGTCAACAACGTTGGCGGAAATCGTGACCCCGTTTTCGGTGATCTTGTCCGCCTTCTCGGCAATGGACTTGCCAGTCTTCGTCATTTCATCGACGTTCGCCGCGATGCTCTTGCCGGTGTTCGTGATCTCGGCCACGTTTGCCGTTGTCTGCTTGAGGCTGCCATCGGCGACCAGCGAATTCATGTTGGCCACTAGCTGATCGGCCTTCTTGCTCGTCTCGACCAGCTGGCCAAGGATCTGCTTGGTGTCCTTCTGAATCGTCCCCTCTTCCATCATCTTCGCGACAGAAGCGGTGATTCGCTGAACGTCGGCTACCGCTGCTGCTCCGCGAGTTAGCGCGAGATTGACGGACTGATCATTCTTGGCCAGCAGCATGTCCATGCGATCAGCCAATCGGCCAAAGCTACCGATCGTCTTTTCGGTATTGCTGAGAAGCTTCTTAACGTCCTTTGTCAGAGCCGGATCGGCGAGGACCTTTCGAGCTTCCACCAAGGTTGCGTTCAACTCTTTCATGGTCTGCTCGGTGTCGGGCAGAATGCCATCCAGCGCGCCAGCCTTGCGACCGGCAATCGTTCCACCTTCGGCCACGAACCCGTTGGATTCGGCCGGTGGCTTGAGCACCAACGCGCTATCGCCAAAGCCGATCAGAGAAGTCGGCACCTCGGCCATCGTGCCCGTAGGAAGCTTGAACTTGGGATCAAGAAGTAGGGTTAAGCGAGCTTTCGTCGGCGAGATCAGTTCGACTTCGCCGATGTTTCCGACCTTGACCCCTGCCACGAGGATTCGGAAGCCCGGTGCCATTCCGGCTACGTCATCAAGCTCAGCGTAGTAGCGGGAGACCTTCGGAGCAAAGACGCTTTGGCCCAAAACGGCATAGGCACCGAGCAGCAATCCTAAAAAGATCACTACGAATAAACCGACCCTTGCCGCGCTCTGCATTACCGATAGATTAGCACCGACAGAATCGCCGTCCTAGGCGTCCTGGGAGTCTCCGTTCTTTTCGACCTCGCGATCCTTCTGCTTTTGACGAACGACCCGATCGCGGTTTCGCCACTTCAAGAAAAAAACACCGCCGATCGCAACGGCGGTCAAAATGGCCCCGGCGATGATCCCCATCACGAGCAACAGATCATCTTGGCGCAACATCAACTAAGACGGTACCTGCCCCTTTTCCGCCGGGACCATATTGGACTAACATAGCGGCGATGTCCGTCGATGCTGCCCAGCCATTTACTCCTCCCGTCGCCGATACCGAGATTGGCCGATTCTTTGCCGAGAACGGCTACTACCTCGCCAAAGGCGTGTTCTCTCCTGCCGAAGTTGCCGAGTTAGAGGCTGACTTTGATCGGATCGTTTCACAACTTCTCGGGAGCGGTGAGCATGTGAACGCCGCATGGTCTGGCCCAGAAGTTGACCGTATCGGCGCGAAAGACCTGGTTGTCATTCACACCCACAACGTCCAGCAATACAGTGCAGCTTGGCTTCGCGCGATGATGCACGATACGTTCCTCGGCATCGCCTCCGACATCCTCGGACCGGACATCATCCTGCATCACAGCAAACTGTTCCAAAAGCCTAGCGAACTCGGCGCGCCGTTCCCGATGCACCAAGACTGGAACTACTTCCCGACCCAGCTCGACAGCATGATCGCGGGCATCGTTCACGTTTCAAAGGCGACCGATGAAATGGGCTGTCTGCGGGTCTACCCAGGCTCTCACAAGCTCGGCCGAATTGCCGACACCTACGGCAGCATCGAAAACGACCTGCTACTCCAATATCCGCTTGAGAACGCGACGATCATCGAAGCGGAGCCTGGCGACGTTCTCTTCTTCCACTACTTCACGATTCATGGCTCGATGCCAAACCGATCATCTGAGGTCCGAAAGACTGTCCTCGTGCAACTGCATGCCGGCAATGACGTGATGGAATCCGGCTATAACCATCCATACGAGCGCCTCGCCCTCAAGGGATGGAATGCGCACGCTACCCGCACCAGCGCAAACGAGGGCAAATGAACATGACCGTCCTAGAACTCACTAACGACCTGCTTGACTCTTGGGATCGCCAAGCGCGCATCGTAGCTTCCGTCGCCCAGTTGGTTACGGAAGAGACCCGCAAGGCGCTGCCTTCGCCCGATGGCTGGCCCCTCGACAAGCAGCTGGCCCACATTCACCAGGTCCGTCGCCACTGGCTCTCGGATTTCGACCCTAACCGCGCATCAAAGCTTGGCCGGACGTTCACCGATGGCTGGGATACCCCTATCGATGACCTCGCCGCGATTAAGAGCCACCTAAACGACAGCGCAGCGGCTGTCCGAGTGGCGGTGAGCGATGCGATCATCCATGGCTCAATCGGCAAAGGAGCCTACGAGAACCCGGTTCTTTTCTTGCAGCATATGGTTTGGCATGAAGGCTGGCACGTAGGTCTTATCCTTACCGGCCTTCGGCTCGCCGGCAAAGAGACCACCGAAGACTGGGAAGAATCCCACATCTGGGGTCTCTGGCGAACCGAAGAGTGAAACGGCCTAGCCAAGGGTGACCGTGCGAACCACAGCCCCGGCGCGATCGTGCCGGGCGCTGAGTTCGTAGGTCCCCGGCTTGAGCATCCATTCAAAAACGGCGACGTCGTCGGTCACATCGCTGCTCCAACCCCAGCCGCCCGCGGCGATGTGACTGTAGCCCTTGAGCTGTTGCCCAATCGATCGCAAAAGGCCGCTAACGAGCCATTCTGGCTCGAAGGTTGAATCTCGATCGTCGTCTCCAACGCGCTTGACTTCGCCAATCACCCCACGACAATGCTTCCGTCTGCTGGCGATTTCGGTGACGTTCGTCGGAAGCCAGCCGGCGTTCTGAACGGCCAACCTGACGCGATACGAACCACCAACCTCGGTAATGACAAGGTCGCGGAAGGTAAGCCGGGGGCCGGTGCTCGCGTGCCAGATCGCCCAATCCGCTAGTGGGGAAATTTCGTCTTCCAGGAATTTGAGCGGTGGGTTTCGGAAGGCGTAATGCGCGTCCCATCCGCCAAGCTCAACCGGCCCGAGCTGCGGGTGCTCGAACGGATACCAATCGATGTATCCTCGGCCATCAAGCTGCTCGTCGGCCCACTTGAGCAACTGAATGTCCTGCTCAATAGAGTGCTCGCGGAACCAGTCGATGTACTTGTAATCCGTAATCCCCGCCTGCCGCTGCGGGGACCAGATTTCGACCGTCCAGGCGTGAACACCCCGATGCTCGTACATCCAGTCATCAAAGGTGCCGGTGATGATCTCCTTCGGGTGGTAGCGAAACTCGTGATAGTTCGAGATATCCGGGTAGCCCGTGAGTTCTTTGCCCTTCGCTCCGAGCTTTTGGTACGACCACAGGTCTTCGGCCGGAATGTCCGTGTCCGCCATCCGGCTTGGTGGACGCAGCAAAACACCCGAATACGTGTGGAAACAAATCGCGCCACAGATGTTGGGTCGGTCGAAGATCGCTTGGACCAACGCTCGAATTTCGGGCTCGCTGGTCGCATACTGGCCTGCACCCACTTGGTCATGCTCCTGCCGCCACGCGCTCGGGAAGTTTCGGTTGAAGTCGAGGGCTTGCTTCACGCGGTTGGTCCGCATTTTCAGGCCATCAAAGTTGTGGAACTTGCCTTCGGCCAGCACCCGGTAAGTCTTCTCGGCCTTCTCGCCCGGCTCCCGACGTCGCAGCAATCGCGGCTCTTGCTCGTTGATCACCCAAGCGCCGTTCGGGTCTGGAACGCGCATGTTGAGCACTCGGCCATCGCCGTCGATGTCTTGCCGTTCGAGGCCATAGTAGTCGTCCTCGTCGTAAGGGTATGCCTTTGTTCCGCTGCGGACAATCTTCGGCACATCCGCGAGCGCCCACTCCGCACCGTCTGGGCTGACCCTCGGGACGAGATAGAAAGTGCGCTCATCCAAGATCGCCTTTTGATCTCCGAGAAGCTTTTCGATGATCTTGAGCACCGCACTGGATGCGCTGACTTCGCTGGCGTGGATGTTGCCGTCTGCCCAAAACGCGGGCTTATCTTGCGGAGCGCCGGTCTCAGCATTCGTGATCGTCACGAGCCAGATGTCGCGGCCCTCAAAAGACTTCCCAATGCTGCTTACCGTCACGAACCCGGGGTTCTCTGCCTCAATAAGGTGCAGAAGTTCGGTCAACTCGTCGTAGCGGTAGTAGCGATCAAAGGAGATCTCGGGCATCAAAACAATTTACTCGCCTCGAATCTTCAACGTTCGGAGCCTCAAGTACCTAATTTTGCGAATACGGGGTAAGAATGGGCCAGTCATGAAAATGCTTCTGCCCGTCTGCGCCGCCCTTGCCATCGTTATCGTTGGCTGCCAGTCCAACTCAGAAGCACCGACCACGGCATCAACGCCCGCTACCGGTTCGCCAGCGGTCGGTTCCAACTTCGCCGCCGTACAAACCACGTTTGCGTCCAAGTGCGCGGGCTGCCATGGCGCGACAAATCCAAAAGATGGCGTGAGCATGGTCTCTTACGAGTCGATCCAGAAAGGCGGCTCGCACGGCCCAATCTTGGTTGCCGGTAATCCTGAAGGCAGTGTGCTTGTCGATGTGCTTCGGGCTCGAAACGGTAAGAAGCAGATGCCTCCTGCCGGTCCATTGCCGGAGGCAGAAATCGCGGCCATCGAGGCGTGGATCAAAGACGGCGCGAAAAACTGAGCCGGATTGGCCAGTGTCGTTTGGCAACTAGGTAAATTCACCTCGTGGCAAAGCTGCTCGCTCCCCTCGCTCTCATCGCCGGAGGCACCGTTACCTGGGCCTGCATGCTCGGTGCCGATAGCGCACCCAACGCAAAGACCGCTCCAAACTCCGGTGCTCAACCTCGAGCCGAGCAAGGTCAGCGTGCGGTTAACGTAACTCGCCTCTACAACGACACATGCGCGAAGTGCCACGGCGAGAATGCCGAAGGCGGTGGTGGCGGCACGCCTTCGCTCCTTAAGGCGGAAAAGTTTGAGCAGAAGTGGGACAAGCCGTTCTATGACGCGATCAAGAACGGTGTTGCCAGCGCCGGAATGGACGCGTACGGCGAGACCCTTTCGGACAAAGAGTGCTGGGCACTAGTCGTCCACATTCGAGAGTTACAGGGCCGCGGCCTTCGCCAGATGAACGGCTCGCCGAAAGCCACCGATGGCGTCTACAAGTCGAAGTACCACAACTACCGCGTCGAAACCGTGATCGACCAGGGCAATGGACTTCAGACCCCGTGGGGAATTGACTGGCTGCCAGACGGCCATATGATGATCACAAACCGCCCCGGCAGCATCACCGTTGCTAAAGACGGAAAAGTCATCGGCACGATCGACGGGTTGCCAAAGAGTCTAGAGCTCGGCCAGGGCGGAATGATGGAAGTCGCCGTCCATCCTCAGTACGCGAAGAACGGCTGGGTTTACCTGTCCTTCACTGACCCGGCAAAGGACGGAAACCGAAGTGGAATGACCAAGATCGTCCGAGGAAAACTCAAAATCTCGGGAGATAAAGTCACCTGGGGCAGCGAGGAAACGATCTGGGAAGCTCCGCAGAAGTTTTACAACGGCTCCGGCGCGCACTTTGGTAGCCGAATCGTTTTTGATGGCAAGGGCAACATCTTCTTTGCGGTCGGAGAGCGAGGCGGCAACATGCTCGCCCAGGAACTCACCAACCCGTACGGCAAGATTTATCGGGTGAAGGAAGATGGCAAGATTCCATCGGACAACCCGTTCGTGGGCGTCACCGATTCCATTCCCGGAATCTGGAGCCTTGGCCACCGAAACCAGCAGGGCCTCACGATGGATGCAAAGGGCAACCTCTGGGATACCGAGCACGGCCCACGCGGCGGCGACGAAGTCAACCGAATTCAGAAGGGCGCGAACTACGGTTGGCCCGTGGTTGCCTTCAGCATCAATTACAACGACTCACCCTTCCAGACTCCATGGCCGACGCCAGAGCAGAAGATCACCCTGCCGGTATTCCGATGGCTCCCTAGCATCGGCGCTAGCGGTCTTGACTACGCTCGCGGCAAGGCGTTCCCGCAGTGGAACGGAGACCTCATTGCTGGCGGTCTCGCAGGGCAGAACCTCGACCGAATTCGCGTGAATGGCGACAGCCTCGTTGAGCGGGAAGAACTGATCCACGGCATGGGACGCATTCGGGAAGTCGCCGTTGGACCTGACGGCTTCGTTTACGTAGCCCTGAACCAGCCGGACAAGGTCATTCGACTCGTTCCAGCCAAGTAACTATGTTGGGTTCCCGGCGGGCCTAAGCCGGGAACCTAATTCTGATAACCATACAAAATGACCAATCTGGTTGGAATCCTCTAAAGGATCGCCATTCCCGAGCCTAATATAAAGGATATCGGAGAATGTCCCGCTTTCGCGTTACATCGAGCTTCGTAGCTCCTGAATCGCAACTAGCACCATTCAAACCAGTGTGGTCATGAATATTAAAGGATCTGCCCTTATAGCTGTCGTCGTGCTTTCTGCAGTTGGAGCGACCCTGATTGTTGGATCCCTCATGGTTTCAGTTTCCAACTACAACCTGGCCATGTCGAGATCAAATAGCGAGGCTGCGCTTCTTCTTGCCGAAGCGGGCCTGAACGAAGAACTGATCTCCATCGGCTCGAAAACAAGTCAAACCGACGCTTCAACATGGGTAACGGTTCCGGCGAAGACCAGCGGTGAGCCATACGAAGGACGTAAGGGCACCGTGCCGGGAGTCAGCGGAAACTACTGGGTATACGGTACGACCTCACCGACCGTAAAGACCGCCTGGACCGGTACGGGTCCGCTCTACCTGGTGGCCGTGGCAAAAGTTGGCGGAGCCATCCGAACCGCCAGCCTCGAAGTCAAGGTGACCCAATCGGCTGGTTCTACGCCCACCACAAGTGGCAGCGATTTCAATGCCATCGTTTTCGGAAACGTGGATACCAAAGGTGGTCACAGCGAAGGGCCAATCGCAGTTGGAGGCAACTGGAACGGACCATACGAGATTAATCAACATTCCGCGTCCGCAAAAATTGGTACCGACACGCGAGTTGGACTTTACAACGGTGGCCAAATCACTCGAGGCAACGCCGTCAAAAAGGTCTTCAATGGCTTCAACGCGTATATCGGAGGACAGATCAACTGTATCCTCACCATGCTTGGCAACGGCACCATCTACAACACTGTAGGCACAAACTGGTTCACGACGGAGGAGTCCAAGTGGCAATCGCAGTCCGACGCTATCGGTGCGATGACCGATATGCGGTTGGACGTTTCCGATATGAACAACGTCCGAATGGATGTTACGAAAAACACCCTCAACGGGAACGTGAAAGTCTATTGGGTCGACGATAAGGACCTTGCACCACTCAAAACTTTGGACATCCAAAACATGACGGCTAGCGATACCGTCATCATCAACGTCGAAGGATCTAACGTTGATTGGGGATGGCAGGTAAACGCTCCGTTTAAGAACCGAATCCTCTGGAACTTCCAGAATGTCGCCAACATCAAAGTTGCAAACCGCCACTTAACTGGCATGATGCTGGCACCAAAAGCTCACGTCCAGCAGTACAACAATATTCAGGGAACGATGATCGCAAAGCGCTGGTCCAACTACGGTGCACCGGAAATGCACTTCACTAATTTCAAGTATGCAGGCGCTTTCGCAGCACAGTCCACGTTCTCGACCACGGTTGGCTACAAAGGTAACTACAATGCGCAATAGGCTTCGAGGTCTAACCTTAGTCGAACTTTTGGCTTCTACCGTCATTGCCTCGCTGACGCTCATTGTTGGCGCAAATGCATGGGGCTACTGCATGACCATCTCGGTCCAGCAGCACCAAACCTCCGTCGGCTCACAGCTCGCTCGGGCCAACATCGAGCGTGCCAAGGTTCTAGGCTGGGCAAACTTGCCCCTAGGAACCCTCTCTGGCACAACCGCGACTCATACTGGCGCGCTTGAGTACTTCAGCGCTGTTGGTGCTCCCTTGGCCAACTCGACGGGCGCGATCTTTTCAGTGCAAAGAACTGTCACGGACACCGGCATTACCGTTAGCGGCACAACTTACACCCTGAATCCCACCTCGAAGCGAACCGTTACCGCGACTGTCCGCACGATGTCTCCAAGCAAGGCTGTTGTTTCTATGGCCACCGTGCTTGCACAGGATGGCGTTTAGGATGAAAAGGGGATTCTCTCAAATCGAAATGCTGGCCACGGCGGCGATACTTTTGCTAGCCGTCGGAATGGGCCTGCAGGGATTTATCAGCATCTCTAAAGCGCAAAAGACCACAACCGGCTTGCCGGCGATACAGGAGGACTGCGTCGGGATCGTCACGATGATTACCGATGACCTGAAAGAAGCGCCCGCATGCACAGCCACTTCGGGTTGCACAACAAACTCTGTTGTGGAAACGGCGACCGCCTCTTCGATCACGTTTTATGTAACTTCCACCGGAACCAAACGGACTTTCCGGCTCAACAATGGCAAGTTCGAGCGACTTGAGGGGAGTAGCAACACGCCGTCGTACTCGATGGCAGACGTGACTGGCCTGACATTCCGCTATCTCACGATTGACGGTGGCACCTACAACGCAACTGCGATGCCCACAAACTGGGCCACTACGGTGACCGGAACCTCGGTGAAAAACATCACCGTAATTCGAGTGACGGTCGAGATGTCTCGAAACGGAGTTGCTGGCACATACACCACGGACTTCAGACTGCGCAACAGCCCTTACATTCCGTAACGGCCCCTGCTGGCAACCTCCGCACAAGGCAAGAAGGTTCCGATTGGTTGAAACGCTACCATGCCAGGCGCCGGCAACTTGCCCAAAGAATCACGTTTCTTGAACCTACGTGCGTTCCAACCACCGTTTTAGTGCGTTTGAACCTTTCGCGTGTCACACATTAACAGGTCAGTCTGAGGGGCGATTATTGGACGCTCCGGGTGGATACTTTAGCTATTCCCGCAGGGATTCTAGAGATATTCATGAAGGTTGGGCTAAATTTTAATCAGAAGGGTTCCGTACTCCCGGCAGTACTTATCATGTCGGCAATCGGATCCGCCCTCGTGGTCGGCTCGCTCACCACGGCGGGATCGCACTACAGCCTGAGCGTGACCCGCGCTAACTCGGAGGCCGCCCTGCTCGTTGCAGAAGCCGGTTTGAACGACGAGCTCGCCCTGATCTCCACGAAAACCGCCACCGGAACGGCATCAACCTGGGTAACCGCCCCAACCAAGCTCAGCGGTCAGCCCTACGCAGGACGGAAAGGTTCGGTTGCTGGCACAAACGGTGACTTCTGGGTTTACGCTTCAACCACTCCATACGGCACCACACCGTGGACCGGCACCGGTCCGGTCTACTTGAACTCCACCGCCGTCGTCGGCGGAGCAATCCGAAAGGCTTCGATGGAAGTTAAGATTGCTGCTGGCACGCCAACCGGAACCAGCGGCAGCGACTTCAACGCTCTGGTCTTCAACTCGGCAACAACGGAGGGTGGACACAGCGAAGGCCCAGTCGCGGTCTGCGGTACCTGGCAGGGACCCTACGAAATCAACCAGCACACGATCCCCGGAAAGGTCAACACCATTGGCAACATCGGCCTCTGGATGTGCGGAAACCTCACCAAGAACGGCAACGTCAAGAAGGTCTTTAACGGCTATGACGCATACGTTTCGGGAAGCATCGCTGGTTCGCTCCAGATGCTCGGAAACGGCAAGCTCTATAAGACGATGGATGAGTCCTGGGTCGGCACGCAGCAGTCGCTTTGGACGAGCCGAAGCGAAACGCTGGAAACTACACCAGACCTTCGAATCAACGTCTCTGATCCAAACAACATCAACGTTGACGTAAAGGCAAACACGCTGAACGGCAACCTTCGAGTGTTCTGGGTAAACGCTACCGACGTCAAAGCACTCAAGACGATCAACTTCAACAATATGACCAAGGACGACACCGTCGTGGTTAACGTTGTCGGACCAACGGTTGATTGGGGCTGGACGGTTAACGCTCCTTTCAAGAATCGACTTTGCTGGAACTTCGTCTGCACCGACACCATCACGGTTAAGAACCGAGCCTTCACCGGCATGATGCTGGCGGTTCACGCTCGAGTCAACCAGTACAACAACATCCAGGGCAACATGATCGTGAACAACTGGCGAAACTACGGAGCGCCTGAGCTTCACTTCACCGGATTTAAGTTCGAAGGTTCCTTGGCTGGCGGATCGTCAACCCCAGGCTCAAATGCTTCTGGAACGGTTGGCTTCACCGGTAGCTACAACGCTTCGTAAGCGCAAAAGGAGCGAAAAGATGAACCGACAGCGCGGCGTATCCTTAATTGAGCTGCTGATTTCCAGCCTCATCGTTGTCATGGTTCTCGTCGTTGGTGCGAATGCTTGGGTCTACGGAATGCAACTTTCCGTAGCCCAGTACAAGACCTCTGTGGCCTCTCAGATCGCCCGCGCAGATGTTGAACGCGCCAAGATTGTTGGCTTTGCCAACCTCCCCCTCGGCACCATCGCTGGCAACTCGCTCAGCGCCACTCACAATGGTGCCGTCGAATACTTCGACAAGAACGGAGTCGCGTTGGGCAACTCTACCGGGGCTTACCTAAGCTTGCAGCGAAAGATCGTTGATGCTCCGATTACCGTATCCGGCACGACATACACGCTCAGCTCGGTTTCGAAGCGAACCATCACAACGACCGTTAAGGACACGAGCAACAACACCGTGGTTCTTGTCCTCGGGACAGTTCTAGCCAAGGACGGCCTCTAATGAAGCGTGTTCGTGGCATGTCGCTCATCGAGCTTCTTGTGACGGTCGCCATCTTGGCGATTCTTTCATCGATCGCCTTTCAGGGATTTTTGAGCCTCGGCTCCGCGCAGAAGACGGCAACCAATCTTCCGCCGGTTCAAGAAGACGCGCTTCGCCTCGTGACGATCATCGCCGATGACGTGAAGGACGCTGTGCTTTGCACCGCCACCAGCGGCTGCACCACCGACTCTGCGGTCCACTCGGCCGCAGCAAACTCGATGGTCGTTTACGTTGCCTCCAGCGGCACGCAGCGCACATTTAAGCTTACGGGTACCGAATTCCAACGACTGGACGGATCAAGCACCACCCCCAGCCTTTCGATTCCGGACGTCACAGCGTTGGTCTTCAAGTACTACACCATTACCGGCGCGACCTACAACTCAACCTCGAACCCGACGACTTGGAGCAGCAGCGTCACGGGCGCGACGCTGAAGGAAATCGCTGGCGTCCGCGTGACCGCGACGATCACCCGCGGCGGACTGACGAGCACGCAGACGACCGACATCCGACTCCGCAACAGCCCAAAGAAAGTCCTTTAACGCGCTAGCGTTAGCGCGAGCAACACTGGCACTCCGAACCGATCTGGCCCGTAGGTCAGAGTCACACTGCGAATCGCAATTGCTGGCTTCGGATTTGTCCAAGTCATCATGTACGCCGTGCTCGGCTTGCCAGAACTGCTGTCTTTGCCGGTCCAACCGACCACCGCTCCAGGGAGCGTCTTCGGAGCTTCTGTTCGGAAATCGTCCACCTCTAGTTGGCCACGGATCGGGACGCGAACGGTGGACCCATCCGTGTAGGTGACAACATAAGCCGCAAACTCGAATGCCTTCCCATCCGCTAGCTCCGGCTCGGTTCGACGCCGATCGAGCCGCGCGGTCTGCAAGAAGAACAATCCGGATGCAAGCTGGTTGATCGGGATCTCAACTTTCTCAGGCAAATTCCCGGGCACCCCATCTTCGCCCAGCATTACGCAGTTCGGCGCTGGCGATGTTTTGAACTCATAAACGTCAAACGGCACGTTCGCGAAAGTCTGCGCTCCGAACGGAAGGTCCTTCATCGTATGGCTCTTGTCGCCAAACCATCCACGCTCATTCCGGTACTGATTCGCGACCTTGCTCAGATCCACGGACCGATACTGGTTCGTGGTGGCTCCGGCGACCAGCAGGTTTCCGCCGCTAAACTTCGCCTCCAGATTTCGCAAGACGCCGGCAAACAATCGCCGCTTCTTCCCGGCATTCTCTGGCACTGACTCATTCGCCTGGAAGTTGAAGTTCAGCAACGTGATGCCGCCTTTCCCACGCGGATAGCGGACCATTCCGCCGATGTTCATCAACGGTTGAACGCCGCGCCACTCGGGGGCGCGGTCTACTTTCAGCCGAATATTGTCGATCCCGACCACGTTCTGCCCGCCCGATGGCACCTGCTGCCACTCGAGAATCCGCAACGTCACTTTCCTCCCAGACTTCCCGGCAAGGTCAAGGATCTGCGGCTCAGAACTGGGCTTGACGTTCAACACAAGCTTCTCCTTGCCGTCGAAATCGAGCTCCAATTTGGTGACGAGGTGATAGAAGCCGTTACCGACCCACTCCATCTCGCGGAAGGTGTAGGACTTCGGAAACTCCATTTCGTACTCAGGCTTCTGGTTGTTGAGATCAAACGAGAAGATGTACTTCCACCCGTCCGCGCTCACCATCCCGTTCACCGTGTTGTACAGATAATCGTTGGGTAGCTTTGCGAACGGAGCCACATCGTTGGTATCGACCACGGCCGTGAAGATGTCGTCCGCAATGTACATGTCCTGCGTCCATTCAAAAAGCCGCTGGTTGGACATCATCACCGCGTCGCCCTGGCTGAGGCCAGCCGTAAGCGGATGCTTCGGAGCCAGAAGGGCGGTGCGCTCTCGCCGGAATGGCCGAATCACATGGTCGACGCCAACGAGTTTGTTGTAACTCGCCAAGCCATCTTCCTCAAGTCCGTTCAGCACGAGATCTCCTCCGGCGGCGAAGAACTTGTCCAGAGCAGGTTTCTGATCAGAGAGAGCCTGTAGGTTTGCTGGGCTAGCTTCTACCACGACAATTTGTGGCTTAGCGATTGCTTGCGCCAGCGGTTCTGGGCTGGTGGCAATTCCAATTTCAGCCAGAACAAAGCTCAGTTGCGAGTTAGGGCTTGCCACCATCGCGACGGGGCGCTCGGAGAGCTTGTAGCTCGCGGTGTAATTCAGGAGGTTGAGCAACAAATGTCGCGCTACCGGGGTTTCGGCGAGCTTGGTCCCAACCTGAAGCTGGCTCAGCAGCATGACGCCAGGGCCGACGGGCACTTCTAAGAGGGCACTTGAATTCAACCGTGCATGGCATTGGACCAAACTCTTAGCTCCTTTAGTGGGCTTCTCATAGGCATTCTTGAAGCTAATGTCGCCCGGCCAAGCCCAGAAATCTCCGTCCACGAGGCCCCTTAGGGCAAGATGCTCTGGCCGCTCCAAAAAGCTAAACGCTCCCTGGTTTGTTTGGGACTTGATGGGGACGGGAAGACCTTGGAAACGCAACGGCGACGATTGCTCCAGCACTACGACGCGGGCGCCGCTTGCCGCCAACGCCGCGAGTTTCGGCTGAACCGAGCTTGCTTCATCCACCGCATCTGGCCCAACTAGCACCCATCGGGCGGTGTCAGGAATCGTCGCTACGCTTGCCGCTTCCGCGAACGGCACACCGAGGGACCGCAGGTACTTGCTCACGCTTCCCTTCGGATCAACGACCAGCAGTCCTTTAGCTTGGCTTAGCGCAGCCGCGACCGGCTCGGGCAGAATCGATGCTCGCTTCTTGTCTGCAAAAACCACCCCGGACTTGCCCGTGAGAGAGATGGCAAGTTCGCCATCCGAACGTGCGGCTACCTTCGGAAGATCCAGCTCTACGGGAACAACCGCCTTTGAGCCAGGCTGAACCGAAACAGGTACTGACTTCTGGACAACGGACTTTCCGGCGCTTACCAGCTCTACTTTGAGCGTGAGCGGCTCAACTTGGCGCGAGTCGTTGAAGACGCCGACTGTACGCCGCAACTTGCTTCCTGAAGCGAAGGTGGAATCGTATTCCCGCACAAACGCCGCGCGCTCGGAGTTCGAGATGTGCTTTCCAAACTGCGAACCCTCATCCCCCAGCCACAGGTGGGTGTACGCCATGTTGCCCGACCAACGATATCCTTCGGTCAGCATCCTTTGCACAAGCGCAATGCCGCGATGGGCGGATGTTTTGCCCCCGAAAGCTTCCTCACCGCTGATCCAAGCGTAATCGGCCGGATTGATTCCGGTGGCAAAGAAATCCTCGCCGGCATATCGGGGCCGTAAGTTGTCGTACTTCCACCGACCGCGACCGCCGCCGTCTGGATTGTCCCGATACGCCAAGCCCGGATAGTCATTCGGCTCGTTCGTGTACACGTAGTGGTCGCCGTGAACCGGATAGGAGTTGTTCTTCGCCGCTCCACCGCCGTCCACCATCCACGTTCGCGTTGGGTCGGTTTGCCCTACGACGGATCCAACTTTGCCTACTTCGCGCTCAAACTCGTCCATCAAGTCGCCATAGAGATTGATGCAATTGATGTACAGGAACTCGTTTTCAAGCGACCAAAGGTGGATGCTCGGGTGGTTCCGCTCGGCCTTCACCTGGGCGACCATTTGATCTTTCCAGTTGTTGATCAGCTGCATCTTGATCCGGGAGTTGTAGATGCCACGCAGGGCCGGATCATTCTCCACCGCCATGTAGCCAATGGTTTCACCGTCCAGAATCCCGCTTCGGCGCACAATGAGGCCATTCGCGTCGCACCAGTCGAGCGCTTCCGAGAATGGCATTCCTTGCCATCGAGTCCCGCCGTTCTGCGTCGTGCCCATCATGCGGAAGAACCGCTGCCCTCTTGACCGGTAGTTGGCGAGGAAATCTTCCTTGCTCCGCCCATCGACGAGCTCCGCCCAGCCATTCCACGGGATTCCGTTCAGCGTGAACTGGTTGCCTTTCGCCTGCCACTCGCGGAATCCAAAGCTCGTTTCGGAGATGTCAACGCCTTGGCTGGTCGTAACCTTCAGGCGTAGGCGATACATGTTTGGCTCGTCAGGCCACCAAAGTTTCGGGTTTTCCCACGAAGTGTTTAAATTGGTCTTGGTGTTGATCGCGTCCAGGGTGGTGGTAGCAGGTGCGAAGTTTTTAGCGACCTCACCAGTTTTCGCGTCAATGGCAGAAGCCTCCAGCACGACAGTTTCTGGCCGGCCGCGAGGGTTAGCGAGAGTGATCTCGACCGACAGCTCCTTCTTCTCTACGCTCGGCTTCACAAACACGTCGTTTGCATAAACCGGCCCTGTGGCCTCAAGGACCGGAGCGTCCAAAATGCCGGACTGGAAAGCCCCCCAAACCGGATAGGCCAAGTCGAGGAATCCGTTCTTGGTGAACGAAACCGGAAAGGTGAACATCCGCCGCAGCTTTAGGGGGTCCTTGGGGTTGGTCGAAAACCCATACCAAGGGTCGCGTATCCCAACCAAAATTTCGTTCTTTCCGGGCTTGATCGAGTTTGAAACGTCGATTTTGAAGGCGACGTGAGGGTTCTTTTCGAATCCGCAAAGTCTGCCGTTCACTAGTACGGTGGTGTTGAGGTTGTTCTGGCCGAACTTGAGTTGGAATCCACGTCCGGCCAGCTCGGCGGGGACATTGACCTGAGTTCGATACCAAATCCGGTGCGCAAGCGTGAGGTCGGGCCGGGAGACGTTTCGGTCCGAAGGCACCGGAATCGCCGTCCACTTGGGGTCCTTGGGCAGGTCTGGAATCGGAACGGCGATGTCGAATGGCGGTGCCACCTCGTCGTGCCGAGCAATTTCCCAGAGCCCTTCCAACTTCACCGATGGTCGAACCGTACCGGTCGCGGGTAGCTGAAACAGGTTCTGCGCCGCTTGCCGATCTTTGTCCGATTGCCAAGCTTGGCCCGGCTTAAACTTCCCGAACGGCTCGAATTTTGGCGCGACAACCACCGCATCCAGCGCGAACAACGTCCGTTGCGGCTCGCCCTTGTCGTTCAAATTTCGTGGAATACGGAAATCAATCTTGTGCGTCCCCAGTAGGAGCGGAGTCGTGGTGAGCTTGAGCCAGGCCACCTCATTCCAGTCCGCTAGAGGCACGGCGTCGGTTGTTACCTGGTCCGGCGAAACCTTGGTCCACGGGCCCGAATCGATTCGCCATTCAAACGGGGCCCGCGCAAACTCGTAACCAACCCTCGCCCAAACTTCTCGTGAACCGGCTGCCGAAATCGGAAAATCGTAGGTGACCAGCGCCCCGCCGACGGGAACCACCTTTTGAACCTGATCGGCTTCTGCGACCACCTGCAGCCAGGATTCGCCAGAAAGTCTTTCTTTGTTTCCCGGGCCACCGCTAACGACCGGCATGTTTGTGGCTAGCGGTTTCTCGCCCTCAATCCAAGCGATCTCAGGGGTCTGAACGACGACGGTGGCAAGGAGGGCTAGCAACATCGCAAAACTCTGACGCTTAGCCTAGCCCACGGTGTCGCAATAAAGCCATGAACAAGTACTTGTTGTTCAAGCTATCGGGAAATCATTGCGCATGCGACCAGAAACAGCTCGGGAATGTCCTGCTCCGGAAAGTTCTGGAGCGATGGATACGCCTTTTTGAGATTGCGGATGGCGTTGATTTCATCCCCGATGCTGTACGCCTCAAGAATCTCGTGGCTGTTGCTCACCCTTCGCAGCATCTCAATCAGTTTCGTGTCGCGAGCAATTCCTTCGGTCAGCAACATGCGGTACGCCATCGGCTCGGCGTCGAATAGCCTTGCGATCCCGAGCAAACACCTTCGGCGGGTGATCATCGACTCGGATCGGCTGGCGACTTCGCAAATCTGCTCGATGTCCGACCGCTCGCCAACGCAGCCCAGCGCGTAGGCAAGCTCCGCGCAGGCCTCGTCGTTCAACCTACGCAAAGACTCACGCAGAACAGGCGCTCCGGCTTTGAGATCGAACTCGATAACTGCTTCAGCCGCCGCGATTCGCACGCTTGGATGAGCATCTTGCAGGGCTTGCAGAATCGCCGGATGACCGTCCGGGTCTCCTGAGATTCGGATCGCCTGAAGGGCGGCGCGGCGCAAATCTGGATCGTTCGGGTCCATCGCGGCTTGCAGAAGCATCGGTTCTCGGGCTCCGATTTTGCCTAAGCTTCTGGCGGCGGCGCGGCGGAGCATTGGCCTTGGGGACATCAGCAAGCCCGCCAGTACTGGCGAGGCGCGCAGGTCCCCAAGTTGCCCCAGAGCCTCAATCATCTCTTCTTCGATGAGGTCCGGGTGCATTTCGATTTGATGCACGAGCTCATCGACCGCGCGCGGGTCCCGGAGCTGGGCCAAAGTTGCCGCCGCTTGCCGCCGAACCTTCGGCGTGGGGTCATGAAGCGCCTTGATAATCTCGTCTGCCGCAAGTCGGTTGCTTTGCCGCCCAACATCCTGCATAGCGACCGCACGGGCATCCACATCCTCACTGCGCGTCACGGTTCGCATTGCGCGCATTCGGCCAGGGGTGACGTTGCGAAGCTGGCTGAGGGTCATCCTGAAGCCACTAGCGCCGGATTCCCGAACGGGAATCAGCACTACCGCGCTGAGGAATCGGAGGACAATCGTAATTCCAAAGATCCACTTATAGGCAAACTCGGCGGGCATCCCGCTCCGAAGTGACGCCATTGTGGCCGCTCCAAGCAACGGTGCAACACCGCCAACGACCGCCGTGACCGTCATTCCGGCACCGATGTAATTGGCACGATCTTCAGGCTTGGCGGTCGCGAGGACAAGGTTGAACTGGGTGAGACTGACCATCGCCCAAACCACGCCCATCAAGACATGGCTCGTCAGCAGCAGGGTCGCGTTGAACGGTGTATCGTTCGGCCGGCAGAGCATCCATGGAATCGGATTAGTGGCCAGAAGCAAGCAGCCTAGGGCGAGGAGCGGCTTGTTGCCAAACTTATCGGCAAAGAAACCCCAAAGTGGAGCGGCGGCGACGTTGCCAACCGCCATGAAAACCGCTGTCCCTTGAATAACGCGAAAGTCGAGCGACAATGTCTCTCGCGCAAACGCAGCGTACAAATTTCCGGGGAACGTCTGACTGGCCACCGCGACCGCAATAAAAAATAGGACCTTTCGAAATTCTCGATCGCCAAACGGGGTCCCGATGGCGCGGATGCCTTGCTTCAGGTTCTGCTTGACCGGATTCTCCCGGGGCAAATCCGTCATCTTTAGATAGAAGTACATGCTCACCCCGGCGAAGGCCACGCCAAGGCCGAATACACCCGCAAAGCCGAGCTGCGGATTCGTCGCCCGAACCGCATCCAAGAACCACGCACCGACAATGCCAGCTACCGCGCCAACCGTTGCGCCGATCGCGTTTCGGCGGGAGAAGTACCAACCTCGCGAGTTGTTTGGCACCATCTCGGCCAGCCAGTCGCTATAAATCGGGTTTACAAAGGTCACAAACGAAGAAGCCACCGCCACCAGCACGGCCAAGATCACAAGCCGGACCTCGTTCGGCCAAGGCAACAGCGGTAGCGCCACCACGGGCAGATAAAGCAACCGCCACATTGCGCCGCCTGGCGTTACAAACTTTTTGTAGCTCGGAAAACTTCGCCCCCAAATGGCCCCAGGAATCTGAAGCAATCCCACGAGTGACGGAATTGCCGAAAGGACGCCGATCCATAAATCCGAACCACCCAGCAACTGGACAAAGCCCACCAAAAACGCTCCGGTAGTGAGCGTGATGAAGGACATCGAAAATGCCATATCCAAGTTGGCATTTCGAAGGGTGCGCAAATTCTCCAGGCGACTTGGGGTCGGCACACTCATAGCACTCATTTTGCTCCTATTGCCGCCATCGGTGCGGAAACCATCCCGGCTTGAATTCGTATATGCTAGGGTCCATAAGCTATGGCACGAGTACTTGCGATTGATGATGAAGAGGGCGTTCTAAACGCGATTCGCCGCCGACTCGAAAGAGCCGGGCACTCCGTTGACACGGCTGACTCTGCGGACTCTGGCGTGGCGAAACTCCTCGAGTCAGACCCGCCGTACGATGCGGTGGTTACCGACATGAGCATGGATTCACCCGAATCTGGACTGCAAGTTCTGCATGCTGCTTTTACGCGAGACCTTTTCGCGGAAGTCATTGTGATGACGGCCTACGGCAACGTGGCCAATGCGGTTGAATGCATGCGGCGCGGCGCTTTTGACTACATCGAGAAGAACGCCCCGGGTATCGACGCCTACGAGGTCCTCGTGGAAAAGATCAACCTTGCCCTTGAGCGCAAGCGTCGAGACCTTCGCACGATCGACCTTTGGCAAACCGCCAGCAAGTCCGAAGAGTAACTACTTCAAAAGGAAGCGCAGCGGTCCGGCCGGGTTCAGGCCGATGAGTTCGCTGAAGGGCACAGTCACCACCGGCATCCCTTCGGCGAACGAACCAACCGCGTAGTTGTCGAAGCCAAACTCAATGCCTTTGGTCGAGACGTTCCACTGAGCCGAACCTAGGGCGTTCTCTGCCGAAACCGTTCCGTCTTCCAGCGAACTCGCCTGATTCGTCTCCGAGAGCTTCCGATGCAGCACCTTAGCGAGTTCGGCGCGATAGTCGATACCTGGTAGGAAGAGATGGGCCAGTAGCAGATCCCCCTGACCGGTCGGGGTCATGACCTTGTTTACGCTAAAGTACTGCCCATTTCCGTGCGCACCGCCCGTATACGTCCCAGCCGTAAGACGATAACTCTGCAAATTGGGAAGATCGGTCGAAACGTGGCTCGTGATCTCCAGGGTGTAAGGATAAGTCAGTTCCTTGTACCAAGGCTCGTTTGCGTCGCGCTTTGCTGTACTTAGGATCCAAGCCTTCTTCGTCGCCGCCCAAATTTTGGCATCTCGCAAAGCCGCCGCCGATACAACCGACTTTGATCGCACCGCTGGGAGTTCGATACTAATTTTCGGTGGTGGAGCCGTTGCCAGGACGAGCAAAGCGGTGACGAACATCGTTTTAGTCTACGCTTCGCCGTCGGTTTTCAACAAACCAAGCAACTCTCCCACGCTTCGGTGAGACTCGATTGGATGTCGCAGCGGTAGCTCCGAATGAACCTCGTAAATGTTTCTCCGCCCCTCTTTCGTAACCTGCAAATACCCTGCCTCACTCAGCTCGTTCACGATTCGCTGAACCGCGCGCTCAGTGATCCCAACAAGATCGGCGACATCACGCATCCGTAACGTCGGATCACGAAGCAAGCACACCAATACATGCGAATGATTGGTCAAGAAAGTCCACGACGACAACTCCGCCATATTGCACAATGTACACGACGCAACGTACGAACTATTTTTCGCGTATTATTAATCGTATGATAAATGAACTCTCTCGCCCAGCTCCGGTTGCCTACCTTCGACGAACGCGCACCCCGATTGCGCTGGCACAGGGAGATGGAATCGGCCCCGAAATCACTCAGGCCGTCCTACATATTCTTGAAGCGGCACAGGCATACGTGTACTTCACGCCGGTTCAGATCGGCCTAGCTTCTTACAATAATGGGGCCAGCAACGGCATCGCCCCGGAAGCCTGGGAAGCGATTCGAAGCACCGGAATCCTGTTGAAAGGGCCGGTAACGACGCCTCAAGGGGGCGGATTTAAGAGCGTTAACGTCACCCTGCGCAAAGCTCTGGGTCTCTACGCAAATGTCCGACCGGTTCAAGCCTTCGCACCCTATATCGCGACCTTGCACCCGGAAATGAATGTCGTCGTCATCCGAGAGAACGAAGAAGACGTTTACGCCGGAATCGAGCACCGACAGTCAGAAGATGTTTATCAATGCCTGAAGCTCATCACCAGACCGGGCTGCGAGCGAATTGTCCGATATGCCTTCGCGTACGCCAAGCAGAACGGACGCAAGAAGATCACCTGCATGACCAAGGACAACATCATGAAGATGACCGACGGACTGTTCCATCGGGTCTTTGACGAAATCGGCGCCGAGTATCCGCAGATTCAGCAGGAGCACATGATCATCGACATCGGAATGGCGAAGGTGGCTACGCAGCCGGAAAGGTTCGACGTCATCGTGACGCCCAATCTCTACGGAGACATCCTCTCCGATGTCGTGGCCGAAATCAGCGGCTCGGTCGGACTTGCGCCGAGCGCGAACATCGGAAACGAGATGTCGGTGTTCGAGGCCATCCACGGTAGCGCACCGGACATCGCCGGCAAAGGCATTGCAAACCCCAGCGGAATGTTGCTCGCCAGCACGATGATGCTGCAGCACATCGGACAATCCGAAACCGCTTCCCTGATTCACAACGCTTGGCTGCGCACCATAGAAGACGGTCAGCAGACCGCGGATCTGAACCGAACAAACCCGCTATCGACCATGGACTTCGCTCGGGCGGTTTGTGATCGGCTGGGCGAAATGCCCCGTCGTCTCCCGGCGGCGATCTATCCGGCCGACGCTAAGCCCATCAAAGTCACCACGAAACCGGTGTCCGGGATTCCGGCTCGGCGCAACCTTCAGGGCGTCGACATCTTTATCTCCAGCCGAATGCAGCCGAGCGACCTCGCGAAGCGGCTCCAGGCGATTGTGCCGGACGGTTCCGAACTTCAGATGATTTCCAACCGCGGCGTGGTCGTCTGGCCGACGGGACTGCCAGAAACCCACCTAGTGGATCACTACCGATGCCGGTTCACAAGCAAATCTGCCTCGCAGCTTTGGATTGTCAACCTCCTAATTGCCCTGAACCGAATTCACATTGACGTCATCAAGACCGAGAACCTTTACGCGTTCGACGGCAAGATGGCGTACAGCGCCGGCCAGGGCCAGTAATCAGCCGACCACGGTAATCGAAGCTGACGGATCATCGTTGAACGAGCGATGCCCGGTTTCGGTTACCGTGACGATGTTTTCGATTCGGACCCCAAACTTGCCTTCCAGGTAAACGCCGGGTTCGATGCTGAAGCAGTCTCCGACCTCTAGAACGGTGGTGTTGCCGGGCGCGATATATGGCTCTTCGTGCCCGTGGAGCCCGATTCCGTGACCGGTGCGGTGGAAGAACTGCGGTCCGTAGCCTGCCTCTTCAATCACCGCTCTGGCGGCGGCGTCGACTTCGTGCGAAGTCACGCCGGGGCGGATCGCCTGCCGGGCGGCCATGTGCGCTCGGAAGACGATGTCGTAGACCTTCTTTGATTCTTCCGACGCACTTCCGATAGCTACCGTCCGCGTGATGTCGCTCTGGTAACCCTCCAAGCTGCAACCGAAATCGAGCACGACGGTATCGCCGTCTTGAACCACGATGTTGCCAGTGAGGTGATGCGGCTCGGCGCCGCCGCTGCCGGTGCCAACGATGCAGAATGTTGGCTTTCCGCCGAGGTCTAGCATCGACTCATTGATGAATCGTTCGATCTGTCGCTCGGTGAGTCCAGGACGCAAGAACCCAAGCAGTGCGTCGAAGGTTCGGTCGGCGATATGGCCCGATCGGGTCAACAGATCAAGCTCGTCCGCATCCTTACTTCGCATGACCGACGAGATCGAAGCCCCACCGGCGCGGAACAGCGCGGTCGGCAAGGCATTTTCGAGCCCGAGAAGCATGGCAGCGGGCATTTCGTCGTCGACGGCGACGATGCCCGTCTTCAAGTTCCAGTCGCTGGCTAGCTCACGGACCAGCTCGTACGGGTCTTCGCCATCGGCCCAGGTTCGAATGTCCTGAATGCCCACCCGCGCCGCCTGAGCCGCCGATAGTGAAGGGCATATCAATCGAAGCTCCCCGGTCGACGAAATCGCCAAGGTCAGAAATCGCTCGTGGCTCGATTCCCAGAAGCCGTGCAGGTAGCCCATTGAGATCGGAGCCTGGGCAAAGAAGGCGTCAATCTGGTTGTTCCGAAGGGCCTCGGCAAGTTGGGAAATGCGTGACATGGATCGTATTTTGGCACCGTCGACCGAAGCGAACTCTCGCCGCCTTGTTAACTTCTTAGCAATGCATTGTAATTTTGGGTGGGTACCTGTAGACTCCGTTTATCCCAAACATGGGACACATTAATTTTCAGTTTTTCTTCATTAGTCTGTGGTTGCGAGCCTGAGGCACCCATGCAACTCAATACAAACCTCGTCATTTTTGGCCTCTTCGAACTGCTGGCAACCCTGGTTCTAGGACTCGCGACCATCTTCGTCGTGCATCGTCGGGTTGAGAAGATGTTGGGCATCAATATCCAGGAAGCGATCGCGGCAAAGAATCACGCGGTGACGCTTTTTGCCGGAATGTATTCCTTCTGCCTCGTTTGGCTAACCGCCGAGAGTGTAGATCCGTCGGTAGACGCGCTTCGAACGATGGTTCAGGTCCGGGGTGTTTTGGAATTCAAAATGCTACTGATCGCGGCCGCCTACAGCATCATGCTGTTCACCGTCTCGGCCATCGTTGGTTCGGTTTTACTGTTAACGACCATCAAGGTCCTCACTACTGCCACCAAAAAAATTGACGAAATTGCCGACATTCGCGCTGGCAACCTTGCCACGGCCATTTTCATCGGTCTCAGCCTGCTGGCAAGCACCATCATCGCTCGCCCAGCCTTGGCGAGCCTTCTAGACGGACTTGTTAGCTACGACATGCTTCACAAAATCGGCGAAGAGGCGCAAGGTAATGCTCCGGTCGTGAGTCCAACTCCGGAGGTTCCCGTTCAATGATTAGTCGAGCCCTCGGTGCATTGGCGGCTTCGGTTCTCGGGGTGTGCTGGCTCAACGGCCAACTCGTTCAGATTTGTGGCGAGGCGATCCGGTACCCACAGAACCAGGTCAGCCCGCACAGCTACCGCGCATCCCCGAAGTCCAAGTACGAGGTTGACGAATCTGGCGGGAACTATGCCGTGAAGTACGCGTTTTCGGGCCCGGAATCGGTGAGCCTCCAGTGGAACTGGATGATGCAAAAAAGTGCCGTCGATGGGATTTGGAATTCCTATGGAATCCCGATGACCATGTTCAATCCGTACTCTCCTACTCCCGACGTGATTGCAAGCCGGGAAAAGATTATGAAGTCCGGAGGCTTCAAGCAGGACAACAGCGTCATTCGACCCAACTATTCCGAAATCATGAGAGCCAATCGAAACATGGTCGCTCCAATCGTCGAATTGGCAAACAAACTTCAGCCAAATCCGACCCTTGCAGACCGAGTTTCGATGTGGCTGACGTTTTGCCAAGACATGCCCTACGGGATTCCACCCTCGCAAATCGATGGCAAATTCATTGGCGGAATGTTGCCACCAGCTAGTGTCCTTGCCGTCGGTTGGGGCGACTGTGATTCCAAATCAACCCTGTTTGGAACGCTGCTCTCTTTTCACCCAAACGTAAAGATGGTCTTTGTTTCTGTTCCAGGCCATCAACTCGTCGGCGTGCGCGCTCAGGCTATTTCTGGTCAAGACTCGATCGAGTTTGAAGGCGAGGAGTACGTGCTTTGCGAGCCCGTTGGGCTTGCGAGACTGCCGATGGGCAAGAAGAGCAGCCTGGTCACGACGATCGTATCTACCAGGCGCGTCCTGCCTTTTGAGTAAGAACCTTGGCTCTGCTCCGGATCAATCGAAAATCGGCAATCCTTGCGACGATCCTTGCCATCGTGCTCATCGTAAGCGTCATCAGCTTTGCGAATTTTTCTTCCCGTACTTCCGTCTGGCTGAGCGTTCTCACCGGGCAACTCAATCGTGATTTTGTTGGCCTGATCGGCTGGTTGGCACTGTTTGCGATTCTTGCGGCGGCCCTTGTTCTCTGCCTAAGAGGCGCCAAATTTGTCCACTTCACGCGCTTGAGTTGGGTCGTATCCGTCGTCTGCGCTACGGGCACGTTTGGCATTTGGGCCGTTGAGTACAACCGCCCCATCGAAAGCTATGGCTATGGCCAGTCCATCACCGACGCAAACAGCCAGAGCGAATACCTGCAAAAGAATGTTCTCTCGTCGAAGGTGCACCCCACCGTAGTCCCGACCGGTCTCTTCATTCAATCCATCCACTTTGCCAGCGGCAACGAGGTCGATGTCACGGGCTACGTTTGGCAAAAGTATCCGGACGGCACGCCGAAGGAGCTAAGGCGCGGCTTCGTTTTGCCCGAAGCGAAGGACGCTTTTCACGAAGAGAACCTAACCCTGCGTGAGATTTCGCGGGTCAAGAAGAAGGACTACGAACTCCACGTTTGGTTCTTCACGTGCACTCTCCGGCAAGGCTACACGTACCAAAAATTCCCGATCGACCGCCAAAACGTTTGGCTCCGGCTTTGGCACCGTGACTTCGATAAAGGGGCCCTCCTCGTGCCGGATTGGGAATCCTACACCGAGCCGTTTAACCCGACCGCATTGCCGGGCCTCGACCAAGAATTCGTGCGAGAGGGCTGGACAACCCTTTACACCGGGTTCAGCTACCAAACCTTCAAGTACTCATCTTCGTTCGGAATGGGCAAGTACGCCGAGTCGCCGCCGCACCCAGAGCTGTACTTCAACGTCGGCCTGAAACGGAACGTCACCGGCCCCCTCATCACCCGAATCGTGCCCGTCATCGTCGTGGCGCTGCTTCTTTATGCCGCGCTGTACTTGACCCGACGCCAGGAGAAAAAGGGCGAAATCGTCGGGTTCAACATCTTCACCGTCCTCAGCTACTGCGCGGCGCTCTTCTTCGTCATCGTCATCGACCACGCCACCGTCCGCTCCACCCTCGCGCCCGAAAGCCTGATCTACCTCGACTTTTTCTACTTCGTCCTGTACATCCTCACTGCCTTCGTTTCCCTCAACAGCATCCTCCTCGGCGTGAGCGACGACATCTGGATCGTGGAATACCGAGACAACGCCATCCCGAACTACCTCTACTGGCCGATCTTCTTCAGCTTCATCTTCATCTGCACCCTCACGACCTTCACCCGCTGACGTCGGTATAATCACCAGCGGACGGTGCCGGATCGTCTAATGGCAGGACAACGGTTTTTGGTGCCGTACGTCTAGGTTCGAATCCTAGTCCGGCAGCCACAACAACTCCCCGCTTTCCTCTGGGTAGCTCTCGCGTTGTCTTACGTTCGATCCTTTTTCAAGGTCAAACGGACTCATCGCGCTCGACCAACTGAGCTAGAGTTTTTTGGATTTGGGGATCTTGAGATGCGAAAAGTGTCCCAACGTCTTTGCTGAGCAGTCCCGGTCCAACCCGCCTGAACTCACGATACATACCGGCCATCCACAGGTACTGGTCGATGTCTTTTGTGTTAAATTGGCCGTCGCAGTGCGAGCGAAGCTTTTCGAACCAGCCATAGAACTGGACGTAGTCCTGAGGCCACACCTGACGTTGCCCAAGGTGGTAAGCAAGCATCTTCAGCACGTACTGATCGAGGATCGGAAATGCAGAATCAATAAAGAAGTGCGTGTACTTTGAAGCGAAACTTCGGTGATTGCGGTTCCCAAGCGCTGCAATGCAATCAACTAGCTTGGGTCCTGTCGGCCGAGCCGGATCCGCCAGTACTTGCTGCACGTGCTCGGCCATTCTCCAGACCGCGTACACATTGGTGTTGTACAGAGAATTGACCGTAACAACCTTAACCAAGCAAGAGGCTAGATCGTCGTCGGGAAAGCTCTTAGCAACAGCATCGAGCGCCTTGTCCGTCGTTTCCCAGGAAGGAACCATTGCATGAAGCATTTTGCCCGCTTCGATGTGCCGGTCCAGAATCCGAGGTAGCTCAGGCATTCCAACAATCATAGCCAAAGCCCATGCTCGTTGCAAACCCGAGTCGTAACGCAAAAAAGGACCGCCGCTTTCGCGGCGGTCCTTTTTTCTTAATCTCAGCGCTTCGTCTGAAGCTTGAACACGTTCACCGAGTACCCCGGCACGCGCTGCTGGAACTTCGATCCGAGCCCGGTCAGCTTCCGAGTAATCGGAGCAACCTTGAGTGGTTCGGCGATGGAGTTCATGTCCTTTAGGTAGCCGGTCAGATACGTCCAAGTCCCATCTGGCTGCAGGTTCGCGCCTTGAAGGTCGATGTCAATTGACTGCGACCCGGGCAGGGCGTTAACGACCTTCAAGTACAGCGCGCCGGACTTGGTGTCGCGGGTGGCGGAGGCGAAGATGCCGGGGAGGGTCTGGGTGCCTTTTCGCTGAGTCGGAACTCCCGAGAGCTTGAGCTCCACCGTGCGGTTGCCGAGGTTCTGCGCGAAGAGGGTTTGCGCGTAGTACGAAGGCGAGCCGAAGCTCTCGAGGGCATCGTAGCCAATGAGGTTGAGCGACCACTGTCGGCCGCCGGGGTTCACGTTGACGAGCAGCGGCGCGTAGCAAGCCATCTCGACGATGTCGGAATTGCGCTCCATGCCAGTCATGAACGCCGCGTCCGCGATCGTGCACTTCATGTTTGGCGTTGGGCCGGCGTTTGGTCCGGCTTGCCACGGGGCCACGGTATCGTGCGCGGCCCACTCTCCGACGAACACCTTCGGACCCTTTCGGTCGTAGGTGTCGTACTTGGTGGCCATGCCCATCATGTCCCAAGACTCAGTGTAGTAGTGCTCATCCCATAGGTCTGGCCGACGCTGGGTAATCGGGAACTTAGCACCCAAGAAGTCCTTTCCGCCGGTGCTAGAGATCACCTGCATCTTCGGATACTTCTTCTTGATCGCGTCGTAAAATTGCACGAATCGGCTTTCGTACGATCCGGACTTGTCGAATCCGTCCTCGTTTCCAACTTCGACCCACTCAAGGTCGAACGGCTTCGGATGGCCATCCGCAATTCGCCGCGCACCCCACTTGGTTTCGGGTCCGCCAACGATGTACTCAATCTCGTCCAGCGCTTCCTGAACGAACGGCTCAAGTTCTGGGCCGGCCTTGGTGTATTCGCCGTTGAGCGCGTAGCCCGCGTAAACGCCGAGCAGCGGCTTGGCGTTGGTTTCTTCGCACCAAAGCAGAAACTCAAGCAGTCCCATTCCGTCGCTCGATCGGTATCCCCAGGTTCCGCGGTGTCCCGGCCGGGTTTCGATTGGACCGAGAGTCTCCTTCCATGGGAATCGGTCGGCTGGCGTGTTGCCTTCCAAGTAGTTGCCACCGGGGAAGCGAAGGAACTTTGGCTTCATGTCGCTCAGCAACTTCATCAGGTCAGGGCGATTGCCGTTCGGCCGATTTCGGTAGGTCGGCGGGAAGAGCGAAACCTGCGAAAGCATGAAGGTCTTGCCCGGGCCTGAGCGGAGCGCAAATCGGGCGTCCTTCGTGGGCTTCAGTCCCTTTGCCGTCTTGAGTTTGACGGTGTGGTTCTTCCAATCCGCGCCAACGCCGTTGATGACCGCTTCGGCGAAAATGGTTTTCCCGTCGACCGATTCCAGGCTCGCTCGCAGCGGGCCAGCAGTCTCGGCTTTCGCCCAAACACTGAGGCTGTAAGTTGTTGCGGGCCGAATGGGGATGCCCCAGTAACCGTCGTTCGTGGTTCCGCCGGTCACCTTCAGCGCCACTGGTCGAGCCGCGCTCATGCCTGCTCGCTCGAGGGTAACGGTCGATCCTGCCTCCACCGGGCTCCAATGCGCGGGCTTATTGCGATCATCCAGAAACGCCCGGTTTCGAATGAGCTCTGCGTATAGCCCTCCGTCGTAGGAGTAGTTGATCTCTTCGGTCATGTGGCCATAGAGATATGGGCTCACCGCGACTCCGGGAGCTCGCAGGTCGAGGCTCAGTTGAGCCGGTTCTTGAATCAGGAGGAGGAATAGCATGGTTACTGGAGTCAACGGAAGCCCTGGAGCCGGGTTCTTATTTACCTGTAAATTAAGCTAACTCTGCGGAAAAGTCAACTGACTCGGCTCAGATCTGGCTCGCAAGACCGATTTCTGTGCAGCTACTCGAGTGGCCTGCCTGAATTGGAACGGATTTTGCTGTCTGGCCACGGAGATTCGTTCTATAGTTCGATAGCGGGCTATATATCTGTAAATCAACATGAGAGTTACGATTCGCGACGTTGCCGAGAGAGCCGGAGTTTCTGCCATGGCGGTAAGCGCGGTTCTGAACGGAGGGGGCGGAAGCAAGGTCACGGTGACGGCCGAGAAGGCGGAGCGAATCCGCCAAGCCGCGCGGGATCTGCGCTACCAGCCGAGCCATTTGGCCCGATCGTTCCGGAACCGAAAGACGGGTCAGGTCGCGGTGGTCTTTCAGAACTTTGGCCGATTCATCCCTCAGAGCCCGTACCGGGCGGAGGTGATGAACGGCGTCATGGAGGCCCTCTTTCCAAACGATTACACGCTATCGCTTTGCCCGAAGCTGATGCGAGATGGTGATCCCGGCTTTGTCTCTGACGGACGGTTTGACGGCGTGCTCTGGTGCCGGCCGGATCTCACCGAGACGAGCACGCTGGCCCTGCAAGAGGCCGCCGTTCCGATCGTCATGATGCACGCACCGCCCGGGACCGTTCTTGGTCTGCCCACTTTTTGCGCTGATAATGACGGAGCGATGCGCCGGGTTGCGTCGCACCTCGTGTCTTTGGGTCACGAGCGCCTTGCGTTCGTCATTGACCCCGTGAGCGAACACAGCGTTGAAGGCCAAGCGAGAGCCGAAGCACTATTATTGGCGACCCGAAGGGCGGGACTCCCCGATCCTGACGTGATCATCCTCGCACAAGACCACAGCATCCTTCAGCGGTACGCCGAACCTTCTGCGCCTCACACCGCGCTGATCTGCTTTAGCGATGAGCTCGCCTGCTTTGTGCTCGATTCTTGCGCTCGGTACGGAGTTAAAGTTCCTGAGCACGTCTCGATCGTCGGATTTGACTCATCGCCGGTTTGTGAGACCTCGCAGCCGCGACTCACTTCGGTTGCCCAACCGGTCGAGCGCATGGCGTTTGAAGCCACGATGCACCTGATCTCGCTTATCCGTGCCGTCGAGGAAGGAAGCCCAAGCTCACCGGCAACGTCGACTTTGTACGATTGCGGACTTGATATTCGCGATTCCACGTCGTTTGCTCGCTCAAACTAGGGGCCAATTCAGAACTCGAATCTGAGTCGCGAATTAAGGTGTGCCAAGGTACGCTGACAGGCGGATTCGTCGAGCCTATCGTTAGCCCAAACACGGGTTATGGCTTCGACGGTTGGCTCCAGGTGGAGCAGACACCAAGATGAACCGCAAATTCTATAACGCCCATCACGCGCCTGTAGGTGCCTTCGCCACGCTCACCCTCGGCCAGAAAGGATCCACCGGCGGACTCGGGTTAGAACTCGCGGGACCTGCAAACGAGAACCTGTTTGTTGGCATTCAGGATCGCGACGGCGATGGATTCCGCGCGCTTCCATTCTTTACCGGCGGCGAATCGCACGAAGAAGATTTTGATGTCGAGCACCTTTCTGGCTTTGGTCGGCCGAACAAGGTTGTCCACTTTGCGGATTCAGAAATCGAGCGAACCATGGGCGCGAGCATCGACGAATGGCGAGCGGGAGATATGGTGTTCCGACTCATCTCCCCCGTGCGGTCGGTTCCCGATCCAGGAACGGCCAGCGCCGAAGACATCAAAGCAGCGATCACTCCTTCGATCCTTGCGGAGATCACGATTGATAACCGCGAAGGCACGGATAGCCGAAAAGTGTTCTTTGGTTACCAGGGCTCCGACCGCGCCGCCGGAATGCGTGTTATCAAAGAAGCTGGCCTTACCGGTATTGCGCAGCACACCTTCACCGCGATTGCGACCGACGACGCGAACGTCCACGCCGGCATTGCGTTCCAGCCAGAAAAAATTCTTGAGCCGGACACCGAGGAAAATCTTGAGTTTCTCGTTGGCCGCCTCGGCATGCTGGTCGGCACCGTACCTGCGGGACAAATTCACACCTTCCGATTTGCCATTGCGTTCTTCCGAGAAGGAACCGCGACCAGCGGAATCAAAACGCGATACCTCTACCGCCGCTTCTACGACGACATCGAAAGCGTGTTGCGACATACGCTGTCCAACTTCGATGTGAGCAAGCAGAAAGCCGAGGCGTTCGATTCCCGCCTCGCGAGTCGTCTCTCCCCAAACCGAGCTTGGATGGCCGCCCACTCGATTCGCTCGTATTTTGGATCAACCCAGTTGCTCGAGCGCGAAGATGGCCAACCGCTATGGGTGGTGAATGAAGGCGAGTACCGCATGATGAACACCTTCGATCTCACGATCGACCAGGCGTTCTTCGAACTCGTTCTGAACCCATGGACGGTGCGCAACGTGCTGGACCTTTACGTCGAGCGGTATGCGTACGAAGACGGCGCGCGCTTCCCCGGCTCCGACGAGGTTCACCCCGCCGGAATCGCCTTTACGCACGACATGGGCGTCGGCAACGCCTTCTCACGACCTGGCTACTCCGGCTATGAGCAGGCTCGCCTCAAGGGCTGCTTCTCTTACATGAGCGTGGAAGAGCTCATGAATTGGGTTCTTACCGCGGGCCTTTACGATGCCCACGCCCGAGATATGGCTTGGTCCATCTCGCAACGGGAGACCTTCTTGGCCGCACTCCGCAGCCTCGCAAATCGTGACAATCCTGACGCCGCCGACCGGAATGGCGTCGTGGGTCTCGATGCCGACCGCTGTCAAGGCGGTGCCGAAATCACGACTTATGACAGCCTTGACGCCAGCCTTGGCCAGGCGCGAAACAACCTTTACCTAGCGGTGAAGGGCTGGGCCTCTTACCTGCTTTTGGAAGACGTTCTCCGCCGACTGGACGAAGGTGATGCCGCCGCCGAGGCTCGGGATCAGGCCGCTAAGGCTGCAAAGACGATCATTGCCGCTGCTGACGCGGATGGCTTGTTGCCAGCCGTTATCGGCGAAGGCGTAGAGGCCCGCATCATCCCTGCGATAGAAGCGTTGGTCTATCCGTTCGTGCTCGGCCTCGCCATCGATCCTGCCCTGCAGGAGACTTTATCGAAGCACTTAAGCGCTGTGCTCAAGCCGGGCGTCTGCAAGTTCGAAGACGGGGGTTGGAAGCTTTCCTCGACCAGCCGAAACTCGTGGCTCAGCAAGATCTATCTCTGTCAGTTCGTGGCAGAGAAGGTGCTTGGCCTTGCGCCAGATGCCGAAGCAGATGCCGCACACGTGGGATGGCTATTGGATGAAGAGAATGCCTACTTTGCATGGAGCGACCAAATGCTTCAGGGCAAAGCCGTTGGCTCGCGGTACTACCCGCGAGGCGTGACGAGCATCCTCTGGGCGGCCTCCGGCGAGAACCCGCTGGCTGAGCTGGCGACGGCTTTCGGTCAGGCAGAGCAGCCCGTCGCCTGAATTCTTAGTTCGAACCTGCGCTCCGGGTTTTCCGGTAGTGGTTAGTGGCTTTAGCTCGATTTCCGCACTGGGACATCGAGCACCACTTTCGCCGTCCCGCCTTCGACTCGTCGAAGAAATGTAGGGTGCAGGTCGGCTCCGCACACTTTCGGACCCGGCCGAAATCTCCGCCCGCCAGAAAGTTTGCGAACGAGCCGGCGACGACCGCAAGGGGACTCTCATAAACTCTCGCGACCTCGAAGTGATCACCGGTCTGGCGGATCTGGTCATAGCCAGCGCTTGACCTTAGAATGACGTTCACACGTTCGATCGCGGTTGCCAACTCAGGGCTACCGACGTGAAACTTGCTCACCCCTTCGGCCATGAGCGACCTTAGCTCTGCAAGCTCCTCCAAGTTCACCTCGTCAAAGTTGCGCCCAAACCAGGACTGGACCGAGTCGCGACTTTCGAGGACGCTCCCAAGATTCAGGCGCTCCAGGCTCTGTGAATTCGCAAAGTCGACCCAAAGCACCCCGCCGACCCAAAACAGCTCGGGCCAAGGATCAGCTTCAGATTCTAAGTTTTTCGTCATTCTAACCATATTAATGGAACTTTAACGGTTTGAGTTCGCTTTAGCCATCGTAACCACTCAAATATAGGTTTACAGGTTAGAATCATGAAAACAAGCGTTCTCGCAACCAGTCTCGTCACCCTCGCTCTGATCTCCGCGCAAGCAAGCGCCGTTCAAGTCGACCATAAGTTCGAAACGGTGGATGGTCTAAAGGTCTTCTATCGAGAAGCCGGTCCGAAGTCGGCAAAAACCATCGTTCTCCTTCACGGATTCCCAAGTTCGTCGCATATGTTCCGCGACTTGATTCCAAAGCTGGCCACCAAGTACCACGTGATAGCGCCGGACTATATCGGCTTCGGCTATTCGGATGCGCCATCTCCAAAGACCTTCACCTACAACTTCGACCGATTGGCGAGCATCACCAACAAGTTTCTTGAACAGAAGAACCTTCGGAAGTACAGCCTGTACGTTCAGGATTACGGCGGACCGGTCGGCCTCCGAATCGCCGCGGCGCATCCAGAAAGAGTTCAGGGCCTCGTCATCCAGAATTCAAACGCCTACGTTGAAGGCATCAGCGAAGCCGCAAAGGGGATCTTGGTCGGATTTGGGAGCAACCGAAACGCCGAGACTGAAAAGGCGGTTGCCGGACTCTTTAGCCCCGAAGGCATCAAGTACCAGTACGTCACCGGCACGGATGCCTCGAAGATGAGCCCCGACGGCTACACCTTCGATTCCGCCCTGTTCAACGCCAAACCCGAGAACACCGCGGCTCAGCTCGACCTCGTTGCTGACTACAAGAACAACGTGGCGCTCTACGACTCTTGGCACGAGTACTTCCGAAAGTGGCAGCCCAAGGCGTTGGTGGTTTGGGGAACCGGCGATCCATTCTTCACGGTGGCCGGAGCAAAAGCGTTCCAGAAGGACCTGAAGGATGTAGAGTTGCACCTGCTGGAAGCCGGGCACTTTGCCCTGGAAGAGAAGGGTGACTTCATCGCCGAGAAGATTCTCTCGTTCCTTGGCCGCGTAAAGTAACGCCAGTCAACTTGAGCGCGTTGGCGAAGAGATAAACGATCTTCGCGCAAACGCGCTCATTTTGTTTTGATGGGTCACCACTTTTCCTGCGATTGGCGTAAAACAGGGGAGATCATGGCTACTTTCACCGTTGGAACCGAGAACTCGACCCCGATTGAACTGTATTACGAAGACCTAGGAGCTGGCTATCCGGTCATTCTCATCCACGGTTTCCCGCTGAGCGGAGCGTCTTGGGAGAAGCAGGTTCCGGCACTCTTGGAAGCTGGTTTCCGGGTGATCACTTACGACCGACGCGGTTTTGGAAAGTCCAGCCAGCCGTCCACCGGATACGACTACGATACATTCGCCGCCGACCTGCACCACCTCGTTACGAAGCTAGAACTGACCGACTTTGCCCTCGTCGGTTTCTCCATGGGCGGTGGTGAAGTTGCTCGGTACACGGCTCAGTACGGAATCGGTTCGGTGAGCAAAGCCGTGTTTATCGGCGCCGTGACCCCATTCTTGGTGAAGGCTGAAGATAATCCGGAAGGAGTTCCGCAAGAAGTCTTCGAAGGAATCAAGGCAGGCATTCTCGCCGATCGTCCCTCCTTCCTCACCGGATTCTTCGCGAACTTCTTCAACACCGACGTCTTGGGTGGCACTAAGATCACCGATCAAGCGGTTCAAGCGAACTGGAACGTCGCCATCGCGGCTTCACCCATCGCCACCCACGCGGTAGTGGACACTTGGGGCACCGACTTTCGGCAAGATCTCTATCGATTCGACCTGCCGGTTCTCGTCATTCACGGCGATTCCGACCGAATAGTGCCCATCGCGATTTCTGGCGCGAAGACTGCGCAGAATCCGAGCGTTACCGAATTCGTAGTCGTGAAAGACGGCCCTCACGCGGTCAACTGGACCCACGCCGATGAAGTCAACGCGGCGTTGATCAAGTTCCTCAAGTCGTAAATCCGTGGTTCATCATTGGCACGATCAAAATTTCCGTGCGGAACGGCGAAGTCTTGATCGTGCCTTGCTAGACCAACATCAGTCGCAGCGGCGTTCGTTTGGGAACTCGGCGCGAAAGGTAAAGTAGCCATCGGTATGGAGCAGAATCTGGGTCGGGACGGTCGCGAGCTCGTGTTTTGGCCGCACCGACAATCGGCATGGGCTGAGAAAGCCGACCGCTTTTTGAATCTAGTGGTGCTAGATGACGAAGTTGACGAAGATGCTTGCGAGCAAGTCGCGGCTCGACTTATCGAAGCGGATACCTATGAGCTTTGTAGCATTCCGTTCTTCGCAAGGAACTATGCGCTTGGCGATCACGTTCATGCACCTGCGGGAAAGATCGAAAATGTTGTGAAGCCATCTGGACGATACGTCTACCGGATCTTTTTCTCAGAGAACCAGGTCCATCAACCTATTCTCGACGAACTCAGAAACCTTGGCGGATGCTTGTTCGAGTCCCTCGGCAACGGGCTGTATGCCATAGATGTGGCAAACGAAGACCTAGCCATTTTGCTTGTCACGCGCATGGATGAGCTTGAGGAGTCAGGAGTGCTTGTTTGGGAATCGGGACACGATTAAGCTTCGACTAGAGAGTCGATTCGTGCAATTTTGCGGAAAGAGCAAAGGAACTATCAAGTGATAAGCACCATTGAGATTCCTCCTAGTATCCAGCGGATTCTTGATCGTGCCGTCGCCGACTTTCAGCCTTCCAAAATCGTCATCTTCGGCTCCCGGGCCCGCCAAGACAACCGCCCCACGAGTGACTTCGACCTAGCCTTCTTCGGCGTGCAAGACGCAAAAGCCTGGGCCCACTTTGCAGCCGACATGATCGCCGAACCACCGACGCTGTGGGGGCTCGACGTTATGCAGTACGAGAAAGTCCCGCCCGAGATGCAAGCGTCAATTGATCGAGATGGAGTGACCCTGTATGTCCGCGAATTGAGAAAAGTTCGTACAGGCCCTCAAGACGCTGCACGAGTACCTTGACTCGCCCATCCGAGAATCACGAGACGCCGCAGGCATTCTGCAAGGTTTTGAGTGTGCCTCTGAACTAGGATGGTGCACATTGCAGGACGAGACTGCTGCCAAGAGCTACTCCCAACGCGGCCCACGACCGTCTCCTTAAGCTGGCTCAGAGGCGGGTCTCGTCCCAGTAACCGACGCCGAAGCCCTCAAGGCGAATATCGAAGGCAGCATCATCCGACTTCCTGGCCAGGTCGGCGCCATTCAAGGCAAGCTGTACGGTGCCATCACCGCACAGGACGTCACCGACGCGATCAAGGAACAGCTTGGCCTGTCCCTTGAAAAGAAGAACGTCGCGCTCGTCGAGCCAATCCGCCGCCTGGGCGAGTTCGCCGTCGAACTGGACCTCCACCGCGATGTTGACGCAAACATCACCGTCGTCGTCTTCGACCCGAACGCACCGGTAGTTGCCGCTCCGGTTGCACCAGTCGAAGAAGCTCCGGCTGAGTAAGTTCTAGCGAGAAAGAAGCGCGTCCGAGAGATAAGTGCTCCGGACGCGCTTTTTTGTTTCAGAAGGTGGCTTCAACGATTGGGCTTTTTTGTTCGCACGATGTTGACGATGTTCGTTTTTCCATCTTTCACTTGGGCCACGATCGGGTCGCTTGTTCCGTCTGCGAGCGAGATGCTGATTTCTCCAGCTGGCACGCGAATCTTGTACATCCCGTCTCGGACGTGCACGCTCTGAACCCAAGACGTCGTTTTTGGATGGGATTTGCTATAGCAAAGCACCTGGCTCTGCCAAACTGGGCTGCCATCTCCGTTGCGCACGGTTCCGGAGACAACCACGCCGCTAGTTATCTCGAAGTTTTGATCGGAGACGTTTTTGTTAGCAGTAACTGTAATCCTTTCTTTTGCGACGGCCGTGTAGGGGGCATGTACTGTGTAGCCGAAATCAGCGATCAGGTTATAAGTCCCTGGAGGCAGACGGTGAATCCTGTACTCGCCTTTATAATTCGTAAACACGGCACCCCAACCCTCCGAAACCTGCGAATCGTTCGCACTTTGAGCGCCTACGAGTGTTCCGGCAACACCCCTTCCGCGGCCGGAAACCCGGCCGGAAATTGAACCTGCCGCGCGGAGCCTTAAGTCCCTCGCATTGGTCTGGCCTGATTGTCCCAGTTGAATCTCGTCATCGCTGCTGGGAGGCGCAATACTTAAGTCGCTAACATCTAGCCGAATCAAGCATCCAGCAGGCAGCCGATTGAAGGTGTACATGCCTTCCTCATCCGTTTGAGTTTCAATCTGCAAGAAGTTGCTTGTCGGTTCAAGCAGCAGGTCCCGTCCCAACTCAGATTGCGACCCACCCGGCTTGCGTATCATTCTGACATAAATTTGCATCTTCCTGGCGGCGTTTCCATTAGGAAGCAACAAGCGTCCACGAAGGGTCTCGGGCCGGGATAGCTTCATGTTGGTTACCGTTTTGGTCGATGGCCATAGCTGCATCCAGTCGATGCCCTCCGTTGAATTGACGACTAGGCGTCCCGAGCGAGGGCGCTCCGGATGTTTCGGAACCACGACTTGTCCCTTTCGCACCGGCAGCAATTGGGCGTATTTTCTGTGCGGCGCCTCGGCTATAAGCCAAACATCACCGCTAGATAAGGCTTTACCGTTCGCATCGGTCACAGTGATAGGGCCGCGGAAAGTCGGGTCGACCGGACCGTCGCCGAGATCGACTCGATTGTTGTGGTTCCAGGGAGACGGTGGCGAAATCAAAATCGGGGTTTCTTGGTTCGTTGGCCATTTGCCTTGCACCATGAGCCATTTCACCGGATCAACTTGGCCCCCTTGTCGGCGCCCACGCTTGCTTTGAGATTGATCGGACGATGCAGAAACCAGCACCGCTAAACTGCCGCATGTTAGTGTTGCAAGGGCGACCAAGAGGAATTTCACACGCTTGCTTTCTGGTTGCTGAGTAGGGTCAAGGATCGCGGTTATTCGCCGACGCAGGCCGGAGCTCTTTCGAACCATGCCGACGGCGAGAGATGGCGTACGCTCGGGCTGGAATCGTTCGTGTAAAGCTACGAGTGCCTTGGCGTAGTCGGTTCCAAGTGTTGGCGAACCTGTGGACGTGGAAAGAGCAACGCGGTCGCAGACCTCTTCGGATGCTTCTAGCATAGGCTTCCGCAAAGTCCAGAGCAGAACTTGTGGCCACAACACGATGGTCAGCACGCGATGCAAGAGCAGGAAGCCGAGGTCGCGATTGGTCACGTGGGCCAGTTCGTGTCGCAGGACCAGCTCCAGGGTCGGATCTGGATTGACAGTTAGAGATTCGGGAAGGAAAATGGTGGGCCGAAGCGCTCCGGTCACGAACGGAGTTCGAATGTGCCCACCGGTTCGTACGGCAACTTTTCGGTGACCAAGTTGCGCCGCAAGGTTATCAAAAGCTGCCGAAGTCCATGATCGGGACTGCTGCTTTAGTCGACGAAGCTTGACCAGCCCAGCACCGAGATACAGGCTTCCGACAAGCACTCCAACCAGCCAGACGGTCAAGGCGATGGGTAACTCAGGAAGGAACTTCGTTGCGGGCGGTGCCGATTCGACGGTGGGTCGGGTCATCACCGACGGCAGGGTAGAAGCCTGGGCCGGAGCGGCCAGGCTTGGTAAGGTGACGCGAGCGCTGGGCCGTGGCAGGCTGGCTGGCGGCTGGTTGAAGCTCCAGACAGAGAAGGCAGCGAGGGCGACGCAGCCGACGAGCGAGGCGCGGATGATCGCTTGGCGAAGAGCCGGGCTGCGCTTGAGGAACAGGAGGGCGACATGGGTTGCCGCGATCAGAATCGCGGACTGAACGAGAAAAAGGAGGAAGGCGTTTTCGATCACTTCGTCATCTCCCGCTCGCGGGCTTCGATGAGTTGCTTAATGTCGCGGAGTTCTTCGGCGGACACGGTTTCGTCTTCCAAAAGGTGGGCAAGGAGGCCGGACAGTGAGTTGTCGTAAACCCGAGCCAGAAGATCCTGTGCGGCACTTCGGGCTACGTCTTGCTCCTTTATGAGCGGGCGGAAGTAGAAGGTCCGCTCCCGCTGTTCATGCCTGACGGCGCCTTTGGTCTCCAGCTTGCGGAGCAGCGTTTGCACCGTGCTCAGCGTGCTTGGTACGCCGCCGCTTAAGTCGTCAGTGATTTGCCGTGCCGTCGCTTCGCCACGCTCCCAAAGCGAGCGCATGATGCGCAGTTGCAGATTTCCCAGTTTCATTCCCATGCGGTCCTCGTCATTTACCGTGGTAAACGAATGTAATTTACCATGGTAAATGAAAAATGCCAAGAAGAATTTTTCTTCTTGGCATTTTCCGGTTTGTCCGAGATTGACGGTCAGTACCGAATGTCGATCTTCGTTCGATCTGGGAACGGAGGCTTAATCGGCTTGGGATACTTGAAGGTCGCGGCTTCCTTCAGGACTTCTGCGACGGCTCGCTCGAGCTGTGCATCTCGGCCTTGTCGCCAAAGGTACGGGTCCATTTCGACCTCGATGTCTGGCTCCACGCCCCAGCCTTCAACGTCCCAAGTTCCGTTCGGGTTGTAGAACGCAACGTCCGGCGCGCGGACTACGCCGCCATCAACGAGTTCGAATCCAAAGGCGCGGACTAGTCCGCCCCAGGTTCGCTTTCCAACGAGCTTTCCGACCTTCTGGTTTCGGAAGAGCCATGGGAACATGTCGCCGCCGGAGCCTGCCCACTGGTTGATCAGCATGACCTTCGGCCCGAAGATGCTGACACCCGGCGTTGCGCCGTCTTTTCCGCTTCGCGGGGCAAACACGCCTTGCAGGGTTCGGGTCATTTCCAGAACCATGTAGTCGTTGATGAGGCCGCCTTGGTTGTAGCGTTCATCCACAACGATGCCCTGCTTTCCAGCCTGGGCATAGTAGTACCGGTTGAAGCTGGTCCAGCCGCCAACGTTGGTGTCTGGAACGTGGACGTAGCCAATCTTTCCGCCGCTGAGGTTGTCAACAAGCCGACGATTGTCTTCTCGCCAAGCTAGGGCTCGAAGTCCGGCTTCGCTGGCCACTGGCACAACCGTCACTTCTCGGGAGCCCGCGCCGTCTGGCTTAGGTCCGATCTTGATTTTCACTTGCTTTCCGGCTTTGGCTTCGAGCTTTTCGTAGATGTCGCCTTGCTCCGTGAGGTCTTGGCCATCGATGGCAAGGATGTACTCACCTGCGACGGCATTGACTCCGGGAGCGGTGAGCGGAGCGCGAGCGCCGGGGTTCCAGTTCTCGCCGTTATAGACGCGGGTAAGTCGGTACCGACCGTTTTCAAACGCGTAGTCCGCGCCGAGCAAGCCTCCCGGGATGAACGGCTTGCCGGGAATATCGCCGCCGTCGATGAACATGTGTCCAATGCTGAGTTCACCCAGCATGTCGGTGAACAGGTAGTTCAGGTCTGCACGGCTTGCGATGTTCTTCAGGAACGGCTCGTACCGTCGCTCCATTTCGGCAGCGTTGATTCCGTGCAGGTTCGGGTCATAGAAGAAGATTCGCTCATTTCGCCAAACCTCTTTGAACATCTGCCGCCATTCCTGCCGAGGATCGATCTTCACTCGGATATTGCTGATGTCGAGCGGCGTCGGAGGTGCAGGTGCGACCGTACTGAGAATCTGCAACTGACCACCTTGGGCGATCAGGGCCTTATCTCCGGTGGCGTTCACATCGAGTAGCTGAATCCCGGTGCCGACCGGCTGCGGCCGACGGGTGGCAAAGCTAAAGCGAAGCAGGGTGATCTGGGCAGGAGACGTGAGCGTTGCCCGAGGGGTCGAGAACACGGCGAGGAACGAACCCGGCGTTGCGGCTTCGAGCGCGGAGTAATCGGCCGTCGGCATCGGCAGGGCGAGGATCCGCTGCGAGATGTCTTCGAAGTCGATCGTCACCTTTGGAGCGGGGCGAGGTCCACGCGGTCCGCCAGGAGGTCCTCCTTGTGGTCCGCCCGCCGGCGGTCCGGCCGGAGGCGCGGTTGGTGGCGTGGCTGGAGGAGTCCCAGGTGGAGTGGCCGGTGGCGTTGGAGGTGTTGGCTCCTTCACGGCTTCTTCGTCACTCTCAGGACCGAGCGGGTTCTCTCCGTTCTTGCTCAGAACGATCGCATATACGCTACTGACAACGTTCAGGTTGGTGTAGCTGCTGATATCGAGATAGCTCGCCGCAGGACCGGTGTTGGTGCTGGCGACGAAGTACAGGTGCTTGCCGTCTCGGTCGAAGACCGGATACTTCGCGTTGCTCAGACCATCGGTAATCTGGGTCGTTTTCGCGGTGTCGAGGCTGTAGACAAACACCGCGTTGAGGTGGTTGTCGAGGTCGCGGGCCCAGGTGAGCCAGCGCGAATCGGGCGACCAGCGTGGCACGATGTTGGTGTTCGGGTCCTCGTAGGTACCGGTGTCGATTTTGATGTTGCGCCCAGTCGACAACTCGTGAATCCAAACGTTCTTCTTGTTGTCGGTGTAGGCAATCGCCTTGCTGTCAGGGGACCAGACGAGCTGATAAAAGAACGAAAGCCCTTCGCCCAAGCGGACGCGCTTTTCCTCTTTCGTGCCCGCATTGTGCAGAACGAGCTCGTACCAGCCAGTCGAGTCGCTGATGAAAGCGATCGTTTGGCCGTCGGGCGACCACGCCGGGAATCGCTCGGCTACGCCTTGTCGTCCCGTCAGTTCGCGAACGTCGCCTTTGCTGGCAGGAACGGTGAGGATGTGCCCGCGCGACTCGATGACAACGCGCTGACCGCTTGGCGAGATGCTCGCGGCCCCAACTCTGCCGGAGAGATCCTTGAACTGGGTTCTAACCTCAGGGAAGTCGGCGGAGATGGTGATTTCGACCCGCTTGCTCGACTTCGTTTTCGGATCGAACAGGTGAATGGACCCGAGCTTTTCGTAAACGATCGCGCCCGCGCCAGCGGTGGCGGACTTGATATCGAACCCTGCCGGAGGAACTTCTTCGACGACCTGACCCGACTTCTCGTCGTAGCTGTAAAGGCTGACGGGCCCTTTCTTGTCGGAAAGGAAGTAGATTCGGTCACCGATCCACATCGGCTGCTCGTCGTTCGTATTCTTGCGTGGAATCTCCTTCCACTTCGAATCCTTCAGATCAGCGATCCAGATGGCGTAGGTTTGGCCGCCGCGATACCGCTTCCAAGCATCTTGCCATTTGATGCCGGCAACATAGGCAATTCGCTGTCCGTCAGCGGAGAGCGATCCCATACTGCCCGATGGCAACGGGAGCGGCTTTGGCGTGCCGCCAGAAACTGGCACGGTGAAAAGTCGGGGAAGCACCGTGTTCTGAAGCATGCTTGAGACGATGAGCGCGCTCTTTCCATCAGGAGTCCAACCGGCAGCACGATCGGTCGCCGGATGATAGGTGAGCCTCTTTGGGCTTCCGCCGGTGGCTGGAATCACATAAACGTCTTGATTCCCGTCGTACTCGCCGCTAAAGAGAACTTGAGTGCCGTCTGGGGAGAAGAACGGCTCGGACTCGATGCCAGCGTCCGTGGTCAGTCGCTGTGCGGCTCCGCCACTGCGAGCAACCGACCATAGATCGCCAGCATATTCAAAGACAATACTGGTCGCGTTTACGGTCGGGTGCTTCATCAGAAGCGGGTTTGGGCCGGGATAGAACGGGTCGTTGGCTTGGGTTGAAGTCACCCCCGCGGATGCGGTGTTGGCCAAAAGGACCGCGAAGGTGCCTAAAGTCATCCCTTTCACTGTACGGTTCATGGGACGGATTACGCAAGTTCTCCCCGAGATATCCCGCCTAAAGTCCGGCGCTAATGCTTATTTCCCGGGCGAAACGGGCTCGTCTGGCCGGGCGAGCGGTTTCGGTCCCATGCCGAATGGCGAGGCAGGGACGAGTTTCATGCGGTGAATCTTGGGCGGATCGTTCGGTCGATCTGCCTTTCCAACCGGTACGGCACCGATTTTGAGCACAACTTCGGCTCCCTTGATCAGCTGACCGAAGGCGGCATAGCGGCTGTCGAGGTGCTTCGTTCCGGCTCGGCTGAGGCAGACGAAGATCTGGCAACCGTTGGTATTCGGGTCGGTGCTTCGGGCGATCGAGATGACGCCAAAATCGTGTGGCAACGTGCTGTTTTCGAGCGGATACGCCCAGCCTGGACCACCACTGCCGGTCCCTGCCGGGTCACCGCCTTGAATGACGAAAGGCGTTCCATCTGCTCGCTTCGCGACGACGCGGTGGAAAATCGTGTCGTTGTACAGGCCACCTTCTACAAAGCCGCGGACGTTGAAAGTCGTGTTCGGGGCAGCGTCGGGGCGAAGTCGAAACTCCATTTTGCCCATGCTCGTTTCAATCACGAGATTGCGGTCTGGGTATGCGCGGTACCCGGCGAACTCCTGGTCTTCGTCCGGAACAAATTCGACGGTCTTTCCATCCGCCGCGAGTCGCGAAATCTGCGGGCTGGTCATCGGTTGCAGAACCAGCGGTGCATCGGTCGGTTTGCCGTCGGCCACGAGTTGAACGTACTTTATGCCGTTTGGTTTGCTGGTCCAGAGTTCGGGAAACAGCTTTGTCAGGTCGTTACTTCCTGGCCGAACGCTCTTCGTGGCAATCGGCTTTGTACCGGTTGCGTCCCAAAGTTGAAGCTCGATGCTCTCGGCCTGGAGCGGTGGGCGTACTTGAACCTTAAGTGGCCGATTGATGCCGTTGTAAAGCTGACTTGGGATGACGTCTGCTGGTGACAGGACCGGAAGCAGCAAAAACGAGAGGCAGAGCGCGCGCATCCGGGCATTTTAGCGGCAATTTCACCTGGCCCGACGGTGGTTGGCGAAAGAGCATAGAATGGGCTTGGAGTGAACGAAATATGAAAGCGATCATTGGCGTTGATGCAGGTGGCGGATACAAGCCAGGAATGGATTTGTTCGTACGACTTGGCTTTAGTGGAGCCGAAGTCACGGTCGTTTCGGCGGTGGATACAACTCCGCCTATCATCCCGCTGGGCCCGGGCGCCCCGTTTGTGGCAACGGACTACGTGAGCCAGACGGACTCGGCTTCACACCGAGCGGCGGCCCAAGCCGTTGAAAGCCTAGCCGCGGACGGAATCACTGCTGACTCGGTCGTGCTTTACGGTGCGGTCGTTCCGGTTCTGCTTCGAGAAGCGAGCGAGCTCAAAGCCGATTTGCTGGTCGTGAACTCGGTCGTTCGAGGCAAATGGCTCAGCGCGATTCTGGGCAGCGTGAGCAATTCGCTCACGAACGAGGCTGATACATCAGTTTTGGTTTCCAAAGGTGAAGCAGTCGTTGAAGGTCCGATTACTGCGGTCTTTGCGACTGACCATTCCGAGTACGCGGCTCGAGCACTTGAGAAGTTTCTGAAAATGGCACCGATGGGGCTTCAACAGATTCACATCCTCACGGTTTACGACATCGACGAGCTCGAAACCAAGATGGTTCTGCGAAGCCTTCCCGAACTCCAGATCGATATGAAGGAATGGGTGGAAGAGCAACTGACAGAGAAGTGCCAAGCCCTGGCGACCCGTTTGGGTGAGTCTGGCTATGACGTGTCGTTCAGCGTTCTGCCGGGTGACGTCAATGAGCAGATCTCCGACACGATGACCGAACGTTCGGCGAGTTTGCTGATTCTCGGCGCACAGGGCCATGGCTTAATTGAGCGCGTGTTTACGGGCAGTGTGGCCCTGCACCAGGTGGTGTCAGAGCCGTACCCGGTCCTGCTTATCCGGGCTTAAATCCCTTCGACGGCCCGGAGAACCCGGAAGCGATCTTCTCGAAGCGTGTTCCGCTCGATGAGGATCGCTTCTTCTTTTAGACCTGCTGGCACTGTGCCTTCGAAGCTTGAATCGAAGATGTCGGAGAGTTTGGCAATGGCCGCTTCGGGTTCGGTTGCGGTCGGGATTTCTGAGAGTGCCGTTTCCAGCTTGGAACCAATATCAAGCGTCCCGGCGATGGCGGAACGAAGCCTTGCCACGGCGTAGTCACCGTCGAAGTCGATGACGTAGTACGTGTCCTTCTCCGGAGTCGCGCCGAGCTCGGCAAAGAGGCTGCGTGCGACGACCGGGGCGGTCCGAAAGTCGGCAAATGCCTGCTTGATCGGACCGCTAACGGTGGTGGCCACTCGTTGGACGGTTACATCGTCTTCACTTCGTTGGTAGCCTTCGCGGCTGGCGAACTCTAGGGCGGCGGCGCGGATGGCTTCGAGGTCAGACTGCTGCCCGAGGCCAGCAAAGATGATGCGGTCGTAGATCTCGAAAACCTTGCGGCTTTGTCGACGGCGCGAGTACATCAGAAGACCGTCGTTAAGTGAGATCGCGAGAACGGGAAGACCTTGGGCGAGTCGCTCTTCTATGTATTGGGCGCGGTTACTAACGCCCTCTTGCCAATCGTATGGTGAGATCATGAGTGCTTCTACGCGGGGTTAGCGCTTCAGAGTCCACGGAGTTGGCTTTGTGAGCCAGGTTTCAAGAAGTTTGCCAACTTTGCCAAGACTTTCGGCACTGCACTTGTCCGGCGTGTCCTGCAGGGTGTGCCAGTAAGGGTAATCGAAGTCGATCAGGTCGATGGTAGGGATGCCCGCGCGATTGAGGCTGAGGTGGTCATCAAGGATCGGGGAGCCAATGACGTTCGGGAACGTTGATCGCATATCCAGCGACGCGGCGTGCAGATACAGGGCCTTCATGAGTTCAGGCGCGTAATAGTTGCTGTATTCCTCTTTCGGGATCGATAGGTCTGCATCTCCGATCATGTCGAGAAGGATCCCGTATTGCGGCTTTGGAGTCGGCAGGTGGCGAGAGAGATATTCGGCGCCGAGGAACATCTCGCTAATGTCCGGTCCTAAGTCTTCGCCGTCCACGAATGCGTAGCAAATTCCCACTGACCCGGTTCGGCCTTTCAGCGTTTTCATCAGCTCGAGCAGCACGGCCACTCCGCTAGCACCATCATTCGCGCCGGCAATCGGCTTCTGCCGGTTTTCAGGCCTTGGCTCCATGTCTGCGCTCGGACGAGTGTCCCAGTGCGCCAAGAGAATAACGCGGGTGGTTGCCTTTTCCCAGTTTTGGAAGGCAAGCACGTTGGTCATGTCGTAGACGTCACGTGTCTTCGACCAGCGGTGCGTAAAATTCTGGAGTTCAACCTTGTCGGCGTACTTGGTTGCCTCGTCCTGAATGAAGGTTTTGCCTTTTGCGTGGCCGACCGTGCCAGGAACGCGCGGTCCAAACTCGCATTGCTTCTTCAGATAGGTGTAAGCAGCCTCGCCGCTAAACGGCGTGACAGCGGGGATGGGATCTTGGCTGTGAGGAACGCTCAGGAGCCCGAGGCCAACCAGCGTGGCGAGGAATCGGTAACCCGCTTTCCGCGCAGGACTTCTTCCAAGGTTTGCGGCAGCGTCTTGGTGATTTTGCTCTTGTCCCATATCTTGAAATAGCCTAACCCGCCACGACCCAGGTTTGCTGGCATAGCGATCGTGTAGATCCGTGTTTCATCCAGCTTGGTGCCGTTGGCAGTTACGCTTTGGACGCGTGAGTTAGCTGGGGCGGCACGGTTGAACGAGACTTCGAAGCCAGATATCTGTAAGAAGCTGGAATTGGGCTGAGGGAACAGCTGGATCGATCTCTCGAAAGCTTGCTTTACTTGGGCGCCGGTAAGCGACACAATCACGATTTGGTCGCTCGGGAACTCAAGGATCGTTGCGAGGTCCTCTTTGTTAAAGTTCGCCTTTAGGAGTCCGGCGGCCAAGAAGGCGCCATCCGTACCTGCATTTTGACGGAGTGCATCTGCAGCACTTTGCGCTGAGGAATCTGCTCCGGTGTCTGGCGACACGGAGGTTCCCACCTGAGCCAACGCTATCTGGCCGATGGCCAGGAGAATCCCGAAGGAAATAAGTCGAACTTTCATGTTCGTTACAGTGAACAGACGTTGGCCGGTCCGACGGGTTACGTCGGACCGGGCCTAAAGGCTTAGTCTTCGACGCGAACGCCCATGGATCGTGCCGAACCGGCAACGATGCGCATGGCCATTTCTTCGTCGTTGGTGTTAAGGTCAGCCATTTTCTGCTTTGCAACTTCGCGAAGCTTTTCTTTGGTGAGGAAACCGGCTTTGTCGGTTTTGGCGTTTGCCGCACCGCGCTCGATTCCGGCGGCTCGCTTGATGAGATCCGTAACGAGCGGCTGGTTGATCTTAAAGGTGTAGGAGCGATCTTCGAAGACGGTGATTTCAACCGGCATAACGAAGCCCATGTTTGGGGCAGTCGTTTCGTTGAATTTCTTCAAGAACTCCATCATGTTGATGCCGGCTTGACCGAGGGCAGGGCCTACGGGCGGAGCTGGAGTTCCCTTTCCGGCCGGGATGTTGAGCTTGATGTTAGCGGTAATTTTCTTTGCCATGGCAAATCTCTTCTGGTTTTTCGCCAGCGGGGAGAGGGAAGCATCGCCCGGGCAGAACGAAGAGAATACCTTTAGTAGCCTTCGAATATCAACAAATTGTCGAGCACGTTGATCAGTCGCAGTCGTTTTGCTCGGGGGAACCTTTTGCTGAAGTTGAAGGTGACGGGAGAAAGGACTTCATCGCCGGAGATCCAGGGGTATTCGACGTTGATTCCGGAGCCGCGTTGGGCCAGGGCCGGGTTGAGCCCCTCGATTTCGATTGCAAAGTGTTGAACCGCACGGAATGATCTGAGTAGGCGCTGGGTGAGATCGCTGTCTTCTATACTCAAAATAGCGAGGGGGATTTCTGCGGCTCGCAACGAAAACGCGTCGTGCCTTCTGGCCGGTGCAGTTCCGGAAGCTCTGGATATGTAGGCTTTGCCCAAACATTCTATAGACATCTGCAAACAGTGCAATTGCTGACACGTGTCTGAAACGGAAGATTCAAGGGCGATGGTGGCGGATAAAGCGCTTCTGGCTTGAAGGAAGAATGCATGGTCCCATGTCGTCGGCGCCAAATCTATCACCACGTCACGGCCCGTATTCTTTTCGCGCTTCGGCTACCGCAACTCTGCCCCTTGGCATTCTGTCGATGACGGTCACCGGATCGCCCCAGCCTGCGGGCCAAGGAAGTTTTCCATCATCTTCCACCGCAATCATTGCAACTTCGCTTCGGTTTTGGACTCCGTCTTCGAGATCAACCGAAAGATGCCAGGGACGGATTTCCTCCTCGCCAATAAGACTTGCCGGAAATGCGTCCTTACTGACGTGAATGACTCGCCAAACATTTTCGGGTCCGGGCGCGAACACATAGGTGCGTTTGACTCCACCGATGTCACGCTGCTGCTTGGTCGCGTATTCCACATCTGTTTCCACGCGTTTCGCCCTAGCCATGAATTGATTATATCGGTCAATTTTCGCATTTCTGGGTCTTCATGCCAAACTAGGTTTCATCCGCGCAGGCGCGGGAGAATGCCATGGCCATCGTTTCCATTCAGATTCCGCAACTTGGTGAGGGCCTTCAAGAAGCCCGGGTCGTTTCGTTCCTAAAGAAGCCAGGAGATACGATCAAGCGCGACGAGCCGATCTATCAGATGGAGACCGACAAGGCGGTCATGGACGTGGAAAGCCCGTACTCCGGCACCCTCGTCGAATGGCTGGCCGCGGAAGATGATCTGCTCGCAATCGGCGCCGATATCGCGCGCATTGAATCGGAAGATGAGCAGCAGGTGACCTCGTCCCACGGCGCGCCGAAGGCTGAAGAAGTTGTTGAAGCCGCCGCCGCGTCTAGCGGAGTTCGCGGAGTAAACATTCCGCCGCGCACCCGGGCCTACGCCAAAGAGAAAGGAATTTCAGACGCCGTGCTTGCCGAGTTGGCCGAAGCCGCAGGCGGAAAGCTGATGCCGGCCGATATTGACGCCCACCTTGGCGGTGCATCCGTGCCCACAACCGGTCCGTTCGTCGATAGTGCGGTGCCAAGCAAGCAGCGTCTCTTGTCGTCTCGAATGGTTCGCGGCAACGCCATTGTTGTGCCAGGCACCGAAGTTGTGGTTGCCGATTGGACGGCGATTGAAACTCTCCGAGCCGAGATCAAGGCCTCGGGAAGCGATTTCCAACCGAGCGCGTTCACGCTCTTCGCCTTCGCCGTTACCAAGGCACTCGCGCAGTTCCCCATCTTCCGATCCAGCCTAGTAAACGACACCACGCTGCGGACCTACAATCACGTCTCCCTCGGAATCGCGGTGAGCCTGCCGGGAGATGAACTAGTTCTCGCCGTCGTCGAGGATGCCGACACCCTCGACTGGCGTGCGTTTGCGCAACGGACCCGCGAGAAGATTGAGCTTGCGCGACAGGGAACAGACCAGGCGAACGAAACGGTAACGCTGTCTCTGACAAACATGCAGTCATTCGGTCTTCGAGATGCGGTGCCGGTCGTCGTGCCGCCGAGCGTTGGAACCCTGTTCTTGGGCGAGGCTTACAACGGGTTGGCGCAGAACACAACGGAACTCAAGCTGCAGCGATGCGCAAACTTAGCCCTGACCTTCGACCACCGAGTGGCAAACGGAGTCGGTGCAGCGCAGTTCCTCAACGCGGTTAAGAAGAACGTCGAGCACATTCGGGAGCTGATCTGACGGTGTCCAAGCCGATCATCGGCATCACGGGGGACGTCAAAGCGGTGGACGACGAGCGCACTGGCGGTGCTCGCGTCCAGTTGAACATCAACTACGCCGAAATGGTCGCCCGGGCGGGCGGAGTGCCCCTCATCATCACGCCGCACAGCGACCCGGAGTCAGTGGCGAGTCTGATTGATGGGCTCCTGATTCCCGGCGGGATGGATATTGACGCGAAGCACTTCGGCGAAGAAAATCATCCGGCCAATGAACTCCAGCATCCTGAGCGCTTCCGGATTGAGGAAGCCGTTTACCGGGCGCTGCCAGCACAGCTTCCGATTCTCGGGATTTGCTATGGCTGTCAGTTTGTGAATGTGATGCAAGGTGGCAAGCTTGAGCAACACACGCCGGACCGAGTCGGATCAAATGAGCACTCTAGCGGCGAACTACAAACTTATGAGGTCGACTCCGAAAGTCGGTTCGCGGGAGTCGTCGGCGCGCCGATCGTGGAAGGACGATCTTTTCACCATCAAGCGGTTTCTGTGGTCGGTGAAGGTCTTAAGGTAGTCGCGACGCATGGAGACGGAACCGTCGAGGCTCTGGAAGGCACGGACGGACGCTTTTGCATCTTGGTTCAGTGGCATCCTGAGCGAACTCCAGACGACGATGCGACCGTCCGACTTTTTCAATCGTTCATCGACGGTGCAAAGTGGTACCGAGAGCAAAAACATGCGGCTGTATCTTGACGGAGAATTGTTCGGCGCAGAAACTTCGGCTCGAATTGAGCCAGACGGCGATCGATTTCGCCTGATCACGGACGGCGGATGCGTGTCCGTCGCCGCGGTGAGGGTCGGCGACGAGGTCCTCGTTTCGCACCGTGGATTCCAGTACAAGTTTTCGACCAAGCCGCCAAGCCGAACCGGGGCTGGTGCCGCAGCTAGCGGAGAAGCGCGAGCACCAATGCCTGGACTTATCGTGGATGTTCGGGTTCAAGTTGGAGATTCAGTCACCAAAGGCCAAACCCTCGTGGTCCTAGAAGCCATGAAAACTCAGCAGCCGTTGCTGGCTCCCTTCGATGGCGAGGTCGCTCATTTGGGCGTGGTGACGGGGCAACAGGTTGAGGATTCGGCGGTGCTTTTCCGCGTGACGCCGAAATGAGAATCGTCGAAGTTGGCCCGCGTGATGGGCTTCAGAACGAATCGGTTCCAATTTCGACGGCGGTTAAGCTTGAATTCATTGCCGCGCTGGCACACGCTGGAATCCAGGAGATCGAGGCCACAAGTTTTGTAAGCCCAAAGTGGATTCCGCAACTTGCGGACGCGGCGGAGCTTTGGCCGCAACTCCCGGCTGGCCCGAAGTACAGCGCACTTGTTCCAAACGTTCGAGGCATGCTGCGCGCCGTTGAAGTTGGAGTGACGAGATTCGCGATCTTTACGGCAGCGAGCGATGCGTTCACGCAAAAGAACATCAACATGACCGTCGAAGAGTCTCTGGTGGCGTTCCGCGAATTGCTAGCCATGCGGCCCCCAAACACCTGGGTGCGTGGTTACGTCAGCACCGCGTTCCAGTGCCCATATGCCGGCAAGGTCCAACCGGAGCGAACAATTGAGGTCGCCCAAGCCTTAATCGAACTTGGTTGTGACGAGATTAGCTTTGGTGACACGATCGGAGTTGCCGGGCCTTCGGAGGTTAAGCGACTGGCGAAGCTAGTGGCAAAGGAGCTACCGAGTACCGAGGTCTTCTGGCACTTTCATGACACGAACGGCACGGCGCTGGCAAATGTGTTTGCGGCCCTGGATGAAACGCCGAACGCAGGTTTCGACGCGAGTGCAGGTGGGCTGGGCGGATGTCCCTATGCTCCTGGCGCGGCGGGCAACTTGGCGACCGAGGACTTGGTTTACGCGCTGGAAAGAGAGGGAATTGCTACCGGGATTGACCTTGCTCAACTGTCGCTGGCAAGCGCATCGATTTTGAGCGCTTTAGGCCGCGCTCCTTCTTCGAAGGCGCAGTTGGCAGCTTTGTCGGCTGCACGCTGAATCGCCACGCCAGCACGCTCAGACAAACGACGGTCAGGACTACCGTTGTCAGTTTTTCTTCTGCCGTGAACTTAAACTCACGACAGTTAACGGCTAAAACAACAGCGCCAATGGGCAACAGCGCGGGCAACGCTCCGAGGCTGATTGGTCCGATCCTAACCGAACCGAACAATAGCGTTGTGAGCAGATAGCAAATTAGGACCGGTGTGAGCCAAATGGCGGTTTGGCGAATCCGAAGGTTGAACTGGTAGAGGAGCGCGAAGAACATCGCCATGAAGAGGAAGTCCGCGGGACCAACATAGGCGAGAGGCATTGCGCGACCGTCGGTGGGCACGTGCGTTGGGCGAGGGAGTTGATACGCGACTGAAGCGAGGGCAGTGTTGTTGCCGCGTGCAATTTGCCCAACGGGCCCTTCCGGAACAAAAACGAGCCACACGTCGAAAAGGGCGAGGAAGATCGCAATCGGCACGATCAAATTTTTGTCGCTGATGACCTGCGATAGGAGCGCCCCAAGACCAAGGGTCCAGACGACAAGTCCGGCCTGAGAAATTCCGTGAAGCACTGCACCGACTCCGGAAACGAACATCGGCGCTACAAAAGCCAGACCAAACTGAAGCGCGAGGCCAAACACAAGAGCAATCAGGCTGGACTTCACCTGCCAAGCAAAGGCTGATGCTCTAAAAATCGCCGCGATCGGTAAACCCACGAAAATCATGCTGACGATGAGGCTCGTCGTGGGCACCAGGTCGAGCGGCACCGGAACGAATTGAACGAGCATTCGCAGCACGGTGAGCCCGATCAGGAGCAGCGTCGCATCAAGCAGCGGTTTTCGGTCCGTGGCAACTCCCGGAGCCCGCATGGTGTCGTTATGGATCAAGATTTACCTCGCTGCTACGGAACTCCGAAATGACCTCACGATAGACAGCAAGCACGCGATCTACCATTGCGGGAATGGACCTAGGCAATTGTGAATGAAATCCCGCTTCGGCGAGTTGTTGCCGCGTTTCGTTGGAGCTGAGGACCTCGTTCATCTTCTGACAAAAGTCCATACGGTCGTTCCGTGCCAAGAGTCCGTTATGCCCATCAAAAATTGTCTCACTTGCACCGCCCCCACTTACAACAACCACTGGCAGCCGATGTAGCATCGCCTCCTGCACAACTAACCCTTGAGTCTCGGTCACACTGGCAAACACGAACAAGTCTGCAGCCCCATACACGTCCCCTACTGATGGTTGGCTGACGAAGCCAAAAAACTTCACTCGGGCTCGAATCCTAAGTTGATCAACGAGTTCTTCGCAGGTCACCCGGTACGGTCCATCGCCCATGAGCCAAAGTTGAACCTCGGGCCGCTGCGCCATCAGATCCGACACTGCCTCTATAAGCAAGCGAAGATTCTTTTCCGGAGCAAGGCGACCAGCGTAGAGAAGCACTACGTCTGTCGGCGAAACGCCGAACTTTGCTCGGAGCTCCTCGCGGTTTTGCCGTTTTGGCACCGGGCTACCGGTTGGGATGATGGTGGCCCTGGTGTGAACGTCGTGCCGCCGAAGCCACTTCAGGCTCGCTTCGCTGGGAGTAATGACATGGTGGACCCGGCTGTAGTAGTAGTTGGTGTGTCGAGCAATTCGGTACCGGACGAATCGTGGTGGCAGAATCTTGACGTAGTGCGAGTACCGGTCGTACAGGGTGTGGTACGTCGAGACGATCGGCAGCTCGTGCGATTCGGCCCATCGTAGCCCGATCATTCCGACGGGGAACGGAGTGTGCGTATGGACGATGTCGTATGTCCGCTCTCGAAAACGCCGAAGTTGGGTTCCCAGTGGCGGCATCGTTACCGGGTAGCCGCGCCAAAACGGAATCTCGACCGCATGAAACCGAACGTTATTCGGATGGGTCTCAACAAAGCCGGGGAACCGGTTTGCATAAAGATCCACATCATGCCCACGGTCTCGAAGTTCTTCTACCAGGGCGGCGACGGAAACGCTCACGCCGTTGATAAGGGGGAGCGCGCTATCGGAGAAGACCGCGATCCGCAACGGCTTTGACATGGTCACTCCTCAGGGAAGCGACCATGAACTTCGACGAACTGAACCAAATCGCTCAGTCGAAACCGGCGCTGGCCGCCGGTAGTGCGATGGCATTTTAGCCAGCCGCGGTTGGTGTATCGACGCACGGTTGCAGGTACGACTCCGAGCAGACGGCTTGTATCTTCTAACGAGAGTTCCGGGTCGAGCAAGCGTCTGATCAGCTCTTCTCGCGATTCTTTGAACTCACCACGGTAATAGTTCTGCACCGAAGAGTCGTTGAAGTACTGAATCAGAAACTCGACGTTCTTCGGGAGCGAACGCCACACCGCTTGGATGGCAGGATCCATCGCAGCACTCGAAGTCTTTTCTTCTGCGCGGCGTGGACGCGGGGCGCGCATTTCGGTTTTGCGGAATTTCTGGTTCGATTTGACTGCTTTTCGCGGAATTTGGGTCAAGTACTCTTGAAGGTCCGGCAGCTCTAGCTCCAAGCCTTCCGGCACTTTTGGTTCGACCTTTTTATCAAGAAAAGCATTCTCAATATACGAAATTGGATCAAAGTCCGATGGGGACACTTAAATAACCCTCCTAGCGCCAAGCTTCCTCGATTAGCTACGTGATTCTACACCGATATGTCTAGGGTTCACGGTAATTCTTATCCGGGATTCAAGCGCTAACCTGATACAGAAGCGGAATTTAGGATCAACATTGAGTCGCCAAAGCTCAGGAATCGGTAGTCAGACTGCCGCGCGTGTCGGTACGCCGTTTGGATCATGTCCTTGCCAGCCATCGCCGAGATCATGAGGAGCATGGTCGTTCGAGGCATGTGGAAGTTGGTGAACATTCCGTCCACGATTTGAAAATCGTAGCCCGGTTGAATGAAGATTGAAGTCAGTTTTCGACCTGATTCGAGTTGGCGCTTGCCGATTGCGAAGGACTCCAGGGTTCGTACGGATGTGGTGCCAACGGCGATCACCCTCCCTTTCGCGCTCGCGATCATTTCCACCGTTTCGGGAGGCACGGAGCACCACTCACCGTGCATATGATGGTCTTCAAGCTTCTCGGCGGCGATGGGGCGGAAAGTGTCAAGTCCGACATCTAGCGTGACCCGACCAATGGTAACGCCGCGGTCTCGGATGGCCTGAAGAACTTCAGGAGTGAAGTGCAATCCCGCGGTAGGGGCAGCGACGGATCCGCCCTCCTTGGCATAAACCGTTTGATATCGTTCCGGGTTTTCCAGCTTGGTCGTGATGTATGGAGGCAGGGGCACGGTGCCAATTGTTCGAAGTCTTTCGGTGACGTTTTCGCCTTGAAACTGAATCTCCCGCTGTCCGTCGGCCAACTCCGCGGTGATGGTGGCAGTTAGACCTGCTTCGAATTCGATGATGTAGCCGATCTTCAGCCGCCGGCCGGGCTTGACGAGCGCGGTAAATCTGCCCTCTCCGAGATCGCGGAGGAGGAGTGCTTCCACCTGGGCTCCCGTCGTTTTTGCGCCGAAGAGGCGGAGAGCACTCACCCGAGTGTCATTGACCACGAGAAGGTCTCCCTTGTGGAGCAGAGAAATCGCGTCTCGAAACCGCAAATCGTGAAGTTGGCCGCTCGCGGGATCGACGTGCAACAACTTCGAGCTGGCTCGATCTTCCAGCGGAGTTTGGGCGATTCGGTGCTCGGGAAGGTCGAAATCGTAGTCTCCCAATTCGTCGTGCGACATCCGTGAAGAGGGTACCAAGTCGACCATCGGACCTAATGCCCAGAAACTCACGCAACCGAAGTCGTAAAATGCCCGTCGAAATAGTGAAATCTATGAAGACTTCTTTTAAGACAATTGGCTCGGCTTTGGCCCTGCTTTCGATTTTGGCCGTCGCGGTCGCTGTTGATGGATTCACCTTCAAGCGAGCGCCAAAGGAAGGCGAAGTCATCAAGTACCGAATCAAAGCGGACATCGCTTTGGCGGGCATCGAAGCGACGTTCTCTGGCTTGAACGAAGAGAAAGTCACCAAGGTTGAAGAAAACGGAAACTACACCGTTGAAACCAAGGCAACCGAAACCAAGCTTTCCGTCGCTGGGCAAGAGCAGGATGTTCCTGATCAGCCTGCTACTCGAAGCACATACAACCCTCGCGGCCTTCTGGTTGCCTATCAAGGCGCAGACAGCGGCTCTGGCACGTGGCGAATGGCCAACCTGAGCGGATTTTATGCTCCAGAAGCACCCGTAGCCGTCGGCGCGGGCTGGACCTTTGAGCAGGCAGCAGACGAAAAGAAAGAAACGCCAGCGTTCAAGGCAACTTTCAAAGTACTTGCCGAAGAAAAGGTCAACAACGTTGACGTCGTAAAGGTCGAAGGAAAGGTTGAAGAGACCGGTTCCGACGCCGCTTCGATCACCAGCATCTTCTGGCTCGACAAGAAGGACTGGTCCCCGGTTAAGGCCGAGGGCGATTGGAAGAACGTTCCCCTCCCAGGCGCTCCTGGTCCGGTGAACGCAAAGTACACCCTCGTTCGCGAAGGTTAAGTTGGTCTTCTTAAGCGGATCGATCCGTAGGGATCGATCCGCTTTTTCGTGTGTGAAATTGTAAGGTTTAAATATCCCCGGTGTCTAGGTTGAAACCATTTTATTGCGCTGGTTTCACTAACTGGCTATATAATGAAGATCAAGATGAAGCTCGTGTCCACGCTCGTTGTCCTGACCCTAGCCTCGGCGATCGCGACGTCTTCGCACCGGGATGAAAAGTACTCGCTTCAGACCAAACCGAATATCCCCTGGCCCAAGAAAATCGTCTACGGTGTTGACTTCAAGTTCGAGATGAACCCAGAACTGGAGGGTTTAGACAAATCGTTCGGCATGACCGCTACCGCAGAAGTGACGCGAATAAACCAGCCTAATGGCAACTACACCGTGCGATTTGCGTTCAAACGCTCAGAAATGAATCAGCCCATCGCGCCGGACGCTAAGGAGTCGATCGAAGAGGTTAGTTACGATAAGCACGGCAAAGAAATTAAACGGGCCGAGTCCAAGAAAGCGCCTACCGAGCACTTGACTTCCTTCATGGAATTCGAACCACCGACCAAGAAGGTGGCCATCGGAGAGGTCTGGACTGTTAAGCTGCCGGGAGCTCAACCTGGTGGTGCGAGCACAACCTTCGGAGCCGCGCAACTGACGGGAATCGAGTTGGTTGACGGAACAAAGTGTTTCCGGGTCGAGCAAGTTTTTCGCGAATCCAGCGTGGATGCAAATCCGACGTATTCAACAATCTGGATAAGGGTGAGTGATGGTTTCGTTTTTAAGCAGCACTGGACCGGCGCATTTCTTCCAGTGAAAATTGAAGGCACCACGGTCAGTGCCAAGGCAACGGTAAAGCTACTGGAAGGCTAACCGCGCAGTTTAAAGCAGCGGCGGCAGCGCGCTTCGTACGACTCGGTGGCTCCGATGAGGATCACCGGGTCGTTTTTGTGGGCGGGTTTGCCGTCGATGATTCTCTGCGTATGGCTTGCGGGAGCACCGCACTTGATGCAGATGGCTCGCAACTTGACGACCTCGTCGGCTGCGGCAAGCAATCCAGGCATAGGGCCAAACGGCTTGCGGCGGAAATCTTGGTCGAGACCGGCGCAGATGACCTCTCGTCCCTCGTCTGCCCATTGGACGCAAAGCTCGATGAGAGAATCGTCAAAGAACTGAGCCTCTTCAAGCAAAACGACCTCGGTATCGGGCAAGACCAGGGTGCGTAACTCGGCAACGTTTCGTACCGGAACGGCTTCATGCTTGACCCCCATGTGGGTCACGACCATGCTCTCGTCGTACCGTTTGTCGATGCTGGGCTTGAAGACTTGGACTTTGCGCTTCGCGTACAAAGACCGGCGGGCGCGTCGGATGACCTCCTCACTTTTTCCGGCAAACATGCTGCCGCACACCACGATGAGTTTTCCTTCTGCCTTGATTTTCTGCGCCATCGGCGAAACGATGGTACACGAGTTACTCGTCGTCTGCTAGCTCGCCGGCCATGTCGGCTTCGAAGAGCTCTTCGATTTCATCCGACACATCTTCGTCCATGGCCTTGCCGAGGTCGCGGACAATTTCCCTCATTCCGGCCGCCGAATCGGGTTCGCCCATCATTTCGAGGCGGTCGGCAATCTCGTCAATCCGGTCGTCTTCGTTGCGATACCGGGCGAAACGGCTGACCAAGCGGTTGGTTTGGAGCTCGCCGCACTTTGGACATTTGGTGTCTTCCTCGCCTGCCACCATTCCGACCAAGACGCGGAATTTTGCTTGGCACTGAGAACACCGATACTCGTAAACCGGCACGTTTGCAAGTTACCCGGAAGGCGAGAACGGCCGGTCCCGGAAAAAGTTGAAGAAGAAACTGCAGATTCTGCCGAAACTAATTGTTATCAGAACGGATTCTGATTTTGTGGGCGACCAAGGCGGCACCACATATTCAAGTAGGGAGGCGAAACGTGCGGGCGATTAAACAGGTCATAACCATTTTGATTTTGTGTGCGGCGGTTGCGGTGGCAGCGTCTGGCTCTGGTCGGACTGAGCCAGGCCCGAGTTTTGCTAGCCAGGCCCGATAAGTTGAAGTTGGAATCTGGGCAGACGTCCGGTACACTCGTACATACCGATTGCTAATGGCAAAACAACGTAACGTCCGCGGACGAAAAACCCGCACCCCCGGCGCACCGAAAGACTTTCGCGCCGCAACCGGTGCCCCGCGAAAAGAAATCATCGTCAATGTTTCGAATCGGGAAACCCGAATCGCTTTACTCGAAGACAACGAGCTCATGGAGTATCGCGTTGAACGCGAAGAGCGCGTTGTCGGATCCATTTTTAAAGGCATCGTTCAGAACGTTCTTCCTGGCATGGATGCCGCGTTCGTGGACATCGGCCTGGAACGCAATGCGTATCTGAGCATCGCTGACGTCTTGCCGGAGGAATCGGGCAACGACAACAGCCCGGCCACGATGCGACGCAACGAGCTTCGACGCCGAAAGATCAAGGACCTTCTTCAGTCGGGCCAGCAGATCATGGTGCAGGTCACCAAAGGTCCACGCGGTACCAAGGGCGCCCGAGTGAGCACCCGAATCGCGCTGCCTGGCCGATACGTCGTGCTGATGCCCGAAGGGCACAACTGCGGCGTGAGCCGAAAGATTGAAGAACGATCGGAACGAGAACGGTTGAAGCGAGTGGGCGACCACATTCGGCCTGATGGCTTCGGTCTGATTCTTCGCACGGAGTGCGATGGTCGAACGGAACTCGAACTTCGACAGGACGTTGCGTACTTGCAGTCGCTCTGGACCGAAGTCCTCCGCAACGCGAAGGCACTTCGTGCCCCGGCTTGCGTTCACAAGGACCAGTCTTTGCTGTTCCGAACCGTGCGAGACCTGTTTGGCGAGGACATCTCGAAGATGGTCATTGACGATCCGGACGAGTACGAAAAGGTCAACTTGATCGCGGCGAAGGTTGCTCCGCAGTTGCTGGACAAGCTGACGCTTTACGATCGCGAGACTCCGATTTTCGACCACTTCGGAATCGAGAAAGAGCTCGATCGAATCATGCAGCACAAGGTTCCGCTCAAATCGGGCGGATCGCTGGTCATCGACGAAATGGAGGCGCTCACCGCCATCGACGTCAACACCGGCAAGCATGTGGGTAGCACGTCCCTGAGCGACACGATTCTTCACGCAAACCTTGAAGCGGCGAACGAGATTCTTCGCCAACTTCGACTGCGCGACATGGGCGGCATTATCGTTTGCGATTTCATCGATATGGAAGATGAGTCCGACCGAAAGCGAGTCATGGACCACTTCTTGCACGGCCTCGAGCGAGACCGTGCGCGAACGCGAATTGGAAAGATCTCCTCGCTTGGCCTCGTTGAGCTGACGCGAAAGCGAACCGGCGAAAGCGTGACCCAAGAGATCACGGAAATCTGCCCAATGTGCACCGGCGTTGGCCGAATCGCGAGCAAGGACACGGTTAGCCTTTGGATCGAGCGAGACATGTGGCGCAAGGTTAAGGAAGCCGGAAACGCCTTCCTCGTCGAGTGTCACCCTTCGGTCGTGGAAGCCCTCATCGGCTCCGATGGCGAGAACGTGGAAGAGCTTGAGCACGCGATGCGGCGCGGAATCTACATCCGAGCCAACTTCGACATGGAGTACGAGGAGTACGACATTCAGTCCGGCACCATCGAAGAGTTCGACAAGCTCCTGATGGGTCTTCGACGTGCGCAAGTGATGGAAGCCAACGTGCGACGGTCGGCATTTGAGAATGCCAACAAGGCCGTTGGTTGGACCGATAACGGTTTCTACATCGAACTGCTGGACGGAATGGATTCGGTTGGCGGACGAGCGAAGGTGATGTTGCAAGACATCCGACGTTCGTACGCCGTGGCCGACGTCATCATGCCTGGCCGATAGAACTCAACGCGGTTAGGCAGACGTCTAGGTTCTGAACCATGGACCCACTGAAAGAAAAGCTAACCGGTCTGACTCTGGCAGTTGGTGTGGTGCTTGCGGTGTGCGGCTGTGTTAGCACGCTTGTTTTTGGTATGGGTGGCGTATTTCGCGCCACCTACACCCGGACTCCAGTAACAAACCAGATTACGGACGTCGGTCCAATGAATTGGATTCCGAACAGCCTGACCTGGTTCGCCATCGGGATGTTGATGATCGCCGGGAGCATTGGCTACGGCATTTGGTACAACCACGCATCCAAAGGTGGGACAAGAACGGTCTTCGAAAACGCCCGCGTGATGAGCCGGTACGGCATTGCGAAGGACGGCACGATGCTGAATTCATCTTGGGAATTTGAAATGGCGGACCGGCCGCGATTCTACGTTCGGCTCCAAACAAGTCCGCATGATGCAAGCGAATACGAATGCGACGAGCCAGTGTTTTGGCAGTGCGGCGAGGGGATGTATGGCGAGGCGGAGGTCCAGCGAAAGTGGCTTGGCCGCTTCACGCCGTACATCGGCATGGTCCAAAGCGCGGATGATGTGGTCGATCCTTTCGTTCGCGGCGCTTAGGTCTCCCCTTTCTCGCGGTGCTCCGTCTATAATCGTGCGGTATGCAGGACGCGGTTGCCATTTGGAAAGAGACTCTTCCCACGGTACTTCACGGGGTGACCGGTCGTGGCGTATGGGCAGCCCTCAATGCGGCGGTTCCGATTGCGCTTGAAGAAGGATTGTTGGTGCTGGGCGTTCCGCAAGGCGAGAACGAACTTGGCGGCCACCTTCGGATGCCGCAAACGCAACGATTGATCGAGGTCACGGCCTCCAAGGCTGCCGGTGGTGCCATTCGCGTTCGGGTCATTGACGGCACGACGGCGGAAGATTTCGAGCGATCAAAGCGACGAGAGGCCGAACGTCGCCGCATGCAAGAAGCGGAGATGACGAAGCTCCGCGCGGAGATGGAGTCCCGGACGAACTGGGAAGGCGTCTACGAACAGCTCAGCCGACGCTACGCCGCCATCACGAACAAGTCGTTGCCGCAGAACCGCGCAAGATTTTATGAGGACGCGATCGAACTGATTGCCGAAGCCCGGAAGAGTCAAGAAAAGTACGACGACATGGGTGAGCGCAACTTTGCCCGATGTTTGGAGCGATTGGCGCAGTACGCCGACGTTCCGGCGGCGATTGTTGCGGTTGAGGTTCTGAAGAAAGCGGGCGAACTATAAGTGGCCCGCGCGGTCATTCTAGGGTCCGGAACAAGTAACGGCGTGCCCATGCTGGGATACGACTATCCCGAGTCGTTTCTGCAGAATCCCAAGAACTGGCGCACGCGCGCATCACTGCTCCTTAATGGGAACGATGGCAATGTATTAGTCGATTGTTCGCCGGAAATGCGTTTGCAACTGCTGAAGGCAGATGTAAAAGATCTAGATTCCGTGATCATAACGCATACCCATGCCGATCACGTGATGGGAATGGACGACTTACGCTCGTTAAGTGTTAAGACAAAACGAGATATGCCCGTATATATCCTGGAAGAATACATGCCAGATATAAAGCGGATCTATCCGTATGCCTTTATGGAGTTTCCGGAGGGCATTATGGTGCCGCGGTTTGATTTGCGGGTCGCTCAGCCGGTGATGGAATTAGCCGGACTCACGATCAGATCGTTTGTTGTCCGGCACGGTCATTTGCCTTGCCTTGCTTTACGGGTGAACGACTTCTGCTACATGACAGACGTGAGCGAAATTCCGGAGCATGTCTGGCCCGAGCTTGCCGGCTTGGACATTTTGGTTCTCGATGCAGTACGATTCGCGCCGCATCCGAACCACTTCCACTTTGATCGGGCGATGGAAGTGGCGGCGAAAGTTGGGGCGAAGCGGACCATCTTGACCCATCTAAGCCACGACTACGACCACGACGAATTTAATGCACGGCTACCTTTTGGCACAGAACTTGCGTACGACGGGATGTCGCTTGAAATTTAGCAAGTTTCGGGGTTGAAGGCGACCGGATTTTCGCCACCATACGTGGAATTTAATCGGTTTGCTTCTTCTTGGTGATATAGTTAAGGCGTCGGGGGACACGTAACGGATTACGTGCGCCCGGCGATGAGGAGATTTAATGGCGCTTAGCCCAGATCAGTTGCAGCAAGCCTGGACAGATTATCATGTCTATGGTCGCTTGGATGCCCGCACCGAGCTGATTCATCACTATAGTTATCTTGTAAAAATCACCGTCGGTCGCCTCGTTTCGGGACCGGTCGGGAGCTTGACCTTTGACGATTTTTTGAGCGCTGGCATTGTCGCCTTGATCAAAAGCGTCGATAACTTCGACCCGACCCGGGATACCAAATTTGAGACATACGCCATCACGATGGTGCGTGTAGCCGTGCTCGAGCTGATTCGGCATGAAGATTGGGTTCCAAGAAGCACCCGCGACAAGCTGCGCTTGATCGAGCGAACAGAGAGCCTGCTTACAGTGCGGCTTGGACGGGCGCCCAGCGGCGCGGAGCTCGCCGAAGCCGCCAGCATGGGGCAAGACCAGCTTGCACAGCTTCAGGCGCTGCAGTCTCGAAGCCACATCGGTAGCTTGGACGATCTGGTCCCATCCGATTCCGACGACAATCTCACCTACTCCGATCTCGTGGAAGACGAGACGGCGAATGTGCGTGGTTTTGTCGAAGGCAAGGCGATTCGAAACGTTCTCGCTTCTTGCATCGATATGCTGAGTGATCGAGAGCGCACAGTGGTAGCTCTGCACTACTTTGATGGCCTGACCTTCTCCGAAGTCGCGAAGGTTTTAGAAATCAGCGAATCGCGGGCGTACCAGCTTCATTCGCAGGCCGTAAATCGGCTGCGCGGTATGGTTCGCACGCAGCTCGCGGTTGCAGCCTGAACCGGTTCAGCGCGCTCACACGAATGGGTGACATTCGTGCGGGCACGTTCCGCGCGCCTCTGATGTTGTAACCTATGCGTTGAGGGAGGGTTGCGTCTCGACCTCACCTTGTTCCGGAGAATTCGGTTTGAAGAAAGCACTTTATGTCCTTTTGCCCATCGCGGCAGGTCTCATCGTCGGTTGCAACAGCGGCTCTGCTACCGGAGGTCCCGTTGCGGTAGTCAACAACGAGCCGGTCACGAAGGACGAGTACTACAGCTATCTCGAACGAAAGCGTTCGGTTCTCGCCATCACGCCTCAAGGTCCGGTTGACGTGCAGGTTGCGGGTTCGCTTGGCCTACAAGCCCTGCGAGACCTCATCAACCGCAAGTTGCTTCTCCAGGTCGCCAAAGACCAGAACGTCGCGCCAAATGACGACGCAATCAAGAAGGAACTCGACTTCCAGACGAAGCGAAATCCACAGTTCGTGAAGAGCCTGCAGTCCGCGGGTATGTCGCTGGCCGAAATCCGCCAGGACCTCTCCATCGACCTAGCGCGATTCAATCTCATCTCGAAGGGCATCACGGTCACTCAGGCCGATGTTGATTCGTTCATCAAGAGCAATCCGAACAACTTCCTCACCCCCGCCCAGGCAGAGCTGTTCTACATCCAAGTCGGTTCTGAGCAGTTGAAGGGTCAGGTCGACTCGGCTCTCAAGCAGGGTACGAGCTTCCCGGTTGCGGCGGCTCGCTACAGCGAAGCGCCAAACGCCCGCGCAACTCAGGGTGCGTTCCCAATCCGTGCGGTTGACCAGATGCCAGCGCAGCTTCAGGCCATCGTCAACAAAACGAAGGTCGGAACGGCTTCGAACTGGATTCCAGACGGCGGCAACTTCCTGAAGTTCTTCGTCCAGAACCGAACTGCGGCGGAGAAGATCAAGATTGACGAGACGGTCAAAGAAAGCGTTCGACGCCAGATCGCAGAAGAGCGCGGCAGCCAGGCGAACGACCTCGGAAAGACCCTCCAGGAGCGACTGCGAACCGCAAAGGTCGACGTCAAGCTCTCCTACCTCGCCGACGGCTGGAAGTCCGCGATGGACGCGCTGAAGGCCGAAGACGCCAGCAGCAAGCCAGTCACGAAGTAAGGACACAAGAAAACGGCCCAGCGCAGAAATGCGCTGGGCCGTTTTTATTTCTGTTAGGCTACGGCAACAAGAGCGACGGCCGAAACCAACATCGCCACGTGCTCGCTACTGATTTCGTCGGTGGAGACGAAGCTCTGAAGGGTGGCTTCCATGCCTTCGAAGTTCGGCGAAGTCCAAATTCCAAACGGACCCTTGTCGCTATCCAGTTTGAAGAGGCCGAGCCTCAGTTGCTGAGTTGGCTCTCGGTGCCCGAGTCCGACCTCAATGAGGTCCGGGATGGACGTGTACACACCAATCACCTTCGATTGGCCATTCGCTTCTACGATTTCTGAAACCCAATAAAGTCTTCGAAACATCCGTTGTTCAACCTTCGGCTCCGTTGCCGAAGCTCTAATTTACCCTTTAGAGACGTTTTGGACGCCGTTTTAGGCGTCCCAAACGAACGGGTCAGCATCGGTAAGGAGTCGTCCCTGCTCTTCCACCGCGCGCAGCAGATACTCGGGAAGAGTAAAGCAGGCCTGGTGGAATCGAGGCGTGTAGTACTTGTTTTTTACTCCGCGCTCGGCGTGTCGCTTGGCGATTTCTTCGACCGTGAGGGCCATTGGGTCATATTTCTTCGAAGCCAAGACAAATCCCCATGGCTGGAAAAACGTGCTGACGATGCCGTAGTAGCCGTTAACGTAGGGGAACACTTCTTTCATGTTCTCCAGCGTCTTGATGCAGCTGGCCATGCAGGCGGGGTAGTTCTCGTTGGCCGAACCGGCTTGCATTGCGAACACGCCGTCTTCGCTCATGGCGTCGGCGCAGATTTGGAAGTACTCCTTGGTGAAGAGGAACTGGCCGGGGCCGTCTTCGTGGGGGTTCGGAAGGTCGCTGAGCACGACGTCGAAGTTTGCGCCTTTGTGGTCGGCAAGCCAGGCTCGGGCGTCGGTGTGAAGCAACGTCGTTCGTGGATCTTCGAAGGCGCCTTGGTGCCACTCGGGCATGTGGACCTTCACCATGTCGACGAGCTCCTCATCGATGTCCACCATCACGGCTTCGGTAACGGTGTTGTGATACAAGGCTTCTCGGAGGGTCGCGCCCTCACCGCCGCCGCAAACCACAACCTTCTTCGGGTTCGGGTGCAGGGTCATGGCCGGCTGCGTCATGCACTCGTGGAAGATGTACTCGTCTAGGATGGAAGTCTGGATGTTGTAGTCCAGGAAGAGAGACTTTCCGAAGCGAGGGATATCGCAGATTTGGTAGGTCTGGTACTGAGTTTTGCCTTCCAAAAGCATCTTCTCAACGCGGTACTGCCAAATGGCCGCGCTGGTGTGGGTTTCGTTGATAAAGATGCCGGTGGCGTCGCTGTGAGACATTGAGCCCATATTATGAACCACGCGCCCCTTGAGTTCTGGCGCTGAACTCAAGAGGCGGATGACCACAGCGGGCTTACGGGGCAGGCGGGAAGGTGAAGTTGACATCGCGGAGGATGCCGTCGGTTTCGATCCGGGCGCGATTGTCGCCGGGGAGGACGTCAAGGGCTCGGCTGTTCGACATCCGCTCTGCGCGTCCATCGGACAGGCGAGTTAGGGTGTTGCCAAACTCGTCGAAGTCGAAGAGCAGGTTGCCGCTTGGTGAGAGCCGGGCGTCGCGGTTGATGAACCGGTTTGGAATCACGAGGGTGAACGCGTTTCGAGGCGTGTAGAACCGCCACACCTGTTCCACGTTGCCCATGTTGCTGAAGACAACCTTCGTGGCATCGGCAGAAATGCCGAAGACCGAGGAACTGTTGCCTAGCGTGCCGGGGAACGTTGGACTCGAGAGTCGATCGGTGGCGACGTCATACAGGTAGAGCCGGAAGCTCTGGGGCCCGTTAAAGAGATCGCGGTTGTTCGAGATGAACGCGATCAACTTGCCGTTGCCGGAAAGCCGAACCTGATCAACCGTGTTGACCGATCCAGCCCCGCTGATGTTCTTTGTGACGAGACGAGACCGCCGAGCGAGGACATCATAAATGTAGACCTGATCCACGCTGCTGATGAACTGCCGGTACATGACAATCAACCCGTCGCCGGAAATCTGGTGGTTGCTTGAATTCGGCAAGCTGATAGTGAGGTTCAGGTCATCGTTTCGGTAAGTCGCGTTGTTGTTGTCACCGACAACGTACGCCTGTCCAGAATCCGACACTGCAAACGGCTCAGAATTAGTCGCCAGCTTTCGCGTGACGCCGGTGGACGTGTTCTTGATGAACACTCCCGCCGTTTGACCCGAGACGAACAGGTCAGGGGCTCGGAAGATGATTGACGTCCCCGAACTTGAGTTCCGATAGCGGAGCAGGCTCGCCTTCGGCGGGCCAGGGTAGGGTCCAACGCCGGTTTCGAATCCGATATTGGTCGTGATGTCGTGGCGGACGAGGCGCCCGTCCTCCGTGATTCCCGCGATGTAGCGACCATCCTCGCTGATGCGCTTGCTGATCGTGCGCAGATTGCTCAGGTCGATTTGCCGTGTCGGGTTTGGCGCGTACATGTTGTACGGCAGGTCGATGATGTCGGCCATTCCGTTGGTGTACTGAACCACGGTGAACCGTCCGTTGCGTGAGGTCGCGACAGATCGGATGTTGGTGCCGGACAGTTGGATCAGCCGGCGCTCGCCGGTTGCGGTGCTGACTTGGTAGAGGTCCGGGCCGAAGTCGAAGTCAAGCGGGCTGATTTGCTTGTTCGTAATGAAACGGGCTTCGATGGGGGCCGACATGCCGGGGTCATTTGAGACCCAAACCGGAAGGAAGGTCTCCGCAATCCCGGCGGTGTGGAACAACCAGAATCGGCCAGAGCGCGTCACGGCTTGAATGCCGGTGACAGCGGGGAATCCGAAGGTTTGGTTTGCTAAACGGACGGTTGCGTCGCTGGAATAGACGGACGGTTGAACCTGGCCCGTGTAGCCTCCTTGAAAGTTAAATGAGCTGAACGGATCGAAGGTCTGCCCGAAAATCTGATCGTAAACCAGCGATAGCCCGTCGTTCGAGAGGCCAGTGGCAAACCGGTTCGGGACCTGATTGACAATCTTTTGATCGAGCTTAGCTCGGTTGGCGGAGCGGCGAAAATCCGTTGGCGAGCCGGGAATGATTACCCGCCCGCTAGTGAAAGCGATGTGTTGCCCACGATCTGAAATGAACGTGCCATCTGCAACCTCCGGAATGTAATTCGTCCCGTTCGCAAGGCGGTTAACCACCTTGACCGCGCCACCGACGGCATCCGCCCGAACCACATCGAAGGAATCCACGTCGTCATACGCCCGCACGTCCATGCGGTCGGTGATGAAGGAGATGTAGCGGCCGTCGCTGGAGATTTCTGGCGAGTAGCTGGTTCCGGCTTTCGGGACTCCGGGGCCGGCGGGGAAGACGAGGGTGGACTGGCCGTAGATCAGGTCTGCGCTCGCAGAACCTGCAATGGCAACGCCGGCAAGAAGGAGGAGTCTTTTCATATTCAGTTATAGAAAAAGTCGATGTTGACTTCGCAGGGGTAACCGTGGTTGAGGAACCGTAACGCGCGGGGATCTACCTTTCGGAACTTCGGCTCCTCCATTTTGTAGGGGTGCTTGAGTTCGAGGTAGGCCAGGTTGGAATCGGAAATGTTCACGAGGAACGACCTTCGAAAATCGCCAAAGGCGAGGTAGGTGTTGTTGGTGTCGTGAAACTGTTCGGCAACGTGGCTGCCTTTGAACACTAGCTTATGGGTAGCGGTCGGCACGTAGTAGCGATACAGGTTTCGATAGTAAGACTCGACCGAGCCGTAGATCAGCGTCGTTCCGTCGTACGAGACCGCCCGCACCCAGGTGCCGGGGTTCTCGATGTCGGTTTTCATTCGGATGAGTGACAGTTTGTCCGTCGCAGTTTCGTACTCGTAGGTGCTGTAGTACCGGTCGGCTCCGGGGGCGAGGTCACGTGCGGTGGTGCTGAAGAAGATTTTGCTGCCGTTGCCCGCGACCACCGCGAGCACACCGCTGGACCCGGTCGAAGGTGCGCCGGTGCGGGTTCGCGAAATGAGTTTGGTCACCCGGGTTCTCAGGTTTAGGTAGTACAGCTGGCGGTCAGTGCGCTCGTATGCGAGCACGTCGCCAGCGCCATCGAGTCGGACCACGCCGGTTGCTTGAGGAATTTCAATGGTGCGCCCGGCGATGCCGTCTCGGAAAATGGTCTTGCCATCCCAAGTTCGGTAAACCCATTTCGTTCCAGCGTCGTTGATCGCAATCGGGGTTTGGGCGTTGTTCACCCGCTTCACCGTGCGGTCGGGCATTCGAATGTAGAGCCCTTCGAGGTTGTTCGGCACGTAGCCCTCAACCCCTCGGAAGAGGATCGCTTCTCCACCGGCGGAATGCACCATCTGGTTCAGCGGCTTTCGCGGCGGCGCGGGGTGGGGGCCGTTGTCGACGGTGAGCTGCGACTCGTTGATCGCGTTCACGCGCTTTGCGTGACCGTCAGAACCGGCGACGGCAAAGTATCGGCCGTCGTCGCTCAGGCGTCGCCCAAGCTGCTTCACGCCATAGAACCGCGGGTTGCTAACTGCGCCGGTGGTCTGGTCGACATACACGTACGTATCGATGTCGTACGGGGAACTGTTGATGTCGAACCCGACGAGGACATAGCGTCCGCTTCTCGACGCGGCGAGCGAGAGTTGGCTGGCATTGGTGGGCACGAGCGTGCCGAGATCGGTGAACCGATAGCTTCCGTCGGCGTTGCGTCGGTAAAGGTCGTACCGCAAGTCAGTGTCGAGGGGGCTAAGCGGAGCGTTCGTGATGAACGTCGCGTCGGTGAGCGTGTCTGAGATGTAGACCGGGGCGAGCGATTTATCGGACGGCACGGTTACTTCCGTGCGCGCTTGACCCGTGGTTCTGACGGACTTCAAGCCCAGCATGCGCAGTCCCGACTCGTCGAAGATGTTGGTGAGGAACATGCGCGCGGTTGCGGAATCGGAGAAAACGCCGCCGAAGTTGCCGTTGATTCCGCCGATGTCCTGGAAGGCGGGGATGTACAGCCGCCCAGAACTGCCGTTAACCAAGTTCATTGAGTCACAGGTTCCAGAATTTGTGAGATAAGCGAGTTGGGTCCCGTTTCGACTGAGTTCGCCAACAAAGGAGCCTGAGCCGATGCGAGTGATGACGTTGGTTTCCAGGTTCGCATGGAAGGCGCTGAGCGTGTTGGCCTGCGCGTACGGCGTCAGAAGATTTGTGGGCGCAGTGAAGGTGATTCCGCGGCCGCGATCAGAAATTCCGAGCCGTGGGTAGTAGCTCAAGATCGGGGCCGGGCTCTGGTCGGGCAACCGGTTCACCAGCTTCAGGGCGCCGGTCTCGGCGTCGGCACGGATCACGTCGTAGGTCGCGAGGTCGTGCCCCTTGCGGACCGAGGGCCGGGTTGTCATGAAGACAACGTATCGACCGTCCGGCGAGATCTCCGCGTCCACCGACTCCCCGGCCGACTCTTGCCCCGGCTGGGCGAGGAACAGATATTCCAGCGGCCGGAAGTTCACCTGCGCGTTTGCCGCCGCGGCCACGCCGAGCAGAGCGAGGCCGATTACGGCGGCTTTTCGATTACGTATCACATGGTCATGTTACGCCCTTCTGCGGCTTAATCGACAAGAAACCTTAATTCGGTGTACTAGGAATCTCGAAAGTGGTGTCGCAGAGGTAGCCGGAGTTTGTAAACCGGATACTGCGGCTGGCTTGACGGAAAGTCAGCAACCCGATCTCAAGCGGGGCTTTCACAGCTACCGCCCGAAGGTCGTCGATGCGGAGCATCATCAGATCGTAGTAATTTCGATACAGGACATAGGTTCCGTTGGTCGTCATACCGCGCTGGAAATCTTGATTTCGAACGAGGGCTTTATGAGATTTGGACGGAGCATAGTATCGTAATAAGTCCTTTGCCCTCTCAGTGCGATAGTTGGTGTAAAGGACGCTCTTTCCATCATATGCAACGGCCTGCAGGTCCGTAACTGGGAACGTTGCCTCAGATCGCATTTTGACAAGACTCAAAGAGTCAGAGGCGATGTCGTACTCGTAGAGCGAGGTCCAGCGGTCGACACCCGGGGCAATGTCCTTAATTGTTCCCGAGAAGAAGACTTTGGTTCCGTTCCCGGCAATCTTTACGACATCGATGTCGGGTTCAAACACTTCTGTACCGTTGGCGGTTCGGGTAACGAGCCTGCGCGCTCCGGTTTTGGTGTTCACGAGATACAGGTTGTTCGTGCGCGTCCGGTAGACGACCCATTCTCCGGAGCCCGAAAGACCAATGTCTTCAATGCGATAGGCATCAGGGAAGTAGACGGTCTTCTGCGCGAGGTCATCGCGAAAGGCAATCTTGTTCGTGTTGGACACATAAATGTACTGCTCGCCCGAGTCCGAGACGGCGATCATTTGGCCGCCGGTTGCGACTTGCTTGATCGATGGAATCAGATACCCAGTCCGGATAAAAAGTCCCCCGGGGCCCTTATAGGGATAGTAGCCTGGTACCCCAGTAAAGAAGACACTTTCGCCATTTGGCGAGAACATCACTCGCTGGAGCGAGTTCTCTGGCGGCGCGGGGTTTGTGCCCTCGTCGAGGACCTGGAACTCTCCGGTGGCGATGGTCAGTTTCGCTACGTGGTTATCCGGCGTCAGGGCCGCGACGTACTTGCCGTCGTCGCTAATGTGCGCGCTGAGGGAGGAGATTCCCGGGTAGTTCGGGCTCTTCACCGTTCGCGTCACGCGGTCGATGAAGTAGTACCGGCCGCTATCGAACTTGACGAGGAAGTACTGTCCGTTCCGGCTGGAGCTGATGCGGACGTTGTACGAAATCTCCGGGGCGGTGATGCCGAGGTCGATTAACTCATGGGCGCGGGTGCCCTCGTTCCACACGTAGGCATCGAATCTCAGATCGGAGTCTTGCGGCGAGTGGGCGGCGTTGGAAACGAAGACGGCTTCCTCTCGGTACACCGAAACGTAGGCCGGGTGGATCGACTGCGAGGTGTTGGTGGTGGCGACCACGCGGGGTTCTTCGTTCACGCGCTTCAACCACAGGGCGGGAACAGAGAGACCGCCTTGATAGGTGAGACCACGGGCGAGCCGCGCTTTGGCGTCATCGGCGAAAACGCCGAGGGTTCCATAACTTGGAATGGCCACGCTACCGACTTCTCCGGTGAGGATGTTTCGAGTGTCGCAAGGGTTGCCTGTGCTCGAATAGGCGAGCTGATTGCCGTCGGCGCTCAGACCGCCCACCGTCGTGGCATCGCCCATGCTCGTGAGTAAGTTCGGCGTCGCGAGGTTCACGTGATACGCCGAGAACAGGTTGCTGACAATGTTGCTCAGCAGGTTTGTGGGCGCGGTGAAGGCGACGTGTCCGCCACGGGCGGAAATTGCGAGTCCGGGGGAGTTCGTGAGAATTGGGGCGACTTCGCCGGATGCGGTTCGGTTCACCAGCTTGAGCGAACCGTTTGTGGTGTCAACGCGATACACGTCGTAGGTGTTGAGATCATCGCCCTTTCGCAGGCTCGGGCGGGTGGATTTGAAAACGATGTATCGGCCGTCGGCGGAGATGTCGGCTTCGACGGTCTTTCCGGCGGAGTCAAAACCGGGAATGCGTTTGAAGACGTAGGTTAGCGTTCCTACTTTCAGTTGCGCGCTCGCAGCGGCACCGACGCTCACGAGAATTCCGACGGCGATCCACTTCATGCCTCAAGCTACCACCAACCGCGTCGGATAGACAAAAAAATGGGGCGGACAATTTCTTGTCCGCCCCATTCGAGTTTAGCGATTACTTATCGCCGTTCTCGTCGGTTTTAACGCCTTCGGGTCGTTCCGATTTGACTTTTTCCCAATCGTTCGATGGTGCCGGATCTCCGCACCCGACAAGTGCGAAGACTGAAGCAACCGCGACCAATGTTACGAACAACTTCTGGAAGTTCATTCCACGATTAGTTGGTGAAGTAGCAAGCAGCCGTGTCCGGTGCATTTGCAGGGCATGGCGTGGAGATGTTCTGAACGACCCAAGCTGCGTACTGTCCACAAGGAAGCGCTGGCGGAAGTGGGTTTGCGTTCAGGACAGAAGATCCGCCGCTTTCAGGGCTAACGATTGCATCAGGATCTGCACAATAAGCGCCGCCGTACTGGTCGAGGTTTGCTGGTCGAACGAATCGATCGCCGAACGCGCCTGGCCAGATACCGGCTCGAACTGGAACAGCCTTAGCGTGTCCGTCCAAGAATGCATAGTTGAAGGAGCCGCCGTAGCGAAGGGCACTGTTGGACTTGCCGCTGAAGGTGTCTCCAGCGAAGCCGAGGCCGATCGTTGCTCGTGGCGTGTCGTAAGTGTCGCCGTAAACGTAGACGCCAGCTGGGTTGGTCACGCTCGTTGCAGAGATACCAATGTTGACGTTGCTCGTTCCGAAGATGGCCGAGTCAAGTCGCTGCTGCTGTCCAAGAAGACCACCGCCGCGCCAGCCGTATGGGCCCCAGTTGTAGCCGTAAGCCGAGAGCTTTCGTGCGCCAAAGGATCGTCGGAAAGCGTTGTTATCAACGTCGTTTCGCTCGTCTGAGTAGATCAGGTCAATGGACTTGAAGTAAGGGAAGAGAGGAACCCACCATTCGCCAACGTTTCCTGGGATGGAGACGGTCAAGTCATCGCTGTCGTTCAGATAGATCTGATACGCAGTGCTGAGCTGCTTGACGTTGCTGAGGGACTTGGTCTTCTTTGCAGCGAGTTTAGCCTGAGCGAAAACTGGGAAGAGAATGGCAGCGAGGATTGCGATGATCGCAATGACGACGAGAAGCTCGATAAGGGTAAATGCTTTTCGCATGGAAAACACCAAGCACGAGTTTGGGTTTCCCAATTGTTAAGATGCCGATAAATATGTTTCCAGCTTCAAATTGTTAAGAGACGCGGCTTCTCTTAACGTGAATTTTGGGTCGAATCTAGCTGAAACCGGAGATTTCCAACGATCGTCGCCTCGCTCGGCCCGAGCTCAATGATAAGTCCTGCGCGAGATTGCAGCTGTTCTCGGAACACTTCGCTGCGAGATGGCCCGCCACCAAGTCGCAAAGATCGAAACTCACGATTGGTACATTCTGCTAACGCCGGAATGTGCTCCGCAATTCCCTCGACTAAGCTAAGAAGTGCAATTCCCGCCCAGGTTTCGTCATTTTCTGGTTTTTTACCGATCAGGGTAATGCATGCTTCGAGCATTGATTCGGGGTTGAAAAGCTCCGGAGCGTTCAGGTCGATCCTTTCCGTCGTTGTCAGGTTCGCACTAGCGATCCAATCGGGAACTGAGACTGGAACTTTCAACTCGGCGTGTAAACGATTGACGACCCAAAAACCGGGAACGTTCTTGAGGAACCGAACTTTGCCATCGACCGTTCGTTCGTTCGTGAAGTTGCCGGATCGGGCCGCATCGGTGACGATTGGCTGGTCGATGACCGTGCCCATCAGCGACCAGGTTCCGATGTTGAGAAACACGGATGTGTCCGCAAGCGGTTCGAGGCCAAGGACGGCCGAAGCAGTGTCGTGGCTTCCCACCGACATCAACCGAACTCCATCTGCGATATAGCCACCAATGTGCCCCGCAAGCGACGGTTGCAAATCAGGCATCGGCCAGCCGGTGAGAGCAAAGGCTTCTTCCGACCATTGGTTGTCGAGGCCCATCAACTGGGTTGTTGATGCTTCACTCAGTTCGTAGTTGGCTTGGCCGGTGAGTAGGTAGCCAATCAGATCGGGGAGCAACAGCCAACGATGGGTGTCATGAACGAGGTTCGGATTCTCGTTTCTTCGGACAATCAGTTGGCAGATCGTGTTGAACGGCTGGTGCTGGATTCCGGTGAGCCGATAGAGCTCGTCCCGATGGGGAGCCAGAGACTCAAAGGCGACTTCGTGCGACGGATCGCGATAGCAGACCGGAGTCTGAATAAGGTTCCCATTCCGGTCAAGAAAGCCGTGATCCACGCCCCAGGCATCAATGCCAAGCGTGGCCCGGCCGAAACGGGTGGATCCATACTCCGCAGCGCGCTTGACGAACGCAAACAGAGCCTCGAAGTCCCAAACGATGCGGCCGTTCTCGGTGCGCGTTTGATGTGGCACCTGTTCGATGATCTCATAGCGGAGTTCGCCATCCTCCAACCATCCGGCGGCAAATCGTGCGCTGGACGCACCGAGGTCAACCGCAATCGCACCTTTCATTTTAGGAACCGATTGAGAGTGACCCGGATTTCGGAGAGCCGCTCTTCCTTGGTTTGGTATTCGTGACCCGCCTCATGGTCGTCCCCATAGACGCAGTTCTCGAGGTGGGTGGAGAGCATAAGCAACCCAAATTGATCCAGTGCAGCCCGAAGAGCCGACACCTGCGTGAGAATGTCGACGCAGTATCGATCCTCTTCAATCATCTTCTGTAATCCCGAAACCTGGCCCGTAATGCGGGCAAGTCTCTTTCGGGCGTCTTCGCGGGTTTCGGCGGGAATCACTGAAAATAACTGTACACCGTTCACGATTCAGACTAACTGAGTTATACTAAATGCTCATACCCCCTATAGGTACCAAAATGACCCAAATGAAGCGCGGATTTACCCTCATTGAACTGCTCGTTGTGATTGCGATCATCGCGATTCTTGCCGCGATTCTGTTCCCGGTTTTTGCTCAGGCGAAGGCAGCGGCGAACAAGACTCAGGACCTCAGCAACTTCAAGCAGATCGCGACCGCGATCGTGCTTTATGCGAACGATAACGACGATGTGAGCCTGACCTCTAACCACGACGCAGGGGTTGAGTGGTTTGAGTCCCTTTATCCCTACGTGAAGTCAAACGACGTTTTTCGTTCCCCGGCATACACGCGAACGGCAGTTGACCATGAAGGGGAATCGGAGATGCCAGAAACGGACTATTCGATCAATGGAATCTGGACACATGCCACTCCGTTGACCAACTCAAGTGCACCCGCAGAGCAGATCACGGTTGGTCTCCGAGCGAAGCTAAATGGAGAGATTGACTACCATCCATGGCCAACCCATGAAGGCGGAGTCTGGGACGATCTCGCGACCTATTACGACGAGCACCACGAGAACGAAGACTGGTTCTTGGAGCGACTTGAAAAGACCCCTTGGAACAACCAAGGTTCGAACTTCTCGTTCCTTGATGGACACGCCAAGTATTTCAACTTCGACCGTACCGTCCGAAACACGTTTGCCCTGCCCGGTTTCCATAACGTAGATCGAATCTCTTACGTTGAGGAAGAAGAGTAAGGAACAAACGTAACGAATCGTTGAGGGCCCGATCTGCCGGTACACTTTGGATACCAATGGCGGATCGGGCTTTTCGATTACACGACACCATGTCGCGGCAGGTCAAGCCGCTCCAGACCCTAGAGCCAAAGCATCTTCGCTTCTACACTTGTGGCCCGACGGTTTATAGCTACGCGCACATTGGCAATTTCCGAAGCTTCTTGACCGCAGATCTCATCGTGCGCACCGCCAGGGCCATCGGCTGGAAGGTCACTTGGGCCGCGAACATCACCGACGTTGGGCACTTGACCGAAGACGACGTTGCAGACGCTGGCGGCGAAGACAAGATGGAGAAAGCGCTTCGCAGCAAGGACGGCGAGAACTTCAACAACGTGTGGGAACTGGCTGAGTTCTACACGGAAAAGTTTAAAGAGGACTGGCAGCGGCTAAACCTGACCGAGCCGACCGTTCGCCCGAAAGCAACCCAGCACGTCCGTGAACAGATTCTCGCGACGGAAGAATTGATTCGTAAAGGGAACGCCTACGAGACCCCGACCGGCGTTTACTTCAAAGTCGATAGCTTCCCGGCGTACGGCAAGCTCAGCGGGAACACCCAAGAGAATCTGCGAAAGGGGGTTCGAGACGTGGTTCAAGATGACAACAAGCGCGACTCGGCCGACTTTGCGCTTTGGAAGAAGGACGACAAGCACCTGATGCAGTGGTTCTCGCCGTTCGGCTGGGGCTTCCCGGGCTGGCACATCGAGTGCACGGTCATGGCGCGAACTTACCTTGGCGACACCCTCGACCTTCACAGCGGTGGCGAAGACAACATGTTTCCGCACCATGAATGCGAGATCGCGCAAAGCGAGGCGCTGACCGGCAAGACCTTCTGCGACCACTGGGTCCACACGCGCTGGCTTCAGGTGAACGGCGAGAAGATGTCTAAGAGTTCCGGCAACTTCTACACCGTGCGTGGACTCATTGAGAAAGGGATCGAGCCACTTGCCATTCGGTACGCGCTGATTTCCGGCGTCTATGGCAAGCCCTATAACTTCACCGACCAAGGCTTGATTGATGCAGGCGGGAATGTTGATCGGCTTCGACGGGCGCTGACGGCTGCTGAAGCTGCCCTGCTGACTGGCACGGATGGTCCGGACGAGCTCGCCGCGATTCTAGAACCGATTTATGAAGGTGCCTTGGATGCCATGTGCGACGACCTGAATACATCGGTTGCGCTCGCCAAGGCGCTCGAGGGAGCGAAAGTTATCAACCGCGACGGTGAAGCGATGTCGAAAGCCTCCGCGGCATCAGCCCAAGACTTTCTTCATAAAATCAATGCCCTGTTGGGAATAGTCTCGAGCGATTACGACCTGCCGGCCGAAACGAGCGACTCCGGACCCGACGAAGCCCGGATCGATGGTTTGATCGAGGAACGCAACGCGGCGAAGCAAGCCAAAGACTTTGCGAGAGCGGACGAAATCCGCAAGCTCTTGACCGATGAAGGCATCGAACTTCGCGATTCGCCAGAAGGAACGACCTGGACTCGAAAGCCGACCCTTTAGAAGGATCGGCCCTCGTAGTCTCGAATCAAGCCCACAACCTTTCCGATGACGCGCGAACCTTCTCGGTCGACCGGGATCGGCGCGTACTTCGGGTTGCTGGAAAGGAGCTTGATGGAACCGTTTGGCTCGTAATTGATCCGCTTGACGGTGGCTTCGTCCCCGAGCAGGAATGCCACGATGTCCATGTTGCGCGCATTGGTCTGTGGGCGGATGACGACGAGGTCACTTTCGAGAATTCCGTCGCCGATCATGGAGTCTCCGATAACGCGAAGCAGGAACGCGTTGTCTGTGTCTTTAACCATCCCAGGTGGAACTGGGATCATCGCGTCTACGTGTTCCTCGGCTAAAATAGGTTGGCCAGCGGCAATGGTTCCGAGCAGGGGAAGCTGCAGAATGCCCGCGTTAGGTTGAAATTCGGGGTGAACGACCTTGATCGAACGCGGGGTGTTCGAGCGATTGATGTACCCTTTTCGTTCTAAAGCGTCTAGGTGTACAGTAACGCCGCGAAGCGATCCGATCTCAAATTGCTTGCCAATTTCTCGGATCGACGGAGGGAATCCTTCCTTCGCGACGTAATCCCGAATGCACGCGAGTATCTCTTCTTGCCGCTTGGTAAGTCCTTTTGCCATGGCTACGTAGACGCATGATACACGCTTTTTGTCTACCTGTCAAGGCAACCTGTCATACTTTTTTCTAAGTTCGCCCGCGAGGGTGGAACTCCGCCAAAATGAGTTTGGTTTGCTGACCCTAGTAGGGAGCATTTTGGCGATACGAGTTCCCAAGTTGTCGGTCCAGTACAAGGTGATTTAGGTTGTCGATTTCAAAATTTCAAGAGATGTTCATGGGCAAGGGCTGCGTGGCCTTTGTCAGCGTGGGAATGGCAATGGTCTTTCTGGCCGGCGTCGTTGGTCAGTGCACTCGTGGTGCCGGTGTTGCTGAGCAACAGAACAATGTTCCGGCCCGAACCGTTGCAACGATTTCGGGCAAGCCATTGTCAGACGAAGTTGTTCTGAGAACGCTGGATACTCAGAAGGCTCAGATGGCTCAGTACATGCCATCGGGCTTCCCGCCAGAGCAAGAGGCCGGAATGGCGGGGCAAACCATCAACACTTTGTTGCGCCAAGTTGCATCTCGGGCGATTGCCGAAAAAGAGAAAGTAGACCTTTCGGATGCGGCGATCACCAAGCACGCGGCCGAGCAACTCGATAAAGCCGTTAAAACGGAAGTTGACAAACTCATTTCCGAGAAGAAGCTCAAGCCGAACCCAAGTGCCGCTGATGTTGACAAGGCCATCAAGGCGAGCTTCGGCCAGACCGTTACCGAAGTCCGAACTGCGCAGACGAAGAACCTGGAGGAATCGCTCAAGGATCCAGCGCGCAAGGAAACGTTGCTGAACTCAGTTGCCGAGCAACTTCTCCTCGCCAGCTACGCCGAGAAGGTTGATGCTTCGCCGGCCGCGATCAAGCGCAGCTACGACGTGATCAGCGCAAAGCGTATTTTCCTCATCAACAGCGCAGCCACCGACATCGCCGCTCAAGCGACCAAAATCGCGGGCGAGCTTAAGGGCGGCCTGAAGTTTGAGGAAGCGATGAACAAGTATTCGCAAGAGCCCGCTCAGCCAGGCAAGACAGTCAGCGACAACCTGACGTCGGTTTCCGGCCAGCAGCTCACCCAAGAGGCGTATGCGCCGCTCGCGAGCTTGAAAGCGGGTGAAGTTTCACCGCCAATTCGAACTCCAGAAGGCATCAGCATCTACAAAGTGTTGAGCGTGAAGAATGAAGCCCCGGCTGATTTCGAGAAGAAAAAGGCTGATTACGAAAAGACCTTCCGCGAGACCCAGGCCCGACAGAAGCTGGACGCGCAGGTTGACGAACTTCTCAAGAGCGGCGAAGTCCGCTGGCAGAACAAGACGATTGAGGCTCTTTACGACCTTGGCCAGCTTAGCTTTGCGACCGACGCCACCCAGCGAAACGCAAAGCTCAAGAAGATTGCGGCCGCCGGTAAGGAAGGTGCGGAGAAAGGCGAAGCCGCCGACATCAAGATCGGTGCACTTGTTTACTACGCGGCCCTTAACCAGCTCAGCATGACGGCGAGCGCCACCGAGCGCGCCGAACTTGCTCCGCAGATCGCGGATGCCGTTACGAAGCTGCTGCAAACAACCGAAGACTTTAAGCTTCGCGTGAAGCTGATCGACGCTGCGATTGAGGCAAAGAATGCCGCGGAGGCCACGGACAACTTGTTTAAGTCTGCGCAGTACAACAGCGACTACAGCGCCGCTGGGCAAGCGGTATACGGTGAAATGCAGGCGAAGTTCAAGGAACTGAAGGACAAGAAGCTGCTCGTTGCCGAAGGCGAAAAGCAGATCGAGGCCGAATTCCAGCGATGGCGAAAGGAAAAGGTCGCTTACGAAAAGGCTGAGGCGGAAGCTAAGGCTGCTGCCGAAGCAGAAGCGAAGAAAAATCCAGCGCCCGCAACGGGCGCAAGCAAATCGCCTGCGCCAGCCGCAGGCAACGGTACGCCGAAGTGAGCGAACCGCGGCTATCGGTGGTTTGCACCCCGATCGGAAATTTGGGCGACCTTTCCGATCGGGCGAAGCAGACCCTTACCGACGCTGCGGTTTGGATTGTTGAAGACAGCCGGGTATCCGGAAAGCTGGCGCAACATCTCGGCATCAAGCGGCCCATGAAAGTGCTGAACGACCACTCTTCATCTGGAGTGGTCGAAGGTTTGGTGGATCTGATTCGCCAAACCGGACACGTTGCGGTTCTCTCTGACGGCGGGGCGCCTACGGTGAGCGATCCAGGCACTTTGCTTATTGATGCCTGCCACGACGCCGATATTCCGATTGAAGTGATTCCTGGCCCCAGTGCGGTGATCGCTGCGCTGGCTGGCAGTGGATTCTTTGGCCAGCGTTTTGCCTTTCTAGGCTTTCCGCCCCGCAAGCCCGGCGACATTAAGTCGTTGTTTTTGCCATTTGCAGACTCGCCCATGACGCTCGTTTTCTTCGAGTCGCCGTTCCGATTCAACGCCACCTTGCTAGCTGCATCTGCGGTAATCGGTGAGCGCCGATATGCCATTTGCCGTGAATTGACCAAGATGCACGAGCAGATTTATCGGGGCACGTTGCCCGAATTGCCCGACGAAAAGGCCGTGCCGCACAAAGGCGAGGTCACGGTAGTGGTTGAGGGCCGAAGAAGCACGAAAAGTGCGTCGAATTTCTTGGACTGAACGTCCGTACCTGTACCATCGGTCTGGCTTCGCCTGGCACCGACTGGTTCCGGTATGAAGCTGCTCTCGTCCGTTTGTGTTTTGAGCTTGTTCGCAATGAGCGTTATTGCGCAAGCCCAGAACGAACCCGCTCCCGATGCGGCAACCGCATATCGGTTTCGAGCGGAGGACGTCCTGCGCGTTCAGGTGTACGGCCAAGCTCAGTTATCGGCCGAGATGCCGGTTGGCGATGACGGCACGATCACGCCTCCGTTCGTAGGTTCCATCATGGCGGCCGGAAGATCTGTCAAAGAACTCACGGACGATCTTGTGAAGCTTTATCAAGACAAGGTCCGACTCCGAGAACCTTTGGTCAGCATTTCCATCATCAAGTACCGCGAGAATCGGGCAACCATTGGTGGTTTCGTCGGCCGGCCAGGCAACTATCAGATTCGCAAGGGGGATCGCATCCTGAACTTGCTCAGCGTCGGCGGCGGCCCGATTGCCGACCGGTCTGACCTCAAGCGCGCGACCCTACAGCGACAGGGAAGTCGCGAGCTCATCCCGATCGATCTTCACGCGATGCTTTATCGCAACGATACGTCGCAGAACTACGAACTGAAAGACGGAGATCAGCTCAGCATTCCCGAAGGACTGAACCTGTTCATCAAGGTCCAAGGAAAGGTCCAGGCACCGGGCTTGTACCCGTACAAAGAGCCGATGACCTTGGCCGATGCCATCTCTCAAGCGAGAGGTGAGGTCGTTGGGCGATCTCGGTTAAGCAAAACCTTGGTGATTCGCCAAAAGCCTGGACAGCCCGGGCAGTACACCTACATCAATGCCGACTACGTGAAGTTCATTCGCAAAGGCGATATCACGCAGAACATTGAATTGCAGCCAGGAGATCTGATTTACGTACCGGAAACCAACACGCCGGACTTCCAGCAGATCACGAGTTTAGCCAACGTCTTCTTCATCCTGGACCGCGTTGGTAGCGGCTTGTTCGGACTTCAGTTCTTCCGCTAAGCCGGGTCATGAGAATTCTTGGCATCGACCCGGGGCTAGAGCGGGTCGGTTGGGCGGTTCTGGATCGACAGGGTTCGCGGATGTTGCCGGTGGAATACGGGCTCATCCTAACACCCCGTATCGCGACTCCGCTTCGGCTGCATCAGATCTACTCCGAAGTAACGGCGATCGTGGCGAAGCATTCGCCTGCCGTGTTGGTGACTGAACGTTTGCTGTTTACGGTTAACAAAACGACGGCGATGGACGTTGCGAAGGCAATTGGCGTGGTTCAGCTTGCCGCCGTGATGGCCGAACTGGAATTCATGGAGTACAGCCCGCCCGAAATTAAGCAAAGCGTGGTCGGCGTCGGGAACGCGGATAAGAAACAGGTTCAGTTCATGGTGACGAAGCTGCTGAGTTTGAAGGAAACGCCAAAGCCGGACGACGTGGCCGATGCTCTGGCGATCGCGATCACCCATGCGTTGCGAAGCCGCGTGAGTGGGCTTCGATGATCGCTTAGGATGGTTTCCGTAGATTCTTTCGAGCTTTGATTAGCTCTCGAACGAAGATCAACCCACGCTTCCACATTGGAGCATTGAGGTCCGAAAACGCGGCTTCAACTTGACGAGCCTGTTGCTCCATGATTCGCTCGGTTTGCTCCTGCAATTTTTCCGAGTTATTCAATTGAACTAATGCCACGTATTTATTATGCCTCCAAAGGGAAAACTTGCCAAGTGCTTATGGGAGTTTAGCGTATCCGTCAATGAGTCTGATGACCGGTGCCACGTCGGCCGCGATTCTGGTGAAGAGCTTAAGATCTTCCGTTCTTAAAGACCTATTCTCAGATGTATGGACGGACAAAACGAACTGAACGTTCTGTCCGCTGCCATCGAAAATCGGAAACAGGAACAAAGACCCTTTGTTGTCGTTCGGTCCGTTCACAGCTACAAGCAACCCAATCGCAATGTCGAACGCAAGATTCACAGACAGGATTGACTTTTGGTTTGAGAAGACGCGACTAACCGCAGAATTTGGCTGCTGCAGGCTTTGGAGCTGTGCTGCCGTTAGCTTTAAGTTGTCAGGAAATGCTGCTTCTTGAACGATCTGCCCGTTCGATTGGGTGAAAAGGTAAACCCGTGCATCACCTTTTCCACCAGTCAGCTTCAGCACGGCTGTACCAACGTAGGTTATCGCCGACTGAAAAACGCGTTCTCGCTTTTCGCGAAGGTATGCACCATCATCGCGTATCAGGGTGTCTAGGGCACTTGCTCCGACGCTATGGATCGCCAGCAGATCTGTTTGAGTTATTGGTCGCACGCGCTTTTTGATGGCTTCTATCGTCTTGCCTGCCGAATCCACAATTGGCTTGAAGCCGATCAGAAGCTCCTTAAGTCCAGGCTGTGCAAAGGTGAATACCTCTTGCTGGATCCCGAACAAAACAGCACCCGTAATGAAGGCGATGGTCGTGACTATGATCCCGACGGCTTGCGTCGCAAAAAACACGGTCGATCCGAATAGAAAATTTTGAATCCACCAAGCCACATGCTCAGAAAACGTCGCCGCCTTTTTCCATTTATCGGCCCACCTGCTTACTTAGTGGAACATTATAGCTTGGCAATTGCAATCACTCGTTCGCCCAATCGTTGATCAGCCACCAATTCGCTTGATCGTGCGGGATGAACTTGGGGTGGGTTATGGTTTCGAACGACGGTAGGTAGCCAAGCGAGCCGTCGCCATAAGTCTTCACCCGTCGGATCACCTTTTCAACGTGCTCGCGGGCGGCGATGCAGCGCTCGACATCCGCAAGCGATCCACCGATTCGAGCGTTGGTTCCCTTCGCGATCCTCTCCAGACCTTCAAACACTTGTCGGCAAACGGTAAGGGCGGTGATGGCTTTGCCAACCTCACCCTCGGCATAAAACTGGTGCGCCTCCTCCGCGTACCGAACGAACTCGATTGCGAGCTTTCCGAACTCGGTTACGCCGCGATAAGCCGCATCTGGCGCGAATACGACCGCCGTGTCGAGGATCTGATACGCGCGCTTGCCAGCCTCGCCGAGAATGACCTCTCGGTCCCGAAGCCAGAGTAGAAACGGGTTGCTGTACATCAGCAAGCGGCTCTTGAGTTGGCTGCGATGGCCGCTATAGGCGAAGAACTCACCGGCAGATTGCAGTTCACACCCAACCAGGCGCGCCCATTCCTCGGTGTTCTCGCCGAGCTCCATGTACGCCTTCAGGAACTGCGGAGCGGAAGTGGCTTTCTGATATTCCAGAATTGCCTCGTGTCCGCCGAGCCCGGTCGGGTACTCGGCTGGTTTGGTCGGGGGATCTCCGGCGGTGGTTTCTGAGAGGATTCGACCTGAAGCCTTGATGGCCGGAAGAATCGTTTCGTAGTTGCCAAACAGTCCGCACTCCCAGGTTGTGAGGCAGACGCCATAGTCGCCTCGGCGGACGGCGGCTTCTGCGCATTCGGTCACGTTCCGCTCGCTTTGCGGAAGGTGGCACCAGACGGCGCTGTAGGTTTGGATGGCTGGGCACAAGACGGTTTTGAAACCAGCGTCGCGGAACCGGTCGGCGGTGTGTTCTGCAGTCCGGAAGTACTGCCAGTCAAAGATCACCGTCTCTTTTGGCATCGCATCAAGTGCGAGTGGGTGGTCATAGTACATGTCTCCCCATACGGCCGGCGTTCGGCCCGCCCGAAGCACCTTTTCGGCCAGTGGACCGAAGTGGGCGCCGTACAGCGCCGCCTTGCCGTCGGCATGGCCATCGGATTCATATTGCCGAACACGCCCTTCGCTTGAGGCGCCTTTGCCGAGTTGGAACGTCTCGTCGCCGCCGAGATGAATCAGATCGGACTTGAAGATTGATATCGCATCATCGACGATTCGGTGGCAGAGTTCAACGAAGGCGTCGTTGGTCGGGTCGGCTTGCATCCCCTTGAATCGCTCGCAAGCAAATTTGAGTCCAGGTTCGGAGTAGATCATTCCTTCGCAGTGGCCGAGCAGGTTCAAGAACGGGACGATCTGTAGATCGGGATACCGCTCCTGCAACCAGGCAACATCGTCTGGCGTGACCGCGCCTTTGCCGGCGATCCAGGGCATGCTTGGGTACGCAAAGCGGTGCTCTAAATACAGCCCAAGCGCGTTGTAACCTGCAGACATCGACAGGTCCGCCATTCGGTCCAGAGTTTCTCGGTCGGGGCTCTGCTCGCGGGCGATGTCGTACATCCACATTCGAAGTTGCATGATCGCGAGTGTACAGCGATTGGCCATTCGGCAAACCAGCCAGATCGAGTTCACTTTTTTCGCAAGTGTGATACGATGCGACCAGTGGCCGCTTCCCCATTTGCAAAGAAGAACGAGTATCGATTGCTCCGAAATCACCAGAAGGTCCAGTTTCAGCAACTGTTGATCGAAGCGCGGACGTATGCCGACCTTCAGAGTGGAACAGACCTGCAGTTCTTGGATGAACTTGGCAAGAAGCTTCCAACTGAGCTCACCCTTGAAGAGCTGTTCCAGATTGAGTTGTTCCTCAATCAGCACCGGCCAATCGAAGTTCTTCTGGGGCTCCGTTCTGGGTTAGAACAAGAGTTTGCCGCGGTCGGAGGCAAGAATTCGCCTTTGTCTGGCTTGCGGGAAGAGGCCGACGAGGAGCAGGTTCGGGCCAGATTTATTGCCCACCATCTGATCTTTAGCCGTCTGCGTGCGGCACATCACGTTTCGCAGGCAAGCCGCAGGAAGACGTTACGGATCGGCATTTGCGCGACGATCATTGTTGTCGCGATTGCGTGCGTGATTCTTACGCTGTTCTCTTCGGGAAGGGATATCTATCTGCCGTCTTTCGGAATGTCCATGCTCATGGGTTTGCTGGGCGGGCTCGTCTCTACGATCGCTCCGTTGCTGGGCGGTCAGATTTCGGTGACGGCGGAGGACGATCAGGAGACGAACAGTGCCCTCCGGGCAACCGTCTTCTTCGGGCCTGTTTTGGGCTGCTGTTTCGCGGCGATTTTGTACTTGATCTTTGCCTCGAACATCGTGACGCTCGACCTGTTTCCGAAAATATTGACGCCGGATGCCAAGGATTTTGACAAGCTCTCGGCAAAGTTCATGCTCCCCATTGGGAAAGCGGCTCAGCTGAACAATCAGGAGCTCTCGATCGCCCGCATGCGGTTGTTTCTGGGCAAGGTCTATCCGGCTTCTGGGCAGGACTTCTGCAAACTCATGTTCTGGTCCTTTATCGCTGGCTATGCCAACCGACTCGTTCCAGACATGCTGACGAAGATTTCCCAGGGGCCGCGAAAGTGACCTGATCAGACGAGCGCTAGCGCTACTTCGGAACAGAAGTGTCGGCCCGCGCTCGTCAGGCGAACGCGACCGTTCGTCGTCTCCGTCCAGCCGCGATGGGTCGTGCGTTGAAGGTCGGTTGGGTTGGTCCACTCGGTTGGAATCCCTTCGCGCAGCCTCAGGCCCAGCATGATTCGCTCTAGGCGCTCCGACTCACGCGAGAGAATTTCGGACTCGAAGAAGATCGGTTTGCCTTCATCAACTGCGGTCACATAGCGCTCTGGGAGTTTTAGATTCGTGTAACGCATCACGCCTTCGGCCGTCGGCAGGCAGCCGACCGCCCCCGGGCCGTAGCCAGCGTAGGGGTTGCCGTACCAATACTCCAGGTTATGTTTGCACTCCAGTCCCGGTTTGGAGAAGTTGCTGATCTCGTAGTTTTCAAATCCCTCGGCGGTGCAGCGCGCGTGGCAGTCTTCGTACATTTCGACTTGCATTTCGTCGTCGGGCTGGGTGATTTCGCCTCGAAGATGCTTCTTGTAGAAGGCGGTGTTCGGTTCGATGGTGAGGCAGTACAGGCTGAGGTGCTCTGGTTTCAGGGCCATGGCTCGGTCGAGATTTCGGTTCCACGCGTGGCGGCTTTGGTTTGGCAGCGCGAACATCAGATCGAGGTTGATGTTGTCAAACCCGGCTTCGCGGGCGGCGGCGACGGCACGTTCGATGTCGCCGCTTTGGTGGACGCGATCCAGTCGCTTAAGGTCGCCATCGTCAAAACTCTGCGCACCGAGGCTAATGCGGTTAAAGCCGGCCTGTCGCATCGCGCGAAACTTGCTGGCGTCCACCGTTCCCGGGTTGGCTTCGCTGGTGATCTCGGCTCCTTCGACCGGTGGATGGGCATCGAGGACGGCCTCGAAAACCGTCAGGAGGTCTGCTTCGGAAAGATAGGTCGGTGTTCCACCGCCAAAGAAGATGGTCTTCGCGGGAATGCCGAAGACCGGCGATCGGCGGATTTCTTCGGCGATGGCATTCGCAGTCAGAGTCTGGATGTCGCCGGTCTGCGCATACGAGTTGAAGTCGCAGTATCCGCACTTGCTGGGGCAGAACGGGATGTGCACGTAGACGGCGAGGCTGTCCAAGGATTCAGTTTACTGGCGATGCGCGTTCACCGCGTCAAACCACCGATCGCTCGGGCCGTTTGCGACTCGGGCCGGTTGCAGGCTTCGATGGCGCTCGCGAGGGGACCGGCTAACGTGCCTTCCTGGTCGATTTCGCTGCTGCGCTCGTGCAACGACACCAGACTTGGGAGCAAGCTTTGGTTCGCGCAAATGTTTGCTATTAGCAAGAGGGTTTTCAAGCGTGAGGATAGCGTCTCGGTCGACAACAGATCTACAAGATGCGTAATCGTTTCCTCCGAGATTTCACGGCGATGATGCGGATGCAGATGCTTGGTGAGATAACTGAGAGAATTCCAGACCCCTGCCACTTTATCTTCATCGACAGGGTGCAAACCCGCGACGGATCTTGCTTTCCTTAATAGGTGAGGTAAGTCCGAAACCTTACGTGTTAACTCGCTCGCAGATGGTCTTAGATCGAGTTCTAAAAATGTATTAGTAGCATCAGAAATATGCACAAGGGCTAACAGAATCATTCCATGCTTAGCCGCGTAACCAAAATCCTGAGTTGTAATCCAAGCGATGGTGGTGACAACGAAAAGCGCAGCGAACAGTACAAGATGAACTAGGGAACTGATCCGAATCGCAATTGCTCTTCTCGCCTGCCGCTTTAATTCTTTAGCGTGATCAAAGTCGGTGATGATGCTTGGCTCAGGTGAAGCAATCTTGTCAGGCAGTTCTTTCACTCGACCGTCACCTCTAATAGACCGCACCTCCCGTTTTCCATGGTCTGGCCGTTAATGATCATCTACCTGTCAGACCCTGCAATTCTTGAGTTCGGCATACCCTTGGTCTGGCCACATTCTGCAATCGCTAGCTTCACCTGGATTGCCAAGTTGCCGCCGGGATCGACGCTATCCACACGCGCCGCCAAGTCATCTAGCCCAGCGAGAAGTGCCCCATTGCCCGCGACTTTCGCGAGCCGTACGAGGACCTCGAGCCTATCGGGGCGAGTCTGCACGATGAGGAGCTCATTCAAGTGAGATATCGAATCTTCCGAAAAGTGCTTTCGATGGCGAGGTCGGAGCTTCTTTGAGAGATAGTTTAACTCGAACCAAGCCGTGTAGGACTGGGCTCCTGAGTCGGGGGCCTGAGCCACAACTTCGATAAGTCGAGAAACTTCTTTTCCGTTCCATGGGAGACCACGGAAAGTTGATTTCGAATAGTGACCAGCCACATCTAATGCGGCAGAAAAGAGAAGTAAGAATTGACCGGTAATAGTTGCGGCCGGGTGACTAAGCAGGTTGGTTCCGAAGAGAAAGGGTACCAAAATGAAGAGCGAGGAAGATGCCACGGCAATGACGTAAATTCGCACTGCTAGTGGGAGCCACTTGAGTCGATCTTGCGTCTCTTCTAGTTCCAAACCGCCAATGGGATCAGCTTTAACGGTATTCGCGTCGGCATCGCTCACTGTTTGACCGCCTCCGTAACGGGGATTTTGGAGTCATATACATACGTATAACAAGTGACCATTTACTTTGCCAAGCCTCCAATGGCCCGGACCGATTTTGGTTCGACTTTGCTACACGCCTCGATCGCCAAGGCGATTTGCTCGGCAAGTTTGTGAGTCGAATCGAGATCGTCTGCGACTAGTTTCACCGTTTTGAGCTCGGGCAGGAGCTTCGAATCTGCGGCGATGGTCGCAAGTCGTACGAGCACCACTAGTCGTTCCAGAAGTGTTTCCGTGCCCAGTAAGTGCTTCAGATTCTCCACGGCGCCATCGTCGAAATGCGGCTTGTGGTGAGGATGCAGCTTTTTGGACAGGTAGCTCAGGCAATTCCAGACATTTACGTACTCACTCTCGTCACTCGGGGCAAGCACCGCGACTTGTTTCGCTTTCCCCAGCAAGCGGGGTAGCTCGGATGGCTTTGAAGTCCACTCCTCTGTCCCAAAATCGAACACACCTTTGCGTCGGTTTCGCTCGATAATGACCATCACTCCAGCGAACAACAAGAACTTGCCGAGGTAATCAAAAGGTTTGTGTGGACCTGGCAAGTAGCGTTGCATGAGTTCCGAGATCCCGGCCCAGATGCAGTACGCGCTAATGATGATGACAATATTTGGCGTCCAGAACGCCCTCCAGTCTTCAGAGGGTTTTGGCTTCTTCGGTGTCACCGCAGCTGAAGGGACGTCGGCCTCGTGCAAAGCGACCGAGATGCCCGATGATGCCCGCGTCGGCTCTGGTCCTAGATCAAGATTCTGCTGAGCCATGGGGTTTAAGGGGCGGCGGTCAGGGCTCTCTGACACGTTGTGGAGGCAAAAGCAATTTGATCCGCAAGGGATTGAGTCGGGTCGATATCGGCTGCCCGTGCGTGGAGGGAATTTAGGCTTGGTAGTAGAACCGGATTTGCGGCGACTTGGGAGAGGCGAACCAGAACCGCGAGCCGCCTCGGGTCGGGTTCCACGGTCAACATCTCCGCAAGATCAGTGATGATCTCGGGCGTGAAGAAATTCTGATGATGGGAGTAGAGCTTGGTTGAAAGCACCGATAACTCCGACCAGACTTCAGTCGACTCGCTCGGCTCTGACTCGCCGCGTTTGGCCTGCTGAAGCAGTTGAGCGAGCTCGGATGCGTTGCGGCCGACCTCGCTCGGAGTGAATTTCTTATCGAAATCGATCAACCAGACGGTCACGGCCAGGAGCGTTGTCTGGAGGATCGATGCGGCGGGGTTTACGACCAATTCGAGGCGGTTTGTGATCGAGCAGATGACGAACAGGCACAGCACAAGAATGACGAGAACAAGGCAGGTGATGATCGTGGTGCGGAGCCAGGTTGGCCGGGTGGGAAGGTGAGTTGGCGCCAAGGTTCCTCCGCTGGAAGTCGCGCTTGGGTTGGCGTTAGATTTCAACTTGGGTCACCGATGCATCGAAGCTAGGGATAGTTTATCGCAGACAACCAGCATCTACCAACACTTTTCGCCGCAATTAGGCGGACTTTGCGCAGGCAGAGATGGCTTCGCGGAGCACTACTCGGAGGTTGTCGAGAACTTCAAGATCCTTGGTTCGATCCTTAAGGTCGCGAAGGAGCGGCAGCAACTCGGGGTCGGCCGCGATGGCGCAGATGCGGACGATGGTTTCGAGGCGGTCTCGGCGCGTTTCGGAGGCGAGGAAGCCTTTGAGATCGCCGATCGTATCTTCGGTGATGACGGTTTTGTGCTCGGGATCAAGCTTTTTGGAAAGGTAGCTGAGGGCTCTCCAAACGCCAATATTGGCTTCTTCGAATTCGGCCGAAAGGTGCATGACCTCTACCGCTTTCTTCAGCAAGCGCGGAAGCTCAGACGCCTTTGAGGTGAATGGCTCTGGTGTCAAATCCTCCTCGGTAGCGGAAGGCTGCTTCAAGAAGAAAAACGGTGCGGTGAAAACTAGACTAAGACCGGCGGTTTCCAGCATGCGTTCCACATTGAACGGCTTTCCGGCTCCAAAATCTCCTACAGCAGTACACACCGCCATAAGGAGTGTCGTGCCGAAGTACGCGATCCATGCCATCTTGGAGGTATCGGAATCAACCGTCTGCTCGTCGTCCGACTCAAGAGCGTCTTCTTCAAGCCAAGCGCCGTCAACCGCGAGCGGCGCAACCACGATTTGTTCCTCCGAATCCTGAGTCAACTTTCCTCCACTTGCTCCGGGCTTATCTTAACTCGCAATGCGCCGCGAAAGAAAGCGCAGGTCGCTAAATTCCCACGCTAACGTCGGCTCGCCATTCACTATCCAGCCTCGCGTGGAGGTCGGAGGAGGTTGGAATCCCAGACACCGCGTCGGCGGACTCACAGCAGAAAGCGCCTACCGCGCAGCCTAGGCGGACGGAATCCGCTGGGTTGTGGCCGTGGAAGCGGCCGTACAGGTAGCCGGCGATGGTGGCGTCGCCGGCGCCGGTTGCGCCGGTTACGGTGACCGGGAAGCAGTGGTGCCAGGATGTGCCGGTTTCGTCCGAGAGCAGAACGCCTTCTTCACCGCATTTCAGCACGACTCGGGATGCGCCTAGGTGGTGCGCTTTTGAGACCGAATCGGGCGGCGTGGCGGTGCCGAACATCGCGCGGAGGTCGTCGTGGCTGGGCATGAAGTCGTCGACGTAGGGCAGGACCGAGCTGAGGATTCGCGACCAATCGACTTGGCCGGCGAAGGAGTTCGGGTCGGGGACGCTGAGGTCGAGGGAGGTGGTGAGTCCGGCGGATTTGGCGCGGCGGAAGAGGTCGGCGAGCTCTGCGCCGTCATTCTCGATCATGGTTTTCATGAGCGGGGGGTAGCCGAAGTGGAGGTGGCTGGCTTGGCTAAGGGCGTCGTCGGGGACGGTCTGGGAGGCGAAGGCGGCATTTGCGCCGGGGTCGTGGAGGAACATTCGGTCTTGTCCCGGCGGGTCTAGGACGATCGAATACGACGTCGAAACGTCGTCGCAGAGCTGGAAGCCTTCGGCGAGCGGGCCGAGGAGGGATTGGACGTTTTGGCCGAAGATGTCTGAACCGATGAGGCCGACGAGGGTGACGGGGACGCCGAGGCGGTGGAGGGCGCGGCCGACGTTGCTCACGACTCCGCCCGTGCTGAGGGTGGCTTTTCCGACCTCGACCAAGCTGCCGGGTTGGAACCCGTCGAACCGGTCGAGCTTCGGAATGATATCGAGGCAGATGTGCCCAGCGACGAGGATGCGGCTCATACCGGTTCGGTGGTGCCGTTGGTTTGCGACCGAAGGGCGGCGGTGAAGAGGCGGTGGCTCAGCAGAGCTTCGGCCGGGGTGGCGACGCGAAACGGCGGGGTTTCGCCCGCGAGCTCGGTCAGGTAGGCAGCCCACATTTGGACGATGGCGTCGCTGAAGCCGAACTCGAAAATGTGGCCTGTAATGCTCTTAAAGGCATGCGGCTGGCCGAGGCTTTCCTCTCGCCATTCCTGCGGTTGGCCGCTTTGGTAACGGAGGGTCCGCAACGTCTTAGGTTGCGCGGTGCTGAACTGGGCCGACATCTTGGTCCCGTAGATTTCCAGCTTCCAAGAGTTGGTGTCGCCGGGGGAGATGCGCTTGGTTTCCAGGAGCATCGTAGTTCCGGCTTCGGTTTGGCAGAGCAGGGTCGCGTTGTCCCACGTTTCGCAGAGGACGGGTTCGCCGTTCGGTCCGGGGCGGGTTTTGACGATGTTCGAGAGCGCGGCGCGCACGTTCGCCGGGTGGAATCCGAGGCGGAACGGGACGTGGCATACGTGCAGGCCGAGGTCACCCATACAGCCGTATTCGCCGTTAAAGGCAATTTGCCGCTTCCAGTTGATCGGCTTGTTCGGGTCGAGGTCGCTGCAGTGGTTGAAGGCGGCGCGGATTTCGAAGATCTCACCGAACTTACCGGCTTCCACGTGGTGGATGATGCGCTGGACGGCGGGATAGAACGGGAACTCGGACGAGATTCCGATCTTCACCTCGGGGTGCGCCGCGGAAATCTTCGTGATTTCTTCGGCGGATTCTAGGTCGATTCCGAATGGCTTTTCGGCGAACAGGTGTTTTCCGGCTTCGATGACTTGGCGATAGATCGGCAAGTGCAAGTGGTGCGGCACGGCGACGTAGACGGCGTCGATGTCGCTACTCAGCAAGGTCGCGAGGTCGTCGGTGGCGAGGGTGACGGTCGGCACGTTCTGCTGGAACCATTCCCGCGCGGCCGGTGCCGGGTCGCAGATCGCGGTGATGATCGGCCTCGCCGGGACGCCTTCGAGATGAAACCACCGCGCCGCCGCGCTGGCGAACTCCTTCCCCATGAGCCCACCCCCAATCACGCCGAACTTGAAAGCCTGTACCGGCATGGGGCGAGTATACGTTGGGGGCGCTTTGGGCTTCGCGCTTTGTGTGGCCTTGGGTGGCTTTGTATGGCCTTGAGGCTTGGAATTAATTAACGTTCCCCCCTAAGCGGATTAATTAATTACAGCCCATTTTAGGTTCAAGCGGCGGCGTTACGGGTGGATTTGTATTGTATTGCATTGCATTGCATTGCATGGCATTGTGTTGCTACTGGGGAGTTCAGTTCATAGGAGCCGAAACGGTGGAAAGTCAACCAGGGATTTGATGTTTTTTCCTGACGGCCGCCGATGGCATTGACCGGGCAGTCTCACCCAGGAAGGGCGAGGCAAGAGTCTTCCACCGAAGCACACGGTTTGAGAAAACTTGCCGTAGACTTCATGGCGTGGACGGCCCTGACAGAGAGAAGGAAACGAAACACTGGCTTGGTGTTGCGACCTATCCAAGTTCGGGAACAGCGCCGTGTGAACTCTGATAAGCGATGATTGTCGATGACATGGAGAAGTCGTACTGGGGTTCCTGGGCGGCGGTGCTGGCAGGGCTTGCGGCTTGTTCGGGGATCTTCCTGGCGATCCTAATCGGAAACTATCAAAACATCACCGCATCGGGAAAGCTTGTTATCGGCAAGAAGTACTTTCCGCAGAGGATCATTGTTGGCGAGGAGTTGCAACGCATTCTCGTTGATATGCGAATTCAGATTGCTTGCATGAGCGTGCTGACAGCAGCGCTGCTGATCGCGTGCGCGTGGACGGGAATTCTGGCTTGGATCGACTACAAGCGGCGATATGAAGTGGAGATGGACTGATGTGAGTGAATGTACAGGATTCAGGTACTCGCAAAGGTTGCGTGTGTGCGGGCCCTCACCCCCTGCCCCCTCGTCCACCGGAGTGGAGATGGGGTTCACGCGGCTTCGACTGCAGTCCGAAATTTGGCTTGGCGAACTCACCCGGGACGGGTGAGCTACCTGGGTTTCGTTCGGGAGTTCGGGGGTTACCTGCGCAGGGTTTGGGCGTCAATTCTGGTTAATGGGATCTTTCCGGGCCACTGGTCAGATCCTTGAATATGGAGCAAATTGCTTTATCTCTTAGCCTTGTCATCCCTTCTCGCTTCCGATGATGCATGGCCGCAGTTTGAGGTGCGGACTGGGAAGTACGTTGTTTCGATCTCGCAAGCGGAAACAAAGCGCGATGTTTATTGCTGGGGATTTGATCCGTACTTTGAAATGACCGCGACCAAGATCGGGATCTCGATCAAAAAGGAGGGCCAAACGTACTATCCAAGTTTTTCGGCGTACTCCGACCTGAGCAGCTTGCACGCCGTGGCATGGAAGATGAGCGGTGACCGGCTGATCGTCACAGGAAATGGTGGTGATGCGAGCGTCGGGTACTCGGTGAAGTGGACTTTTCGGAATGGTGCCTTGGTTCGGCGTGAGGTTCGGGCCAGCGAGTTTCCGGAAAACGAATACGAGATCACGGAATACGTTTACAAACCGTACGAAGATTAAGTCTCGTCACAACTTTGGCCAGAACCCTAACAACTCACATGCTTTTCCTCTCCCTCTTTCTCCAAGCGCCGACGCAGGCCGACGTTTATCCTCGGTTCTTCATGCGGGAGTTGGTGACGGGGCCGCTCATCATTGTGGAGCAGCGGCATGATTTGATCTATCGGAAGACCACGGAGCTACGGTACGACGACCGGGGGCAGCCGATTCCGCAGTCGCATATCACGCGGCGGTTGGGGTGGTGTACCTATGGCGTGACGGAGGGCGAGTTGTTTGGGGAGCCTTGCCGGGTGGTGCGTTGGTACACGCGGTACAAGCCGGAGAGCGGGGAGGCGGATGCGGATGTGGAGCATCGGTTTTTCGTGACACCCGAGGGCAAGATTCTGCGGCAGGTTTCGCGGTCGACTTATCCGAAGCCGCGCCTAGCGAACGTCTTGGTTACCGAGAATGGGTTGCAGGTGATGGTCACGGACGCCGACGGCAATCGGAGTTTCGACTTGGAACTGGCGGACATGGCGCCGTACGTGAACGCGTTTGTTCCTTACACGAGCGGGGTGAAATCGGTGGTCCTGTATGACCCGTTCCGCAACGGCCTATCGCAGTTCACCGTCTCGTTGGCGTCTTACTTTACGGATAGCTGGGACGGGGTTCGGTACAAGGGGAAGTCGTACGCGATCGACAAAGGGAAGCTGTACTTGACGGATTCTGGAAAGCCGTTTCGGTGCGAGCTCAGCGACTTCGTCGGCTTTGAACCGTTTGTTGAAGGATTACGTTCTAAATAGTATGAATCCGGTTTTTAAGGCCATCCTTGGCCTGGGCGGCGGCGCGCTCATGGGCTACGGCTACCACATCACGATGCGTTGCACGGGCAGCGTCTGCATCAACTCCCGAATGCCCGCCGTGCCGATTGGCGTGATGGCGGTTATTGGTCTGCTCGTCGCGCTGAACTCGCGACCCTGATTTAGTCGATTCCGAGTTCGGTTAGCTCGGCGGCGATTGCCGCCTTGTCGAAGTTTCGACTGTCGATGGGGAAGAGGAATCCGTTGTTCCCCGGCCAAAGCTGGCTTTCGCTGAAGCCCTTGTTTGCGGTTGTGATCACCACATCACCGAAAGAAGAGCCCGATAATCCTAAAGCGTCCGGCATCATGAAGCCCAGAAGGGTACGGCTGGAATCGAGAATTCCAGTGATTCCCTTTCCGGTCGCAGAAGTCCCTTTGCTTGCGATCGTCACGGCTTTGGTGCTTTGAAGGGAATACGTGCCGCCGACTCCGCGGACCCGAGCGGTGATGGGTTTTGCGTTGTTCGGCAGCAGTCGGATGGCATAGACCGGGTTGTTGAGCTTTGGCAAAACGGCCGGTACGAGGGCCGATTTGCCTTCGGCGAGCAGGTGGAAAGCAGTGATTTCATCGGGCACTAAGTTGTTTCGGGCGTCGAACCGCCAAGGCTTATCCGGAAAGTTGCCGTGAATCGTTCCTACGAGGGCATCGCCGTTTGGAACCGCTCGTAACTGCATGACGACTTGACCATTGAAATCGCGAGAAATGAAGTCGTAGCGAATGCAGTTTCCGGCTACGTCGTAGGTGGCCGCGGATGTATTCAGCAGGCTTGCGTTCCGAGAAACCGCCGGGTTGTCTTGCCAGTGGGCAATGATGCGGCGGCCGTCGCTCGATTCTTTCTTAATGCGATGCACGACCGCGATCATCTCGTTGGCACGCATTTCTGCCGTCGGGTACCAGCCGAAGGTCTGGTACGTCGTCGTTCCAACCGCTAGCGCTATCAGTGCCGTCATCATCTCAAACCTAATGGATTGACGGGTTTAGCCCGCTACGAAGTTGGTGCTTCTTGGGCCGTACGTTCCATTCTTTCCGGAGCCGATATTCCCAGCAGGTCGAGGGCGGCTTGGAGGGCGTTTTTGGTGAGGCGACAGAGGTCGAGGCGAGCACGGCTGAGCTCTGGCTGTTCCGGTTGCACCACGCGGCAGGCGTCGTAGAAGTGATGGAACAGACGCGCGAGTTCGACCACGTAGGTGGTCAGACGGTGGACGCCGTAATCGCGGGCGCTTCGCTCTACTTCCCAAGGCAGGTCGAGAATTTTCTTGATCAGTAGTCCTTCACGCGGGTGGACCAGCAGTGCGTGATCGGCGGTTCCGGATTCGATTTCTCCGGCGCGGGCAAGGACGGAGCAGATTCGGGCGTGGGCGTACTGGGCGTAGAAGACCGGGTTCTCGTCGCTTTGGCGGGCGGCGAGGTCGAGGTCGAAGTCCATGGCGGTGTCGTGGCTTCGCATCAGATAGAAGAAGCGAGTGACGTCGCGGCCGATGCGCTGTTGTTCTTCGGCGTCCGCGTTTGGCGCGGTGCTTTGCCCAATCTCGTTGATGAGGTCGATGAGGGCGTAGATGTTGCCATCGCGCTTGCGCATCGGCGCGGGCTTGCCTTCTTTTAGGAAGCGGACGACTTGGAAGATGACGACCTCTAGCCTCTCGCGGGCGGTGGCGGTGGCTTCCTCGTCGGTCTGGTCAGCGGTTTGAAGGAGCGCGGCGACGACGGCGTTCAGGCGGCCGATGTAGCCATGATGGTCCGGGCCAAGTACGGTGATGAGCTTGTCGGCGTTGGCGGGACGATTGAACTTGTCGGCGTGGTAGGCGACATCGCTGGAGATGTAGGTGAGGCGACCATCGCGGCGGCGAAGCACGCGGTCTTGGTCGTCGCCGAACTTGGTGCTGCGGAGCCAGAGGGTCTTGCCGCTGCCCTCGGCATCGTCCTGGTCCTTCACCGTCTCCTGCGGCTCGATCTCGGTTTCCTCGATCTTGCCCTTGACGATCTTGACTTTGGTGCGGAACGGCTGATCGTCGGCGACGCCTTTCGCGGTGAGCTCGTCGAGGCGCTGGGCGACGACGCCGGAGTCGTGGAGGGATTGCTCGGAGAACCAGGTGTCGAAGGTGACGCCAAAGGTCGCGAGGTCGCGCGCCTGGGCTTGGAGCATGAGGTCTTGGCTGGCGAGCTTTACGTCGGCGGGAATCGTTCCCTTTAAGGCTTCGGCAACGGCGACGACGTAATCACCCTTATAGCCGTTATCTGGCACCGGCTCGCCTCTGAGCAGGGCGGCGACTGACTCGGCGAACAGGCGCATCTGCTCGCTGTTCACGCCATCGTTGATGTAGTACTCGCGGTGGACTTCGTTGCCAGCGGCGGCGAGGACGTTGCAGAGGGCAGAACCAAAGGCGGCACCGCGGCCGGAGCCGATGGTGATGGGGCCGTTCGGGTTCACCGAGACGAACTCAACGTTGATCTTCTTGCCTTGAGGCTGCGGAACTTGCGCCAGCTTCTCAGTGCCGAGTTCAAGCGCGGTTGGTACGTAGGCAGCGATGGCGGTCGGCTTAAGGCGAAGGTTTAGGAATCCAGGACCAGCCACTTCGACGTCGTCGAGGGTGTTTCCGCCATCGGTTTCTAGGATCGCGGTTCGCAGGGCTTCGCCCAACTGGCGCGGATTCATTCCGGCGGCTTTGCTGGCGACCATGGCCAAGTTGCAGGCGAAGTCGCCGTGCTCGGGCTGCTTGGTGTCGGAGATTTCCGGTCGAAAATCGGCCAAGACGGCGGGAAGAGTTCCGGCAGAAACTTGGGCCGCGACGGCGCGCGAGATGAGGCTTTGAAGGTCGTTGCGAAGCAAGTCAGAGAGGGTACCGGAAGCCTAGGAAACGGTAGCCTGACTGGGATGAAGATTCTTGTGACCGGCGGGTCAGGCAGGCTTGGAAAGTATGTGATGGAAGAGCTTGCGGCGGCCGGTCACTGGGCGATCAACGTGGATAAGAACCCTGGCGAATCTCGCCGATGGGGCAACTACATTGGGGTCGATCTCAGCAACGCGGGGCAGATTTATGACGTGATGCTGGAGGTCAAACCCGATGCGGTTGTCCACCTTGCGGCCGACCCCCGAGCCGGATATGTGCCGCGCAATCATCAGTTCGTTTCCAACGTCGGTATGACGCATAGCGTGATGATGGCGGCGGGCGATTTGGGGGTGAAGCGAATTGTTTATGCCAGTTCCGAGCAGGCGAACGGCTGGTCTTCGGGCAACTTGTGCCCGCCGCGCTTCCCATTCGGCGAAGAGGACATGACCCGTCCTCGAAGCGCCTATGCGCTCAGCAAGCTTATGGGCGAAGAGATCGCGGAGAGCATCGTGGCGACGTACCCGGAGACTTCTGCGGTGAGCTTGCGGATCAATTTTATTACGGTTCCTTCGGATTCGGAATGGATTTCGAAGCGGGCCGAGCACTGGCCGGGTGGGCACACGAACCTTTGGGCCTATCTTGATGCGCGGGACGCGGCGACGGCTTTTCGGTTAGCAGTCGAGGCACCTCGCGAGGTGTTGGGGCACGGACACCGGGCGTACATGGTGGCGGCGGCGGACAACCTCACGACCTTTGAGACTCGCGATGCCGTGTCGCGATTCTTTGGGCCGGAGATTGAGGTTTCGCCAGAGCTTGACGTGTTTGGTTCGACGGTCGACTGCTCAAGGATTACAAAAGACCTAGGCTGGCGGCCAGTTCACTCCTGGCGGAATGCCTTAAGCCCGCAAAGCGTTGAATAGCGCATGAACTTCCTTAAAACGGGAATCTTGATGGCAGTCTTCGGCGGCCTCGCGGTTGTCGTTGGGCGTTACTTCTTCGGCTTACAAGGCGCGGTGATCGGCCTTGGTGCGGCGGTGCTTTTCCAGAGCATCGCTTACTTTAACGGGCACAAGATGGCGATTCGGATGGCCCACGGTGTGGCTTTCGAAGAGCTCGACCCTCGATCTCAGAACCAACTGGCGTGGCTGGCAACGGCGAATGAGACGTTGTCGCAACGAGCGGGGATTCCTGCGCCGAAACTGTACATCTCCCCGGACCCTCAGCCGAACGCTTTTGCGGCGGGCCGAAATCCGAGCGTGGCGGTGGTTTGCTTCAACGAGGGGCTGCTGAAGTTGATGCCTCGGGACGAGGTCATTGCGGTTCTGGCGCACGAGCTGGGGCACGTTAAGAATCGAGACAGCCTTTTGATGACGGTAACGGCGGCGTTTGCCACGTTTATCAGCTTCTTGGCGCAATTGGCATGGCTGATCCCGCGAGGAGATAACGAGGAGCGGAATCCGATTGTTGACTTGCTGATGATGATCTTGGCGCCGATTACGGCGACGGTGATTCAGATGGCGATTTCGCGAACCCGAGAGTTCGGCGCGGATCGCGCGGCGGCGGATTTGATTGGATCGCCGCAGCCGATGATCTCGGCGTTACGGTCGCTTGAGCGCGGAACGGAGCGGATTCCGAGCGCGACGGCGCAAACGGCGAGCGCGCACATGTACATTGCGTCGCCCTTCGCGGGTGGTGGGTTGATGAAGCTGTTTATGACTCATCCACCAATCGAAGAACGGGTTCGAGCGCTGCAAACGGCCTCGTAAACGGGCGAGCGCACGTAAGCGAAGGAGAAAACGCGGCGGAATGAACGTTCCGCCGCGTTCATTTCGTCTTATTTGCACCCAACCCATAGGCAGAGCGGGACCTTTGGTCTACAATCAAAACTCGCTTGGGGAGCGTTCGGCTGCGTTTGCGGCCGAGGTGTGGGGAAAAACGAGTATGGCATTGCCGCGAATTTCAATGGAGCAGTACCTCCTGCAAAAAGGTTTCTTGAAGCCTGAACAGCATGAGGAGGCAAAAAAGGTTGCTCAGCAAACGGGTCAGCCGCTGGATCGGGTGTTGATTTCTTTGAACTTTGTTGGGGAACGAGAAGTTCTTCAGGCCAAAGCCCAAGAGATGGGATATGGCTTTGTTGACCTGGACCGCATTCCAACGATTGAGAGCGGCGCCATCAACGTTGTTCCTGAGCGGATTGTTAAGGCGCACAACGCCATTCCGGTCAAGAAGGACGGAAACACACTCTATGTCGCGATGACCAATCCGGGCAACATCGTTGCTCTCGACGACATCAAGATTGCTTCCGGCCTCCGCGTTGTTCCGGTGCTAGCCGTTCCGGCCGCCATTGAAGACGCGATCAAGAAGTATTACTCCGGCAGCTCTGCCGCACCGGCTCCAGGTGCAGCTTCGGCTGCAACCCCCGTCGCAGCAGCAGCGGCTCCAATTGCGACCAGCAACTATTCGGACGCGATGAAGCGCGCCATCGCGGAAGCCGGCGTCAACCGAGACATCGCCACGAACGAATCGGGTGCCGATGACGACGAGAAGATGGCGGAGCAAGCGCCGATCATCCGGCTTGCCAACGCCCTCATTCAACAGGCGATTTCGGACCGAGCTTCGGACATTCACGTTGAGCCGCAGGACCGATCGGTCCGGGTTCGGTACCGCATTGACGGTGTTTTGATGGAAGCCATGACGGTTCCTCGAAACCTGATGGCTCCGCTCATCAGCCGTCTGAAGATCATGGCGGAAATGAACATCGCCGAGCGCCGTATTCCTCAGGACGGTCGAATTGAAATTCGAACCAACAACAAGGAATATGACCTTCGCGTAAGTTCGGTTCCAACCCCGCAGGGCGAGAAGATCGTTATGCGAATTCTCGACAAGGGCTCGGCGATGGTCGGCTTGGTCAAGCTCGGATTTACCGATGAGAACCAGCTGAAGATCGAAGAACTTTGTAGCCAGCCGAACGGTATGTTCCTTGCCACGGGTCCTACGGGATCGGGCAAGACCACGACGCTGAACTCAATTCTTTCTAAGCTCAATACGGTCGGCGTCAACATCTTGACCGCCGAAGACCCGGTTGAGTACCAGATGAACGGCGTTAACCAGGTTCAGATGAACCGAAAAGCCGGTTTGACCTTTGCAACCGCGCTTCGAGCCTTCCTTCGACAAGACCCTGACATCATCATGGTCGGAGAAATCCGAGACGTTGAAACGGCGGAAATCGCGATTGAAGCGGCACTTACGGGCCACTTGGTTCTCTCCACGCTTCACACGAACGATGCTCCTTCGGCCACGATCCGTTTGACCGACATGGGCGTTGAGCCGTTCTTGATCTCGGCAACTTTGATCGGTATCTTGGCTCAGCGACTTGGACGACGGCTTGACCCGGACCATCGCGAAAGTTATCAGGTTCCGGCGGCGGACTTGAAGCGATTTGGTCTTCAGTTCACCGATCCGGATGAGCAGATCACGCTCTTCCGAGGTATTCCGCACGAAAATAACCGAATGACCGGATACCGCGGTCGAACTGGTTTCCACGAGTTGCTGACAATGAACGCAGAAATTGCGGAACTTGTTGTGCGCCGAGCCCCTCTACAGGATATTAAGGACGCGGCGAAAGCAAACGGAATGAAAGAGCTTAGAGAAGACGGACTGGTCAAAGTTCTCGAAGGCGTCACCGATCCGGGTGAAGTCATGCGAGTCGTGTTCACAGCGGGCTTCTAAAGGACGTAGGCAAAAGTATGCAGAACAATTCAGGAATGACGCCTCCGCCACGAGTCGGAGTTGGAGTTGGACCAGGGATCCCAGGCGCTGGTGGCTTGATGCCACCCCCAGCCGGAGCAGGCAATCCGTTTCCGGCAGAAAAGGTGGAAGAGGAACACAGTGGGCCACCGGCATCGCTTGAAGATCTTCACATTGACGAGCTTCTGCACCTTGTTGTTGACCGAGGGGCTTCGGACCTTCACATCAGCCAGAACTCCGCTCCGATTATTCGAGAAGACGGAAAGCTGAAGCCGCTTCACTACGAAAAGTTCACGCCGCAGGATTCGCAGCGAATGCTGTACGACATCCTTTCGGACGATAACATCAACAAGTTCGAAACGACCCTCGAGCTTGACTTTTCGTACCAGCTTCCTCGCCGTGCTCGGTTCCGAGTTAACTATTACCGAGAGAAGGGTGCGGTTGCGGCCGCCTTCCGATTGATTCCGGCAAAGATTCCGACGGTTGAGCAACTTAACCTGCCGAATATTCTGAAGCAGCTTTGCGAACGACCTCGTGGTCTTATTCTGGTTACGGGACCTACGGGTTCTGGAAAGTCAACGTCGCTCGCGGCGATGATCAACCACATCAACGAGAATCACGCGCACCACATTATCAC
>CAMCWC010000007.1 GCA_945882415.1 Chthonomonas calidirosea
CATCTCCTCGCCTTCCAAAAGGCGAGCCACGAACCTTAATCTTTCTTCCATCACCGAACACTCTTTCCAAGGCATCACTCCCTCCCCTTAGAAAGCAAGTGTTACCTATGTGTCCGGAATAATCTGTAACCCATGTGTCGGCATGTACATTCAAGAAGAGAGATCACCAGTTTTGGTGGTCTCTCTTCTTTTTGCAGAGTAAGGTTAGATTATGCATACAATAAAGCTCAAATGTATGCATAATCTAACCGTGGGAAACACCTGGGTGAATGTGATGGAGCTAGCGCAGCGCCAAGGTGTCATCACACCCGGCGATGTGCGAGCACTTGGTCTTGCACCGGAAAATCTGAACAAGCTCGTGAAGCTGGGCAAGCTAGACAAGATTGGAAGAGGACTTTATCAGCATCCGGACTTCGAAACGACGAAGCATCACAGCTACGTCGAAGTAGCAAAGTCAGTGACCGACGGCGTGATCTGTCTGCTATCCGCACTCAGCATTCATGAAATAGGAACCCACATGCCTTGGGAGGTTTGGGTAGCCATACCGCGCGGTCGACGAATCCCGGAAGCTCGTCAGACCCGAATTCGAGTCGTCACCATGATCGGCGCAAGCTTCACTCTCGAAACACAGGAAAGATCGTTCGAGGGCGTGAGCGTAAAGGTCTTTAGCCTCGAGAAGACAATTGTCGACTGTTTCCGCCTCCGACGTCTGGTCGGTCATGACGTTGCCATTGAAGCGCTACGCGAAGCGCTGAACGGTCAAAAAATCAACGTGTCCAAATTGATGTACCTTGCGGATCAGCTCCGATCAAGGCGCCTGATCCAGCCCTACGTCGAGGCGCTGCTGTGACGAGCGAAGGAAAAGCTGCGTCCGCCAGACAGCGCCTCCTCAACCTCTCTCAATCAAACGGCGAGGATTACAACCAAGTATTGATCCGCTACGTCGGTCTACGATTCCTCGCCCGTTTGGCTGCGTCCGAACACGCCTCTCAATTCCTGCTAAAAGGGGCCACGATGTTCCTTGTCTGGCGCGGCTCGATGCCTCGTCCAACAAGTGACATCGATCTCCTAGGTTTTGTGGCGGACGAGGAAAAACTGGCCGAAACCGTCAGAGCCATTTGCATTCAAGAAGTGGAGGACGATGGAGTCCTGTTCGACCTTAAATCTGTGAAAGTCGAAAAGATTCGATCGGAAACAGTCTATGGTGGACTCCGATGCCTTTTCGACGCTACGCTCGGTTCCGCGAAGCTCAGAGTTCAGCTGGACGTCGGGTTTGGCGATGACGTCACGCCTGAGCCAGATGTAGTTGAAGTCCCGAGGCTACTAGACGACGAGGTGCGACGAGAGCTACGAGCTTACACACCCGAAACGGTAATTGCCGAGAAGTTCGAAGCCATCGTCAAACTGGGCCTTGGAAATAGCCGGATGAAGGACTACCTAGACCTTGATCTGCTCCTGAGCAGCGGCGAGATTGATCGAACCATGCTTGCGAACGCGATAGCGCGTACATTCAGGCGCCGCCGCACACCGATTCCTACTGCTCTCCCGATGGGTCTCACCCAAGAGTTTTGGAATGATGAGATGGCCCTGCGTCGTTGGCAAGCATTTTTGAAACGAAATCGACTTAGCTCCTGTCCGCTCGACGAAATCTGCCTGCGTATCGGAAAAGAAGTGCTCGCAGCGTTGACCCTCATTCCCGATGTGGAAGCACAACAGTTTTAATGACCTCATGAAAGGCCGCGGTTGGAGTGATTACTTCACCGATCGTCCCAAGCGCTAGGTAGCGTGAACCTTCGGTAGTCCTCTACGGCGAACCGGTCTGTCATTCCCGCGACATAGTCAATCGCCCCGAGCACTCCTTCGTAGCCTTCCGGCAGCCGACCTGGCTCCAGGTACATCCGGAAAAGTTCGGCCACCAGTCTTTTCGCCTTGCCAATCTCCGGAAACCGAACCGGATATTCCAAGTACACATTAATAAATAACCACTCTTTGAGCGCGTTCAGAATCTCCAGCATCTCCGCCGAAAGCCGAATGTCATCGCTGTCCAAGCTGTTGTAAATCAGGTCTTCAACCATCACGCCGATGCGGTCCGAGTGCGTCTGGCCGATCCTAAACTCGCCAGGAATCACCTCGATCATCCCGCTTCGGAGCGCATCATCGAGGTCGTGATTCAGATATGCGATGCGGTCACAGATTCGCACCACCGCCGCCTCCATGGTGGACTTCACTTCCCCGTCCGCCGCCGACAGGTGCGCCCGACCTTTGCTGTGACCGTCGATACCGGCCCGCGTTTCGTGACTCAGGTTCAGGTCCTCAAGGACATCAACAATCCGCAGTGACTGCTCATAGTGCCGAAACCCGGTAGGGCCATCTTCCAGGTTCAACGCGCCAACCGCCTCGTCCAGCGCATTCTCACCCGCATGTCCAAAAGGGGTGTGACCCAGGTCATGCCCTAGCGCGATGGCCTCGATGAGATCCTCGTTGAGCTGTAGAGCGCGACCAACGGTGCGGCCGATTTGGGCGACTTCAAGGGTGTGCGTGAGACGGGTCCTGTAATGATCGCCCAGCGGATCAATAAACACCTGTGTCTTGTGCTTGAGCCGGCGGAACGCCTTGCAATGCAAAATCCGATCTCGGTCGCGCTGAAAACAGGTGCGCACCGCGTCTTCTTCTTCCGTCCGACGACGACCCGCGCTGTTTGCTGCCAGAGCCGCCCGCGGGCTCAAATGCTGCGCTTCTCGTTGTTCAATGCTTTGGCGGACGTGGGTCAACACGAGGAACTTGACGAATCAGGCCCGCGGTTTGCCGCGCCAGAACCGGTAACGGAACAAGGTTGAGAAAGCCTCAGGGGCGTCCGTCCAACGAATCTTCTTCCCCGCCGCCTTATTCCTTGGCTCGTACGAAATCGGGATCTCGATGATCTTCTCGCCGGACCGCAGGGCCTTTGCCGTAACCTCAGGGCAGAACTCGAACCGCTGGCACTGCAAATCGAACCCCTGAATCAGTTCGGTACGAAAAGCCTTGTAGCAGGTGGCTTCATCGGTCATTGGCACTCCATACAAAATCCGGACCGAAAGCGCCAAAAGGACGTTGACGATCTTGTTCGGAATCGCCATCCCTTTCGGAAATCCATTTTTGAAGCGCGTGCCGTAAACCACGTTCGCTTTCCCATCCAAGATCGGTTGGATTAGGGCAGGAATTTGCTCGGGCACATACTCGAGGTCGGCATCCTGAATAATAGTCGCCGTGCCAGTTGCAAGCGGAAGCGCTTTGCGGATTGCGTTCCCCTTTCCGCCGGGTCGTTCGTTCCGTAGCACCTGCAATCGGTCTCCGAATCCTCGAAGAATCTCGCTTGTGCCGTCCGTGCTGCCGTCATCAATCACGATCAGCTCAACTCGGAGTGGAATCTCTAAAACTCGATTCACAACATCGGCAATCGTGTTCTCTTCGTTCAGGGCTGGCACCAGCACCGTCACCTGAGGCCGCAGGTCACTCATTGCCGACCGCCTTTGGCCGAACTGGAATCGTTGCGGGTCCCTCCGCAATCATTGTCGTCCCAAGAAACGAAACTTTCGAAAGTTGCAAGGCACCGAAAAGCTGCAGATCGCGCTCCAAATCGAGAATCGGATTCAAAGTCTTGAGGAGCGCTTCGCGAGAGAGTGGATCAGCGCGTTTTCCGTCAAAGTCAATCACCGCATCGGCGAGATGAAGCTGATTTGCGCCGCGAATCTCGAGTCGAGCGTCAACTTCAAACTCGGTCGCCACCACAAGGAATTCGCCATATCCGGTCACCTTGACCCGATCACCCGCAAACGTAATCGCTACACGCTTGATCTCGGAGAACTTCTGCAAAACAAATTGCTCAAGCGCGGCCGCATCAACTTCGACCCGTCCAACACCAATTCCACTCCGACTGAGCCGAATCTTTTTCTTCGCCAAAGCCAAAGCAGGGTCGAACCGGCAGTGCGGAATTTGGGCGGTTAATCTCTTCACGCGCAACTGCTTCAACCGGAAGTCGGTCAGGTCCAGTTCCAACCGGTGCAAGATGCCTTTCTGCGATCGTTCCGGTTCCGTGAAGAGCGGAAGTGATTCGGCGGAAAAGTTCTTGGCACGGATTTTTGCCGAGCCGATTTCTTGCCAAAGGCCGCTTAATCCAGCGCGGGTGCTCACGTTTACCACGGCTGGTCCCTGGAGTTGGGCTTTCACATCGCGGGCCGCCGACACTTCGAATTCTCGCACCAATCCGGCCGATGCGATCAGACCACCGAAAAGCCAAACAAAAATAGGGCTCATGCTGTGATACCGTGCGCTTGCCGGTGAGCGTAATTCATAATCGTAAGCGTCCTTAACCAAACCACACGAATCGGTTTTGGGACGCATTACTGCTAACGGTATCCCGATGTCCGACCTACTCAACTACACAACCGCCGAGGTTGTGGCAGATTATGACCGCCTCCGCGACGATTGCGCCCTTATCGAGCTCGCGGATTTTGGCCTCTTCGAACTCACCGGCGAGGACCGCAAGGGCTGGCTCCAGGGCCAAGTCACTCAGAACCTTCGCACCTTCGATGAAGGCACCTCCACGGCATTCTGTTTTTGCGAGCCGACCGGCCATCTGATGTCCGTTTGCGACGGCTGGGCAGTTCAAGGCAAGATCCTTTTCACCGCACCAGTCGCGACCGTCGAAAATGTTTCGAGTCGGATTGAGCAGATGGTCGTGCTTGAAAGCGTTGAGCACCAAGTCGTAACCAAAAAGTACAAACTTCTCAGCATTCAGGGCCCGAGGGCAACGGCCGTCCTCTCCGAGTTTGTCAACTTTCCGAACCTAGATTCCGGCGTTTCCGAACTTGATGGAGCCGAGATCTTTGTTCTCCGATCAAATCGGACCGGGATGGGTGGCTGGGATCTTTGGATTCCCGCCACCAAGCGAAAGGCGATTAGCCGAATTCGAACCGCATTCCGCACCGTTGGTGAAGCGGCGTACCGCCTTGCCGCGCTAGAAGCCGGAAGACCCCGATTTGGAGTGGACATGAACACCCGCACTCTGCCGCTGGAAATGGGTGCCGCTTTCACTGCCCGCCATGTAAGCCTCAACAAAGGTTGTTACGTTGGGCAAGAGGTGCTCCAGCGCATCCACAGCCGCGGGCACACGAACCGAACTTGGGTCGGCCTCGTAGCGGGCTCCCCTATTCAGGCAGGCCAAGCCGTCGGACATCTTCGAAAGGACGATGTTGGGACCGTCACAAGCGCTGGGTTCTCGCCAGACTATGGTCACATTGGTGCGGCCATGTTGCGAAACGAGGCAGCATACGAGCGCGAAGTCGTCCGAGTACAAACCGACTCCGGCTGGGTGGAGGCGGAAGTTCGGCATCTGCCGATCCTCCGGCTCGACTAATCGAAAAGAAGCAACTGTTCGGCACCCTCGCACTCCTAAACGTGCTGTGGGCGCCGGTCAACTTGCTCGTCAGCCTAGCCGTTAAAGACGGAGCGTCGCCGGTCGCGATCGCGGCGACGCGCTGGTGCAGCCTTGCCATCCTGCTCGGCCTTTGCCTTTCCGTTCCCAGTTTTCGTCGCTTCACGAACGCACGTTGGCCGGTCACCAAAGACCGCGTAGTGGCAGTGACCCTCGGCTTCTGTTTTTTTGGTCCCGCTCACGCGATCTACTATTACGCCATCACTCGTACCTCTACTTTTGAGGGAAACATTCTCGGCACTACCGCACCGCTCTGGGTGGCCGTGCTGTCCTTCGTCCTACTCCGGGAAAGAATAAGCCGCGTTCGGGTGATCGCAATTGCCCTCGGGTTTGCTGGGGCCTATGTGGTGAGCGTCGGATTTGCGGCGCCAAGCCTCAACCAAGGCCACACCTTCGGTAACTCGCTCTATCTCGGCGCGGTCGTGATCGAAAGCATCTGCGGTGTCCTTGCCATCCAAATTGCCAGACGCTCATCCGGGATCACAACGCTCTGGCTCCAAGTTGTCGGAGCCGCCATTTTTCTAAGTGCGGCACCATTCGTGTTGCCCGGCGTGTTTCCCTACACTTTTAACGGCTCTGGAGCGACGACGGCGTTTGTCCTTACTTACCTAGTGCTGATCAGTGGGCTCGTCACGTTCGGCATTTGGTACACGCTGGCCGAGAAGGCTCCGCTGTCGTTGATGGTCATCACCCTTCTGCTTCAGCCACCGCTGGCAACGGGCCTCGGCATGCTCTTCCTCAACGAAAAACCGAACCTCCAGACCGCAATTGGTTCTGCCCTAATCCTAGTTGCGCTTCTGATCGGAACGTTGGAGAAAGGTTCAGCTCCGGTAAGTGTTGAGGGAGTGACCGACCGCGAGACCGATGAGCGAAACGGCTGAAATGATCACCATGATGCCCGCTGGATACAGCGCGCCTTCGGTGAAAAACGGTCCCGCAAAGCGCGCAATGAGCCCAATGCAGACCAATCCGCAAAGTCCGTAGCCCGCCAACGTATTCTTCTTGCTGATCTGAACCCCGGCGAGAATGAGTCCAGCGGAAAGGAACCCGGCGACCATCGAGATCAGACTCGCCTTTCCGGTTCCAGTGATCATCGGCCCCAGATAACCTGCCGTCCCAATGCTAGCCGTGAGGAACGCATACACGAACAGAAGGGGATTTAACCAAGGCATATGGGTAGCGTACCGTTTCCGTGCTTGAACCTAAAAAACAGGCTGCCGAATTGCTTAAGCTCGACAGCCATGCCACTTCCCTACTTTTGTAGGTTTGTTCGGCCATCCGTAGACAATGCTCAGATGCGCCTTCAGGTGTAATTCCAAGGAGTAGAGGGGTTGAAGTACGCTATTCGTTCGGATCCCAAGCATCTTTACGTAAATTTTGACTTAAGTGGTTCCGAAGTCCCAAAACTTGGAACGTCCGAGGGCCCGACGTCGAAGATCAGTCGATGAATCTCGGGACCATTGTCACCATCGCGATCGTCGCCGCCATCCTTTTGGCCGCCGTTGCTTGGGTCTGTCAGGTCTACCAATATCCGCGTTTCTACACCGTGCCCTTGGCCGACTTTAGGGCCTTTCACGACTACCACTGCCTTGTGGTTGGGCTCATTGTCGGGATTCCACTGCTTGCTGCGCCGATGGCTTCCGGTTACGCCGCGGTCATCACCCGCGATCCAATTGCTTGGGCCGCCTTGCTCTTCGGGTTGGTCGGACACGGGATTACGTTCTTGCACTCTGCCGGTTGCCATGCCTCGCTCAGCGCGGCTTGGAACCGGGAAGTAATCGACCAGCTTCTCGCAAGCAATCTCTGGCGAAGCATCGCTTGGTCTCTTCAAGCTGTTCTGAGTTTTTGGCTCTTGCGACGATAACTGCCACACTGAAGTGATGGCGCGCTGGAGAATTGAACTTCCTCTCATCGTTGCCATCTTTGCCGACCTCTTTGGATTCGGCATGATCATCGCCGGGATCCAGCTTCGCGCGGAATCTCTCGTGCCCGCGCATTGGCCAATCGGCACGGTTGTCGGCGCGCTCCTCGCCTCTACGTTCGTCATCCAAATCCTTGTCTCTCCACACTGGGGCGGGCTAAGCGACCGAATCGGCCGAAAGCCCGTGATTCTGTGGTGCCAAGGTTTGAGTGCAGCGGCAATGTTCTGCTATGCCGGGCCAAACGACCTTTGGCTGCTGGTAGCTAGCCGATTGCTCAGCGGCTTTGGCGCGGCAAATGTGGCGGTGGCCCAGGCGCAAATTGCAGATGCCTATCCGTCCGAGCAACGCGCCGGGCCATTAGGCAGGCTCAGCGCCGCCATGAGCGCTGGCCTCGTTCTCGGGCCGCCCCTTGGGGGACATCTTGCAAACTTGCCCAACGGGCATCAGATGGTCGGCTGGATCGCCGGAGCAGCTTCCGTCGTTGGCGTACTTCTAATCGCTTTTTTGATTCCTGCCGGAAAACCGTCCGAGTCCCGGAGCCCCGGCAAAAAGCTCATCATCTTCGACCTCACGTTGCTCCGAGACTTTCCGGCCGTCGCCTCCTATGCGACCATCGCGGCCGTTGCCTGGTTCTCCCTCGCAACCCTGGAAGGCACCTTTGCGCGACTGATTAAGCGGTTGTACGGTTACGGCTCGGGTGAATTCGGCATCATCTTTGGCTACGAATCACTCCTGGCGGTCCTCATTCCCGGAGTCTTCCTTTTGGCGCTCACGAATCGGTTCTCGAGTCGAGGGCTCTTGCGTGCGGCGTACGTATGCCAAGGTGTCGGGCTTGCCCTGAACCCTTTGGGTGCCCAATTCCCAGTTTGGCCGATGGGTCTGCTGTTGGTCGCGAGCACGCTGTATGCCTTCGGAAGTGGGGTCGCAAACCCGGTCATCAATGGCATTGTCAGCGAGCTCACACCAGCCGAGCGGCAGGGCGAACTGTTCGGGGTCCTGCAAGGCGCACGCTCCATCGGGTTTATCTTCGGCCCTATCTTAGGCGGGGCGATGTTTGACTGGCTTCCGGTTGCGCCGTACTTCTTTGCCGGTGGGGTGTGCCTAGTTGCAGCGCTGCTCGTGCCGATCAGTCATTCGCCCAAAGGGCGTCATGAAACTTCGACCGAAACGGAATGATCTTCGTGTTTTGCGCAGTCGGATGAACTCGGTTGGTTAGCAGGACCGCCCAGTTTCCTGTGTCAGGATCAATCCAAACGCTAGTGCCGGTGTAACCCGTGTGTCCAAAGCTTCGCGGGCCCATCAGCGTGCCGGCCGAACTTCCCTCGGGCGACTTCGTATCCCAACCGAGCGCGCGGGAACTCAGATTCGATTGTCGGGCCGTCCAAGTTTGCACCGTCTGGGTCGAGACAATCTCTCCTGACAGAAGCGCGACGATGAATCGCCCGAGTCCGCCAATGCTGCCAAACAGCCCAGCGTGTCCAGCGACGCCGCCAAGAACCGTCGCCGTAGGATCGTGGACTTCGCCTTGAATGAACTCGCCGGTTTCGTTCGCGGGCCCGTAGCTCGCCCGGCGAAATGTTCCGCGCTGCTCGCGAAGCTTCCTGCGCCAATCCTCGGCCCGCTCGGTGGTTACATACCGAGATAGATCCTCTCTTTCCAAAGCACCTTGCCGGTAATGCAGGTCCTCGACGCGCACTCGCGACATGAGCTGAGCGAACACCCGATCCAACGCAGTTTCAGACGTGCGCTCAATGATCTCCTGCAGGGCGATCATGTTTAGGTCACTGTAAACCATCTTGGACCCCGTCGGATAGGTCAGCGGCTCAGACCAAATTGCAGCGCGGACGGTGGCGGGCTCGGTGTGTGACAGATGGTAGGGCCGAAATGCGATCAGCCCAGAGTCATGGACCAGCAGGTTGCGAACCGTGATTTTCTCTTTCCCGGCTTGCCCAAACTCCGGCACGTACTTGGTAACTGGCTGGTCAAGTTCGAACTTTCCCACTTCTGCCAAATGCATCGCGCACGTTGTGGTGGAGACAACTTTGCTCACCGAGGCAAGGTCGAAAAACAGATCGGGAGTCATCGGGGCCGAATCGGGACAGTAAGTCACGTGGCCAACGGCGCGAGTCTCGATCGCACCATTCATTGACACAGCAAAGACGGCGCCCGGAAAGGCGCCGTCTTTGATTGCCAGCTTAATATGTTCGGTTGCGCGTTGAATACCCACCGCTGATTTAGCGGTCGATTTCGCCGAGCACGATGTCGATTGATCCGATGATCGCAACAAGGTCGGCAATCATTCGGCCAATCGCGAGAACTTCTAGCGACTTGAGGTTCATGAAGGACGATGGTCGCTCGTGCCAGCGATAAGGTCGGTTTGAACCGTCGCTGATGATGTAGAAACCAAGTTCGCCCTTCGAGCCTTCGATGCCCGCATAAGCCTCTCCGACTGGCGGTCGGAAACCTTCGGTGTACAGCTTGAAGTGGTGAATCAGCGACTCCATCGAGTTGTCCAATTCAGCTCGTGGTGGCGGCGAGACTTTTCGATCCGAGGTTCGGAATCCGCCCTCGGGCAGTCCGTCCATCGCCTGCCGAATGATCTTCAGCGACTCGCGCATTTCGGCCACGCGGACCAGATAGCGATCGTAAACGTCGCCGGTATGGCCAACCGGAATCATGAAGTCGAAATCTTCGTAGCTCGAGTACGGATTGGTCTTGCGTAGGTCGAACGCGACTCCCGAGGCGCGGGCGATCGGGCCGCTGCAACCAATCTCAAGAGCTTGTCGGGCGGTGAGAACACCAACGCCCATGGTGCGTTCCTTGAAGATCGGGTTCTCCGTCAACAAGCCTACGATCTGGTCTAGCTCGGCAGGGAACGCGGCGAGGAAAGCATCCAGTCGCTCGGCAAAGCCTTCTGGCATATCGCCTCGAAGTCCGCCTGGAACGATCCAAGACGGCATCATGCGCACGCCGGCGAACATCTCGAACAGATCCAAAATCTTCTCGCGCTGCGACATGCAGTAGAAGAACGGAGTCATGGCGCCAAGGTCGAGCGCGTGGGTACCGAGCCAAACCAAGTGCGACGCAACTCGGCTAAGTTCCGCCAGGACGACGCGAAGGTACTGCGCACGCTTCGGAATTTCGCACCCGAGCAACTTCTCTACCGCGAGCGCGTGGGCAAGGTTGTTGCCGTTCGCGTTCAGGTAGTCCATGCGGTCGGTCATGACCACGCATTTGCTGTATTGCTGGTATTCGGCTTCCTTCTCCATTCCGGTGTGGAGATAGCCGATGACGCACTTGCACTGGACAATCGTTTCCCCTTCTAGCTCGCAGATCACGCGGAGCACGCCGTGGGTGGAAGGGTGTTGCGGCCCCATGTTGACGACCATCGTGTTTTCGCCAATGCGCTGAAACACGGTTTCGGTCGAGGGCATGAACGTGCTTGGTGCACTCATAGAAACATTCTACGTGAAAGCCGATTTAGGTTGCAAAACGCACAAAAAAACCGGGCCGACCTCGTGGTCGACCCGGTTCGTTGTTTGCTTTAGTCCGCAAGCTGAGCGTTTGCGTTGCCACCTGCACCAGCAGCTGGACGCTCACCCTTCGGGGTCGCTTTCGCGTCGGGAGCTTCTCCTGACGCAACGCCTTCCTGAGCACAACCTGCGACGATAGCCATCACTAGGACAATGGCGAGATACCAAGCGGACTTCTGCATGTTTATCAAAACCTCCAATCGGCCAGAAACTCTTCCAGCCTAGCGGATTAGCATTATACCCGCAACTAAAGAACTCGCCAAGAACGTTCTTCTCCGTTGTCGCTCCCTTGTCCGCAATTTGCTTGGCATTTCCCGCAACGAGAGTGGAGGATGTGCTTACTGTCCTGCGCACTCCGGGAGCATGAGAGCAAGCCATGGGATACGGCATAAAGTCGAAATTTTGACGAACGCTTTGCTTCAAACTCCAGAAGTTGAAATTGAATCTCGGGGAGGATTCAGAGAGCAGAAATGAAGCTGGGCTTACAAGGGACCACAATCTCTGCGATAAGGGCGATGACACACTAACCACAACAAAAACGCCCCCATTCCCAAAGGGAACAGGGGCGAAGGATCTAAACCACTAAGCGTGATTTAGATTAGGTGTTAGAAACCGCCAGCTGGGTAGAAGTTTCGGAGAACAGGCTGAGTTCCGACGAAGGCGACTTCCATCAGTCGGCCTCGGTAGTTGATCGACTTAGCCGATCCGTCGGTAGCAACGTAGGTGCTGATACCGTTACAGATAGCGAGTCGAAGACCGGTTCGGTTGTCTACAGCTCGCTTTCGGGAGTGTGGGCCAGCCATCAGGTATTCGGTGCTTCCACCAAGGTTGTACTGAGCTTCTGGAACCCACTTGACGCCGTAAGCGAGAGGGTGGTTGATGCCGTCGAGCGATCCGGTCCAAAGATCCCACATGCCGCCTTCAGCAACCATGACGGTTCCGGAAACGTTGTCGATCTGGGTGTTGGAGAGCGAAGCGACAGCAGTGGTCGTTCCATTGGTCCAAGCCTGCTGAGTTCCAGGGCCGGTACCGATTCCGAAAACGCCTTCGTATCGTGGCAAGACGCCGCCGAGTGCGTTCGAGAAGCCAGAAGCAAACGCCTGGTAGAACGAGGCACCTGGGGTGGTGATGGCAGCTCGGGTGAAGACACCGAAGTGCAGGTTTCGCTGCCAAGCAGCAAGTGCTGGGTCGGTTGGCAGAGCCGTGTTCTTAGCGTGAAGCATTACGCCCCAGCTCTTGGTGTAAGGCTGAACGTCAACCTGCCAGGTCGAGATGCCGAAGAGGGCAGCGTTGGCTGGCTCGTTTCGGTGGGAGAGAGCGAACACGTCATCGTAGTCCGAAGAGTAGATGAGGTTCGAGAGACCCGTCTGCTTGAGGTTGCTGAGGGTCTGGGTGTCCTTCGCGGCTTCCTTCGCCTGAGCGAAGACTGGGAACAGGATGGCGGCGAGGATCGCGATGATGGCGATAACGACGAGGAGTTCAATAAGCGTGAATGCTTTCTTCATGGGGGCCAAATAACCTCTGAATCAATGCTGCAAGCCTGGAGTAGCCTCCGGACATTGCGTGAGAAGCATTGTAAGACAAAGGTCCCAAAATTGGGCACCTTAACATGAACTTATAGCAAAAATACCAGTATTTTTCTGAACTTTTTCTCGATTGAAGCCACTTTTGACAGATTTTTCTACGGCAATTGTCCTTGGCAATCATTTCTGAACGCTGCTTCGTTAACAAATCGGTGTTCCGGCTTAGTCAGTTTTGTCTGATTGCGCACTCCGATTGACGAGAGGGTTTGTTCAGTTCATCGCTAGGTCCCGGCAGATGCCGGGACCTATGAGTGATCGTCAACTCACTGAGCGACTTAGAAGCCGCCAGCGGGCCAGAAGTTTCGAAGAACAGGCTGAGTTCCGACGAAGGCGACTTCCATCAGTCGGCCTCGGTAGTTGATCGACTTAGCCGATCCGTCGGTAGCAACGTAGGTGCTGATACCGTTACAGATAGCGAGTCGGAGACCCGTTCGGTTGTCTACAGCTCGCTTTCGAGCGTGTGGACCAGCCATCAGGTAGTCGGCGTTGCCGCCTAGGTTGTACTGCGCCGTTGGAGTCCAGCGAACGCCGTAAGCGAGTGGGTGGTTGACTCCGTCGAGCGTTCCGGTCCAAAGATCCCACATGCCGCCTTCAGCAACCATGACGGTTCCGGAAACGTTGTCGATCTGAGTGTTCGAGAGCGAAGGAACAGCAACCGTGGTTCCGTTGGTCCAGACTCGCTGAGTTCCTGGGCCAGTTCCGATTCCGAAAACGCCTTCGTATCGTGGCAAAGCGCCGCCGATCGCGTTAGACCAACCGGAAGCGAACGACTGGTAGAAGCCCGCGCCTGGGGTGGTGATCGCAGCTCGGGTGAAGACACCGAAGTGCAGGTTTCGCTGCCAAGCAGCAAGTGCTGGGTCGGTTGGCAGAGCCGTGTTCTTAGCGTGAAGCATTACGCCCCAGCTCTTGGTGTAAGGCTGAACGTCAACCTGCCAGGTCGAAGCGCCAAAAAGAGCAGTGTTAGCTGGCTCGTTTCGGTGAGAGAGAGCGAACACGTCATCGTAGTCCGAAGAGTAGATGAGGTTCGAGAGACCCGTCTGCTTGAGGTTGCTGAGGGTCTGGGTGTCCTTCGCGGCTTCCTTTGCTTGAGCGAAGACTGGGAATAGGATGGCAGCGAGGATCGCGATGATGGCGATAACGACGAGGAGTTCAATAAGCGTGAATGCTTTCTTCATGTGGGCCAAATAACCTCTGAATCAATGCGGCAAGCCCGAAACAATCTTCGTGCATTGCATGTCATGAATTGTAAAGGAAATTCTCAAAATTGAGAAGTTTCTAGAAAATTTATAGTAAATTTGCTTGGAAATTTAGTGAACAATTTCCACTTTGAACCTAGCGATCGGTCACATTTCCCGGCAGCGGAGGGTGATGAAGTTTCGGACGTGAACATTCAACGCCGGAACGGAACGCAGAATCCATGCTTCAAGGTGACTACGGCCCTCATCTTTCATAGTCACGAACAAGCACTGCGATCGAACTTGGGACCCCGCCTGACAACAAAAAAGGGCCAACCCGAAATCGGGTTGGCCCTTTTTATCCACTCAGCTGCTTGTCTAGCTTCCTAGCTGAGCGTCGTTACTCTTAGCCTTCTCAGTAGGTGCTGGACTGCCTGCACCACCGATGCCAGGGCGCGGGTACTTCGGAATCGCCTTTGGATCCGGTGGCGGTCCGCTCACGGTTTGCTCTTGCGCACAACCAGTTGCGACCGACGCCACAACAACGACGAACATCAACCAAGCGGACTTTTTCATCTTTCTTAGAAGCCTCCAGCTGGCCAGAAGTTCTTCAGGACCGGCTGGGTTCCAACATACCCGACTTCCATGAGTCGGCCCCGATAGTTGATTGACTTCGCCGATCCATCGGTGGCGACGTAAGTGGTGATTCCGTTACAAACCGCCAGCCGAAGTCCGGTCCGGTTGTCTACCGGGTTCTTCCGCGCGTGAGGACCTGCCATGACGTAATCCGTAAGTCCACTAAGGTTGTACTGAGCAGTTGGTTCCCACCGAACGCCGTATGCGAGAGGGTGGTTGACGCCGTCTAGCGTTCCTGTCCAGAGATCCCACATGCCGCCCTCGGCAACAAGAACCGTGCCCGAAACATTGTCGATTTGCGTGGTCGAAAGCGAAGGCACGGCAATCGTCGTGCCATTTGTCCAAACGCTGTTTGTTGGAGAAGTGCCTAGGCCAAAGATTCCCTCGTATCGCGGCAAAATGCCACCAATCGCATTGGACCATCCTGAGGCGAACGCTTGATAGTGCGAAGCTCCTGGCGTAGTGATGGCAGCTCGAGCGAAAACGCCAAAGTGAAGATTCCGTTGCCACACGGCAAGCGCGGGATCGCTAGGTAGCGGTGGATTCAAAGGATGCAACAACACATCCCAGCTCTTCAAGTAAGGCTGAACATCGACTTGCCACGTTGAGATGCCGAACAGTGCCGTGTTCGCAGCTTCGAAGCGGTGCGACAGCGGGAAGAAATCGTCGTAGTCCGCCGTGTAGATCAAGTTGCCGAGACCGGATTGCTTGTGATTGTTAAGAGACTTTGTTTGCTTCGCTGCAAGCTTAGCTTGCGCAAACACCGGGAATAGGATAGCAGCCAGGATCGCGATGATGGCGATAACGACAAGAAGCTCAATAAGCGTAAATGCTCTTTTCATGGGTTTAGTACCAAGATTAACAAATGACTAAAACCAAACAGCTTTACACATCATTTGCTCTCCAAACTCAAGACGCTCAATTTCAGAGGTACGTTCATTTGCACCTTAGGTAAATTTACTAGAAGGGCTTCAGCGATTCAGAACGATCCTTTCTGATCGTTTACGCCAAGTTCCAGCCAGGCAAGGCCCCGGACAATCGATGAGAGAGGAGCAGAGAAACGCAAAAAAGCCCCCGCTCCGGTCCGCTAGAGACCAAGAACGAGGGCGATTGATCTACATCACTGAGAGGTGATGTAGATCGGTTTTCTTAGAAACCGCCAGCTGGGTAGAAGTTCTTCAGAACAGGCTGGGTTCCAACGAAACCAACTTCCATGAGTCGGCCTCGGTAGTTGATCGACTTAGCCGATCCGTCGGTAGCAACGTAGGTGCTGATACCGTTACAGATAGCAAGTCGAAGACCCGTTCGGTTGTCTACAGCGCGCTTTCGAGCGTGTGGGCCAGCCATCAAGAACTCGGAGCTTCCGCCGAGGTTGTACTGAGCGGTTGGAGTCCACTGAACGCCGTAGGCGAGAGGGTGGTTGATGCCGTCGAGCGATGCGGTCCAAAGATCCCACATGCCGCCTTCAGCAACCATGACGGTTCCGGAAACGTTTTCGATCTGTGTGTTCGAGAACGATGGAACTGCCGTGGTGGTTCCGTTGGTCCATGCTACGGAGCCAGGAGCGGTTCCGATTCCGAAAACGCCTTCGTATCGTGGCAAGACGCCGCCGATTGCGTTCGAGAAGCCAGAAGCAAACGCCTGGTAGAACGAGGCACCTGGGGTGGTGATGGCAGCTCGGCCGAAGACGCCGAAGTGCAGGTTTCGCTGCCAAGCAGCAAGCGCTGGGTCGGTTGGCAGAGCGGTGTTCTTCGCGTGAAGCATAACGCCCCAGCTCTTGGTATAAGGCTGAACGTCAACCTGCCAGGTCGAAATACCAAAGAGAGCAGCGTTGGCTGGCTCGTTTCGGTGGGACAACGCGAACGAGTCGTCGTAGTCTCCAGCGTAGATGAGGTTGGAGAGACCCGTCTGCTTGAGGTTGCTCAGCGTCTGAGTGTCCTTTGCAGCTTCCTTCGCCTGAGCGAAGACTGGGAACAGGATGGCGGCAAGAATCGCGATGATTGCGATAACGACGAGAAGTTCGATGAGTGTAAATGCTTTTCGCATCAGTATGGGCCACTACCTAAAAGGTTAAGGAACGCAACGGAGGGTCTGCCGCCCGTTTCGGGACCTAAGGCCCGCCGCTGCTTGGGACCATTGTAAGACAGATTTCCCAGATTAAGAACCCATTAAGATAAAAGCAGGTATTTTTGCTTGCTTTTCCGGGAACGATTCGAGCACGTAAGGTTGTCACCTAGCGGTTTACAATCGGGATGAAGCGTCTAAGACGCACGGATACCCGGACCTTCCGGGTGAAATCCGCAGCTTAGCGTCCGCTGACGTCGTGAGAGCCGGTCTTTCCTTCGAAAGACTCACCGGCGTGCGGGACCATGAGGTCTTCCACGGCCGGACCACGGTCTCCGCCATCGAAGAGGACATCTTCCCCGCCGAGCGGATACTCCTTTCGGAGCGGATAGCCAACCCAATCATCGGGCAGGAGGAATCGAGTGCTCTGCTCGTTTCCGGCAAAGTGAACGCCAAAGAGGTCATTAACCTCGCGCTCGGGATATTCCGCGCCCATGAAGACGTTCTTCAAAGTCGGAATCGACTGGCCGTCGTTTACCGACACCTTCAAGAAAATCCGGGTCGTTCGCGTGGTGGACATCAGGTTGTAGATCACCTCGAATCGTCCATCCAGGTCTCGCGGGTGCTCCCACCGGCTGTAGTCCGCGCCGACGCACTCGACGAAGTAGTCGAACGCCAAATCCTCGTCGTCTTTGAGGAACTGCACGATCTCCACGAGTTTGTCGCGGTTCACGCAAACGTACAAATCGCCTCGATTATCCTTCGCGCTGAGGATGGCTTCGCCAAATTTGGCCGTCAGCTTAGTGACTTCAACGGTTTCGGCAGCGATCACGACGTTGCCTCCATGGTTGCAGGTACTGGCACCGGCATCGAAAGTGTAGAGATGGCCTCGGTTCGAGCCTTCACCGGCTCCGCCAGCTTCTCGGGGGCAAGGGTCGCACTTTCATCCCAGTCGATGGCGCCAACTCGAATGGCGTAAACGTAACCGAGAATCCAAGTCGACATGTAAACCAAGAATTCGAAGAAGCTGAAGATCATGAATTCTCGTTCGCTTCCCTTGAACGCGGCGTACCAGCCCCAGAGGAAAACGGCTTCGATGTCGAACAGGATGAAGATGATTCCGACGAGATAGAACTTGACCGGGAACCGCTCGCGAGCGTTTCCGACTGGCTCCACGCCGCACTCGTATGGAGCCGACTTGTATGGCGTTCGATTTTTCGGACCGAGCAACCAGCTCAAAGTCACGAGCGCACCGCAAAGAAAAGCGGCGACGCCAACCATCACAAGGATCCCGAGGTACGACTCTCGCATCTTAGGTTGATCATACCGCGACGGGTAACTTCAATCAAATGATGCTGAGAACCCCTCTGTACGATGCCCACGTTCGACTGAATGCGAAAATCGTTCCCTTTGCGGGATACGACATGCCCGTGCAGTACGCCAGCGTCATTCACGAAGCCAAAGCCGTTCGCCATCGGGCCGGAATGTTCGATGTTTCCCACATGGCGCGACTCCGACTGGTCGGCTCTACGGTTCTTGCCGATCTGGAAAATCTGACCACCAACGACGTAAGTGTTCTCGAAGATGGCGTGGGCCAATATTCCCTCCTTCCGAACGCAACCGGCGGAGTTGTGGACGACATCATCGTCTATCGCCTGAGCGCGTTCGAATTCTATGTTGTGGTGAACGCGGCGAACCACGAGAAGGACGTGGCTTGGATCACCTCGCACCTTGACTCCTCGGTCCACTTTACAGACGAGACTGACGGCACCGCGATGATCGCCGTCCAAGGTCCATCAGCCGAGGAAATCGTTGCCTCACTATCGGAGGAAAGGGTCGTGCATCTTCCGCTATTCGGAGTAGCAAATGTCACCGTTGCCGGAATTCCCTGCTTCATTGCCCGAAGCGGCTACACCGGAGAGGACGGATTCGAGATCATCTGTCCGGCCGAGCAAGCCGATGCGCTCTGGACCGCGCTGCATGCGGCGGGAGTCGAGCCTTGTGGCCTCGCCTCGCGAGATACCCTTCGCGTCGAAGCCGGACTTCCCCTCTATGGACACGAGCTCACGGACGAAACCAGTCCAATCGCGGCCGGGCTCGGCTGGGTCGTTAGTAAAAAGAAGTCATTCATTGGCAGTGAGCACGTCAATCAAGTCCGCGCCGACGGCCCGAGCACGAAGTTACAGGGGATCCGGCTCGAAACCAAACGCCTCCTGATGCCAGGAATGGCGGTGAACCTTGACGGCGAGCAGATCGGAGAAATCACCAGCGGCGTCTACTCACCGATGCTCGATTGCGGAATTGCCTTCGCATATCTGCGCAGCGATGTGAAGCTAAAAACAAACGTGACCGTTGATATCCGCGGAAAGCAAGAGCCCGCTACCGTGGTCAGCAAGCGCTTCTACAAACGCGAATCGTAACAAGGCGCACAATAACAGGTGATATGAACCATCACGTGATTTGTTCTCTCGATACGGGCAACCTGCAACACGCCAAGGAAACCGTGACTCGTCTGGCACCCCACGTGGGCGCGTTCAAAATTGGCCATGCCCTGACCTTGGGTAACGGCCTTCACGTGGTCGAAGAACTACGCGAGGCTGGGGCAAAGAGAATCTTCCTTGACCTCAAGTTTCACGACATCCCAAACACCGTCGCCCTTGCCGTCCATGAAGCGGCCAAATATGGCGTTTGGATGATGACGGTTCACATCTCGGGCGGCCCAGCCATGTTGCAGGCGGCGGTCGAACAGGCACGGTCCTTTGGCGAAGATCAGCGCCCGCTTCTGGTCGGCGTCTCCGTGCTTACTTCGCTCGACGAAGAAACCTTGCACCGCGACCTCGGCATTAATCGCCCGCTAGAATCGCAGGTGCTGGAGCTCAGCAAAATGGCCATCGACAACGACCTTGACGGCGTGGTCTCAAGCCCGCATGAGGCCGCAGCGATTCGAAATGCCGTTGGGCACAGCCCGATCATCGTGACTCCGGGCATTCGGATGGCCGACGCGGCCACTCACGACCAGAAGCGAGTCGCCGATGCCAAAACGGCGCTGGCGAACGGCAGCAGCTACCTTGTCATCGGACGCGCGCTGAGTGAATCCCAAGATCCGCTGGCGACCTTAGCTCAGTTCGGTTTGATGCCGGAAAACTAAGCGGGTACCCTTCAGATTCATGAGCGAGCTACTCAAACTCGGTGCCCCAAACGAACGGCCTCGCGCGCCCAAACCCGGCGAAGTTGAACTCAATTTCACCGAACAAGGCGTTGCAGAACTTGAAGCACTCGTTTCGCACTATCCGAACAAGAAAGCCTGCATTCTTCCGGCTCTTTGGCTCGCTCAGCGTGAATACGGCGGTTACCTCAACGGACCCGCGATTGCAGAGGTCGCCTTCCGACTCGGCCGTGCCTATGCCGAAGTGGAAGGCGTCGCAACCTTCTACACTCTGTACAACACCGCTCACCAGCCGGGCCGACACAAGCTGGAACTCTGCACCTGCCTTAGCTGCATGGTCAACGGAGCCTTCGACCTGCGCGATTACATCCGAGAGAAGCTCGGAGTCGGTCACGGCGAGACCACCGCGGACGGCGAATTCACCTTTGAAGAAGTCGAGTGCCTCAACGCTTGCAACCGCGCGGTCGTGATGCAGGTTGGCGACGAGTATTACGGTCCGCTCGACAAGCCTGGCATTGACGCTTTGCTCGAAAAGCTCCGCACCTCGCCCGAGAACACCGTCATCAAGTACGCGAACGCCGTTGTGCGAGTTCAGCTTCGCAAAGACGAAGCACCGACGGCCTGATGAGTACGACCTACTCTTGGATTCAGGAAGAAGCTTGGGCCGCAAACCAGCGTATCGGTGCGGAGAAACTCGCCGCGCTGACGTGGGGCAACGCGAGCGCGGTTGAGCGAACCTCGGGCGTTTTTGCCATCAAGCCGTCCGGCGTACCCTACGAAAACCTGAATGTCGAGGACATGGTCATTTGCTCGATTGAAGATGCCTCGGTTGTTTACGGCAACAAGAAGGCCTCCAGCGATGCAATCACCCATGCGGCGCTGTACCGAGCGTTCCCCGAGATCGGCGGAATCGTCCACACGCACTCGCCCAAGGCAACCGCTTGGGCGCAAACCGGTCTTGACCTGCCGTGCCTTGGCACCACGCACGCGGACCACTTTGCGGGCCCAGTTCCCTGCACCCGCCCGCTAACTCCCGAAGAAATCAACTCGGCCTATGTGTTGAACACCGCGGTCGTGATCATCGAAACTTTCGAAAAGCGCAGCCTGAACCCAGCGGCCATTCCAGCTGTTTTGGTTGGACAACATGGTCCGTTTACTTGGTCAGAATCAGCCACGGGTGCGGTGGATAATGCCATCGCCCTCGAGGCTTGCACCGCGATGGCCTTCGATATGTTCAACCTCACCGGGAATCTCGTCCCGATTCCCGACGCGCTGCTTCGCTATCACTACGAACGAAAGCACGGCCCCAAGGCGACCTACGGTCAGTGAGCAAACTCGACGCCGCCATCCGCTTTGCCGCCGAAAGGCATGAGGGCCAATGGCGGGATGGGGAGTTTCCCTTGCCTTACATCACGCATCCGGTGGAGGTGCTTCTCAACCTACGCAACGTTGGCCAGGTGACCGACGAAGACATGCTCGTAGCAGCCGTGCTGCACGATTTGCAGGAAGAAACTCCAACTACGAACGAAGAGATTTGCTCCATTTTTGGGAATAAGGCCGCCATCCTGGTGAGTGAACTCACCCGAGTCGAACCCCTTGAGATCGAAATTGCGAGCCTAAGAAAGGAGCAGATTTTCGAACTGAGAACGCAGTACTTGCTCCAGGGAATCGAGGAGATGAGTTCAGAAGCGAAGGCCATCAAACTTGCGGATCGACTGTCAAACCTTCGCGAAGCCAAACGTACGCGCAGCGAAGGGCGCGTGGAGCGTTACAAAGTCCAAACAAAACGGATTCTGAAATTCATTCCAGAATCCGTTAATCCCGCCCTGTGGCGAGCCGTTCGAGCGGAACTACGCTAGCCGCCCGGTCCTCGGCGCATCGTCACCTGACCGACGTAGCCACCGATGATGAACGGGAACTTGCCCGGCGTGACGTGATAATGCACCCCCCGATCCTTGTCTTCGTGCGCATTGAAGCCATTGAGCGGATTGGTCTTTGAGTCTTTCGCCATCACTCCATCACCCTCGTACGGCCCATAGACCGGAATGCCGTCGAAACCAAAGCCGATGATTGGGGAATGCTCGTCGCCGTTGTCGGCAAAGGGCGTGTTCACGCAGATTGGATATTTGTGATAGTGGTACTGATAGTTCGGCGCTGGGTGTCCGCAGCAGCGATCCATCAGGTCCACCGCCCACTCCATGTTTCCATCGAACGGGTTGAAGAACACGACGCCGTTCACTGCAAGGCCAACTGGGCCCATTGGAAGAGCCCGGTTTCGGTTGTCTTGCGTCATCGGAACCGCGCTTGGATTCAGCTTCGGCTCGATTGCGAGGCGAAAGTTGCCGGGGAATTCTTGAATGTAGTTCGGGTCATACCCTTGGGTTCCGTACGTGTCCGGAAACTTGGCCGTGGGATGGTTTGGCACGTTTCGGTTTGCGAAGCGGAACGTGCTTGACCCATCGAAGGTCAGGACAACGTTGTCGGGCACAAACTTTGTTTCTTTGACCAACTGCCCGTTTGCGTCCAGGAATCCGGGCTTGAGCCAAGAAGTCATCGCGCCTAGGAACGGAGTTTCCCAGCGGCCAGCCTGATAGAACAGGCGGTCGGCATTCTTGTAATCAATCTTGAGCGGCGCCGCCGCGCTTGGCTGGACGACTTCGCCCGGCTTGGCCTGGAAGTACCATCTGCCGCCCAGGTGCACTAAATTCTCGGGTGCCGGAGCTTTTTCGGCGGTCGGCTTTGCCTTCGGCTCCTTCAGCCCCCGCAGCGATCGCGAGTACTGCGTGAGCTCGAAATCGTCGATGAAGAAGTACGAGCCCTTCTTATCCTTCGAAGCGCCGTTTTTGAACTCGACCGAGATATTCACCGAGTCCACCTCGGCAAAAGGCAGAAGTTCTTCGAAGTCATAAGTCCGCCAAGCTTCGGCTCCCTGCTTCCCTTCCTTGCCATTGATAGCGAGGTCGGCGCGGGCTTTGGTGACCTCGCGGTAGATGAATCGTTCCGCCGTATCCAAGGCGTTGCTGCCGTTCTTCGAGAGGAAAGTGATCTTCATGATCAGCGTGTCCTTGTCGACTTTGAAGCCATCTTCCGCGAGTCCGCGAAAGGCGAATCGGATCCATTTCCCTTTCGCTTGATCGAGCCCAGTCACCATCGCGGAGACCTTTCCTTCGGGCTTGCTGGAGTTGAACGCGATTCCAGGTGAGGAAATTTCGTCCTGATAGCCGGCAAACAGGTACTCGGCCTGCCCGGAGAGTTCGAATCCAGACGGGGCGGTTTTCGCCGCGTTTGCCGCGTCGAAGGAGCCGTTCGGAACCAGATTGGCCACCGTTTCATCCTTTGCCGAAAGTGCGCATATGAGTAACAAGGTGTTGATCATTCTTTTCTCCTGCGCAACATCCTGCCGGTTGGCGGTGAGGATTTCGTGAGCAAACCGGCCCATTTGACTTGGCGCAGAAATCGCGAGCGGTTACGATATGCGCATGGCCAAGAAGAAAGTCCTTCCGCGCGAGAAGCCAACGCCGGTCGCAACCCCGCCTCACCTTCAAGTTTTCGGCTGGCTCGCCGGGAAAAAGCCGGTGCCGCACCAGGTGGAAGACAACAAAAAGTAAACCTTTAAAAATGGGCGAAACCTGTTTCTGGTTTTCGCGTCATACAGGTGTGGGAAGCGAAAGCGACTCACATGTTCCTCCATACTCCCTCATAAACAGGCGCCCTCCCCCAGGGCGCCTTCTTAATGTGCGCCTTCTCTATTCGCGGCTCGCCGGTACACTCCCGAAACCTTGACCGAAGTGTTCTTGAGCGTGGTCATTCCCGCTTATAACGAGGAGGACCGCCTGCCGCGAACCTTGGCCCGATTGCAGGAGTATTACGGTGCGCAATCCTACACCTTTGAAGTCATCGTGATGAGCGATGGCAGCAAGGACCGCACGGTGGCCCTGGCGCAGGCTTTTGCCGCGAATGATTCCAGGTTCCGCGTGGTCGATAGTCAGCCGAACCGTGGCAAAGGGTACGTGGTTCGAACCGGCATGCTGCAGGCTCGGGGGCAGTACGTTCTGTTCTGCGATGCCGACCTTGCGACGCCTCAAGAGGAGACCGAGAAGCTCTTGCCGAAGCTGGAAGCCGGGTTTGACGTGGCCATTGGCAGCCGTCCGTTGCGAGACAGCAACCTCGAAGTTCGCCAGCCATTTTATCGAGAAGCCCTTGGCCGGATGGCGAACAAGCTGATTCAGATCGTCGCCGTTCCGGGCATTCGCGACACCCAGTGCGGGTTCAAGATGTTTAACGCGAAGTCGAATGCCGACATCTTTTCCCGCAGCAAGCTTGATGGATTCAGCTTCGACTTTGAGGCACTGATGATTGCGCGAGACCTGGGTTATCAGGTAGCCGAGGTGCCGATTCGGTGGATGAACCAGGAAGGCAGCAAGGTCAACATTTGGCGCGACTATCCGCGGGTTTTCCGCGACCTTTTCAAGCTGCGGCTGATGGGCAAGGCCCGCCGACTGGCCAAAAACTAAGCTCATGAATCCCGGCGAATACGACAAAATGCGCCGTCTGGAGGACGAGTATTGGTGGTTCGTCGGTCGCCGCGAGCTTGCCCTGAAGCTAGTTTCCGAATTCAAAATTGGCCCTTTGGATGTGCTGGACCTTGGTTGCGGCACCGGGGTGGTGATGGCGGAGACGGCCAAGTTTGCCAACTCCGTTACCGGGCTCGATATGAGCGAGTTTGCGCTGCGGTACTCGGTTGAACGCGGGATCAACGAGGTTGTTCAGGGCGACGGAACGGCGATTCCGTTTGCCGATGGTTCGTTCTCGGCGATAATTGCCCTCGATATTTTTGAGCACATCGAGGATCACCAGGCGGCCTATCGGGAGGCGTTTCGCGTCCTCCGGCCCGGCGGGATTTTGGTGCTGAGCGTTCCGGCGTTTCGGTCGCTTTGGAGCAAGCATGATGTTGCGCTACACCACTTTCGGCGGTATACGCGGTCCGAGGTTCGGGCTTGTTTAAGTTCGGCTGGATTTTCGCCGGAGGTGTTGTCTTACGCGGTGTTCCTGCTCTTCCCTTTGGTCGTGCTGTCCCGCGTGCTCGAGCGGTTCCGCCCGGGTCCGGCGGCGGCTTCGCTTCCCACGGTTCCTGCTTGGCTGAACCGGCTGCTCATTTGGCTGCTGCGAAAAGAGGCCCGCCTCATCTGGAAAGGCACCGCCCTCCCCTGGGGCAGCAGCGTTGTCGCCGTAGCCCGAAAACCCCGCTAGGTACACTCTTTTTCCCCGCGTGGGGATATAGCTCAGTTGGTAGAGCGCTGCAATCGCACTGCAGAGGTCAGGGGTTCGAATCCCCTTATCTCCACCAAAACAAAGAATGGCTCATGTTTCCATGAGACAATCTTAGTATGCGGCATAGCGGAAAGATGAATTCCTATGGGTTCGTACCGCCGTTGGCAACCGAGTATGAGTCAGCATACGTCACCGGGGAAGGGCAAACCCCAATCTGCGCCGGTATTTTAATCGAGAAATTTGTTCCATCCTTCCGCTTCAATCCTCTGCAACTTGACGTAGAACAACAAATGACAGTTATTATTCACCACGTACTTCCCAAGTACCAGTCAAGCGGACTTCAGACAAACTTCGATCCCGCCCAATATATCCCAGCAATTCTGGCTTATATTGAAAGGTGGAAACCGTTGACGGTCATAGTTACTCAAGAAGACTCTAACGATGAACTGTATGAAGAATTGCGGACAAAGGCTACATTTACGGCCATTTGGAGGTGGCATCACTTTTTTGATTCTGTTCGTGATAATGAGATCGCAGACCAGTTAGGGGTATACCAAAGCGACTTAGTCGAAACCTATGTGAATAACACGAGGTTTATGAGTGTCATTCAACCTTGGATGAAAAACTTAGAGAAGGAGAACGTTATTGTGCTCGGCGGTTTCCGGACGGAATGTGTTGAAGGACTGACTGATGGCCTATGTCAGTTAGAAGTCGACTATCACTGCCATTCAGATTTGATGTATCCGCGCTAAAACATTCTGGCTAGAGAATATCTAGAGACCCGCAAACATTTCTTCCACAAGGTCCACCGATTCTGAGAATGGTGGAAATCTATCCAGATCTTGACCGTCCTCCTCTGCTCTAAACAATGCCTCATATTTTTCTTCCTCTTGCCAGAGCTCAAGGTCGGCATCAAACCTTCCAATCTCCTTGTCGAGAGCATCACATTGCTTCGCAAGGGTCGGAAACTGAATCCGAATAAGATTACTCATCTCGCGAATATAATAGAAACTCTCAAAATCCTCTGACGGCCTGAACTTTTGGAATCCGCGCACGAGCAGTTTTGTGCCGATTCTGGCTAACTTCTGGCTGAAAGCTGAGTTTGTCATTTGGTCCTCAAAGCACTCTGGGTGATCAAGAACTATCTGTCGAAGTTCTAACCATTCGTTGAACTTTGACACAAAGGATGATCTCCTTGAAGAACCTTTGTACCACCACACCATGCTGTCCCAGAGTTCACTTCGACGCTCACGAAATACCTCTCCAGCCGGAAACACTGTGGGATTTTCTATGCGAATTGCCAACTGTACGTAGGTAAATACCTCGAGGTTTGTAGGCTGTGGCTCGTAATAGTCGCGATTGGACGTTAGAGCTTCCGAAGCCAACTCCAAAATCTGCCTTACGAATTGCATGAATCCTGGAAGAAAATTCCCCTTCGCATCGTAAAGTTGCACGATGCTGTTGAGGACCGAAGACCACTCTCTAGTTCTTGTGTTGGTTGATCGTTCCTTTAGGTTTTCCAGAATGGGTTCGTAGTCCTCCGCACTTAAAAGCAATGGAGCAAATTTATCTCCAGCCGCGCCGCCCCCAATTGCGAACGCAAGTCCAATTCCTCGAAATCCGCAATAACGGAGAAATTTATGACGAAGTCCTTTCTGATCCGCAAGATATGAAATTAAGAGGTCGCGCCACGTCGGATGAGCCAATTCGTAAGTGGCTTCGCTCGGCGTTCGGTACGGCGACAATCGTAAGTAGTGGTCCTCCAACGCCTCCCAGATTCTGGCTTTTGACGGCCGGTTTTCCGGCGGACCAAGCTTCTCGAACAGGTTCGACAGTTCATCAAATGAGAACCCAAAATCAAAATCTAAGGTTGAGATCAAAAAGAGCCGATAGGCTTCATCTAGCTGCTCGAATGACTTTCTCATCTGTTCAGTTGGATTACTTATGAATCGTGCCACTAAGTCCCGTCCAACAGTTTGGGCGTCGGACGCTTCCTCTCTAACAGAGGAAAGTGCGTCAATGAATCGTTTGACCCTAAGCGGCGTGAAGTTATCACTCCAAATGACACGATGTGCGCTAGCTTTCATTACTTCCTTTTGGAACGTAGTGAGAGCCTTGTCTTTGGCATGATTGAGAACCATCCGGGAACGAACGGTTTCATTTAATTGAGAAATGTCGACAACGACTTCACCTGTCTTCGGAAAGCTACCGACTTGAGGTTGCAGATGTATCTGGTTTAAAGCAATCTTTAGGGGTGCGGTACGGGAAGTGAAGATAATTTGCTTTGTTGGTCGTAGAAGTCCGAAGACTAGATGTAAGTCCCTCGACCAGGCCTCTCCGTAGTCCGGAACGTAGGCGTTTGAGCCAAAAAAGTCATCGGCAAGGAATATCGTAGAGGTCTCGTCGGCCAGCATCGTGAAAAAGGCATCGTCGGGTTTTCTAACGTGAACGACTTCATATCCCTGAGAAGCCCGTTCTAACGCCAACACATAGCTCATTGCAGTCTTACCAGCTTCTGGAGGGCCAGAAAGTACAACGTAGTTTGACCTATCCAATGCAATATTCGCTTTGTGATATGCTTCTGTTTCGACAAACACTTTGGCGATGTCTTGAGCACTCTCAAGAAGCACTTTTGATCGAACTTCGACACCTTTGAGAAGAGAGGAACCGAGAAGAACTTCAAGATCTTCAAGTCCCATTATCCGAGGAAAGGCCTTCCTAATGGCTGGGTATTTTCGAAGCCTGGTGACAATATCTAGACCGCCCCAAACTTCGACTTTCGCACTTGGATAGAGCGACTTAATCCTTTGTGCGATTTCTTCTCTTTGAGTTGGCTGTATTGGAACATTAGTCATCAAAACATATGAACCCGGAGCTTTCCCGTCTTTGGCGGTTCGAGTTTCGATCCTGATGATCTCTCGGTCCACTGCACTTCTCAGAGCCGCGGCGGGCCTTGCTTGAGCTGCACTGGCATTGCTAACAAACTTTGCCTGAAATACTACTGGTCCGGGAAGAAAGTCTTGCTCGAGTTTTAGGTCGGACTCACTGTAGGCATCACGTCCAAGGTCACCAGTTCCACCCCAGGCTTCAATACCTGAACCGAACATCGCGAATAGCAGAGATTGGCAAAGATGCTCAAAGTCTGCCCAGCCAAGTCCATCAAGTCGAGCAACTTCCATTGATATTCGACATTACCTGCTAGGATGAGCCATTTCTTGATTTCGTGCGGTGAACAATTTGGCTGCATCTACAGTGCCACTGGAGTCTCTTCCGAACATGGGTTTTGTTCGAGATTCCCAGTGCCAAAAATTATTACTCCAAGCTGCTTAAAACATCTTCTGAGACTCCAGTCGGCAGGTTCGAGGCGTCCGGGAATCCGGCTACATTACAACTCTTCTGCTGTTTAATGATAGAAGCATTTTTATTAATATCTTCGAATTTCCCAAACGCTCGAAGGAAGCCATGTTGCGAAACCGGCATTGTAGTCTCCACCAAACACCACATGTGGTTCGTATATATTTTGCGGTGGGAGAGAAACGGTCGTGACTACGTTGGTAGCACCAACAACATGATTCGTCGTCTCCGAGAGCCCAACTCCGGGCACAATCCATCTACTAGGGGGGAAGGAGCCGTGGGTTTTGGCCGACTCCGAAAGCAAGGAACGAGGCTGAGGCACGCCAGAGAGAACATGAATCGAGGGCCTGGATGTCTCGAAACCTGATCGAGAAGCAAATGTCGAGGTAGAGCGCCCCGATTGCCATCGGGAAGGTCAGGGGGGCGAATCCCCTTATCACCACCACTTCTCAGTTGCCTGGTTTTTGAGAGTTTTGGCATCCAGGAATCGCGACCAGACTCTCAGCCTTGAGTCCCTTAAATCTCGAAGTCACACCCGCGAAGCAGTACCATTTTCATTGGCGATTCTTCGCCCGCTATTCATCAGTATAATCCGCGCATGTCGGCTGAGCCAAAGAATCGAACCCTTCAGTGGAGTGTTTCGGTGGCTGCGTGGCTTACGGCGATCTACGCGACCGTGGCCGCTACGACTCAGAGCGGGCCGATAACCGCTACGCCCGCGCAAGCGGCGCATTTCGAATCCAAAGTTCGACCGGTCTTCATTTCGAAGTGCATTGCCTGCCATGGCGATAAGCAGCAGATTGCCGGTCTTCGGCTGGATCGGCCGGTCTCGCCCGCGATGGCAAAAAAGGTTGCGGCGGCGGTCGAGTACCACGGCGCAACCAAGATGCCACCGGGTGGCAAGATGGGGGCTCAAGACATTGCCGCCATCTCCGCATGGGGCAAAGCTGGCGGGCCCTGGCCGGCGAAGGTAGCGGTTAAGACAAAAGAGCGATTTTGGGCATTTGTTCCCCCGACGGTTCCGAGTCTGCCCAAAGTGAAGAATACGTCCTGGGCGAAGTCGCCGCTTGACTTGTTTGTTCTTGCCAAACTCGAGGAAAAGGGACTCAAACCCGCTCCAGCCGCCGACAAAACGACGTTGATTCGGCGAGCGACCCTCGACCTCACTGGACTACCGCCGACACCTTCGGAGATTGATGCGTTTACCGCCGACAAATCACCGAATGCCTTTGAGAAAGTTCTGGACCGGCTACTCGCGTCGACCGCGTACGGGGAGCGGTGGGGCCGTCACTGGCTGGATGTTGCGCGGTACTCCGACTCCAACGGACTCGACGAAAACCTGGTCTACGTCAATGCTTGGAGATACCGAGATTGGGTGATTGGCGCAATCAATCAGGATATGCCGATCAATAGATTTATGCGGGAGCAGGTTGCCGGAGATCTGCTACCCGGAGCTGGCGATAGCCAGGTGGTTGCGACCGGTTATCTCGCATTGGGCGGAAAAATGCTTGCGGAAGACGATCCGCAGAAGCAGGAACTCGACATCATTGACGAGCAAGTAGACACCTTAAGCAAAGGAATGCTGGCGATGACGGTTGGGTGTGCGAGATGTCACGACCACAAGTTTGATCCGATTTCGGCGAAAGACTACTACTCCCTCGCGAGCATCTTTAAGTCTACTAAGACGATGGATAAGTTCACGGTTGTTGCTGAATGGCAGGAGCGTATGCTTGGGCCAAAGGAGCAGCAAGAGCGGCTTAGGAAGATTGAGCTAAGTCTTAAAGAGAAGTCCGAGGCGCGGGACAAAATTCGGCAGAAAGAGCGGGCCGAACTTCTGGCGAAGATCGAACTCGAAAAGGAAGCATATATTTCCGCAGCCAAGCTTCTGATTGAGTCCGAGAAATCGAAAAACTCTGGGCCCTCGGTGAGCGAACAAGGCGATGGGCAAAGTTCAAAAGTACTCATCAAAGAAGTTGTAGCTGGCGTTGCGGCGCGAGTTAAGTCAGGTGCGCCAGTCAAGCTTGAATTGCCTGAGAACGCGGATCACCTGTTCCCGGCTCCGAAAGCTGCCGAACTAAAGGCTTTGAATGACGAAATCAAGGCACTGAACGACTCCAAACCAACGATTCCTAGAGCTATGGCGGTCAGCGACGCGCCGGTCAAGGACCTTCAGGTTCATCTCCGTGGCAGCTACTTGACCCTTGGCGAGAAGGCACCTCGCGGTGTGCCGGCAATCATGTCGACAAATGCTCCAGTGGTGGTTCCAAAGGACAAGAGCGGTCGGTTAGAGCTTGCCAACTGGATCGCAAGTGCTAAGAATCCGCTCACCGCCAGGGTTTTTGTGAACCGAGTGTGGCGGTGGAAGTTTGGCAAAGGTCTCGTTGGTTCGGTAGACAACTTTGGAATTCTTGGCAATCTTCCGACGCATCCAGAACTTTTAGATTGGCTGGCCAAGAGCTTTGTTACTCAAGATCAATGGAGTCTCAAGCGGTTTCAAAAGCGGATTATGCTGACCAGCACGTACCAGATGAGCACTCGATACGATGCGAAGTTTGCGAACCTCGACCCCGAGAATCGGTACCTTTGGCGCTTCAATCGGCGACGCCTCGAAGCGGAAGCCATTCGCGACAGCATCTTCTTTGTATCCGGAATGCTAGACCGGAAGATGGGTGGGACCATGATGAATCTCCCCCCGCGGGCATACGTTACTAACGACCAAAGTGCAAACCCTATCCAGTACGATAGCCCACGCCGAGCGGTCTATCTCCCGGTCATACGCGCCAATGTTTACGATGTCTACACTGCGTTTGACTTCGGAGACCCGACCGTGATGAACGGAGACCGAGCCAGTACAACGGTGGCTCCGCAAGCTCTCTTCATGCTTAACGGAAAGGTTGTATTGACGGCGACAAAGGCGCAGGCTACCAACCTCCTTGCTCGAAAGGACATCGACGACAAGGCAAGAATTCAGTCGCTGTTTCGAACCTGCTTTGGTCGCCCGGCGAAGCCAAACGAAATTGTTCGGTCCCTAAGCTACCTCTCCAAATTTGAGCAAGCCTATGCCAAGGCAAAAGAACCCAAGCTGAGTGCATGGCAAAGTCTTTGCAAGACCTTTATCGGATCAAACGAGTTTATTTATGTGGAATAGCGATCAACTTTCCAGACGCGAACTACTGCGGGCCAGTGCACTTGGCTTTGGCAACCTTGCGTTTCTTGGGCTACTAGCGAACGAGGCCAACGCGCAGTCGAAGAATCCCCTTGCGCCAAAGTCGCCGATGTACCCGGCTCGGGCAAAGAGAGTCATCTTCGTATTCCTCCACGGCGGCCCTTCGCAGGTGGACACGTTTGATCCCAAGCCGCTGCTCACCCGAGACCACGGCAAGCCGTTCACCGGTGAGATGCCGCGCATCGTCTCCTCGCCGACCGGCAACCTACTCAAAAGCCCCTGGGAGTTCAAGCACTACGGCGAAAGCGGAATCGAGGTCAGCGACCTATTCCCCCACGTCGGTAGCTGCGTTGATGACCTCTGTTTCATCAACTCCATGTATGGCTCAAACTCCCGCCACGGTGCGGCGCTGTTGGAACTCCATACCGGCTCCGACACTTTCGTCCGCCCGTCGATGGGCTCTTGGGTCACCTACGGACTAGGTACCGAGAACCAGAATCTTCCCGGATTCCTCACGATCTGTCCGACTTTGGGTCACGGCGGAGTGAACAATTGGAGCTCGGCTTTCCTCCCCGCCTTCACCCAAGGAACCCCGATTGGTAACGCGGGAATCGAGGCTCCTAATGCCAGAATTCCGTTTATCCACAACGACGAAACCCCGGCGGAGGCACAACGGCTCGAGATCGAGCTGATGCGCAAAATGGGCCTGGATCAGCTGAGTCACCTGGGTCCCGATCCCGCGCTGGAGGGCCGAATCAATTCCTACGAACTCGCCTTCCGTATGCAGCTCGCCGCTCCCGAGCTGCAAGAGATCGCCGGAGAGTCGGAGGAAACCAAGAAGCTTTACGGCCTAGACGACCCCAAAACCCGGAACTTTGGTCACCAATGCCTCCTGGCCCGCCGCTTTAGCGAAAAGGGAGTGCGGTTCGTCCAAGTCACTCACTCCTACAAATGGGACCAACATGACGCCCTGCGCAAGGAACATGAGAGCAATGCGAGGGAGGTTGACAAACCGATTGCTGGCCTCATCAAAGACCTCAAGTCTCGCGGGATGCTGAAGGACACGCTCGTCGTCATCAGCGGTGAATTCGGACGAACTCCCGTTGCCCAAGGAACCGACGGTCGCGATCATAACCCGCACGGATTCACCACCATCCTCGCCGGCGGCGGAGTCAAAGCCGGGATCAAATATGGCGCGACCGACGACTATGGCTTCTTCGCGGTGAAGGATAAAGTGCACATCCACGACCTCCACGCCACGATGCTCCACTTGCTCGGCATCGACCACACCAAGCTCACGTACTTCCACGGCGGCAGAAACTATCGACTGACCGACGTCCACGGAAACATCGTCAAAGGGATCCTGGCTTAAGGTTCCCCGGCCGCTCAGGTTGGCCGTCTTTGTGGGTTCTGTCACTTGTCGGGGACGGCGGATTTCCCGCGGCTTGTCGCGCCGAAAAATTTATTATTTATGTTTTCTCCCTTAGGGGCGAAAACATAAATTTTGGGTTTTGCAGGCTGATCGGCCCCATCTATAGTGCGCGGAGACGGGGAAAAGTCAACCTGGATTTTGGGGGTTTGGCGGTGCGTGGCGGAAGAAATCGATTTCGGAGTCGATTTTAGCAGGCAAAGGACTCGGGCGGAACTTCTTTGCTATATCATCTAGCTGACCATCCCATGAGCACGAGACGCTTCCGCATCGCCTTCTCCTTTGCCAGCGAAATTAGAGATTTCGTCGAAGAGACCGCAGGCATTCTTGCGGATCGGTTCGGTCAGAAAGCCATTCTTTACGATAAGTACCATGAGGCGGAGTTCGCGGTCTTTAACCTAGGAATCAAATTGCCGAAGCTCTACGGCGAGCAATCCGACCTAATCGTTCCCGTCCTTTGCCCAAAGTACGACAAGAAGCGGTGGACCGGGTGGGAATGGGTCCACATCTATGGTCTTCTCACCGGAGATGACGGCCATCGGGTTATGCCTAGTCGGTTCGACTTCGCAAACGTCGAGGGCTTGAGCCTGGCCTCGGGATTCATCGAACTCGACGACAAAACACCGCAGCAGTTTGCGGCCCTCATCCTCGAACGCCTCGCTCTCAACGACGGCCATCCCAAAGACCACTACACCAATCCCGTTGTAGTAACCACTGCAACCCTAAAGACTTCCATCCCGCACAACCTCCCCGCGCTGCAGCCTTTCTTTGGCCGCGAGGAGGAGCTGAGGAAAATCGCCGACGCCCTTGACCCGGATTCCCGCACTTGGGGGGCGTTGATTGATGGGCCGGGTGGGATGGGCAAGACCTCGCTTGCCGTCCGCGCTGCCTACAATGCTTCACCGGAGTTCTTCCATCGCATCGTCTTCATCTCTCTCAAAACCCGAGAGCTGGACGACGACGGAGTACGCGACCTTAGCGGCTTTCTCATTACTGGTCTCTCAGAGTTGTTCGGTGAACTTGCCCGCGAACTCGAACGGGACGAAATCGTAAAGGCCGCAGAAGATGAGCGCCCGCGCCTGCTGCTCGACGCCCTGCGCGGCACGCAGACCTTGCTGATCCTCGACAATCTCGAAAGCCTGCTGAAGCGAGAGCGCGATACCGTTTTCACCTTTGTCAAAAAACTGCCTTCCGGCTGCAAGGCCATCCTTACAAGCCGGGGACGCATTGGCTCGGGGGCGGAAGAACTCATCCTCGACAAGCTCAGCGAGGATGCCGCTCTGGAAACCCTCGCCGAGCTCGCCACCCACAATCCGCTCCTCGCGCAAACCAGCGAGGCCGAGCGCATGGTCCTCTACCGCGAGACAGGCGGCAAGCCGTTGCTGCTGCGCTGGACCGCCGGCCAACTCGGCCGCGGCCACTGCCTCACCTTCACCGATGCGCTAGATTTCATCCGCTCTTGCCCTAAAGATAATGACCCGCTGGAGTTTATCTTCGGCGATCTCGTCGAGGACTTCGAAGACGACGAAACAATAGCCCTTTGCGCGCTTACTTACTTCACCCTCCCGGCGGAGGTGAAACACGTCGCCGCCATCGCCGGGCTAACAGAGCCAGACACTGACCTTGCCGTTCGCAAGCTCACCGTCCGCTCCCTCGCCATCCCATCTGATGAGTTGAAGACCTTCACCCTTATCCCGATGGTTGCGGACTTCTTACGGAAGAAGAAGCCCGAAGTGGTCGCAGAAACCGGCGACCGGCTGGAGAAGCGAGCTTGCGCTCTCATCGTCGAGAACGGCTTCAACAAGTACGACCGCTTCCCCGCCCTCGAAGCTGCCTGGCCAGGCATCGCTCCTGCATTTGCGCTCTTCCTCGCGGGGGATAATGCGCGCCTCCAGCAAGTATGCGACGCTCTCTCGTCCTTCATGGAATTTCAAGGACGCTGGGATGAGTGGCTTGCGCTCTGCGAGAAAGCCGAAGCCAAGGCAGTTGCCGCCAACGATCAGAAGAATGCCGGCTGGCGTGCGTATTACGCGGGCTATATTCACCAACTGCGACAGCAGGCTGATGCCGTGCTCTCATGTGCCGCCCGCGCTACGGAGTATTGGGAACGGGCGAGGGCGGGCACTCGCGAGCGTGCCATCGCCATACGGTTGCGAGGCACCGGCCATCTCCGGAAGAAGGATTACCCCGCTGCCATCGCCGCCTTCCGCGACTCGCTCGAACTGGATCGTAGCCTCGCCGCCGACAGTGTGGACACGGCTACTGGCCTTAATGATCTCGGCACGGCTGAGCAGTTATCTGGTGATCTCGATCTGGCAGAGGAGCACTATCGCGAAGCTCTACGCGTTGCACGTACCATTGAGTACGCCGAGGGCGTGGCTACCTATACCGGCAATTTGGCTGGTCTTGCCCTTCACCGGGAGAACTGGCCAGCTGCGGAGACTCTGGCGCGCCGGGCGCTTGCATTGTCCGAAGAGATCTCCCGTCAGCAACTGATCGCAAGCAACAGCAGCCGTCTGGCTTTCGCCCTGAAGCAACAGGGCAGGGCCAACGAGGCCGTGCCCTACGCCGAGCGAGCGGTGGAAATTTTCACCCGTCTCGGCCACCCCGATCTTGCGATAGCCCAAGCCGTTCTCACTGAGTGTGATGGCTGATAGCCCCAGCCACCTTACAATCATTTGGCGAGTTCAAGCGGCTCGCCTTAGAAGAACTGCGCGCTTTGCTGATGCGGCTGACCGGTTACAGTTTGGGGTGGGAGCTGGCGTTCGGCAGTTGGGCGATGCTCCCGCCGGAACGAATCAACGCCTGCGGAGCAGTGCTTCAAGATTCTCTCACCGACTCCAAGGACCACTACAACCACAGCGGCCCTACCGATTCCTCTGACTAAAGTGTTCAAGGGCATCCCGAGAAGGACTAGCAACCAATCAGGAGCCGGAAACTCTCACACTCTTGGCTGGTCAAGAAATGGGGACTGGCCACTGTCAAGTTCGGATCGAACAGATTTCTTAGAGGATCGCCCGATCGCACTTGGCCCGCTTCAGGTAGCGATCCGATGACGCCTCGTTAAAGCCCTCCTCAATCCAGCCGAACATCTGCTTCGGAACGGTAAGACGCTTGAGCACGTCCGAAAATGCTTCCGTGATCTTCGCTTTTGAAATGTCCCAGCGGCCACTCTCTTCCCTTCGCTCGCCCATGCAGTGGTGGTAAACGCATTTGCTTTTCCTTAGCACGCCTTTCATCACCTTGCCGCATTGACAGCGAGGCTTGCCCAAGTTGGTGAACTCCATGCTTCCGTAGCCGGTGTTGTTTTGGTAACACAATCTATTCTCAGCTATACCGCTTACGCCAAAGAAGCGCTATTATTAGAGTAATGTCCACAGCAGACCACCTAATAATGCTCCGAGAGGGGCAAATGGTTCAAGGAAGTAGCCAACAGGAGACCCGGCGGATTCTGAAGCTGGCCGCTGCCGATTCCAAGAAGCATCTTGCTATTTTCTTTCATGGTGGCCTGGTGAGCGAAAAGGGTGGGCTTGAGACGATGGAGAAGCTAATCGGCCCGTACTCGGACAATAGCTATCCGCTCTTTTTCATCTGGCACAGCGGCTGGAACGAAGTTTTGATCAACGCTTTGCCTAAGATCGTCGACAACGCTGTCGGGTATCAGCAGTTGATGCAGTACCTCAAGCAGATGGTTGCAAAAAAGCTTGGTGCCGAACTTGGAACTAAAAGCCTTGAGGACCGCATGCCACCCCTCGCTATCGCGCTCGAGGTGGTAGCTGCAGCAGATTCCGCCGGACAGAAACCGCAAACGAAGCTTAATGCGGAAGACGAAAGGGAGTTTGTTGATGCCCTCGCCGGCGACGCCAAGTTGCAACAGCTTTTTAATGCGCCAGTGCAGTATGACGGAAATCGCGGAATTGCCGAAACGGTTCGGACGACTGACCCGTTTATGGATCCGCAATTGCTGAGCCGTGCTTCGACCACCGAAGAGGAAGAAGGTTTGAAGAGTTTTGGACCCGTTCAGTTCCTTTCCCCGGCCTTCCTGGGTCAGGCGGTTAAGGTTTTACGAAAGATTTTCATTCGGTTCGCAACCGGACGGGATCACGGAATACATCTCACGATATCGGAGGAAATCCTTCGCGCCTTTTACGTCGGCGCGATCGGCAAGGGGCTTTGGGACCAGATGAAGGAGGAAACACAGGCCGCCTTCGGCGACGATCCAGCGACATTCGGCGGGACGGCCCTGCTTCAAGAGATCAAAGCCCTTGGTCCGGAGACGTTCGACAGGATTACTCTGCTTGGCCACAGCGCTGGTTCGATCTATATCTTCAGGCTGCTCGAGGCAGCCCATAGGCAGATGCCCGGGGCTAAGTTCGACGTCGTCTTCTTCGCCCCCGCGGCAACTTGCGATCTAGCGGCACAGCAGTTCGAACGTCGCCCCGATCAGATTAACCGGATTCGGACCTTTACGATGAAGGATCCGCTGGAACAGGCGAACAGCATCTTCGACAACCTCGCGGACGTGTTGCGTCCGATCTACCCATCTTCCCTGCTTTATGCGATCTCGGGTCTTCTCGAGGAAATGGCTGACGAGCCGATTCTCGGCATGGCCCGCTTTATTGAATCGTCCAGGTTCCGGAACCTCGATTCAAGCGTTGAACTGTGTGCGAAGCCTTTGGTGGACGGAAACTGCTCGGTCTTCTCAAAAACTGCCCCCCAAAGTCCCGCAGGCCGAGGGTCACAGGCCAGCACGCACGGAGGTTTCCCAACGGAACCCGAGACCCTCGACAGCACGAAGGATCTGCTCGCCGGGAACTGGGGATGAGTTCACGCGCCCTCATCATCTCCGCCCAAGAGTACAAAACGTTTCCGGCTCTCAAGGGTCCTGACGCTGATGCGACCGCCTTCGAGAAATGGCTAAAAAATGCAGATCCGAGTTGCCAGATTGAGATTGTTAAGGGGCAGGCCGGAAACGCGGGAACGCCTACATTTAGCGAGGTGAATCTTGCAATCTCACGATGGGCAGCAGAAAAGCGGGCAAACAGGGGGCGGCCTATCGCGAAGAGGGGATACATCTATTACAGCGGTCACGGCATTGCACCCGCGCCCGACGACGCCCAGATGGTAACCGCAGAAGCCAATCACGAAGCGCTCTTTGGCGTGTCGGGAAGAGCAATCGCAAATTACCTGGAGAAAGGAGGCTTTTTCGAGGAATTGGTGCTGATAATGGACTGTTGCCGGGACGATTCACCCTCCGCGCCGATCCCTTTCCTCCTCACTCCGATTGACGATCCGTTGCCAAAAGGCACCAAGCGCTTTATGGCGTTCGCTACTTCGTTTCCGCTGAAAAGCAAGGAGCAGAAAGTTCCACCAAGGAATGACGTTAGGGGACTCTTCACCGTCGCGTTAATCGAGGGTCTAGAAGGAAAGGCCCCTCGGTCGAGCAGCGGGGCGATCACCGGCAAATCAATTAACGACTATGTTCTGAACCGACTGCCCGACCTAATCGCTTCGAACCCGGTCAATGGATTGAACGCTCGGGCGCAGTCGCCAAAATTCGAACCAGCCGATAGCGACATGGCCTTTGGAACAACCGCAGTCCCTGGGCAAAAGATCGTCATCACTTTCCGCAACGATCAAGTCGGTCACCGAATTCGCGTGCTCTTCGGCGCAAACAGAGTCGTAGCGGAAACGACAGTCTTGGGCGCCACTTGGGAGGTTCCCCTTGACTCCGGAATATACTTCGTGATCGACGTCGACTCGACGGACTTAGCTGACCAAAAGCCGGCACGCCTAGTGGGTGAGGATACTCATGTCATCTTCTGAGGGAAAAGACTACACCCTGACCGTCGACCCTCCCAACATCATGGCGGAGGTCACAATCATTTCAGGCAACCTGGAAGCGGTAGCAAAAGGGGCGGGTTTCTGTCGTTTCCAACTCCCTGGTGGGATTTACATGGTGCGAATCCGTTCTGGGGAATCAATGATTGAGGAAGGTCCTTTGCTCCTTAATGCCGACCAGACCATCAGGCCTGATTGGAGCCCGATGACAACGGGGGACGCGCCCACCGAACGGAGCGCCAACCACCACGAGTATCAAATGGTTCCGGCGGAGCAGATATCCCGTTCGCCAATTGCTTTCGGCTCGGGAGCCGGGCTCCTTCTTTTCGTTCGTCGGAGCGAGGGCGATCAGGATTGGGAAACGCCCTCCATTTCGGTTCGAGACCGAAGAGGGAGAGAGATCGCGTCCCTTGATTCGCCTCATGCTGTAACGAACCCTCAAGCCCAATATTCGGCTTTGAGCCTGCTTCTCGATCCCGGCTACTACAGAATCCACTCGGAAGCAGATCCGGCAACCGAAATGGGAGTTTGGCTCCCCAAACCGTCGTCCACGGAATGGCAGACGCAGGTCTTCATTACCGACTCGCCGGAAAGGCCTGGATTCGCGCTTGGGGAATGCAGCATGCTCATGAGTCCGCTCACTCTAGGCTTCGTCGCGTCGTCCCCAGAGGCCATGCTGGCAGAGCAAGCTCGGCAAGCGTTGTTGGATGGTCAAAGACGTATGCACGATGACTTCGTGAAGTCGGTGGCATGGGGTAAGGGAAACAACCCGCTGTTGGGCATCGCCGCTCTAATCATGCTGCTTCGGCAGTCGGAAAGGCAGCAAGACTCTATCGACGCGATCTTACGCAACACGACAGAGCTGTTAGGAGAAGATATGCCTGATGTCCAAGTACTCAGGGCGTTTGGCACAAATATTCCGATTAGCCAGGATCGACTGAAATTTCCGCCAATCTTTGCTGGCGTTTCAAGGCATCTGCCGGAGGCTAACGAGTCTAGAGTGGCGCTGATTGAGCGGCAGGGGCTCTTCGCGAAAGCGGCACCTTGGATGGTGCCGACTCGCCTTTGGACTGTCTGGCGGAAGAAATTTGAAGACGATCAATCGACGGCCAACTCTATCGACTCTCGGGTCCGGGCAATGGCAAAAGAGATTGCCCGCAATCCGTCCGATGCTGGCCAGAATCTCTTTTTTGTTAACGCTTCGTCCGAGTCGACAGAAGCCGACGTAGCCTTTGCGCTAGCAAATACTCCAGAAATCCCCCGGGATTTGCGCGACCTCTATAGAGAGAGTGCCGACCATTTCCGATTTCCTCAACCGACCAAAGAATCTGCTCCCATCCTTGCCGCACTAAAGGAAGATCCTGATGTTCAAGAGCTAAAGCTCGTGGGCGGGAATGTTACCGACGCAGAGCTTCGCCACCTGGAGCGATTCACAGGTTTGAAGTACCTTTGGCTCGATGACACGATGATCACCGACAATGGTCTTCAATACCTGGAAAAGCTGAAGAGTCTGACCTTCCTTTCGCTGGATAACACTAGCGTCAGCGACGCCGGGCTGATCTACTTACAGGGGTTGACGGCTTTGAGACTTCTGAAGCTTGAAAGCACTCAAGTCACCGACGACGGACTGACCTACTTGAAGCGGATGACAGGTTTAAAATTTCTCTCGCTTGATAACACTAGAGTCACCGACGCCGGACTAATTCACTTACGGGGGTTGACGGCTCTGAGATTGCTAAAACTTGACAACACTAGAGTCAGCGACGCCGGGCTTATCCACTTAGAGGGGTTAAAAGCATTGAGGCACCTGAAGCTTGAAAGCACTCAAGTCACCGACGCCGGACTGACCTACTTGAAGCGGATGACAGGTTTAAGAGTCCTTTCGCTTGATAACACTAGAGTCACTGACGCCGGACTAATTCACTTACAGGAGTTGACTGGCTTATTAGCACTTGGGCTAAAAAACAGTCAAGTTACTGAAGCAGGCCAGGAGGAACTCTTAAGGTCGATTTCTGGATTAAGAATTGCCCCCTAAATCCTACTTGATCTCCGCCGGTTAGAGCGCCAGAATATGTTACGTTGTCACGGCCTAGGGGGACTGATGGGAGTACAGCGATCGTGGATAATCGTTGATTAAAGCGGCTACTATGCTCTTGATTCAACGAGTAAATGGTGTCGGTTTCGCTTCGCTTTATCAGCCTTGCAGATATAGAAGAAGGCTTCCAGTTTCACACGGACGCAGGACCAACTCTTGTGCAAGGTGGACAGCAATCCTGTTTTCCAGATAGCCAATTCTCGGTATTTGTTTGGCAAACCCAAGTTCGCCAAACGACGTCTACAGTCGGTACATCTCAGCCAGCCGCTCACGAAGCCCCGGCAACATCTTTCGGGCTCGGGACAGGATGCAAGCAAAGTAGTTTCGGACGTGGATTTGTTCGCGGGTGAAGAGGTTCACGTAGGTCTCGTCGTCTACCATGCTGCCTACGAGGTCGTAGAGGGATTCGGCTTCGTAGGGGTCGGTGGCGGTGGGGGCGGAGGACATCATCGCCGTAACAACCTCAAGCGTTGAAGCCTCGGGCGCACCGGCAAAGAGGGGGCTTGGGTCTTCTTCGTCGAAGAACTCACCAATAGCAGAGCTAGTAGCAAGCCAACCAATAAACGCCTCCAGAGACTGAGCGATCATGCGGTCGCTGCCGTCGTGGCAGTTTTGCATGACGTAGCCGGTGCCGGGGCCGCGGACGATGAGGCAGACCGGGTCGGACGAGTAGCCTTGAACCTCGAAGAACGGCCAGGGGAAATAGACGGTGTGGGCGAGGGGTTTGTATTGGACGATCCGTGTCGCCGTCTCGAGGGTCAGGATTTCCCCCGGAACGCTGGGCAGCTTCGCGCCATCGCCGCGCTCATAGAGTGCCCGCAGCGGGCCGGGGACTTCGAAGCCGACTTTCGCCGCCGTCGCGTCAAGGATCGCCAGATCGGCGGGAGGTCCGAGTTGGGGTTCTAACCGTTCAAGCGCTTCATTCATTGACAAGACCCCTACTCCGTGATCAGCCACGCGGGGTCTTCTTGCAGCTGACGCACCAGGCGGTCGTGGGCGATGCGGGTTTGGAGGAGGCAGCCCCACTCAAGTTCGATCAGGGCTTCTTCTTGCAGCCAGAGGTCGCGGAGTTTGTCTCGGTAGCGGCAAATCAGGTCCGGGTTTCGCGGTTTGAACGGACTCGCTTTGGCTTTCCCATCGGCCGTGATGACCTTTACCGATACTTCGGATGCCTGTAATGCATAAGGAACGCGGGCATTTTCTTCGGCGGCTTCGATGACGGTGGAGTACATCATGTCCATGCCGAAGATGAATTCGAGGCTAGAGAAGTTGGTGATCTCTGGCATGGGAGAGCCCATACCGGATGGCGACATGGCGTAGAGGTTTCCGGGGATCATGATGGCGGCGCTTCGGCCGGTCACCATCCATGAGTGGGTGGGATGCAGGGTTCGCGCCTTGGCCCCTAGCACTTGGAAGGCGGCTTGGGAAATTTCGCCGTTTAGAATGGGGGCGGTTGAGACATCGAAGGTGTCGGACGGCGTCGAGAATGTCGGGAAATAGTTGACCTGCTTGCCTCTTCGAGACAAGACGAAGTTCACGAGGTCGGTGGCGGTTTCGTCGTAGGCTGCCGGGACTCCGCCATGAATCACCACCGGACTATCGCGGTTTAGGAGTGGTTCGATGAGTTCTAGCAGCTTTGCCATGGTCGCAAGAATCCTACCTTAGCGGTTCTTGCGGCCCAAGGCTTTACTCCAAGCGGTAATCGCCCGGGTCGAACTCGTATTCCTGCGTGGCTTTGGCTCCGGCCATGAGGGAGCCGCCGGTGGAGGTGAGCTCCAACATTCCGCCCGCGGCAAGAACCTTATCGTTCCACATAATGATTTCGATTCCGTGGTCCATGTCCCAGGCGGTCTGGAAGTTGTAACCCACGATCCATTCATTCTCTGGCTCGCCGCGCACGATGCTGATTCCGGTGAGTTTGAAGAACCGATTCAGCTGCTCGGATGGCTCGCCGCCGAGTTCGCTCTGGATGAATTCCCAGTGCTTTTGCCAGACGGGCATGCCGGGGAGATTGTCTTCTTGAAGCTCAACGAGGCACCGCGCATGGATTGCCGCGAGCTTGACTTTAAGGGCGCTTTCGATCGCTTCGAGGTTGGATTGGATGAACTCCCAGGTGGGCAGGTAGCTTTCGTCGGGAACGTAAACGCAGAGCGAGATAACGTCGCCCGGCTCGCGGCAAGAGGTGCAGCAAGGGTCTAGCGGGGCTGGGTCTTTGGTGAGTTCCCACGTATGGAAAGTCTCGTCGTAAACCGAAAATGGCACATAGAAATCGCGCAGAAACGGCTTCGGCTCTTCCCAAATTCGCGGATTGTCAAAGTCCTGCTCAACCACGGGACGACGTTACCCGAGGTGCGGAGGGGCTTAGGAATCGATACGGGCGTACCACATGGCGTTTGCGGCTTTCAGTCGGCCGATGTAGTTTAAGAGTTCGGTTGACTCCAATTCAGACTCGCGTTGGCGCTCTTCGATCGAGTCAAAAACGTCGGACGATTCGATCTCATAACTCGGCAGTCGCTTTTGAAATTCCAATAGATCTTGCTGGAGCGCTTCGAGCTGTTGGGTATCCAGCATGGCGTGGGTGGGCCAGTAGATGCGATCGTAGGGCTCGGCCGACTCGATTTCCGGGGCGAGGCGGTGATAGCGGTAGGGAGTCATGCGCAGCATTTGGTGGTTGGCGCGGTCGCCTTCGAACATCTCCTCCGCGAGATCAAAAATGTGTTGTTGGATGGCCCCGTGTTCAGTTTTTTTCACGGTAGTCGACGGCTTGAACTGGGACCACATGCTGCCGATCGCCGAGTCCCAAGCCAGGGCTTCCCCTTCGGTGAGATCGCCGTACCAATCGTCACTCGCTAGTCGTTTTGTCACCCAGCCGATCGGGTCAGTTTGCCAAACGGGCGGGACTTCTTCGAAGAAATCGTTTGCGTCTTCGTTCGAAGCGAGTGCCTTTAGGAACTTGTCAAGAAGGGTTGAGGAAGGCGCTTCGATGAACGCCAAGAACGCTTCTTGATCGATTGCAATTGTTTGGTAGGCCGCCATTGGTTTCCGTTGCTGATGATACTTATAAGGCGTTCCTTACATCCCGAAGCTCCGTGCGCCGGTGCAGGTCCCGACCCGGCAGTACACTCTGCGACCGTGTCTGAAGAACGACTTGACGTCATTGCGCATTCGACTTCCCTTGCCCATGAGAAGCCGGAATGGCTGCGCGAGAGGCTGGAGTGGTTTCAGGATCAGAAGTTTGGGTTGCTACTGCACTGGGGTCCCTATGCGCTTTGGGACTGCTGCGAATCTTGGCCGCTTTCGCCGGGGGATGAGTGGGCGCGGAACGACGACATGGAGTGCTGGACCAGCCGCGGAAAGGACCTGGCGCGGTTTCAGGCCGACTATTGGGCTTTGAATCGGCAGTTCAATCCCGCCAAGTTTGATCCCGAATCTTGGGCAGCGGCGGTGGCGGATTCGGGGATCCGCTACGTCTCGCTGACGGCGAAGCATCACGATGGGTTCTGCATGTGGGATACCCAGGAGACGTCCTACAAAATTACTAGCCCGGAGAGCCCTTATCCGGTGGATGTTTACAAGGGCTTCTGCGACGCTTTTCAACAGCGTGGGCTTGGGGTTTCGGTTTACTTTTCGAAAGCCGACTGGCACTCGCCGGCCTATTGGTCTCCCGAAGCGCCGGTGGTCACGCGCCAGGCGAACACGGTCGGAACGCCGCTTTGGGATGAGTTTGTTCGGTTTACCCACGCGCAGATTCGGGAGCTGATGACGGGCTATGGCAAGGTGGACGTGCTCTGGCTGGATGCGGGTTGGGTGAAGGCGGAGCGCGGCGAGGACTTGGACATGGCGGGCATGATCGGCATGGCGCGCGAGCTGCAGCCGGGGCTGATTGTCGCGAACCGGACGGTCGGCGACGAGTTTGAAGACTTTATTACGCCGGAGCATCAGATTCCGGACGAGCCTTTGGATCAGCCTTGGGAATCGTGCCTCTGCATGGGGACCAGTTGGAAGTATTCCGGGCCGGAAACGTTCCGCTCAGTCGGCGAGATCTTGCGGATGCTCATCGAAATTGTCTCTAAGGGCGGCAACTTCCTGATCGGTTTTGGCCCGACACCCGAAGGTGAGTTTCCGGCTGGGGCCGTTGAGCGACTGAAAGAGATCGGCGCTTGGATGAAGATTAATGGCGACGCGATTTACGGGACTCGGGCGATTGCGCCGTACTTTGAGTCTGGGATTAGGTTTACGCAAAAGGATAACCGGGTTTTTGCGTTTCTTGTGGATGAGTCGGCGAATAGTCTTGTGTCTCTACGGCCGGGGCTCGGAGAGGAGTTGAGGCTCCTTGGGTCGTCGGTGGCGGTGGAGTGGACCGAAGTAGACGGCGCTTGCGTGTTTAGTTTGCCGGCTAATGTCGAGTCCCTTCCCCGCCCTTTGACGCTTTACTTTGATCGCGGTTAGAAAGTAGCATCAGCAGACTGCAAGCTCAAATGAGCTCGTTCTGAGCACTTCACTTAGTGAGGCTGATTGACTTGATCCGCACCGAGGCACCTGGCTCGCCGCCCGGAACTGGGTCCCAGCGGAAGGCGACGATGGACCCGCGGTATTCGGGCGAAGCGGCCAGATTCACGGTGTACTTTCGGAACTTGCCGTCGCCAATGATCGCGAGCGGCAGGCTGCGCTCCTCACTGAAAGACTGCGCATCCGTGCGTGCCCAATAGATGCGCCCTTCCGACTGGTTGCCTTGAAAGGCAGCTTCGATTTCTAATCGCGGGGCGGCCGCTGCGGGCCAAAAGCCGGTTGGGCTGAGCAGTTGCGGGTCCGATTCGCTGAGAGAGACTTTCAATTCGTCTTTAATCGGCCAGCCTGCATCCTTCGCATTCCCGTACCACCAATGCTGGCGATCTCGGGCGAAGCGAAACCGAGGGAGTGCTGGTCCGCGTCGCTGAGCATAAACCGTTCGGCGAATCTCTTCCAGGCTTCCAACGATCAGGGCGTAGCGGTACTCATAGGTGATGTTGTGGTCAAGAATCTCTTGGCGCAAGGGGGCGATGTAGCCGGTCGGAAAGTCTTTTTCACCGCCCGCGCCGGGCTTTCCGGCGAAACCGCCAAGGAAAGTGGTTACGCCCGGTTGCCAAATGCCGAGGCCCTCGTTTTTGTCGTTCAGCATAGCCGCCCAGTTCTCGGTAGCTTGCCACCGAGTCCACGGAAAACTCGCCGGAATTTGATCGACTTTATCGTTGGTAAATGGTTGACTTCCCTGGTAAGAAACCAGCCTATGCCATGGTGCATTGGTGTAAACCGCCGGCAGTTCCTGATCTCGTCCGGCGTATTGCACGGGGTCCGACCGTCGATTTGTAAGCCGGCTGCGCACATTAACGGTGTTCCCGGATAGCGTGATCCAACTCTCGAAGGTGCACTCGCCGGGCTCGTTGTCCAACGGCCATTGCATCGGAATGCACTTCACGTAGATGAGCTTGCCGGTATTTCTGTAGGCGAGCAATTTGGAGCGATGTCCATAGCAGTCGCCGGATTGGATGGGGTTCCACCCTAGCCCGGCCCAGCTTTCCTGCGGCTTCTTTCCGTTCGGGGCAAACGGGATGGGGCCCGAGTAGTGCGACATCTGCACCTGCCGCCCCCAGTCGTAGCTGTTAATCATGTTGGCGGCGCCGCCCGACTTAGCAAGAAAAGTGATAGCGCCGCCAAGGTCAAGATTCACGCCGACCTTCACGCGGCCGTTGTCGAGGTAGCCATTTCGGCCCGCGGCAATTGGCTTCCGGCTTTGGTTCAAGCCAAGGGTTTCAGCGCGTGCGACGATACCACTAGAAAGCGCCAGAACCATCATCCCGGAGACCAACATTGGAGTCAGCCTACCGCTTCGCGATCTGACCGAGATCAGTTTAAACAGAGCTTACATTCTCCTGCTGGTGCTCGCCGATTCCCTAGCAAGACCACCAACCAGACTCACACGAAATGTCCAGGCTCCGATAGGCTCTCGCGCTCAGAGTTACGCTGGATACGCTTCGCTAAACACACTGCCGAACAACAGGGATTCATAGGCATCAACCAGCTATGATGTGATAGCTTTCAAAAAATGTGATTGTAAAGAGGGACTCCGAAATCGCTGTGGAAATTCCCACTCGTTGGACCAAATATGAATGCGGATGAACTTGCTTCTCGCACTAGCAGTGGTGGGAATGTCTCCATCAGCGGCTTCGAGTGATACTCTCGAAAACCACCCGGAGCTCAAACTCGCGCTTTCTCAAACTCAACGGCAAATCCAGTCAGTAGACGGATCTTTCTCAGGCGCACAGCCCGGGCGATACCAGTTTGGGCTGTCGGCTTCCGGACGCCTCACGGTCGGAGATCTCTCCATCCGGACCGTAGCTTTCGGTAACGGGGAAAAGGCTGTGGCGACCGTCCGGCCGTCTTCGGCGCTTGGCAAAGACGAGCTTGGATTCAGCAAGTTGACGTTCAAGCGACCGGGTATTTCCGAGTGGTACGTCAACGAAGCCGAAGGCCTGCACCACTGGTTCCAGGTAGACAAGAAGGTCGGCGAGGGCAATCTTTGGGTCAAGCTCGCCGCTTCTGGGGCCGACGGCATTCAAGTGAACGAAGAGAAAATTGACTTCGACACCAGCCAAGGGAATCTTAGCTATGCCGGACTTAAAGTTTGGGATGCAACCGGCAAGCAACTTTCCGCCAGCATGCAGCTTCGCGGCTCCGAAATTGTAATTGGCATCGAAGACGCCAGCGCAACCTACCCAGTTACCATCGACCCTACATGGACCGAAGAAGCAGTTCTGAGCGCAAGCGACAAGTCAGCACAAGCCCATGTCGGCACTTCTGTGAGCGTAAGCGGCGACACCGCGATTGTCGGCGGACCGGACGCCGATCCAGATGGCCTTCTTAATGCCGGACAAGCGTACGTCTATACTCGCTCCGGAAGTACATGGACTCAGCAAGCCATCCTGAGCGCAAGCGACAAGTCGGCACAAGCCTGGTTCGGCTGGATTGTCAGCATAAGCGGCGACACCGCGATAGTAGCGGCATACCAAGCAGATCCTGGCGGGACGTCGAACGCTGGCCAAGTGTATGTTTACACACGCTCCGGGAGTACATGGAGCGAGCAAGCCATCCTGAGCGCAAGCGACAAGTCGGTTAGCGGCGAATTCGGCTATTCCGCGATTTTGAGCGGCGACACCATCATCGTTGGTTCACGCTCTGCCGATCCCGGTGGCACGACGAACGCCGGTCAGGCGTACGTTTTCACTCGCTCTGGCAGTGTATGGAGCGAGCAAGCCATCCTGAGCGCAAGCGACAAGACAACAACTGCCAATTTCGGCGTTTCTGTCAGCGTAAGCAACAACACCGCCGTCATCGGGTCAACTGGCGCAGATCCTGGTGGCACGACGAACGCCGGTCAAGCGTACGTGTTCACTCGCACTGGCAGTGCATGGACCCAGGAAGCCATTCTGAGCGCAAGCGACAAGACAGCATCTGCCAATTTCGGCGTTTCTGTTAGCGTGAGCGGCGACACCGCAGTCGTCGGGTCAAGCTCCGCTGATCCAGGTGGCACTACAAACGCCGGTCAAGCGTACGTTTTTACTCGCTCGGGCAGCGCATGGTCGGAGCAGGCCATTCTAAGCGCCAGCGACAAGTCGGCAAGTGGCAGTTTCGGCGCGTCCGTCGCGGTGAGAGGCGATACCGCCGTCATCGGGGCAACTGCGGCAGATCCAGGTGGCACCAGTAATGCCGGACAAGCGTACGTATTCACTCGCTCCGGAAGCAGTTGGACCGAGCAACAGATCCTGATTGCAAGCGATAAGGCTGCAAGCGCCAATTTCGGCCGTTCAGTATCGATCGACGGCATCAGCGGCATCGTTGGCGCGCACTTTGCACCCTCTAGTAGCTTTAGTGGTGCCGGACAAGCGTATGTGTTCCGACTCCCATCAGACATTGCAGCCTCCGTAGCCTTTGGATCCGCTGGAGTTTCCGGTGGCAAAAGCATCACTGGCACGGTGACGCTCGCAAGCGCACCAACCGCCGGCACCGTTGTCAGCCTCAGCAGCAACGACGCCTCGCTTACCGTCCCGGCAAGCGTCACCGTTGCCGCCGGTTCAACCACCGCATCGTTCACGGCTACCAGTTCGGTTGTCACCAGCGACACCCTCGTCACCGTCACTGCTTCGGGAACGGGCGTCACCTCAGGCAACGGGCAGATCACGGTGCGAACCCCGCGAGTTGGCGGCATTACCTTCAGTGTAGATGCCGTCAAGCAGGGTCAATCTGCGACGGGAACCCTCGTCCTTCAGTCGGCTGCTCCCGCCGGGGGAACGCTAGTAAGCCTCGCCAACGGCAACTCTGACGCCTTAGATTGCCCCGCAACGGTCACGGTGCCGGCCGGACAAAGTCGAGTCACCTTCTCCGTCACCGGAAAGCCTGTCGGAATCGCCACAACGGTCAAGGTCGAGGCCACCCCGAGCTTCAACGAGAAGTCGGACACGATCACCGTCCAGCCCAGCGGCTTAGAGGCAGTCTCCGTTTCGGACTTTGTTCTTGGCGGCACGGGGCAAGGCTCTGTCACCCTTTCAACGGTCGCACCGGCGGGCGGAGCGGTGGTGAGCCTTTCGGCAACATCGGCCAAGCTATCCGTTCCGGCCACCGTCACCGTGCCAGCCGGAGAATCCACCGCGAGCTTCTCGGTGAGCAGTACCGGAGTGGTGCAAAACGCGACCGTGCGGGCAACCTACCTTGGATTGAGCCAGACCGACTCCGTGTCGGTTTCGAGCACCTACATCGCTACGGTGACGAGTTCAGCCACGTCGGTGTCAATGGGCGGAACGGCAACCGTCACGGTGACGCTGAATGCCGCGACCCCGCAAAACCTACCCATCACCATCTCGTTGCAAAAGGCTGGAGTCGTCTCCGCACCTATGCAACTCCTGATCCCCGCCGGAAGTAATTCGGGCACCTTCGAGGTAACCGGGCTTGCGCCGGGAGTGACGAACGTTTACGTGAGACTGATGAGCCAAGGCACGAAGTCTGCGAAGATCACCGTTACTAACCCTTAACCGGGCTCAATAGAATGGCCGAGGGTTTGGTGCAAGCCAAGCCCTCGGCCCTTTTTGTTTTGCACCTCAAGGGCTCTCACTCAGGGTCGAAATCGATTACCATGTATTGTTCTGAACCCGGCTCCTCGTAGTACATTTTGATGCGAGTTTTAATGACTTCAGCGAGAATGGCGGGGCCGTAATAGAACTCTTTCGGCGGCACGCCTGGGATCCAAAAGAACACGATGGCCTCCTGATCGGCAAGGCGCTCACCTTTCGCGGATGAATCGGCGAGGAGGCGGAGGATGGCTCTCGGGATTGGGTCGTCCCCTTGTCCCTGAATCCAGGCATTCAGTTCCGGAATGAATTCCTCGCGCAACCGATCGGCCAGCATCGTTTGGTCATCCAGCCGAATCAGCGGCAACAGTTCGTTCGCCTCACCCGGCTTCGCGTCGCCGGTGACGGCAGCCCCGACCGGCACATCATCCCCCTCTATGCGCCCTTGAAACCGAGCGACGATCTTAACTTCCGGCGGAGTGGAAGGTTTTCGAAACTTCTTCAGCCAATCCATTCCGCAACAATATCAGATCGGAGTCATCCATTGAATGCTTCGGTTGGATTCATCAAAAGCAAACGACTAACTGCAAAAGGACGAACCTTCACGCATGAGTGCTACACCGATGCTGATCCTTGAATGCCGCTCAGCTCTACTTCAGATCGATTGGAAAGATCCTAATACCCGGTACATTTGCGAACGCTCTGTCCAAAGTGATAAGTTCGGCGTTTGAGACGATGGCAGTCGCAGCAACAATTGCATCTGGAATCCGCAACGTTGTGCTTCGCCGAAGCTCGATTACCTTCTCGACGATGGTCTCGTCCAGCCCCACGATCGTCACTTCAGCAAGAACCTTTCGAATAGCTTGCTCCTCTTGCTCGCCTAAGTTACGCCAACCGAGAAGCTCAATTTGCGAGATCACGCTGACTAGAAACCCTTCCGCTGGCAGACTCGTTGAGAGTCGGTCGTTGACGAGGTAGATAATAGCGTTTGTATCTAGTACCTTCACCGATCCCATTCCGCGCGCTGAGCAATTTGCCACTCCAAGCCATCAACAGGGATATGGGCGGTGCCAGCGAACTGATTCAGGTCCACAACGCGCACCTGAGAGCTAGAGCTGTTAACTCCGTGAATGAGCAACCCAGCGAGTTCCAATTTCTCGGCTCGGTTCAAACCCTCCAGCTCCTTCCAGATTGCCTCTACCTTTGAATTCGGCATGTGCTCCACTTCTCGCTTGAATATTACTACGCCGAGAGCTCATGGCTAGCCCAACGCGAGCTAGCCATGCTGGAGCCTTATTTCCCGACCGCTTCCGCGGCTTTCTGGATCGAGAAGAACGCCGGCTTCGGTTTCAATGCACGGTCGAACAGCAACGGATAGTCCGTTCGCCCTCGGACCGGGAAGTTGTTGAGCCAGGAGTGGCCGTCGTTGACGCCCCAGAGCGTAACGCGGCCGATGTTCTTTCGGTATTTCAGGAACAGGTCAAACGCCTCTTTGAGCTTCTCGCCGTGCTTCACCGCGACCTCGTCGGGCAGGCCCTTGGTGTATGGGTTCATCACCGCCATCTGTTCCGGCGTCATCGCCTCTCGGCGAGAAACGTCGGCCCCCTGATAGCGGGTCGGCAATACGCCCATATCGAGCTCGGTGATCATCACCTTCAGTCCGAGCGCCGAGAACTCCTGAATCGCCTTTTCCGTTTCGGCAAGCGGAGGATTCTCGATGCGCCAGTGAGATTGGATGCCTACCGCGTGGATTGGTACCTTTTGGTCGAGCAACTTTTTCACCAGTTCCAGAGCCTTGGGTCGCTTGTAGTCCAACTCGATGTTGTAGTCGTTGTAAACCAAAATCGCGTCTGGGTCGGCCTCGTGGGCGGCGCGGAAGGCTTCGGCCAAGTAGTCCTCACCTACCGCTTTCAACCACGGGGTTTGGCGCAGCAGACCTGGGCCATCGTTGATGGCTTCGTTCACGACGTCCCATTCCTTAATGCGTCCCTTATAGCGACCGACGACGGCTTTGATGTGCGCTTGAAGTCGGGCGAGCGCGACTTCCCGGGTAACCGGCTGGCCGTCTTTGCCTTGGAAGAACCAACCTGGCGTCTGGGAGTGCCAAACCAAGGTGTGTCCTACAACCGAACCGCCACTCTGTTCCGCGATCTCAACTAGCTTGTCCGCATTGGCAAAAGTGAACTCCCCTTCTCGCGGCTGAATCTCCGCCGGCTTCATCGCGTTTTCTGCCGTGACCGAATCGAAGTGTGTCTTCACAAGCTGCGTGGACCCATCGTCCTGACCTTGCAGCATGGCGGTGCTCACGGCAGCGCCGATTCGGAATTTGCCCTTGAAGGCGTTCTTGAGTGGGGTGACGGCTTGGGTTTCGGTGACTTCAGACATAGGGGTGGTGGAGTTGCGACTCATGGCCAGAGGCGCCGCGACCACAACAATGGGGACTGCGAGCAAGAGAATGCTTTTGTTCATGGGACTCCGAGGGGTGCAACTGCAGGCTGCTGACAGCCAGCGTAATCTAATTTACCGGTAAATACAAGCGCATTAGTTCCAGGACTCTCGAACTCTTGCCTGGGAAACTTATCGACTGTATGCCTGAACGCGCTGCTCCAACGAAACACCAAGCAAGATCTTGGTCGTGGCTTCAACCGTTGCTAGTTCCTCCCCAAGGGTGCGTTTGAGGACCCGCAGCCCAAGCTGGCGCCCTAAAAGTAGGCCCGCGGCGGCACCAACGGTGTCGCAATCTCCCGGCAAAACGTGGGCCACGCGGAGCAAGCGGTTGGGGTCACCCTGTGCAAATGCAAGAACGGCGACCGTTTCATGCCATTGCCGGTCTGGATGGAATGGCCATTCCCATTGTCTTGTTTCGCTACGCAGTTGATAGAGAAACTCGTGTTCTGTCCTGGGTACGTCTCGGTCCGGAATTGCTCCGGCAAATCGCGCTAGCGAATTCGTCGGGTCAAGCCGAGAGAACGATTCTAAATCTGGCGCGCTTTCGTGCAAGATCAAGCTGCCATAGAAAAACTGGCCCCAAGCGGTGTCAAGGCCGGGCGAAAAGAACCCGTAAGGCCGATTGCGCTCTTGAGCTTTCCAAGTTTTTTCGAGAATGCGGGCAAGTCGAGGAGCTACCGGATGAGCGAATTTCGCGGTTCGGAGCCAAGACCGGAAGCTGGGTTCAGACACCTCCTGGGTATCTCGAAGCCATGGCTCTAGGAGATGGATTCGGAACGACGTATCGTCGGTAACGACCCCGCGCCGCCCGCGAGTCTCCCGCTTGCGGGCCCAAAGGTTCCACGCATTGGCTTTGGACTCTCGGAACGGTTGAACTAGAGGTAGCAGCGGCGACGCAGGATCTCCAATTTTGCCCGCCAAGCCGTGTGGTTCATGGGCAAACCCGGCTGCATCCGCAAGCGCACTGAGGGCCAAAGCACCCGCAATTCGATCGTGCATTTGCTGAACGTTACACCAAAGGGTCCTGCTGTAACGACAAGCCGATTCATGCCAAATGGTTTGCGGAAGCCGAGCCCCGATCGATCCTGCGGGCTGAGCATGAACCCAACAAAGCAATCGGGCCGTAACGGTGAAATCACCGTTACGGCCCTGAGGTCCTTTACGCTTTAGCGCCAGAACGCGTTGTCGTAGAGATCGAAGTCGGCCTTCGTGCCGTCAACAAAGGTGATCGTTCCTTTGCCATCGATGCCATAAGTACCGGTCGCTGGGCAAAGCGGATCGTTGGTGTTTTCAAGTTGGAACTCTCCAGATCCGTCCGCATTGCTGGTCCAGCGAATCGTGTATCCCGCCGTGTTGACCCAAACCATCTCGAGCCGACCGTCGAAGTAGTAGGTGCCAGAGGTGCTGAACTGGACGCCACCCTGCTGCGACTCGCTGGAGAACGTGAAAGGCTGACCAAAGCCCAAAGTTTCCCAACGGGTTGAGTATCTGTAATCTCGAAACTCACCCGGAGCAATTTCCTCTCGGCCGGAATCGACGGACTGTTGGAATATTCTTCCGGTTTCAAAGTTGAAGATCGACGAGCTGCTTAGATCTCGAGGAGCGTACTTGCCCTTGGTGAACTTGCTTTCCAAGGTGTTGGTGGTTTCGGCTCCAACGGTCCGATTCTTCGTGTTCTGATATCCGACCAGGCTTGTATGTGCCGCGTCGTCAAAGATGTCGAATTTCAGGAGCGCGATATCGCGGAATCCGCGGACTTCGGCGTACTCAACCGCCGTGACTTTGCCCCAAAGGTCGTCTGAAACGGCGATTGGCGAGCCGACCGTAATGTCGCCTTCATCGAGGCGTGCCACTTTCGCCGCATCTGCCGGACGGGCAACACCGGGACGGCCCGGAAGAACGGGAGAAATGGTCTGCCGATCCGCTTTTGTGCGGGCTCGGTCTGGCGAACCCTCTTTGATTGCGGTCGAGCTTGAAGAGGCTCCCTTAATCGATGCGGCAATCGCAGCCCGGTTTCCGCTCGGAAGCGGCGATCCGCTCGAAGATGAAGACCCGCCGCAACCTGCGGAAATGACGCAAAGAATTGCGGCAAAAGGAATGAGGTAGGAGAATTTTTGTTTCGTGATCATGGCCAGCGTTAGTCCAGTTCTTTTTTGACCAGCGCTCGAGCCAGCCAGAAACAATCTACGCAACTCTGGGGCACGTGTAGGCGCTTCGTATCAACCTTGCGCGGCTATCTTGGACCAAAAGGGACTTCTTGGTCCATTTTAGTTTGCAGATTTTTTGTGAAGGGCTTTGGTGAGCCTCTTCGCTTCCAAGCCACGATCGTTCGAACCATCACAAACTTTCCGAGCTATGCTGAATACTCCGGGCGGGAGAAGGAAGAAGAGAATGAAGGATTGTGCCAATTCCAAGATTAACAACGGCGGCTTTACGCTGATTGAGTTGCTGGTGGTGATCGCGATTATTGGAATCCTCGCCGCGCTGCTCTTTCCTGTTTTTGCCCGAGCCAAGGCTGCCGCCCAAAGCGCGACTTCTATTAGCAATGTTCGGCAGCTTGTAATGGCGAGCCTTATGTATGCCGAGTCGTCCGATGATCGACTGCCGCTGGTCACCGAGGGACCCTTTTCTGAGGGCCTAGCTGGCGGTTACACGATGGTGCTGGAGTTCGGCCAAAGCGGATCTGGCAGGTTCGACCCGGCCCAGGGCAGCCTCTACCCTTACGTCAAATCTGGCGGAATCTACGGTTCCGCGGCCGACCCGACCGTTCGCGAGAGTCGCCAGAGCTTTGCCATGAATGGCTGCCTGGCCGAGTTCCCCCCACAACGCGGAATCCTGGCCAATCGTGCCCTGACCACAACAGAACAGCCCTCGCGGCAGTTCATGTTTGGCGAGGAACTCTGTGGGCGCGAAGGCACGAACGACGGCTTCTTCCATCCACTCTACGACGAACTAGCGACCTGGCACAACAACCGCAACGCCATGGCCTTCGTCGACGGCCACGCGAAGTTGACGTTGGTTGAGGGGCGTTACCCTGAAGTTGTCGACGCTTCTGATACTCCCTGCTGGCCGTCCGATCCTTGGTAGGTGCTCCGGTGAGGCGATTAGGTTCGCTATTCGCCTCATTCCTTGAGGCGAATAGCTGATATAATCGCCTCAGGCGGCGACCGATGTACATCCACGAACTTCCAAACTGGCCGAACTACACCTACGATTCGGCCGCTTTGTTGCCGAAGGTTGAAGCGGTGAACCTTAGCCGTGGGCGGCTCTTCGGTCTCCTAGATTCCATCGGCCTCGATCAGGCCCAAGAACCTCAGCTTGAGGCATTCGCACAGGAAATCATCAAGTCCAGCGCGATTGAAGGCGAAAATCTGGATACCCAGACGGTCAGAAACTCGGTGGCGCGGCGCTTGGGATTGAGCGCCAGCGGCAATCCAGACCCCAGGCACTACATTGACGGACTTGTGGAGATGGCGCTAGACGCCGCGCAAAGATACGACCAGCCGCTGACGGCGGAGCGGATATTCAACTGGCACGCTGCGCTATTCCCCACCGGTCGCACCTTGTACGGACCCATAACCATCGGCCAATGGCGGACCGATGAAAGAGGACCGATGGTCGTTGCTTCTCAAAAGCGTGGGATGGAGATCATTCATTACGAAGCACCCGCGGCGGAGCGACTGCCAACCGAGATGAAATTGTTTCTGAATTGGGTGGAAAGCGAGAATGAAGCCAGCTTGGTCATCAAAGCTGGCGTTGCCCACCTTTGGTTCGAAACTCTTCACCCATTGGATGATGGCAATGGTCGCGTCGGGCGAAACATCATGGACCTGTTGCTTGCTCGTGCCGACCGAAAGCTCGTTCGCCCGTACAGCTTGGCAAGCCAAATTCACCAGCAAAGAAATGCCTACTACGACGCGCTGGAGACCTCCCAGAAAGGATCGCTCGACTATACAGCTTGGCTCGCGTGGTACCTCGACACTCTCAACCTCGCCGTAGACGACGCCAACCAAACGATCGAACATGCGGTTGCACGGACGCGGTTTTGGCAGCGTCACGAAGACACGAGCATAAACGATCGCCAACGTAAAGCAATTTCGAAGATGCTGATGGGTTGGGAGGGCAAGCTCACGAACAAAAAGTATGCAAATCTCACGCGCTGCTCCGACGCAACCGCAACCCGAGACCTCGTAGATTTGGTGGTCAAGGGGATTTTGCGGGCAGATGGATCCGGCGGACGCAGCACCGGTTATGAATTGCAAGACTGGGCCGGAGCGTGAAGCTTCTTATCAAGTCAGGCACTTCACTCGATCAACCACATAACTCTCGACAGGTAAGATTCTATGGTGAAACAATCACGATATCTGTCTGTTTTGGCTCTCGGACTTGCTGTCGCCGTGACCGTTGGGTTTGCTCCGCAGGCCAAGTTGCTCAAAGTTTTCATTGAAGGAAAACTCGTCTCCAGCTCGGCCCGCGTGATTGACGGAAAGGTGTACGTTCCAGTCGACGAAGTTCTGAAGCCGTTCGATTACAAGGGCGTGCAGACCAACAACGGCGTGAACCTAGTGCCGATTTCTGGTGTTCAGCAGCGCGATGGCGCTTCGGGTGCGATGTCAGTTTGGCTCCAGGGCAAGCTGGCCAAGTTGCGAGTTGACAGCATTGGATCGGTGGAACTCTACAGCCAAGAATATTGGGAAGTTAAGGGCAAGCTGCAGAGCGCGGTCGCCGCGACGTTCTCTTTGGGTTCGGCGGTGCTGGTGTATGCCGATGGTAAGCAGGAGGGGTATTCGCTGAGTGCCGCAGAAATGGCTGGCGGCTCCTACATGGCACTGCAGAAAGCCGAAACAGGCGAGATGGTGATTCAGTTCAAGAAGAACGGTGAATTCAAGCCAGAACGCGTGGTCATCACGATCAAACGAAATGATTCGGACGTTGAAGACGTTTACCGAATCCGCCTGACCGAATAGGACGCCCAGATCACGTCCCAGCCATCGTTGGCAGGCTGGGACGTGCCCTTCTGCCAAGCTCGGCAGGCCAATCTCAGTTCGATCAGAGTCGTTCCAAGCGCGACAACATTTCTTTTGGCGTGACGGTACCAACGACCTTGCCATCCGGCGAAATCAGCAACGTGGTTGGATAGGCTTCAATTCCAAATGCGCGCTGGGTCTTTCCCGTTTTGTCAAAGAACAGAGGAAATGGCGGCTTTGTACCAGCCCAGTTCCGCTTCACGATTGCGCCGACACTTGATTCAGTAGCGGCATAGCTGGCTCCATCGGGACTGTGAAAAGCGATGATTTCAAATTTGTCTCGCTTGATTTTCATCGTCTCATAGAGCTCAAACCACTCTGGCATTTTCTGAATGCATGGGCCACACCAGGTAGCCCAAAAATCAAGAACGATCCACTTGCCCTTCAAGCTACTTACTTTAAATCCGGGTGTAGTATCGGTAGGTGTAATGCTAGGTGCTTTGCGTCCGATAAGTTTCGCCCATTCGGCGGCAAGTACGGGCAGCCGGAGTTTGCCATTCTGAATATTGCCCGATGCCATTCGCGATCCGGCCGCGATGACGGTAACTCCCAACTTTGAGGCTGGAACTTGTATTCGGCTCAAACCCCATTGCCCGGAGAGGTACCCAATCACATTTTCGTTAAAGGTTACAGAAACCGAAGGATCTTTAGTCGGCAGCCGGTCTTGGTTTACAATATCAAGCGACACTTTTTGAAGCGGCTTCAACCGTAGAGTTACCCTCCTTGTGCTTGAACCAACTTCCACCAAACCAGCCAGATTTTCCTTTACTGCCACCAGCGTTTTGTTGTAAAGAACTGATGAGTCCAACGTGAACCGGCCATTGATATCCGTAACGAGAGGCGCCTCTCCGTATCCGATTTGAGCTTTGGGGGCGTTTGAGGAAATTACAAACGTGTTGCCTACGGCAGCGCCCTGCACCGGACGACCCGAGGGATCCAAAACGACTCCTTCGATCGGAGCAACGGCGATCATACTCACGATAGAAAGAAGCGCAACCATAATGCTGTTTCTTGCTACGCAAGTTCCAATCTCAAAAGTTGCCGCATCTCGATTTGCTCGGAAGCTTTGAAACCGCTACTGGCTGTCTTTTTTCACTGGCAACAATTGCGTTACAGACACCACCCTGGATCTCAATAGGTGGTCAAGAAAGTAATCGTTATCGATTCCGAATCCTCTTGCCGCTGAATCGCGTCCATTCACTACGCTCGAAGTTGAGCGCATACCATCATGAGCGTCCCCCGAATCGATCGACTTCACGTCGCCCTACTCGCCGTTCTCCTAACCGGCGCCCCTTTTGTGCCGCAGCCGACCGAGAAACTTGACGCCGCGGCGTTAAAGACCATGACCGAGGGGCTTGGCTACACCACCAAGGTGCTGAACAGCGAAGCCGGCAAGGAGAAGTACGAAATCAGCCTGTCCGAGGGTGGATTCAATATTCCTGTCAGCCTGGAAATTGCCCCGAGCAAGCGCTATATATGGCTCGTCGCCAATCTGGGCAAGGCTCCCGCCTCAGGTTCGCCCAAGTTCGAAGCCTTGATGAAGAACAACGCGAAGACGCAGCCCGTTTTTACTTGGATCACGGAGAGCGGTAACTTGCACATGGGCATGGCGGCAGAAAACCGCTTCCTCACCCCGGCGGATCTTCGGTTTGGCGTAACCAAAGTTGCCGCCGACGTGGCGAAATCGGCCAGCATTTGGCAGAACTAGCAGGCAATCCCTAGGCTCGGCTAGACTCTCGGCGTGTCTAGCCAGCCCTTCACCGTAATTCCTGCCGGGATGCCCAACGAGCGCGTCCTGAATATCTTTGGCGACCTCGTGACGATCAAAGTCTCGGGTGAGCAATCCGGCGGTAAGCTGACGGTCATTCACGGAGAAACCCCGCCCAAGGGCGGCCCGCCACTCCACTGCCACCTGACGGACAGCGAAACTTTCTTCGTACTTGAGGGCGAGTTTCTCTTCGTGCTTGATGGCGAAAGAATCACTGCCTCGGCGGGAAGCACCGTGTTTATTCCCGCCGGCGTTGTGCACCAGTACCAGAATATCGGCGAAGCGTTCGGAAAGCTCCTTCTCGTCGTAGAACCCGCCGGACTGGATGAGTTCTTCATCGAACTAGATGCCCTGCTCAAAGCGAGCGAAGAGCCCAACATGCCCGCCATCGCGGCTCTGCACGAAAAGTACCGTATGGAACTCCTGGGTCCGCCACTTGCGGCTCTTGGTTAGTTCAGCCTCTTTTCCTAAGAATTGAATGCGCTTCTTTACTCCCGAACTGTACGGCCGCTCAGAGTTTCAAGACTCAGATGTCGAATCTGACTGGACGCAGGGGCTATTGGGGCTATTGGGGCTAGATGGCGCGATGGCCGCATACTTGGACCACCGCTCCAGGCTAGCCCATCAGCTCCAAACCGTGGACCATATCTCACATCCGTTCTTCGTAAACGATGGACTTCTGGTGAGGTTGGAATCAAACCCGGACGCGGAGTATCTCGCCTTAACCTTCAGGATCGGCAAACTCATCGTCGGCTATGCCGACCTGACTTTGACCTACAGCGGCCCGAGCATCTCACAAGAGGACCTTGAAACCCTCGCAAAGATTCGCAATACGACGATATCAGATCGACAATACGAGCACAAGCTTTACTGTCATGAATTTGATGTTTCTCCTGACGGAATGATAATCCACTCCTTGCTTTTTAGCTGGGATGCGCTAACCGTATCGATCTCTTGCAAAACTGTCTGGCCGACAATGGAAGCAAAGCCAGACCGAGATCTTGGCCGTTAGATTTCTTGATTTGTACTTTCCAGACTCTCGATGTCAAGCCAGACGTGATGCTCAGTATCAAAAGTTGCCGGCGGACTCGGCGTTCCATAGGCGATACCATTAGCACAGAGCTTGCCATCTGAAACCTCAATGTATCGCTCTCCTCGCAATATCGCGCGATGCCTACAGATCCGACCAGGGTCCTTCCCGGTTGTCGCGACCTGTTCAATGTGAAGATTATCGATATTCAATCGATACACCGGACAGACGTTTAGCGTCCGATCTTCCCGATAGCCTATCGAACCGATGAGATAGATCCAATCGCCAACGAGGGTTGCCGAATGGAAGTCGGTCGGGGGAAACACTTCCCTTGGATAGAGGAATATCTGCGGAAGCTTTCCAGGCTCATGAATGATGACATCGTTGTAGATGCAGAAGTTCGAGTCGTAGAAATCTTCATGCTCCCCACCAATCTCAATGCACCGCCCGTCATCAAGCCAGGTGATGGACTGACCAAATCGGTCCGCACACCATGTTGGTCCATCGCTTCTCTGAATCCAGTCCTTCTCGTCCGTATCCTTCTCGAACCGTTTATTGGCAGCGTATGCAACTGCCCGCTCAACGATCATCGCTTGCCAATAGGACTCGTTGCACTTCTCCGGATTACTCGTACCGGATCGAGGCTTACGTGCCAGTAAGAACTGATCTTTTGTGATTTGTGCCAATCGATAGTCAACATGTGCCGAAGGGTTCAACTTTTCTCGAAGCTCCGGTCTCATCGCATTGAAATTAGCACCATGTTTAAGTAACCAACGCGCAATTTCAGGTGAACCACAAGAGCTCAGGGCATCGTCAAGCAGTGCATAAGGTACGTCGCTATCTGAGACTTGTTCAAAAAGATACTCAACGATTGACTCTCCAGTCCCAAAGTTTTTCGACGCATGCTCGGATTGCAACGCCGTCGAAATGGCCGAGTGCTTGCGGAGGTCAAGGGTGCGCAAGTCACCTCCGTTCTCATGTACCAATTTCACTGCTTCTATCACTCCCGATCCAGCGGCGAGATGCAGCGCAGTAAGGCCCTCGCAATCTCTTGGTTCGAGCGATGCTCCCATCTCGAAAAGCGCACGTGCTGACTGAACATGACCCGCTTGCAAAGCAAGCAGAAGCGGTGTACGTTCGTAGTAGTCAATTGCTTCTAGAGCATCATATCGCTCGATAATTTCTTCGATCGAAAGTTGATCCCCGTAAACAATACTAAAGTGCAGCGCGCCTGCTTGCATCTCGCCTCTCGGCCCTCCGATTTCTAGAAGATATCGAACCAATGATAAGTTACAAGCGCGGTATGCACTGTTCAGCGGAGTTTCGAAATACTTAGTTGGACGTGGATAGGTTGCACCATATTGCACCAGCATCTTCACTTGCTCCACGTTCGATGCGTATAGCATCGCCGTATATCCATCCGCGTCCACGTCGTTAGGATTTGCCCCAGCCTCAAGCAGAACCTTCAAAAATTCAGGATTTGTTTGCATTGCCGCGAGCATAAGCGGGCTGTATTCCGAACCAAAGTCTCCGATCAAGGGCGTGTTCGGATCGGCACCCTGCGCAAGAAAGTTCTCAATCCCTGCAACTGTGCATTCTGAAGATCTGAGGTGCTCAGAAAATCTTACGTTCAACGAGTCCTCAAAAGTATTCATCCTTAGGGCCTAACAGTTCTTCAATCGTCGATCAGTATCGTCAAAGCGCGATGAGAATTATTTCAACCGGAGCAAGAACGGACGGGTCGCTTCGCCGTTCTTCTCAATCACTACAATGCTTCCGTTCCGGTTGATGCCCTGAGCATCGGTTCGAATCCATCCGGCGTCGGTCGGTGCGACGGCATTCAGATCGTACGCCTTGCTGCCGATCCACACGGCCGCCTTCCCTTGGCTTCGGCCCACGATCCAGCCATGGTCATTGATGGCGTTGCAAGCGGCATCTTGGATTATTCGAACCTTTGAAGAGCCTTTCGTCCATACAAGTCCCTCACGCCTTACCACTGCATCCTCGCCCCAGACCGCTCGGCTCGTAACCACGGTTCCACTTGTGTTCATATCCGTTATCGAAATCTCAAAACTCTCAAACTCAGAAGGCAACCAAAAGTACTTACCCTTGGAATAGATAAATGGGCTTGATTCGAATTTTTTGAACCTGGAGGAGAGTCCTAGAAACTCTCCCTTCGAATTGATTGCTAGGAGCTTGCTTATATTCCCGTTTGGCCAGTTCGTAACCGGCTTCCATATCGTCTTTCGACCTCGCCGTAGGATGAACCCACGCCAACTAGAACTGCCAATGATTGTCCCGTCACGAGCGATGTCGGCAACTTCTCCAGATCCACCCGTATCCTTGAGAATGGTCAACTTTCCGTTCTTGAGTAGGGCAGCGTTCGACATCTCAAGTCCCGACATAAAGAGGGGACTTCCGTTTCCGTATGAGCCACCAATGGTCCCGTCATCCGCAACAACACGGATGCCGAATCCGCTTTCATCTTCGTACTTGACAAACTTCCCTTGGGTCGCGCGCCAACGCACCTTTCCGCCCTGCCAAACGTAAACAAACCCCTTCGCGGCAATGGCTACATAGCCGGTATCCGATATCTGGACCCTCATAGCATTGCCCTTCACTTCGTTGAGTGGGACCGACACGAAGCTTGGGGCAGAGACGAGGAGCAGAGCCAGCACCATATCGCGAAGTATGTATGAGTCGCGGCGAGTTGCTTGGGCACTCGTACGATCCTCGTCCGAATCCCGTCAGCCCAGCGCTGATGCCAGCCGGAGTTGTTTCGTCCAAGCAATTTTCGGGAGTAGGTCCATCTCGAGAGAAGTTGTTGTATAAAGGGATTCAACCCAGCAAGGCGCCCAACGAGACGGCCGCGCAAGGGTGACGTTGAGACCAGAATCAATGAAGATTTACGCTCCCGTTCTAGTTGGTCTGCTAGTGGTGCCCGGTTTCGGATGTCGACCCGATCCCGCTGTTTCTCCCGAGGTCGTCTCAGTCCCAACCAGTTCTCAGGGCCAAATCGGCACTCAGGCAAAGCCGCTTTTCCTCAATGGCATCTTCCCGATTGGTGTCTTTTCTCAGCCGCAAGAGTCCTTCGCAAAGTGGAAGTCGCGCGGAATCAATACCATTCTTGAAGTGCCCCAAGGACACGACCCGGTGAGTTGGGACAAAGCGGCTCGAGCCGCGGGCTTGTTCACCATTCGGCGACCAATGGCTGATCCTAAGCAAGACATCGGCCGCAAGGACCTCTTGGCTTGGTCTCACTGGGACGAACCCGATGCCGCTGGCCGTATTGCGCAATGGACGCCGATGTTTGAGAAAACGGCTAAAGAGTGGCGTGCCATCGATCCCAACCGCCGAATCTTCATTAACTTCGCCGGCCCCGATCTCAGCTGGTTTACCACCCAACGCGACGCATATTCGACCAACTACGCTTCCCACTACCCGCGTTTGTTGGCTACGGCAGACTGGATAGCCAATGACCTGTATCCTTGTGGCGGCTGGCTGAACCAAGCTCATGCCCGCCGACGTGGAGACATCACCCTGCTCGGGGAGCCCATCAAAATCCTGAAGCGGATGACGACAAAGCCCCAGTTCGCTTTCATTGAAGCCAGCGAAATCGAACGCGGAAACGTCGAGGGTGCGCGTTGTCCAACGGCGGCGGAGTTCAGAGGTGAGCTCTGGTACGCAATCACCCAGGGTGTTCGTGGTTTGTTCTACTTCCCTGCCGTGGTCGGCAAAAGTGGCTTCTCATTCGATGGCGCTCCGCCCGAAATCGTCGCGGAAATGACGAAACAAAACGCGATCATCCAGAAGATCGCTCCGCTGCTTCAAACCGAGATTGACCCGCCCGGGTTCGGCGCGGAAGTGCCAGAGGGGATCGCCGTTGGATGGCGGGTGAGCAATGGAAAGGTGCTTGTGATTCTGGTGAACACCAAAGACTCAGCGGTGAATACCCGAATCAAACTTAACCGATTAGAACAAGTGAGTTCTGGTGTTTCGCTGAGCACGGGCGCGACGGTTTCATTGCAATCTGGTGTCCTCAATGAGACGTTCGATCCGCACGAAGTCCAAGTTCTGATGTTCGAGTATCGCTGATACTCAAGCGATTCCTTGAGAATGCTAGCTCAGCGCTTGCCAAAAATCATCTGCGAAAAGTGATACAAGTCGTTCTTCCAAACCGGCCAAGTGTGTCCGCCGGAATCCACGTGCCAAACGTGCGGGACTCCTTTCTCCTTCAGGTAGCCATGTACCCCTTGGCTAATCCGCATCAAGCCATCTTGGTCGCCGCAAGATACAAACAGCAGCCTAAGCTTCTTGGCCTTTTCTGGATCGGGCACGAGCTTGGCCGGAGCAAACGTGTTAGGCGCCGAGGAGAAGGCGCCGATCCAAGCGAAGGTATCCAAGTTTCCAAGGCCGAAGTTGAGCGTCTGCCCGCCGCCCATCGACAGCCCGGCAAGCGCGCGGTGCTCGCGATCCGCATAAACGGTGTATTTGCCCTCAATGAACGGAATAATGCTGCCGAGCAAGTCCTTGTCAAACTCTCCAAACGCTGGAGCCGAAGCGAAGACGTTCCCTTCCGCCCGGTCATTCGTCTGCGCACGACCGTTTGGCATCACGACGAGCATTGGAGCTAGCTTCTTGTCGGCGTACAGGTTGTCCAGAATCACGTTCACCGCGCCGCTGTCCATCCATTCGCGCTCCGTTCCGCCGATGCCGTGGAGCAGATAGAGAACCTGGTATCGCGTGCCTGGCTCATACCCGGGCGGCGTGTAGACCACCAGCTTTCGGCGGGTGCCCACCGATTTCGACTCGTACTCAACCGTCTCGACCGTCCCCTTCGGAACATCTCGCGAAAGATCAAATCCCGCGGGTGCGTTCGCAAAAGCCGCCTTATCATCCGGCCCAAGGGTGATCTGCGGCGGATTCTGGCCTATTGTAGTGGTTAAAGCTAAGAGAGCAGCGGTGTAGATCGGCATTTCGATTCAGTAGAGCAACTACGCAAACAGCGGTTCGCAAGCTTCAAGCCGCGGCCCCTTCTCGTCACAAACCGCAAACTGCGACCGTCCGCTCATGCAGACTCCGGCGTAACGCCCCTGTTTGTCTAGGACGTAAAAGTTAAGGCCGAAGTTCGGTCGCCCACCCGGTCCGAGCAAGCGCTTTTCTTTGGTGTTGCTTACGACGCGCTTTAGCGCTTCCAGCCCGGCGTCCTTCGGGTGCTTCCCGCGTCGAAGCTCCTCGACAATCAGATAGGAGCACAGGTTGTACAGGTTCGCTTCTCCTCGCCCGGTAGAGCCCGCGGCACCGATTTCGCCGTCCACGTAAAGTCCTGCCCCCAGAATTGGCGAATCGCCCACCCGACCGGGAATCTTGAAGGCCAAACCGCTGGTTGTCGTCACGCCGCAAATCTCGCCCTTCGCGTTCATGCCGTTGCAGTTGATCGTGCCCCAAACGTGCTCGGGATCAAGGATCCCTTCCTCCGCCATCTGCAGGGCAACCGCAAGTCCGTCGCGCTTCGTTGGGTCCAGGTAGTGCGTTGGGTCGGTTCTTCGCTTCCACTCCAGCCACTTGCCGCGACTGTTTGGAGTGTTCAAATCTGGCTCAATCGTCATGCCCATGCCGCGCGCGAACCGCTGCGCACCTTCGCCGACGAGGAGGTGATGGTCGGTGCTCGCCGCCACGGCTTTCGCCACGAGCGATGGCGTCCGAATGCCCTCCAGCCCGGCCACGCCGCCGGCCCAACGCTTCGGTCCGTGCATCACGCACGAATCAAGTTGGACCACGCCTTCCGCATTTGGCAGTCCACCGTATCCCACCGAGTCATCCTGCGGGTCGAGTTCAACGATGTTCACTCCGGCGATCACGGCGTCGAGGACATCTGCCCCTTCGGTAATCATCCGGAAAGCCCGCTCCACGCAAGTCTCCGTCCCGCCGTTTTTAAACTGATATCCGTTGCCGGAGCTCACCACCAGCGGCCGCGGCGCGGACTTTGGGATGAAGGAGAATCCAATCGAAGGCTGCAGGGCTAAGGCAGCAGAACTCGCTAAAACGTCGCGGCGGGTGAGCATCCGACTATCTTAACAACAAACGGTGAGAAACCACCCTCATGGTCGAACGCCTCGGCGAAATCCGCCAAACCCGAACTTGCTCGGGTTGTATTCACCCACTAAAGAAACGTCCGCCGTGGCCGGCACCGCCGCGCCACTTGCCCAATAAACGCTATTTACAATCATTCGCCGAAAACCGGGGTTAACAAAGTCGGTCGCCGCGCCCATGGTGCACGTCACCACGCGGTTCGTTACTCCGGCAGAGTTCACCGGTTCGCGAACCCAAAGGATCGGCATCATCGGCTCGTTCACGTCCTGTTCCGTGCCCTTCGCCGTCTTCTTGCTTCCGTTAAACTTCGGGTCACCTGAGGTCATTCCCGCGACCACTTCCCCGCGCATCAAAACTTGCGCGTTTTCGGGAGGAGCTGCTTCGTAAACGTCGGTGGTGCCAAAGACATCTGACACGCCATTCAAGATTGGATGCTTCGCCACGGCGACGGCGCGCGTGCCCTGAGACCCGTGATCGCCCCAATGGCTGACCCAAGTTTCGCCCAAAACCTGCTTGCCAAAGCCGCCCGGCCAAGCTTGCGAGTTAAAGGAAAAGCGTTTGTAGGCGCTCTTCGAGTCGCCCGGATAAGCAAAAGCGTGGGTGCTGGTTCGGATTCCGATGATCGGCTTGCCGGCGAGATAGTAGTCGACAAAATGCTTCATGGAGGCATCGCCCCACTGCCGGAACCGGAGCATCATCACGCAAACGTCGGCGGTCTTCAGCGCCTCCAGTCCGGGCTGATTCTTTTGGTTCTCCGGGTCAATCTCGCCCTTTTCGTTTACGGAGTAAAGAACGGTGCAGCGAAACCCTTGCTTCTCGAGAATCTTCGCGAGCTGCGGCAGCATCTCCTCCGAGCGGTACTCCTCGTCCCCGGCAAGAAGAACGGCATGCATCGGAGGCTTCACCATTGCCAGTAGCTCAATCATTTAGCCCTCGCAAACCACGCGGAAGCCGGCGAAGGGCGCGTCCGAAAGCCACCAACGGCTCTTCGGCATTTGCGGATCGGTCTCCTGCCAACTTGGCTGCCAGCGGCGACGCGTGTTCGGCGAAACCGCGTTGAGCGGATCGCGGAAAGTCGGTCCGCAAAGCAAAGGCTTCCCTTCGGCATCCGTCGTCCACTCGCCCACGTTGCCCAGCATGTCGTAGAGGCCAAACGGGTTTGGCGCTTTCTTTGCGACCGGCATGGTCATCTCGTCGGTGTTGGTCACGTTCCAAGACTGCTTTTCGATCGCCGCTTTGTCGGCCTTCCAAGGTCCGGCGACTCCGCCACGAGCGGCCATATCCCACTCGGCTTCGGTCGGCACGCGGTACTTCTTGCCGGTGACCGAAGACAGCCAGCGGCAGAACATTTCGACGTTCGTAAAGCTCAGGTTGATCGCCGGATATCCGCGGTGACCCCAACCGAGGTCGGGAAGGATGTAGCTCTTGCTGGGTCGAGCAATGGCATCGGCGGTGTACTCAGTCTGGTCGTAAGGTTTCGACGACGGCCCGCTGGCGAGGAACACATCAAACGCTTCCCACGTCGTTTCGGTGGTGGCGATGAAAAATGGCTTGATCGTGGTAGTTTTTCCACCGACCGTCGAGTTCCCACCCGCAATCGGCACCATCTTTATTTTCACGACCGACTTAGGTAGCGTTACCTCGTAGGGCGCGGGCGCCGCTGGATCCTGAGCAACGCCCAAGCCTGCAAAAGAAGCCATGGTGATTACCAAGCCAAACGTGGAAAAAGTTCTAGCTCGAAGTCTTCGTGGGGTGGTCGCTTTACTCATGGCGTCGTATGCTCTGACGGCTACCGCCCATTCACCGGTTCGGCAAGAGCCTGCAGAGCTAAGCCGTTTTACCTTAGTGGAATATCACATGGGCATCGACGCCCGGATCGTCCTCTACGCCCCCGACCAGAAAGCCGCCGAGGTCGCCGCCGAAGCCGCATTTAAGCGCATAGCGGTCTTGGAGGATGTCATGAGCGACTATCGTCCCACTAGCGAGCTCATGCGTCTCTGCGCGAAGCCAGCAAAGACTCCCGTTAAGATTTCTGCCGATCTCTTTAAGGTTCTAGAAGAGAGCCAGAAGATTTCGTCCCAGACCGGAGGCGCCTTTGATGTCACCGTTGGTCCGCTGATTCAGCTCTGGCGAAAAGCACGGAAAGAGGTCAAGCTCCCAGATCCGCAACTCATCCGAGCCGCCCAGAAACTGGTTGGCTACCGAAAGCTCAAGCTAAATGCCAAAGACCAAACTGCCACCCTCGCCGAAAACGGAATGAAGTTAGACCTCGGAGGAATCGCGAAAGGATTTGCGGCCGATGAAGCGCTGATCCAGCTTCAGCAGAACGGCGTCAAAAGCGCTCTTATCGAAATGGGCGGCGACATCGTTCTCGGAGACGCCCCGCCCAAGACCGAAGGTTGGCAAGTCATCGTGCCGAACAACACAAGCGGGAAACCGGAGATGACTCTGAAGAACTGCGCCATCTCGAGCTCTGGAGACACCGAACAGTTCGTGGTCATCGGCGGCAAACGCTACTCGCACGTCGTTGATCCGAAGACAGGCAACGGACTAACTCGTCGAGTTCAAGCCAGCATCATTGCCCCAAACGGACTCACGTCCGATCCGGTCTCCACCGCGCTAACGGTGTTGAACGAACGCGGACGTGAGCGTTTGTTGCGAAACTATCGGACGTCGAAGGTGTTTATCAAAACTGCCTCCGACACGGTGGGTAGCGGATCGGGATCGAGCCAAACTTTGCCCAAAATTCTCTGGCACTGAGCCGTCTTTTCTATTTTGTTGTTTTTGGCGGATATAGAATATCCAAGACAAAGAATTGTCAGTTTTGATTTCTTTTGTTATCATACTTGTGACATAAAATACGTCCTCATTTTTACGGGTCCGCTACGGATCGTGACCGCTGCAAATTCACTGGACTCCCATGCCTCTCCCGCAAGTCTATTTGTGTACTGCCGAGAAGGTAACGGAGGCTGTAGACATGAAGCTTAACTACTTTAACAAGAAGACAGCCCTGATCATCTTAGGGTTAGTTGTCGGCGTAGGAGGTGTGATGACATATCGGGCTTTCGAGGCTCCTGAAGATCCGGCAAACATTGCTGCAAAAAGCGTTGGACTCTCGAGACCTGACTATGATCGCTCCACCAACTTGGTTGATAGTTTGCGCAAGAATGGCGGCACGATCAGTGACGAGGATTGGCTGGCATTGAAAAAGCAGGCCACTTCTGGAACGCCAGATGCACGTGCCATCGCGTTAACTGCGATCGCGCAGATTTCTCCTAGTTCGAAACACCGAGCGGATTCAATCAATCTCGCAAACCAGTTCTTGTCCGAAAATCACGAGCAGGCAAATATTCCTGCCATTCTTGTGCTGAAAAAGCTTGGGGATTCCCGTTGGGAACAGTTTGCTGAGAAACTCACAAAAAGCCCAAATCAGTCGAACGTTGAACTTGGAAACCAGTTACTCTCTCAAAGGACACCATGAAAGTCTCTTCGACTCAAGGTGGTTTCTCACTTATGGAGACACTGGCGGTCGTTGCCATCATTTCGGTGCTGGCGGCGTTGCTGTTTCCGGTCATAGCGGCATCAAAATCCAGCGCTAAATCAACGACCTGCTTGTCAAACTTGCGTCAAGTAAACACCTCGACGTTGCTGTACACATCCGAAAGTGACGACCGGCTCCCGTGGGGAGTGAGCAAAATCACTCAGCGAACATCATTTCCATACGAAACAAACTTGACCGAGTCAGAGATTGCCGGAATACCAGCGATCTCTGACCTTCTAGCCATCCATGGTTCCAAAAGTGAGAGTTGGAAATGCCCTGCAGATGTCATGCGATCCGTTTATGCTGCCGACAACTGCCACTCTAGCTGGTTTCAATGCTATGAAACGAGCTATGACTATAACGCCAGATTCGCGTTGAATGGTCTACCGCAATCACAGATCAAAAACCCCACAACGTCCTTGATGCACTACGACGTCGATGCGTTCCATCCGAATTTGACACCGAATCCTACGCAACAAAACGTTAGCCTTCAACGGATTAACGGAGCGTTTATGGATGGCCACGCCAAGTCTTTACCGTTCCACCAGCTCCCAGAAATTCTGAACACTGACCAATAAAGCAGAGCATGCTGCAATAACATTTAATATTACAGCATGCCGTGACTTATCAATACTCGCGATCGATGACGATGCCTGGCTGCGGAACCGGATACTTTCCGGTCGCGTCTGGCATCAGCGGCGAATCGGAAGTCGAGGTCAACTTGTCCACGTTTGGCGCGAACGAGTGCTCGCAGTTGAGCATCTGATCGTACGTGATGACCTGACCGGTGTGAGCGGCCATTCGTCCCATGCTCGTAGCAACGCTCGCCTGAACGCCGCGAGGTACTTCGTTGTAAGGCGTGTTGTTTCTAATCGCCTTCATCAGCGTTTCCCACTCGTTCTGGTACGGATTCGTTCGGTCCGTTGCAATCCACTTCGGAGTTCCCGTGAGGGTCTGGTTCGAGAAGATCGCTGCTGGGCCGCCACAGTCGCCGGTTCGGGCGGCGATAGCCGAGCCCTTGGTTCCGTGAATGTAGCTGGAGAACTGGCCGTGCGCACCGTTCACGCAGCGACCATCGAAGAAGAACTTCGAGCCGTCGGCATAGGTGTACTCCACCGAGTACGAGTCAAAGTTCTGGTCGATGAGCGGAACGCCTTCGGAGTTGACGCGGTAGTGTCGTCCGCCAAGGCCCTGAGCCGAGACTGGCCAGCCATTCTTCATCCAAGAAAGGTGGTCGATGTGGTGGATGTAGAAGTCGCTGAAGCAGCCGCCGCTCGCCCAAAGGAAGCTGTGGAACCGTCGGATTTGGTACTCCAAGTGGCTCATGTTGTCTGGCTTCGGAGTCGATTCGAACGATGCCGCCGGACCGTGCATTCGGTAGCCGCGCATCAAAATAATCTCGCCCAACTCGCCGCTGCTCACCTTATCGTGAAGCTGCTGAAGTCCAACCGTGTGACGGGACATCAGACCGACGCCGACCTTAAGGCCAGCCGCACTTGCCTGAGCCGCAAGTTCCAGCATCTTCTTGCTCGTGGGGCCGTCGGTGGTGACCGGCTTTTCCATGAACACGTTCAGCTTCTTCGAAATGGCGTACTGGAAGTGGACCCATCGGAAGGCTGGCGGCGTTGTGAGAATGACGACATCCCCCGGCTTGAGGCAGTCCATGGCTTGCTTGTAGCCATCAAAGCCAACAAACTGCTTCTCTTTCGGTACTTCCATCTGGCCCGCGAAATTCTTGATGAGATTGCCGTGGCAGTCATCGAGCCGGTCCTGGAAGACATCGGCCATTGCGACCAACTTCATCGGCCCCTGCTTGGTGGAGAGGGCGTTCGCGGCAGCACCGCCGCCTCGTCCGCCGCAGCCAACTAGAGCGACCTGAATGGTGTCGGCACCGGCAGGATGAACGTTTCCGAAGCCAATGTTCGGAAGCAGCGCACCCGCGGCAAGGGTTCCAGAGGCCTTAATGACCTGGCGGCGGGAAAAATTTGGGTTCGAAAAGTCCATGGTTTGAGGTCCTCGTAGATCTCGGGTAATCGATACGATACCGCGCAATTTAGGACTACGGTGAATCGTCGTTTTGACGCGCGACTTTGAACTCGGTTTAACCTTCCGTTAACCCGCCTCGGCTAGTCTGCAAGCAATGAGTCTTGTGCAAACCACTCTCGCAATGATCCTTTCCGTCAACGGAATCGGACAGCAAGCCCCTGACGCAATGGGCGCCGCGAACCCTCCAACCCAGGTCCGAATTTCATACGGCGAAGATCCAACCCGAATGATGCGCGTGGTTTGGCAAACCAAGACCCCCACCAAATCGCTGGTTGTAAAGTACGGAACGACCGACAAGCTTGAGCAAATGGCCGTCGGCAACCGCCCCACCTACGTCTACGAAACCGGTGCTCTCGCCGAAGCAACCCTCTACAACTTGAAGCCAAACACGACCTACTTCTACCGTTGCGGTAGCGATCAGGGCGGTTGGAGCGATGTGCAGTCTTTCCGCACGGCCGATCCGAATCCAAGTTCGTTCGTGTTTACCGCCTTCGGCGACCATGGCGTTTCTGCGGACGCCGTTTCGAACGTTAAGAACGTGCTGTTCGAAAAGCCAGCCTTTCACCTTCTGCTCGGAGATATCTCCTACGCGAACGGGAATCAGCCGATCTGGGACACGTATCTCGCTCAAATCGAGCCGATGACCCGCTCCATCCCTTACATGCTTGCCTACGGAAATCACGAGAACGAAGACATCACGGTGGACGGAAAGAAGTTGGACATCGGCTACATCGCCACCATGACGCGATTTGCCATGCCTGGATTCGAACAGAGCTATGAGTTCGATTACGGCAATGCCCGCTTCGTGACGTTCAACTCGGACGACTATGAAAATCCGGTTCAGCAGATGTGGCTTGACCGAACATTAGCCGAGGCGCGCCGGAACAAGAAGGTCAAGTGGCTCATCGTTTTTGAGCACCACCCGCTCTACGGCACCTCAAAAGGTCGCGGTGATAACGAGGGCCTCATCAAGGCAATCAGCCCGATCCTGGACCGCTACAAGGTCGACCTCGTCCTCGCCGGTCACGACCACCATTACGAGCGGCAGTATCCGATGCGCAATCAGCAGATCACGAGCACGCACATGAGTAAGTACAAGAAAGGTGACGGAACCCTATACATGATTCAAGGAGGCGGAGGAAGAAGCCTTTATGACTTCACGGATCCCAAGCCCGCCAAGTGTGCGGTCCGAGAGAAGACCAACGGCTACGTGCGCATCACGGTGCCAAAGAAAGGATCTCTGAAAATTGAAGCAAAGAGAGTCGACCGGTCCTTGATCGAAGTCATCGAAATCGCAGACTGATTCTCAGGAATTGAGCGCGGGGCAGAGTGACCTGCCCCGCTTTCCTTTATCAGGCTGGCATCAAGACGGTGTCGATCACGTGGATCACGCCGTTGGAGGCTTCGACGTCGGCCGTGGTCACCGTCGCGTCGTTGACTTTCACGCCATTTGTTGCGTCAATCGCAACGTCCGAACCCTGGATGGTGGTTGCGGAGGTGAGCTTCACGACGTCAGCGGCCATTACCTTTCCGGCTATGACGTGATACGTGAGGATCGCGGTCAACTTTTCCTTGTCGGCAAGCACGGCAGCAAGGGTTTCGGCTGGGATCTTAGCGAACGCATCGTCGGTTGGAGCGAAAACCGTGAACGGACCTTCGCCCGAGAGAGTTTCGATGAGATCGGCCGCCGTGAGGGCGGTTGCGAGCGTGGTGAAGTTGCCGGCGGCGACGGCTGTTTCAATAATGTTTTTCATGGTTTTCCCGCGAACCCGATGGCCCGCCACCCTTGCTACGTGCCTCCCGCTAGGTTCAATCGGGAATGTGCTGAAATCTTAACAATTAATATATTTTGCGATTTCTTGCCAATCTTTCCGCTTTACAACCCGTACGCGCCGGAGCCAAGTCGTCACTTCTTCTTCGGCTTGGGTTGCGGGGCCACGAGCTTTCCGATGGTGACGATTTCGTCCCGCTCACCCATGACTTGAGTCGGTGCGGGCTCTGCCGCCACCGCTCCCATAACGGGCTCGTTACCTTTCGATTTCGAACTTTCAACGGGTACGGCAACCTTGCCAATCGCCGATTCTCCAACGACCGGATCCGTACAGCCAGCCATCCCGGCCGCGATAGCGCCGGTCAAAACCAACCGAGAAACCCACCCATCGCGCGTCAGAATTCCCTTCACGGGGTCCGCCATGATCCGCGTGCAAACCTTGGTTTCGGCCTGCAGGAGCGCTTCAACCTCCGAAGCCGGCATTCCGGCCAAGTTGTGAACGTGACAGCCGCAACCGGCGCACAACCGCTTCTCCTCGCCCCCCACCATCGCATCCCAACTCTCGCCACATGGCTTCGGGATCGTGACCATCACCAATTCGCTCAACTGTCGCTTTCGCATGCAAGTGAGTGCTTTGATCTCCGAGATTCGTTCAAAGCACCCTTAAACTTTTGGCGAGAAGTTGGCATGCCAAGTCGAATGCGACTACATCTTGACGCGCATGATCACGGTGCTTCCGCGACCGGCTTGGTTCGCGACACTCTGGATGGTCCAAAGATCGGTGAGATTGTCGCCGTCAACGACCGAGCCGCTGTAGTCGCCCCAAGCGCCGCCTTCGGTCGCGGCGACTCCGGTTCCGATCTCAAAAATCTCGCGCAATGTGCTCTTCTTATCCGCCGCCTTTCGCCAGGCAACGCGCGGCGAGATGAACATGTCTGGGCCGGTTTCTTGGAATCCGACCAACACGTCGTTCCGCTTATTGACCGCAATCGTGGTCTGGATGTAGCTGTTCTTCGAATGCTCAATGACTCCGCTTTGAACAAACTGGCCGTCCAACGTGACCTGGTGCCACTGAACTCCGGCTTTTCCATTGACGTTCACTGCCTGCGAGAACCAGAGATGCTTGCCTTGCACAACGAGGTTTTTTGGATTGCGGTCGCCGCTTGAGGTCTTCGCCGTCGTGCCCTTCATCGGCGACTGAGGGGGCCAGCCGAAGTAGCGGAAGCTATGGGGAGCCTTCTTAACGGACTTCACCACCGGCGTTCCCTTGCCGTTGTCACCAACCGTAGTTAGCTCGATCTCCTTGTCCGTCAAGTTTACAAAGAGCAGATCGTCTGACTTGTCCTGATTCGAAACCGGGTGGCCGAGGCTGCCTGCAAAGTGATAAACCGTCGCCGGTTTGCCGGCTTTGGCTTCCGCAGTTTTCATCACAAACGTACGCTCTTCGCCACCTGGGAACGAGTAGCCAATCCACTTTCGGCTGTAGCCAATGCCGCCGCCATCCACGCCGTTCGGAATTGAAACGGGATAGGTGTTCCAAGCCTTCGTCGGATCAGATGACTCCGAAATCGAAATGTTTACTGGCTTCAACTTAGCCTCATCCCATGGATTCCAGAGGTCAAATCCAAACACCTTATTGTGCGGATCGAAGAAGAGCTTCGGGTCGATGCCGTTGTTAAATTCCGACTGCGGCACGCCATCGACGTAGTTACCCTTCTTGTCGTAAATCACCAAGCCGCTGTTGGTGCCATGAAAAACAAAACCTCCGCCGACCGCGATCTGCGGGTCGACTTGGCGGTTGCCATCTGTCGAACCATCGAATACGAGGTGACCGCCGACCGTGCGTGGATTTCCGCCCTGCACGCGCTTCTTCGCCTTTCCGCCCTTGTTGAAGCTGGCATTTCGAATCGGAACGACGACTTCCGTGCGAACCGGCTCAATCGGCGTCTGGGCGAACGGAAACAGGGCAAGCGCTAACACAGCGGTCACGGGCATTCCCGAATTAAACCCGCGAAATTCGAACGGGCCAATGTGCGACTAAAATGAGCCATGAAGAACTGGGCGGGAAACCAAACCTACAGCACCGATGTGGTCGCTGCTCCCAATTCGGTCGAGGCTCTGCAGCAGGTGATCCGAGACGCGATCAAAGTGAAGGCGCATGGTAGCCGACACTCGTTCAACACCATTGCGGATACCACCGGAACGATCATCTCTCTGGAGAACTTTCAGCAGATTTCTGAGCCCAATCCCGAGACGCGAACCGTCACCATTGGCGGCGGCGTTCGCTACGGCGAGCTAGCGGTTCGTCTCCAAGAAGCAGGCTGGGCCCTGCACAACTTGGCATCCCTCCCGCACATATCGGTTGCTGGGGCGATCGGTACCGCGACGCACGGTTCTGGATATCGAAACGGCAACCTCAGCACCGCCGTCGTCGGGCTAAAGTTCGTCGATGGTCGCGGCGAGGTGCACGCGTTCGATGAAAGCGATCCCGTAGCGCTCGACTCCCGAATCGTTCACCTAGGCGCGCTCGGCATTATTTTCGAACTCACGCTACGAATCCAGCCAACCTTCGAGATACGGCAGACCGTTTTCGAAAATCTGCCATTCCAAACTGGCATTGAACATCTCGCCTTCATCGCGCAACTCGGCTATTCGGTAAGCCTGTTTTCGCGTTGGTCGGAACCGGTTTTCGATCAAGTCTGGGTGAAAAGCGAGGTCGAGCTTCCCGTCCCAACGGAGATTCTCGGAACTCTTCCGGCGACAAGAAAGCTACATCCACTTGCCGAGCTACCGTCCGAAAACTGCACCGATCAGCTCGGCGTCTCTGGCCCTTGGCATCAGCGATTGGCGCACTTCAAGATGGAGTTCACGCCGAGCGCGGGTGAGGAGCTTCAGTCCGAATACTTCGTTTCGCTTGAAGATGCTCCTTCAGCTCTGGCAACCCTTTCCGTTCTCGCGCCAGAACTGGCTCGGTTGGTGTTTGTCACCGAGGTCCGGTTCATCGCCGCCGATAGCCTGCCGATGAGCCCCGCATACCAACGCGACGTCGTCGGAATTCACTTCACTTGGAAGCCCAACTGGGCCGAAGTCGAGCCGATGCTGTCGGTGATCGAGACCCTGCTTGACCCGTTCAACCCTTGTCCGCACTTTGGAAAGCTGTTCACCTTGCCAACGGAGCGGCTGAAAGAGGTCTATCCTCGACTCCCCGAATTTGCAGGTCTCGCTGACGAGCACGATCCACACGGCAAGTTCCGCAACGACTTCCTAAAGAACATTCTCGGATAACAAAAAGCGTCCAGCCTGAAGCTCAGGCTGGACGCTTTTTGCTGGTTGTGTCGGCTCTTAAGCCGAAGGAGGAGCCGGTGCGAGTTCTTCGAATGGCTGGATCACCACGAAGCCTTCGCCCTGGAACTTCATCTGGAAGGTCTCGCCGCCGCCTCGTCCGAAGATCGCCTTCATGTTAACGTCGGAATGCATTTCTGGCGTCAGGTTCCCGCTCCAAGCAACCGTTGCGTTCGGGTCGGTGAAGACAGGATCGCCTGGTCGTACTCGGAGGGTTAACGGCTTGCCATGGGTAACGATGGCAACCATTCCGCTGCCGCTCAGGGCGGCTGAGAACAATCCGCCCGCCATCATTCCTGCAACTCGCTTGTGCATCGTGATGTTGTAGGTCACGGTGTCTTCGAACGCGAGCAGGTCGTTTCCGCTGACGTTGATCGTGTCTCCGCTCAACCGAAGAATGGTGATTTCCTTACCGGCGTCTGCCAGATAAACCAAGCCGTCTCCTTCGATCTTGGCGAGCGGGGACATTTCACCGCTGACCATTCGCATGAACGCCTTGCCAAGGCCGCCTTCCATCATGCCTTCGCGTACAAACTTGACGTTTCCGCGATAGGCAACCATCGCGCCCAGCTTGCTCCAAATTCGGCCGCGAACTCGGGCTTCAAGCATCTTCGAACTTTCGAGTTCGAAAACATCGCCTGGGTTGTCGCGCTCTGCGGTCGCTGCTAAGAACTCGGCAATGCTGTGCGTCGCAACTTGATTCGAATTCGAAGGCCCATTGATGGGTGGTGGAGGAGGCACGTTCATAAACCGCTTTTTACCCAAGAACTCATTTTCGTTCGCCGCTAGGCTTAGGACCGAAACATCAGAAGTCGAACTGGTCGATGTTCTCTTTGTTGAAGGTGATCGTGCCGCCGAGCATGACGTTGTCACCGACCACTTTTTTCTCCCCCAGCCGTCCCGCCGCTACGGTCGTGGAACCCGCTTTGAGCTTTCCGTCCACTAGTTCGCGCGCAGCAAAGACAGTCAGGTATCCGAGGTCCTTCGTGTTCCACAGAATCACCGATTTGACCACGTCTTCCTTAACGTAGGTCTTCATATCGTTGGGAGTCGAGAGTCCGGTGACGAGCACCTTGCCCGCTTTGCCGGCCTGCTTCACTGCCTCCGCCGCGCCAGGGAAGGCGACCGAGCTGATCGCAAATACGCCCTTCAGGTTCGGATAAACCTTCATGAGGTCTTGGGTAACCGAGAACGCGAGCTTCTGGTCTTCGTTAGACGGCTTCGTTGCGATGAGCTTCAAGCCCGGATACTTCTCAAGTCGGACCTTCATAAACTTGATCCATTCGTTCTGGTTTGCCGCCGTCAGCGAGGCCGTTACGATGGCGACTTCTCCCGTCGCGGAGTCGCCGCCAAGGTCCTTCGCCATCGCGTCAACCAAAGAGTTTCCGATTTCTTCAGGTGTCGCTTGGTTCACAAGGAACTCTCGGTTCGCCGCATCCGCATCCGCGTCCCAGGTCAGAACCTTTATTCCGGCATCGCAAGCGCGCTTCATCGCGGGGCCTAGAACGGCTGGGTCATTCGGGGAAACGGCGATCACGTCCACTCCCTGCGCCGTCCACTGGTCGATCAGCTTGACCGCGTCGGCCGCATCCCCGCTGGTTGGGCCATCGTAAATCAGCTCAACGTTCCCAAGCTCTTTGGCCGCTTCCATTGCGCCTTCGGAGCAACTCGTGAAGTAGGGCACGCCCTTTTTCTTCGGCAACATCGCGACCGTGATCTGCTTGCTTTCGGACGCCGCACTGCCGCCCGGCTTATCGGTCGGCGATTCCGACTTAGCGGCATCTCCGCCGGAGCAGCCAACAAGGACAATAGCGAGGGCACAGAGGGCGAAAAGGTTTTTCATGATTTTGCAGGTGCGGGATTGACGGGTTGCGGCTTGCGGTTCTTTCGAATCTCCGCGATGTTTTCGAGGAGAACGGTGAGAATCAGCAAGCTGCCGATAACGACTAGATTAAGCTCATTTTGCTTCCAATGCCAACTGACAAACTCGCGCGTTTCGTGAATCAGTATCAGGCCAAGGACCAAACCGGTCACCCGGCCCTTGCCGCCGTGAATGCTGGCTCCGCCGAGGACAACTGCCGTAATCGCATCGAGCTCTAAGCCGGACGCCATGTCGGCCTTCGCGGTGTTGTTTCGCGCCACCAGCAAGATGGCCGCGATTCCGCAAATGAGCCCGGAGAATCCGTAAAGCCAAAGTTTCACTCGATCTACCGGAATCCGGGAGAACCGGGAAACGTTCTCTTCTGTGCCGATGGCCAGCACCCAGCGCCCGAAGTAAGTTCGGGTCATCACCAAGTGCGTGCCGAGGGCTGCGAGGACAAAGATGACGACGGGCGTCGGTCCCTGCAAGGCACTCAGTAACCAGTCTGGGTAGCCGGAGATCGCGCGGGCCGTGCTGATTCCTTCTGCCATCCCGCGATAAGCCGCCAGGGTAGCGAGGGTGACCAGCAACGGGTGAACCTTCATCTTGGTGACGAACCAGCCGTTCAGCCCGCCGAGCAGCGTGCCAATGACTACCGTCAGCGCGACCGCTACCACTGGCGGCACGTTTCGCTCGAACATCAAACCGAAGCTCACCGCCGAGAGGGCAACCATCGAGCCGACCGAAAGGTCAATCCCGGCCGTGATCACGATCAACAGCATCGGGATCGCGACCAGTGCGAGTTCCCAAAGGTGCGTCGCCAAAAGCGTCTGCGCTCTCACCGTCACAAACTTAGGCTCCAGAACGCTCGCTGCTCCCATCAGGCACACCAGCAGCACGATAAGCGTCAGCTCCCTTGACCAACGAAAAGTTTTCATCGTGCTGCCCTCCTTCGCCAAACCTGATCGCCGAGAATCGCCACGAGGATGAATCCACCCTGAATAGCTCGCTCCCAGTAAGTCGCGGAATCTCCGAGCTTCAGGAAGATCAGCACCGTTGAGACGATCCCAAGCGTGATTGCACCGAGGACGGTGCCGAGCACCGTCCCGCGTCCGCCCTGAATTGAGGTTCCGCCGACAATCACCGAGGCGATCGCCACCAGTTCAAAACCAGAGCCGAAGCCAGACTCGATCACCTGGAGCTGGGTCGCGCTGAAAAGCGCAGCAATCCCTGCCGCGAGCCCGGTCAGCATGAACACGCACAGCTTGATCCGATGCTCCGGGACGCCACGCAGCTTGGCCGCGCTCGGGTTGCTGCCGAGCGCGAATACCTGAACGCCGAACCGAGTTCCTTTCGCCAGCCACCAGGTGAACAAGGCAAACGCTATCGCCATGAGCACGCTCAAGGGAAGCCCGAGCCAGTTGCCTGTTCCAAAGGAGCGCAGTCCATCTGGCAGTTTTTCGATCCACTTTCCGCCCATCGTGCGTTCCGTGACGCCCCGCAAAATGGTCAGCATCCCGAGGGTGACAATGATCGACGGAACGCGGCCGAAGGTGACGAGGAGCCCGTTGATCAGTCCGCCAAGGACTCCGATGCCAAGGCAAATGCTGACCCCAACCGGTACAGGCAGCCCCATCCTATCGGTTGAGCAAGCAACGCCGAGACACGCGGCGCAGAGCCCCATTAGCGAGCCGACGGAGATGTCGATTTCCCGAGCCAGGATCACCAGCGTCATGGCGCACCCGACAATGAGGGCGGGTGCGACCTTTACGAGCATGTCGAGAATGTTTCCTGCCGCTAAGAATTGCGGATTCAGCCCGGCAGCGAGCGCAAGCGTGGCGATCAACAATCCGCCCACTCCAACTTCCGGCCTCAGACTCTTCTTTGGCACGCTCGTTGGTGCCGCAACTTCTGAAAGTGTCTCCGATGGCAGGGCCAACGCGAGCACCTTTTCCTGGGTCGCTGTCTCGCGGCTAAGCTCGCCAGAAATCTGGCCTTCCCGCATCACCAAAATTCGGTCCCCGAGGCCAAGTACTTCCTTGAGCTCGCTGGAGATCACCAGCACCGCTACGCCAGAGGCCGCGATCTCGGCGACCAACTCATGAATCTGCGCCTTTGCCCCGACGTCGACCCCTCGTGTGGGCTCATCTAGAATCAGCACGTTCGGCTTTGTGGCCAGCCATTTGCCCAGCAGCACCTTTTGCTGGTTGCCTCCAGACAGCGATTGCGCCGGGACTTCGTCGGACGGTGCTTTGATCGCCAACCGCTCCATGAATCCGCGCGACGTTTCGGCCTCTTGGGCGCGGGGAATCAGGCCAGTTCCCGCCGGAGCCATGGCCATGTTGTCCCGAAGTGAGAACGGCAGATGAAGCCCCTCGTGCTGCCGGTCCTCGGGCACGAGCGCGATTTTGTCGCCATCGATCCAGACCTGCCCAGACTCGAACGGATCGATGCCAAAGATCGCTCGGGCTACTTCGGATCGGCCCGCGCCGACCAGTCCGGCCAGAGCAACAACTTCCCCGCCTCGAACTTCGAAGTTAATGTTCGAAAACTTGCCCGGCGAGGAAAGTCCGGTAACACGCAGCCGAACTGGCCCCGGTTCCGTGGCGCGAATCTCGGGAGATGCAACTTCTCTGCCCACCATTGCCTGCACCAAATCGGCGGGCGACACTTCCGAAATGGGGCGCGTTGCAACATGGCGGCCATCACGGAGCACGGTCACGCGATCGGCGAGGGCGAAAATCTCGTCCATGCGGTGGCTCACGTACATCACCGCGACTCTCTTATCTCGAATCGCCCGAATACTGCGGAACAAGGCATCGGTCTCGCGGCTGGAAAGCGACGCCGTTGGCTCGTCAAGAATCAGAAGTCGGCAATCCGTAGCCAGCGCCCTCGCGACCATCACCATTTGCCGCTGCGCCAGACTCCTTTGCTCCAAAGGCAGGTCCAGGTCAAACTTTTCGCCGAGTTCCTGAAGGGCGGCTTCAGTTCGCGCTTTCATCTCGGCACGGTCGATGAGAAGACCGCCGAATTTTGTCGGCTCGCGCATCAGTTGATGGTTCTCCACCGCTGACATCGACAGGAACACCGCCGACTCCTGATGGACCATCGAGATTCCCGCCGCTTCAGCACTCGTGACGGAGCCAAAAGAAACGGCCCTGCCATCGAGCTTCACCGTGCCCGAGGTTGGCTCGACCATGCCGGCAAGGATTTTGTTGAGGGTCGATTTGCCCGCCCCGTTCTCACCGCAAATGGCATGAACCTCCCCGGCGGCGATATCAAGATCGACGCCATCCAGAGCGAGCACGCCACCGTACCGTTTGGTCAGGCCGCGGATTTCAATCGTTGCCATGCGTGTGAGCCCGGACGATCACCAAGGGAGAAACGGCCCAACGACCTTCTTCCAAATCTTGTAGCCATCGGCATTCATGTGCAGTCGGTCGGAAACGAAGATCTCCGGCCGAGGTCCGCCCGATTCGTTTAGCATTGCGGGAAAAACATCTATAAATACTAAGTTCTCGCCATCGATGGTTTGCTTCCGAATGAGGTCATTTGCCTTTCGGAACTCCGGCCACTTTGCCTCGCGCACAGGGGATGGCGACAACGAAATGAAGGCGATACGCACATTCGGAAGTTCTGCCCGAACCGTGGAAACGAACTTGCCAAAGTCTGCGGCGACCGTCTCCGCGGTCTTGCCGCTCGCGATATCGTTTGTCCCCGCGAAGAGCACGATCATTTTCGGCTTGTACGGCGTGATGATCCGCTTGGCGAACTTGATCGAGTCGCTGAGCTGCGAACCGCCAAACCCGCGCCCGATTACATTCTTTCCGGGAAAGTCCTGCTTGAGGGTCTTCCAAAGTTTGATGCTGGAACTGCCGACGAACACGATGCCGTCTTTCTGAGGCGGATTCACCTTGTCTGCCGCTTCATATGCGACGATCTCAGGTTCAAATGGAGACTCCTGCGGCCCACCGGCGATCGAAAGGCTACCAAGCCCAAGGCCGCAGGCCAACACCCAACTCACGCACCGTCGCGTATTCATCACACGTTCTTACCCAACTACCGCTTCCCTTATCTGAGGTGCGCTAGTACAATCGCGTCACGCACATGGTAACGCTCCTGCCGTTCGTCGCTTCAAGTTCCGTTTTTGCCTACGATTTAAGGTGCGAAGCGCTAGAAAATCCGCTCGCCATCGAGTCGGCCAAGCCAGTGCTCAGTTGGAAACTGAAAGAGGTGAGCAAAGGGGCCAAGAACCTCCAGCAAACTTCGTACGAGATTCTTGTCGCAACGAGTCCAGCGAAGCTGCAAGGCACTCGGGCCGATCTCTGGCGATCTGGCAAGATCCTATCAAACGACTCCTTCAACATTCCGTACCGGGGTCGAGCACTACGCGCAGGCGAAAAGGCGTTCTGGACGGTGCGAGTTTGGGACCAGAACTCGATGCCGAGTCGGTTTGCGAACGCCGCAACCTTCTCTGCCGGACTGAAAGCATGGAGCGCAAGTTGGATCCACGGTGCCAAACCGGGTGCTACCCAAGAAGCCCTCAAAGATGCGATCTGGATCGGACCTTCAAGCTCTACCAAGACCGACGCCCCCGCCGGCACATATGTCTTCACGCGACGATTTAATCTCGCCAAACCAACGTCTGGCAAGATTCAGCTGACCGCCGACAACACCTTCGTCTTGAGTCTGAACGGCGTTCGACTCAAGGCCACGACCGAGGTCGAAGGGTGGCGAAAACCAGAATCGGTCGACCTCACCAAGCACCTCAAGGCCGGAGAGAACGTGCTCGAAGTCTCGGTGAACAACGCTTCTCAGGGGCCAACAGGACTCCTCGCCGCAATGACGATCAAGGACGGCGGCTCAACAAAGACGATTTACTCGGACAAGCAATGGCTGTCAGAAATGGCACCGGCGAGAGAGATTGGAAAGAACGGCGTCGGTCCCTGGAACGCGGTTCGGGATGGTCAATTAGTTAAAGCTCCGGCCCAATACTTCCGCAAATCGTTCCGTTCTGCAGGCAAAATCACCCGCGCCACCGCGTACGTCACCGCCCTAGGGATCGTCGATTTCTCGGTTAACGGAAAGCGCGTCTCGGAAGACCTGTTCACTCCTGGCTGGACAAACTACGCCAAGCGCACCCACTACCGAGCCTTCGATATCACCAAGAGCCTAAAGCCCGGGCAGAACCAGGTCGATGCGATTCTTGGCCAGGGATGGTACGCGGGCTACATCGCCTGGGGCCTGCAGCGCGAGCACTACGGCTCCACCCCGATGCTCAAGGCGCAGGTCGTCCTCGAATACGCCAACGGCAGCAAGCAGACGATCAAGACCGACGGCACCTGGCAGGTTGCCGAGGGACAAATTCTTGACGAACACTTCCTCCACGGCGAAAAGTACGACGCACGGAAGACGCCAGCCAACTGGAAACCGGCAAAGATCGGCAAGTACGCGACCAAGCTGGAAGCCTTCCCTGGTAACCCGGTTCGGGCGTACCAAACGGTCAAGGCAAAGTCGATCAAGCGCCAAGCCGACGGCACCTATCTCATCAACTTTGGGCAAAACCTCAGCGGGTTCGTGAAGCTGAAGTCGAAAGAATCCGCCGGTAAGACGATCACGATTCGCCATGCCGAGCGGCTTGATAAAGACGGCAAAATCTACACCACCAACCTCCGAGCGGCACAGGCGATCGACACCTACACCTTCCGCAGCAATGCCGTGGAGACCTGGAACCCAAGATTCACATTCCACGGATTCCAGTACATCGAGGTCGCTGGTGTGTCAAAACCGCCGACCGCCGAGACCTTCCAGGCCCTCGCGATTTCTAGCGATACGCCCGAGGTCGGCACGCTTCAGACCAGCGACAAGATGCTGAACACCCTCGTGAAGAACGCCTGGTGGACGCAAAAGATGAACTTCATCGACGTCCCTACCGACTGTCCGCAGCGCGATGAGCGACTCGGCTGGACCGGTGACGCGCAGGCTTACGTTGAGACGGCAGCGTACTACTCCGACGTTCAAGCCTTCTTTAAGAAGTGGCTGGTCACCTTGGACGACGACCAGCGAAAAGACGGCCAATATCCAAAGGTCGCCCCGGTTCTTGCGGGACTTGACGATGGCGGCCCAGCTTGGGCTGACGCCGGTGTGATCTGCCCAATGGCGATCTACGACGCTTACGGCGACAAAGAGCTCCTCGCCCGGCACTATCCAAACATGAAGCGGTTTATTGCCTTCTGCAAGAACCGATCGAAATCGAATCTCCTGCCGCCCGATCAGTTCCACTGCTTCGGTGACTGGCTGAGCATTCGGGCCGAAACGCCGAACGACGTCATTGCTCAGGCTTACTTTGCCGGCAGCGTTGCCCTCGTCGCCCGAGCCGCCCGCGAGCTCGGCAAAACGGAAGACGAAGCGATGTATGTAGAGCTACACGAGAAGGTGAAGAAGGCTTTCCAAGACGCCTACGTTTCCGCGGATGGCAAAGTCAAGGGCGAAACCCAATGCGCGTACGTGCTCGCTCTCGGCTTTGATCTGTTGCCAGAAAGCAAGCGTGACCAAGCCGCCGCGCACTTGATCAAGGACATCGAAAATCGAAACTGGCACCTCAGCACCGGGTTTGTCGGAACGCGAGACCTGATGCACGTGCTCTCGAAAATCGGCCGGAATGACGTTGCCTTCCGACTTCTGCACAACACGACGTTCCCCAGTTGGGGCTTCACCATCGTGAACGGTGCGACGAGCATTTGGGAGCGATGGGACGGCTGGACGCCCGAAAAGGGCTTCCAAGACGCGGGAATGAACTCCTTTGCCCACTACGCCTACGGCGCGGTCGCGGGTTGGATGTACAAAACAATCGGCGGGATCAGCCCGGCCTCGCCCGGCTACGCCACCATCCGCATCGCTCCGCAGTACGACCCCCGATTGAATTGGGCGACAACGACCTACAACTCCGTGCGTGGCCCGATCCGGACCTCCTGGAAGCGAATGGGGTCGAAGGTGGTTCTGACCGTTCAAGTACCGCCAAACACTCGCGCGGCGATCGAAGTGCCTCGCGGAAATGGCCAAATCGAGCGCCACAACGTCGGCTCCGGAACCTGGTCCTTCTAAAGAAAGTCCGGCTCGATCCTAAGGATCGAGCCGGATAGTTAGTCTTCGTGCATCACGATCTTGGCTTCAACCCGTTGGTTGATTTCCCAACGTTCGCCACGGTGCTTGACCCGGTCTTGCAAGAAGTCTCGAAGCGCCAACAGGGTGCGATCGTTTGGCGCGAGCTTGATGCTGTCTTCGACAACGGGCCATGCTTCTTGATAGCGATTGAGTTGGATGAGGCATTGCGAAAGGTACAAGCCCGCTTTCCACATCTTCGGATCGAGGTTGAGCGCCCGTCGCAAGCTTTCAACCGCGCCGACGTGGTCCTTCCGCTGCATCAGGCACCAGCCCAGATAGCCGTTCACCTTCGGGTTCACCGGTTTGCTGCGCAGAAACTCGCGACAGCCTTCTTCGGCCGCCGTCCAATCCTGATTGGCTAATCGATCCTCGATTTCTTCCTGGGTCATCTCCGCAACTCCTTACAGCATAACGCTGAAACAGCGAGTACGTTACAGCGCAAATGTTAAGGGCTCCGCGGCAAACGCCGAAGAGCCCTTTTCGCGGGACTTATGTCCCGCTTACTTAACCTGCTGAACGAGAACGTCGATAGCCTTGTCGAGCTGGACATCCTTTCCGCTGAAGAACGCGTCTGGATCAACTTCCAGCATGAAGTCAGGAACGACCCCCATGTTCTCAAGTGGCGAGCCATCGAGTCGGTACACGCCGGTACCTGGCATTCGAGCGATGGTTCCGTCAACCAACTGGAATCCGTTGGTGTAGATGACGTAGCCCGGAGTTGGCATTCCGATGAGAGTTGCCAGCTTTCGAGCCTTCATGGAGTTCGGGAACATCTCCGCGTTCGAGAAGCTCGTCTGGTTGTGCAACACGACCATCGGGAAGTTTGCAACCTGACCAGGGCCAACGATCGGCGCTTCATCTCGAACTTGGTAGACCGCGTTTGGCTGTCGTTCCAAGATGTCCAAGATTCGGTCGGAGGTGTTGCCACCGCCGTTGTTTCGAACGTCGATGATGAGCGCTTTCTTGTCCTTCATCACCTGCCAGACCTGCTGCTGGAATCGATCCAGTTCTGGCTGGCTCATGCCCGCGATGTGGACATAGCTCGCCTTTCCGTTCGACTTCTGCTCAACGTACTTGCGTCGAGACTCAAGCAGGTTCGCAAACACGAGTCCGTTGAACTCGCCGCCGCTCATGGCTCGGTACTTCACTTCTCGAGTCTCGCCGGCCCGGTTTCTGACCGTCAATGTCAGTTCTCGGCCCGTCTCTTCGTTCAGCACGTCTCGGTACAGCGCTTCGTTTGCGCTGACCGCGACACCGTTGATCTTGGTGACCACTTCGCCCGCAACCAGCTTCGACTTCGCGAAGCTTCCCGGCGTTCGAGCCGGAACTTCCTTGATCTTGATTCCTTCGCCCTGCCAGTCGTAGTCGAAGGTGAATCCAAGGTGCGCGCTTTGCTGGCTTGAGATTGGCGCGGGCGCTGGAGCCGGCGAAACCTCGGAGTGGGAAGCTTCAAGCTCACCTACCATCATTCCAAGCACAGTAGCCATGTCATTTCGGTGACCGACCGAAGGCAGGTACCGCTCGTACTTGGCGCGCAGGGCAACCCAGTCTCGTCCATGGAAGTTGGCGTCGTAGAAACCACGATTGAATTCGCGCCAGAACTGCGAGAATGCCGCCTTGCGCTCAAGTCGCAAGTCTCGGGTCCAGTCGGCGCGGAAGGCGACCGTCTGGGTTGGGAACTGGGGGACTCGGATGTTGAGCAAGTTGATCTGGCCGCCTCGGCTGAACTCGATCTGCTTGCCATCGGCCGCAATCTGGAAGTTTCGAACGCCGCCACCCGGTACGACCGATCGAGCGTTCTCGCCGGAGTAATCCACTCGCTGGATTTCGCCGTTCGAGGAGAAGTAGATCGCTCCGGTTTCTGGATCAACTTGGATGTTTCCGGTTACCGGAAGGCTCACGAATCGCCGGGATCGAGTTTCGATACCGTCAAAGTCGATTTCTACCTTCACCGGTTCTTTCGGCTTCTTGTACTCGAGCTCGATTTCCGAAGCGCGGGTTTCTTCGGGCTGGAGTGGAAGAATGTAGAGGGCATCTCCGGCTCGGTTGCCGCCGTAATACAGGTACTTACCGTCGGCCGACCATCGTGGAGCGAAGTGTTGCGCGTTCAGCTGGGTGACGTCGTTGACCTTGCCGGTCTCGACGTTGACCACGTAGATGTTCTGCGCGGACTCCCAGTAGTAGTAGCCCGATCCGTTGAGAACTTCTGCGTAGGCGACGTACTTCGAGTCAGGTGACCAAGAGTAGTCGAAGGCCGAGTTTCCGGTTCGTTCCAGAACTCGCTTCGCGGTGCCGCCATCAACTGAAACTATGTAAAGTCCGCCCTGCTTTCCGGTTTGCCAGAAGCTCAGCGATTTCTTGTCCGGGGTGATCTGCAGGCTGCTAACGTCGGCATCGACGGTCGTGATGGCCTTCGACTCCTTCGTCGCAATATCCATGCGATACAGTCGCTCGGCACCTTCTCGGTCACTGACATAGAAGATCGCCTTGCCGTCTGGCGTCCAGATCGCCTCTTCGTCCGAGCCTTCCCAAGTGGTCAGGCGGGTGGCGTCGTCCTTGTTTGGTCCCTTCCCTTTCTTAACTGGGACGGTCCAGAGGTCGTATCGAGCGGTGAACACGACGGTCTCACCGTTCGGGCTCAGGCTAAAGTCTTGCGCGCCGGAAGTGAGGACGAGGCGCTCTTCGGTCGCGGTCTTGTCGTCGACGTTTGCCGTGATCGAAATCTTCTTTGGCGCATCGCCTTCGGTCGATACATAAATTTCGCCATCTCGCTCAAAAGCAACGACGGTTTTCTTCTTGGCCACGGTGAGGAATCGAACGCCATCGCCTTCAAACTTCGTGACCGGATTGGCCTTGCCGCTGGCATCGATTTGGTAGATGTTTGGCGTGCCGCCAACGGTGTACTTCACCTTTGGAATCGGCTTGTTTACGTAGCTACTGCTCGGGACCTTTGTGGTCATCGTAACGGTGTGAATGCCGGCTGCCGTCCAGTTGCTCCAGAGGTGCTGCAGACTGGTGTCGCGTAGGTTAGATCGCTTCTTTGCGTTCAGATCGTAAACCCACATCTGTGCGGCGTTTGAACCCTCGTAGCGCGCTCGGTTCCAAGGGAATCCAAATCGGCGGTAAAGCACCTTCTGGCCGTCGGGCGAGAACTTCGGATCGCCAATCGACATGAGGTCGGAGAAATGGCTGACGAACTTGCCGGTGGTGACATCCACGGTGAAAACGCTGGCCCAGCGGCTGTCGCGGCTGCCGCTGAAGAGAATCTTGCTGCCGTCCGGAGACCAATCGCTCGGGACGTCATTGCCGCTGTGATAGGTAATTCGCTTCGGCGTTCCACCGTCAGCCGGGACAACGTAGATTTCGTTGTTGCCGTTTCGCGCGCTGGAAAAAGCGATCCACTCGCCATCCGGGGACCAAACTGGGTTATCGTCGTATTCGACGTTTGAGGTCAGCGGGGTTGCCTTTCCGCCGGTGCTGCTGGTTACCCAGATGTCACCTTGGTACGCAAAGGCAAGTCGTGTGCCGTCTGCGCTAAGCGCAAGCGAGCGCACTCCAAACAACGGAGTCGGCTTCGGCGCACCCAACTGTGCGGTCGTAAGCACCGGGGTCATAAGCAAGGCTAGGGCATTCATTCTCAGGTTCACGTTACCCGCTACCCAGATCGTATGTTAACAATCCAAATTGAGGGCGTACACTAGCCGTATGACGCGGCGATACAACTCAGAAGGGATCGCAAGGGAGGACTTGCTGGTTGCCTTACGCACGCCTAGACAAGTGAAGATGGCGCGCAGCACCAACGCGTGCCTTCTCTGCTGCGCCAGCAATGTCAACGAAGCTGGGTTGTGTAATGTCTGCTACTCGCTTTTGAACGGTGAAGAGCTGAATCTGGCCTGTCGCTGGCTTGCGGGACTTGGACCGTAGATGGGTCCTGCGCTCGCCGTCATCGGCTTTGCCATTGGGTTCATCATTGCCTACATCTTCATCCGCCGCCGTCCGGCAAAGGTGTATGCGCATGCCGAGCTCTGGGTGCCGGTGAACACCGAAACGATTCCTGACCAAGCGGCGGTGATGAACCGGATGCTTCAGGACCTGACTTACGCCAAACGCGGGCGGTCGCCTATTTCTCCGGCCGAGGGACTCATCTTCTCCGATGTTCGGCTCGACATCAATGTCGTGAAGCGCGCCAAGAACGTGGCGCTGTTTGAGAAGGTCGGCTTTACTGATGCCGTCGCTTTTGTTCGGCTTCAGTACATCAGCGAGATTCCGCTGAAGGATCGGCGGCACCTGCAATTCCTCACTTTTGCCGCTGAGGCGTACATGAACTTGACGGAGGGTCCCGGGATATACAACGTTCTCACCGAACGCTTTTGGCCAGCTTCGGAAGTGCGCGACCGACTACTGTCTAACCCGCAAGGCAACACTCCCGAATGGTGGCTCGATGTTCATTGGCGCAGCGAAGGCGAAGCTGGTTACGCCGAAACCGTCGGTCTTCGCAATCTCGGGTTCGATGAACTCCGCACGCCGCTGACCGACCCGGATCAACGCTGGCTGATTACCGAGATGGTCGAGTTTGCCGCGCACAGGATTTGGGAAGAGATGAAGATTCCGGCGTTGGTCACGCACTCGGCGCATGGCGATGCCTTTGAGATTCAGCTTCGGCCCAAGCGCAAGTCGGTCGAAGTACGGATAATGCGAATCCAAGCCTCATGAGTTCTGTCCGCCTCATTCCATGCCTCGACATTCGCGACGGACGCGTGGTGAAAGGTACGAACTTTGTCGATATCCGCGACGCCGGCGACCCGATCGAGCTCGGCAAATTTTATGACCGCGAAGGAGCCGATGAGCTAGTCTTCCTCGACATCACCGCCTCGCACGAATCCCGCGCGCCGGTGATTGCACTTGCCGAGCGTGTGGCAGAGGAGATCTTTATTCCCTTCACCGTCGGCGGCGGCATCCGGACGGTTGAGGCGATTCGGGACGCGCTTGCGGCGGGCGCCGATAAGGTGAGTTTGAACACGGCGGCGATTCAGAATCCGCTCCTTATCCGCGAATCGGCAGAGAAGTTTGGCGCGCAGTGCATTGTTGTCGCGATCGACGCGAAGCGGTCGGGGGATTCCTGGAACGTCTTTACCCACGGCGGTCGGAACGACACCGGCCTCGATGCCATCGAATGGGCCCGAACCGCCACCGAATGCGGCGCCGGGGAGATTCTGCTGACCAGCATGGACGGCGACGGGACCCGCGAAGGTTATGACTTGGCGCTGACTCGAGCAGTCAGCGAAGCCGTCGAAGTCCCCGTCATCGCCAGCGGCGGCGCCGGGATTCCTTCGCACTTGACGGCAGCGGTTCGAGAAGGCAAGGCGGATGCTGTGCTGCTAGCGGGGATTATTCACGACGGCGTCTATCGGATTCGGGAGCTGAAGGAAGCGATGGCGGCGGATGGATTGCCGATGCGGCTCGTTTAAGTGTTCCAACGAGCCTGTTTGCTTCATTCCGGCAATGATTACCCGATAACCAATAGATCACCATGGCTAACGAAGTCCAAAGAATGAGCGCGCTGGAACTGGCCGAGTCAGAGCCCCTTAGTGCTCAGGAACTTGAGGCATGTGCCTTCTTTCACGACTTCTGGATCGATTCCATTTCCTTAACCGTAACCGAAGACGGCACCGACGTATGCCTGCAAGGATCGGAAGTTATTGAGTCAGTTGCGAACCCCGACGAGTACGAGCGATCTCAAATGCAAGTTCACTTTATTGATTACGACGGTCCGGACATCCGACAGGTTGAGATCGAGATGGTGTACCGCGGAAAGTTCGCCCAGCTCGCTCAGTCCGTCGGCGTTCAGTTCACTTTTTCTGGTCAGCGCGAGTGGCTTTTTGCTTGCAAGTGGGTAAAGCTTTGTCGAGCGAAGAGGTAACGATTCTTCTCCATGGGACAAAGCGACATGAAAGGACTTGAACCACTCCAACTTGGTCTCCGTTGGTCTGCGGACGGCGCAGAACTTCGGCGGTCGCTATTCCCGCAACTGGCAACGTGTACCGGCACAACTCCCGCATTTTTCGACTTCACGATTGGGCATCGTGCGATCGCGCAAGAAGAACTGACGCTCAATCTGGTGATGCCGTTCCTCTGGCCAAATTCGCAGATCGCGCAGATCCAGACGGAGATCAAGTTCCTGGGCTTTGATGGACCAGACCTAGGCACGTTACCGACATCCCAGGTTCAGTGGATCGAATTCGAGCGGTTGCGTGAAGACTATATCGCTTCAATTTCTTTCGCTAACGCCCCTTCATGGTTGTTCCGCTTTCGAGAAACCAGGGAAGTTGGCTTCAATGAATTGACTATGCGTAGCTATCGGTATCAAGAAAGCCGCTACTCGTCACTGCCGCCAGACAGCACGATCATCGCATCCACAGGTTGAGCTGTACAAATGGCAATCACGGAAAGCAAGGACAAGGCCACCGTTCCTACCCACCACCAGCGTCCCACTTGGCGCTGCTTGATCACCAAGAACAAAATCCGAAGGATCAAGCAAAACGAGACCGCAATCCCAGCAAGTCCTATCCAGAGAGGCATAGGTCGAGATTACCGGCTCGCTCGAGACAAGACCCACAATCAGGCCCTTGACGAACTCATTTAAAGAACTAGACAAATATTACGATTGGCTTCCGGAAAGCTTCATCTAAAATGACAAAGAACTGAGGAGATGAAGACAGAACCTTGATGAGCGGACCAGAGGACAAGTGGGCGAGGCTAAGGCCGGATCCTCGAGTACGCGATTCGCACGGATACAGAATTTTTGAAATGTATCGGGAATCATACAATCCTGATTTCTTGCGACAAGCTAACTCGGAAAGGGCAAACGGCATTTACATTCGGCATCCGGAAGATCCTCCGGAACTCGGATACTGGTACCTGCAGGATTGGAGCCATGTCATCAGGTGCCGGATCGTTGATTATGAGAACCGCTCCCTTGCTGCGCTCCAGCACCTTGCCAAGCTTAAGTCCCTATCGTTGGAAGTTGAATCAAAAGACGAGCTCCAGTTCGATTGGTTTCCTTCCCTAACGGATCTTGGGATGATCTGGCACGAAAAACGAAAGAACGTGCTCCAGGTTGAGGGTCTCGACAAGTTAGTGTTGTTCTACTTTAAGCCCAAACCGCTCGCCGAGGAACCCCGTCTAACCAGGCTTCAGGATCTCGCTGTCTTCTCGGCCAACTTCAGTTCGGTAGAAATGTTCAGCGCATCTCAAGACCTGCGGAAAATTCGCCTTGCCGATTGCCGAAAGTTTGAGGACATCGGCTCGCTCGCGCTCTTTCCGAAACTGGAAGATATCGAAATCCAAGGGTTCAAAAGGCTAGAAAACTTGAGCCAGTTTAACAACTTCCCAAGTCTTAAGAAGCTACGAATTGAAGGCTACTCTCGCCACGTTCCGGAGGGCGTTTTCCGGCCAGACCTTGAGGTCCGATTCAGTATGTAAGCCCCGGCCATTCCCCTAAACAGCACTCTCCTGCATAGGGGATTCGAACCTAACGAATCAACGAACCGTTAGGTAACCGAACTGTTTCACCGTCTGCCCGTCGATGGTGATTTCAAAGGTTACCGGGAACGTTCCGACCGTGTTTGCGGGAACATAAACCTCAAATCCCTGCCGCTCGCGGCCGCGTGGCGCGACGGCGAAGGGCTTCTCGAAACCGTTTAGCAATCTCAATGGTTCGGGAACCGAAACTTTCACTCGGCCGGTAACTCGCTTGCCGGAGTTTGATCGGATGTAAAAACCTTCCTTGAATGCCTTATCCTGCGCCTCTGTCTTTCGGCGTTGATACACCAAGTCAAAGTCCACAACCGGGGCGATTCGGTAGCTGGTCTGGATGAGTCCTTCAAGGCCGTCTCGGAACTTAAGCTGACCACGCACAAGTCGATAGCCTTGGATGGCACCGGCGGCGACGGACGTCTCGTAGTCGAGGAACGCTCGACCCTTGTTGTCGAACGGTGGAAACGGCGCGTCCAGCGCATTGGTGTACTCCTTCGCCACGCCTTCCGACCGCAAGTTCAGCCGGGCCAAGCCAATCGCATTCGTACCCTCGAAACCAAACCGCAACCGGATCATCTGGTTTTCCACGACCGGCTTTCCTTCTCCTTCGGGCTTGAAAACCAGCTTTTCTGGAAGGCCCGCTCCGCGCTCAAAGACCGTTTCTACCGCCGTCACCATGCGCGGCAAGTAAGGTTCGGCCGGAGCCACCGCGCCGGAAACAACGTCCATTCGCAGACCGATCTTTCGCTTCGGGTCCTCAATCAGCGTCCCAATTCCCGGATCGGTGATGCTTGCCTCCACAAAGGTCTTCCCTTCCACCGTGCTGGCTTTTGCCACCGAAGACAGAGCAAACCCAGGAATCTCGATCCAAGCTGGTCCGAGCGCGCTGGTCGCGTTCAAAATCCGCCCGCTGACCGTCGGCTTCAAGGTCGCATCCACGGAAATCCGAATCTCGACGTTATCCTCGCCAATCAGCCAACCGTTGTTGCGAAGGTCAAGCGACGTAATGACCGTGCTACCGGGCTGCATCAAGGCGGCGACGTGAACTTTGCCCGGCTCCCATTGGAAGTAGGTGACGTTCGAAACCTCGCTAACGAGGGGATCCCACTCTTCCGGCGAAAATTGGCCGTCAATTACGGGAGAAACGGCAATGCGCTTCGACTCAGCGAAGACTTGCGCCGTGGAGAAAGGGTTGGTTTGGCCGACTGGCTGCGGTGCCGAAATTGGCACCGCGGCCAGCGAAAGAAGGGCCAACGGTGTGAGCATATAGCTCTAGACGAACAACTAGGCGTTTTGACGCTTGCGATGCTCGCGCAAGAAGGCAGGAATGTCCAAATCGGAGTCATCGAACACTTCTGCTGGGTTTGGTGCCGAAACTCGGCTGGCTCCGGACCGCTCAACCGACTGTCGATCGACCGAAAGTCGTTCGACCTGCGGAGCTGGCTCTACGGCCGCAACCTGCGGAACCACGACCGTCGTCGGTGCTTCCTTGGCAACTTGTGCTTCTGGCGTTCCATGCTCGAATCCAGTGGCAAGCACGGTGATTCGAACCGTGTTCTCCATGCTGGAATCCACCACGGTGCCGAAGTAGATGTTGACGTCGTCTGCGTCGCAAAGACCCTGGATGTAGCCCATGGCTTCCGTGGTCTCGGCAAGGGTCAGATCGTCGGAACTGGTGATGTTGACCAGCAAGCCACGCGCGCCGTGGATCGTCTGCTCGAGCAATGGCGAGTTGGTCGCCGATTGTGCGGCCTGAAGCGCACGCTGGTCGCCAACGCCAAAGCCGATGCCCATAAGCGCTGGTCCCGCGTTCTGCATGACCGCGCGAACGTCGGCAAAGTCGACGTTGATTTGGCCGGGAACGGTGATGATATCGGAGATGCCCTGAACACCCTGTCGAAGCACGTCGTCCGCAACCCGGAACGCATCCACCAAGGTCGCCTTCCGCTCGACCACGTTCATCAGTCGGTCGTTCGGAATCGTGATCATGGTGTCGACTCGGCCCATGAGGCTGGTGACACCCTGGCTCGCGAGCTTGGCTCGTCGATTGCCTTCAAAAAGAAATGGTCGAGTAACCACCGCAACCGTCAGCGCGCCGATCTCTTTTGCGAGTTCTGCAATCACGGGTGCTGCGCCGGTGCCGGTGCCGCCGCCCATGCCAGCGGTGATGAAGACCATGTCGGCCCCTTCCAAAATCTTGCGAATATCGTTTCGCGATTCCTCGGCCGCGGCTTTGCCCACCTCGGGGTTTCCGCCGGCTCCGAGGCCGCGCGTCAGGTTTCCGCCGAGCTGCAGCTTTCGGTCTGCATTACTCAGGTCAAGAACCTGAACATCCGTGTTCATGGCGATAAATTCCACGCCTCGGATGCCGCTTTCAATCATTCGCTGGACCGCATTAGATCCACCGCCGCCAACGCCAATTACTTTTATTACTGCAGTTTGAGAAGTCAAATCGAGCTTCCTCGCGGACCCAGTGGTCCTTTGTTAAGATTAGAGTGTAGACCCGTTGTGTGTGGGTTTGGTGTGGATAACCTTACATTTTAAAGATTTTTAGGTCTTTTCGGGCTAAGCTAACGCACGTCATGAATACGCGTGTGCCTTCCCGTTGGCAGACAGAAGACGTTAGCAGCGACCCGGTTGAGCAGCTCATTTACGCTTCCAATCTGCTGGGTTCAGACCCACGCATAACGAATTATGGTGGTGGGAACACAAGTTTCAAGGTCCACGCCACCGATCCTCTCACCGGCGACAGTGTTCCCGTCCTTTGGGTGAAGGCATCCGGGGGAGATTTGGGCAGCGCAAAGCGCGCAAACTTCGCCAGCCTCTACCAAGATAAGTTCCTCGGATTAAGCGGTCGCTACGACGCAGGATTATCGGAAGACGAGATGGTTCCGCTATATGCCCAGTGCGCCTTTAACCTTAACCCCGCCGCGCCGAGCATCGATACACCGCTTCATGGCTTTGTCCGTGCCGCCGCGGTTTCGCACATGCACAGCGATGCCGTGATTTCGATCGCCGCATCCGAAAATGGCGAAGCGCTGACCAAGGAAGTCTACGGCGACCGCATGTTCTGGCTGCCTTGGAAGCGCCCTGGCTTTGAGCTCGGCCTGATGTTGAAAAAGGGGATCGAAGAGAACCCGAACGCCGTTGGCGCGATGATGGGCTCACACGGGTTTATCTGCTGGGCCGACGATTGGCAAGCTTGCTACGAGCTGACCCTCGACCTGATCAACCAGGCGGTCGATTTCATCGAGGCCAGAACGACGACCCATCCTTTTGGCGAAGTCGTTTCATCCCGCACGCCTCTAGCGGTGACCGAAGCGAACGCTGCCCTAACCCGGTTGCTGCCGAAGCTTCGAGGAAAGGTCGCCCACAACGGTCAGCGGCTCATCGCCTGCGTTGACCAGAGCGAGCCGGTTCTTGACTTTCTTACCCGAGAAAAATCAGACCACCTGATCCAACTCGGCACCAGCTGCCCCGACCACTTCCTCCGCACCAAGATCCGACCTCTCGTGCTCGCGGCAGATGCCGATGACGCTGCGATTGACGCCGCGCTAGCCGATTTCCGCGCGGAGTACGCCGCTTACTATGACCGCTGCAAACAAGCCGATAGCCCGGCGATGCGTAACCCAAACCCGAGCGTGATCCTCATTCCGGGCGTCGGCATGGTGAGCTTTAACAAGAACGCGAAAGAAGCCCGCGTGACCGGCGAGTTCTATCGAAACGCCATCGAAGTCATGCGCGGCGCGGAAGCCATCGATCGCTACACCGCCCTGCCCGAGCAAGAGGCATTCAACATCGAATACTGGCTTTTGGAAGAAGCCAAGTTAAAGCGGATGCCGCCGGAGAAAGAGATGGCCCGAAAGGTCGTCCTGCTCATCGGCGCTGGTCCCGGCATCGGCTACGCCACCGCCGAGCGACTGTTACAGCAAGACGCGACCGTGGTTCTGGCCGACCTCAATGGCGAACTCGCGCAGACGTCCGGAATGCAACTATCCCAAAAGTACGGGGCCGACAATGTTGCGTGGACCAGCATCGATATCACTAATCGTGAGTCGGTGCAACGGGCGATGGAAACCGTTACCCTCCGGTTCGGCGGGCTGGATACGCTCATCAACCTCGCCGCCGTCTTCTTCCCGCCCGACACCAACGGCCGCCTGAGCGACACGCTTTGGACCAAGACCTACGAGATCAACCTCGTCGGGTCCTACATCATCGCCGACGAAGCCGCATCGCTCTTTGGCCGACAAGGTTTGGGTGGAGACATCGTGCTGACTTCCAGCGCAAATGCCGTGGTTTCGAAGAAGGGCTCCGTGGCTTATGACACTAGCAAGACCGCGGTGAATCACCTCGTCCGCGAGCTCGCGGTCGAGCTTGCCCCGCACATCCGCGTCAACGCCGTCGCCCCCGCCACCGTCGTCTCCGGCTCGCAAATGTTCCCCCGCGACCGAGTTCTGGCCTCCCTCGCGAAGTACGACATTCCGCATTCGGAATCGATGACCGACGAAGAACTCCGCGACCAACTCGCCGCGTTCTACGCGCAGCGGACGATGCTGAAGAAGCCGGTAACGCCAGCAAAGGTAGCGGATGCGCTGTATCTACTCGCGACGGATCGGTTGAATCTGACGACCGGGCAGGTGATCGCGGTGGATGCCGGCTTGCACGAGGCGTTTTTGCGGTGAATGCAGTACGCACGCACTAAAGGTCCAAAAACCAGAAATTCTGCAACTAGCCAAACTTTTGCACGCAAGACCGCAATATCCAATAACATTTCTACAGCAAGTTCAATTCCTTTCATGGTAAGGTCTGCATGCATGAAATTTCTTGCTGCAGTTTCGTTCCTAGCAATGCTTCCAGTTGTTGTTAAAGCCGACGACAGCTACACCGTTGAACTTGATTTCAGCAAGGTTCCACTTTTCAGCACGGGTTCAGTGCGCATCAATGGCGAGTATCGTCGAGCATATGCTGTCGGTTCCACAGTTCGCACGCCAGTAAACAGCGTGCTCGCGGTCAAGATTGTTCGCGTGAATCCGAACTTCACTGTTTCCTTAAAGGGTGTTGAACTTGCTTTGGAAGGCGAGAAGTTTCTTGATGCATTTAGGACTGACCTAAGATCGACTCAGCCGCGAACAAACGCAGAGAACGCTGAACTAGCAAAAGCAACTGAGGATATAAAGTTTTTGCAAGCGCCTGACAAGCCGATCCCACCGGCAGAGAGAAATCCGCTTGTCGCAGCGACAAACTTGTTTGGCGTGAGTGATGCAATGGAAGTGTTTCAGGCTAGTGCTGAAGCTAATAGCATCCAGATCAGTAGAACCGCAATTGCGAAAGTTTACAATGTAGATCTAAATGAGAATACTAGCAGCTACAAAGCTAAATTGAAGGAATTAATCGATAGATTTATCGCAGATCGGGACTTAGTTGAAAGCAACATAGAAGATTCGCTGACTCCAAGTATGAAATCAACGCTCACAAAGGCATACAACTTAACAAAATCTGTCAATCTACATAAACATTTTGATGACGATACATATGCAGTCGTCGGAACTTATAATTATGGAGAGGCTGATCTGTCGATTGACATTATCACAAAGTACAAAGGTCCACCGAGCAGCCGGCAGTTCTCAGATGCATTTCATCGGGTCGTCTTTCGCGCAGTGGATAGAGCAAGGTCCCGCGTAAGCTATGGATTCGCCTACGACTCGCTTGTCTCGGATTCATACTCTTTGATTGAAGGAGTTGCGGCAAACACAACACCTCGCTTCAGACTCGACACAAGGAATACAGGTTCCCTCAATCTAGCAACGCTCTACCACATTCCGTTTGGAAGCGGCCGAGAGGGTGACTTTGCAGGCACTCTTGGTCTTGGTGTTAAGTCGGATACCACGGTACGAACTTTTGCAGGGTTGACATACTTTGCAGGTAAGGAAGGTTCGCTAGCGTTTACTATAGGCCTGGCTTTTGGAATGGTTGACCGACCAAATGTTGACAATCCCCAGAATTTCACTGGCTCTCAAGTGCCTTTGCGAAGTGTGCAGCGTTCTGCGCTCTTTTTCGGGATCACTTTCAGAAATTAATGTCGACTACATTATTGAAGATCAAAATATGCGTGGGTTTGTGGATGAATGCGAGCAACTGAGTCTCAGGTTTCTTGAACGTTGAGATCACTCATATGAAGCCCATGAATCTGCGATAGAGCTGTTCAAATTGCTATCACTTTTGCATACCTCTACTTCGTACACCCATATCTCCTTCATGTTGAGTTTAGGCGGCGTGCCAGAGATGCGTCCATATTCGAGAGCAAAAAACCAAATATCCGTACAAAAGAGTCCAGGATTCGTCATGAATAAAAAACCGAGTCCTTTACGAAAGCTTTCACAGAGGAGTTTTCCCCGGCGACGGACCTGGCACGACCGCGTTATGATATCGGACCCGAGATGCGTCCGGTTTTCAAAGCGAGCCAGGTTAACTTTGTGGACCATCCTCCTCTGAGCATTCCGATACATTAAAGAACTTATTTCACCTAACACAGCTCTACGAATAAGTTGCCCGATATGCCTGATGCAGATCACTTTCGAGCGTATCGATAAGCTCTCGAATCGTGCCACAGATTGTGGTTATTGAATTCCGTTCTGTGGCAGTCGGCGTGCCACCCTCATCAGGCCAACCTGCGACTTGTAATGTAGTAGCTCTCAGCTCATCAAATTTTGCGATGATGTCAAAACCTCTGTGATACAGACCACTAGGCAGAGCAAGTCGATGTTCTGGTGCTAATTCTAGGCTTGCCATGGTCTTGACGACCGCTGGGAACCCGGATCGAAATTCCTCGTGTGTACAGTTCGCTGCGAGTAATGAATATGATTGGCTCGAAGCGCGAATTTGTGCGGATCGAAGCGCGTCGATCCACCGGAATGCTGCGATAAGCGCGTCTCGCTGAAGAGCGATGAAACTGTCTTGACGTAGTTCTGTCCTTCTCCTCTTCTCCATTTTTTGGGTAACGATGAATTGCAGCACGCTGGTAAGAAGGACAGTTAAGAGAGTCCCAACGATAGTAATTATTTGGTTCGTTTCAGCTTCGGTCATCTGACTTCAAATAGACGTCCTCCCGTCGAACTGGGTTGCGAAGCGTTGCCGAAATGTTTTGTGTTACTTTCGTCGCACGATGTCCAATCCAGCAGGTTCAACGCCGGCAGACTTAGCATAACTTACACTCCAGAAATCGGCCAAGATAATCCATGCAGCGGCTCACCGAAGAGCAAGTTCTCTTTTTCCACCTCAACGGCTTTGTGTCCGTCCCGACCCCTGTCACCGACGACGCCGAGATTGCTCGCATGCGCGATGCTTATGACCGTATGTTCGAGCAGCGTGCTGGGCGTGAATCGGGTGACCAGTTCGATCTCGCCGGGGCCGACGAAGACGGCGAAACCGCCAGCCTGCCGCAGATCCTGAACCCCGCAAAGTACGCGCCGGAGCTGAACGAGGGCAAGTACCTCGATGTCCTCAAGGGAATGTGCCAGCAACTGTTCGGGCCAGAGGCCAGCGTCCACGTTGCCCATGCCATTTTTAAGCCGGCCGGGCACGGTGCTGCCACGCCTTGGCACCAAGACGAAGCCTACTGGGACCCGAACTACCAATACCAAAACGCCAGCATCTGGATGCCGCTGCAAGAGGCCAGCATTGAAAACGGCTGCCTTTGGTTTGCCCCAGGTAGCCATGAGTGGGAGATCACCCCGCACCAGCCGATCGGCGGCGACGTGCGCATCCACGGCCTAGAAATGACGCGGCTCGATCTTGTGGAGAACGCGGTCGCATGCCCACTCCCTGCGGGCGGCGTGACTTTCCACCGCAATCGAACCGCTCATTACGCCGGTCCGAACAAGACGAACACTCCCCGCCGTGCGCTCATCCTCGGCACGGGGCGTGGAAACCATCCGTATCCCGGAACAAGAAGCTTCCCCTGGAACGAAGTTAAGCAAACCGCCCGCGACGAGCGAGCTAGAGCCGCCTCGTAGCCCAGAGCATTTAGTGGATTGCTAGCGAGAGCGCTATAGCCCCGCGAATAACTTCGGCCATTGCATGAACTTGCAATGGCCGAAAGCGGTCAACCCCAAGCAAAATCAACCCAGGTAGCCTCCGGAAATGCTCAGCATCCTCATCGCCGCGGTTGCCGTTTCCCCACTAGCCGCTCCGCCAACGGCCGAAGAAATCAATCGCAAATTGGCGACCGGTTTCAACCTCGGAAACACGTTCGACTTGGGCCTCCGTAGCACCAAACTGAAGGACATTGCCCCGGTCATCGACCTCTATTCCGCAGCCGGAATGCGCCATGTCCGGCTCCCGATCACTTGGGGAAATGACGTCCAGGGCACAAAGCTAATCGATCAATCGGGCAAGATCAACCAAGCGCACCCACGCCTTAAGGAGCTTGACCAAGTCATAGACTACGCCCTCAAGAAAGGCATGTACGTCATTGTAAACAGTCATCACGAGCATTGGCTAAAGGAGAAGTACGACGATACTCCGCGCTACAATGACGCTTTCACTAACCTATGGACGGGAATTGCCAATCGGTACAAGAACCGTCCGCCGGAGTTGATCTTTGAAGTTCTTAACGAACCCGAGGGAGCATTCGGAGATTGGAGCGGGCCAACCAAACCGATGGAACCCAAAGCCCTCGCCCTCACTCGCCGAATAAACGAAATAGGCTACCGCGCCATCCGAGCCGTAAGCCCGACGCGAACGATCATGGTTGGCACCAACGGCCAAGGCAACCACTCAATGTTTGATGATGTCTATCCGTCTCGCACTAGCCTTCCGGGCGGCGGAAAAGATCAGTTCCTCATGGCGACTCTCCACACCTATGACCCATGGCAATTCTGCGGCCAAGACGGTCTGAACTCGAACTGGCCCGGCGACGCCTCGATTGTTGACTCAATCAAAGCCGCTGCCGCTCACGGCAAGAAGCTCGGGATTCCGGTCAACTACGGCGAGTTTGGCGTAGGGCGAAAGGAAAATCCGGCTACGCGCGATACCGACCTAGTTCGGAACTACTATCGACTCGTCAAACGAACGGCCGACGCCGCAGGAATTTCAACGACCCCGTGGGACGACCAAGGTTGGTTTGGTCTGGTGAGCAAGGACGCCGCTGGCAAGTACCAGTTCCAATTCAACATCGTGCCGAACATGATGCGAAAGTAGCCCGGAACTTACGGTTCCGGGCTAACCGGCTCAGTAACTCGTAGTGTAGGTGCGAGCCGTGAGCGGAGCTCCACCGCCTGCCGCATCCAAGGCCACGGCAATGGTGCTGGTGTTCGATCCTAGGGCCAGCGTGCCGGTGTCAATCGCCACCGTTCCCGGCGTGTTTGCCGGAGTAATTCGAACCTGATAGTTGCCAGAAGGCACGGTGAGCGGCGCGCTGACCGCCAAGAACGCGACGTCCTCCAGCGTCGGCGTAGCCGGAAGCGGCGCCCCTGGAGCCGTCACGTAAATGTCAACCGTTCCCGCGGTCGGCGAACCGTGAACAAACCGAACCCGCGCTTGGCCGGCTCCTGGTCCCGCGTTCACATCGTCCACGACGATTGGCGCGATGCTAGCAAGGTTGTTTGCCGCCAGAACCGTGTAGAGCCGGTTCGCGGCAAAGGTCGGCGTCACATCGATGACCGTCGTTGCCGTTCCGGCCGCGTTCACCCGAACCCGGGTCGGCCCGGCCGCCACCGTTCGTACTCCTGCGGAAAAGTACGGCACGTTTGAAAAGACGATCGAGTTGCCAAACCGAACATCCACGTTCGGCGCATTTGGCGAAGCGTGGACAACCCGAACGGTTGCCTGATTACTCACGTTGTGATCGTCTCCCCCGCATCCAGTCAAAGCGAAGGCGACGGTGCCAGCGAGCATTGCGAAAAAGATTCCTTTCATGTGTTCCAATCGGCGCGCAGCGCCTACAAGGAAATTACGGCATCAAACATCGCATTAATTGCGCCGTTCATCGCAATTGCATGCCTAAGTTGGACCAAACCAGGAACCCCGTGTCCCAAAATAGAGGCGATTTAAAGGTCGAGTCTGTGGAAACGCTTTGCCCTAAATGGCTCGTACAATATTGCAATGGCCGTGGTGCTTTCCGTTGCTCTAACTCTGCTTCTTCCCGTGTCGGTGCAGGGCAAGTCACTCCAGATCGGCGATGACTTCTACTTCCCCGGCCCACCCGTTCGCCTAGGCAGCTACATCCAATCCGAAAAGTTCAGCCGAGACGGACAGTTTCTCACCTTCATCGACGAGCGACCAGAAGCGAGCTACCCAACTGAGAAAGATCTGATTAGCCGAGGGGTTGAAACACCCGCGCGAGCTCTCGTGCGATTCGACCTCCGGCGTGGCGTTCGGCAAACCCTTGTCGTTCCCGGTCCTGGCGAAACCCTGATGCGAATCGAACCGGTCGGCACCGGCGGGGACGTCACCGTCACCTTAGCAATTGGCAAGCCAGAGGGAGATCTGTTCCGTTGGCGAGCTATCTACTGTCCAGTTGGCGGCAGCGCCAAGGTCGTTGCCGACAACGCCATCGGCCGAAGCTTCCAAATCGCCGCGTCGTCCACGGAGCGCAAGGCATTCATCCTCATCGTCTCGCCGGACGGCCCCGCGCAGTACTCCTACATCACCCCCGAGCGGACCGAAGTTAAAACGCTTTCGACTACCGCGTTCCAAGGCTCGTTCTTCATCAAAACCTCAGCCGGCAATCCCGTCGCCGCCTTCCAAGGCCCAGCTCCGAGCTTTGAGCTTCTGGGCAACTTCGAGTTTGACTTCGCCACCGGCGCGGCGAAAGCGATTAAGGACATCACCGATGTTGAGCGGCCCGTCGAAGTACCACCGTTAGTGAACTTAGAAACGGAACTCCGCTCGAAAGGCGACCCAGCACTGGGTCAAGTTCCCCTCAGCGACCTCGTCGCAAGTCCGGGGACCGCGAAGCTTGGCCGAGGTGTTCTGTCCGTGACTCAGGGAATCATAGGCAAACTGAGCAGTTCGCCTAGCGGGCTGGCGGTCGTGTACGTTTCTGCCGACGGTTACTTTTTGCGAGAGCTGATCAAGGCAGATCCTAAGCTTAGGGACAGGCTGAAAAGTGGAAATCGTTGAAGAGCTTCACTTCAAAGCTTTGGCTCATTATCGGCGTGTTCTGATCCGAGCGCGAGCACTAGACGGTTAATCTCGTCGATAAGGTCCTCGACTTCCAAGCCTTTTGCGGTCGGCTCCCAAGACGCATCGAATTCTATCACTGACCCCAGCTCCATGAGTAGTTCGATGAGCGCACTTGGAACCGGGATCTCATCCGACTTCAACTGGAACGGAGCCAGCTTTTCGCTGTCGAGATGTGACTCAACCTTCGATAGAATCTTGCTCCACCTTCTTCTGAGCCTTTCTGACTTCTCCAACTCTTTCTCCGCCTAGGTCATCGCATTAAGAGTCGCCAACGGTCCGCGTTAGCACCATCATAGAGAGATCGACCGCTAGCCAATTGTATCTCGCTAAAAGTAGTCTGGCTCAAGGACGTCCAACAAACTCATTGACCGCTAGGCAGAAGCCGATCGTAGAGACGATCGGACAAATCTCTTCAACATAATCAAGATCAATCGCAATCTTTGGGAGATCAATGTCCGTCGCAACCTGAAGCAGAAAACGGAGCCAGTACGATTGGTACGACCGAACCTGCTTGGCCAGGCCCGATTGACTGCCAGAGGTGTAAGTCATGAGATCAACCGGAGCCTGGCTGGCATCAAACAGTTCGAGCCTCCCCTCCGGTCGAATTACATGGCGCCGGTCAGAGAACAATTCATAGTGTGCCCAAGTAATCAGAAAAGCATTGATTTGGTGTTCTCTAAACCGGATTGAGTTTGGTTGACGGTCTCGAGGATGCAACGGCAGATTATGCTGAATACCCAACAGAGCCAGCAACCAATGCTCTGAGACTTCGCTTTTGAAGAAGTGGAAGCCACCATCTGCGATAACGAATGACAATAATCCCCGAAACTCATCGAGTTTCATCGACCATACTTGGTCAATAAAATCTGCCTGAACCAGCTGCTGGTATCCCCTACTCTTCGGATACCAGCGTCCAGGAAAGGCGATGCCGATATCATCGCACAGCAACCTGCCTTCGGGATCGTCGATCTGGCTCAGATCGGAAGTACGTTCAGGTCGCTCAAGCCCAAAGAGTTCCGGTCCAATCGGAAGAGCGACATACAGCATAGGCTAATCATTGTATCTCTTCCAGACAGAAAGGCACACAAGCATAGTCAAGTCACACGGTCAAAAGACCTTATCAAGGAGCTAAGCAACCAAAATGGGCTCATTTGCTCAATTCGTCATCTTTCTGAACAAAGTCGGAGTCCTTTCCCGGATCGGTCATCGGCGTCATCGAGAACAAATACTTACGAAGCTGCCGAAATTCCTTTACTCCAAGCTTTCGAGTCTTACCCTCGTGCAAAACCACACCATACCTATCCACGAAGTATTCAAGATTCCCGAATTGAGCACGCAATCGAATGTTATCACCATTAAAGCGTGCATTCAAGCGCGCCGAATTCAACAACTTATAAGGCGTCTCGCTATCCTCCTTAAAGATGCAAGCATAATTCGTACGTTTTTTAAAATCCAACACACTGGTCTTAAACATAGTGTCCGCATTCCAAGGCATAAATTGCAACTCCTTTAGTTCCGGAGCGATGATGCAAAGCGGCGCAGGACTCAAAGCGACCAAAACCGACGTTAGCCAGAGCATGTCAAGAGTGTACAAACGTTCCTGGTAGGTTCCAAGACCATTTACAGAATTTTTGATCTTCCGTTTTCCAGGCCGATCACTGCTCGAAGCCAGGAGTCAATTTGAGGATTACCAGCAAAGCCCGCGCATCGATCATCTCCGATGTACAGCGTTCAGCCATGAACTAGTCAAAAGATGACCGCCATCGGATGCAGGCCCCTTGCTTTCAAGCCGACGATTCATCCGGCACCACCAGCCGCCAAACCAAACCCACTTCTCCGGTAAAACCAACCCGTGCCGGTTTTCGTCAGCCTTCTCATCGCGTCGCTTCTAAACGCCAAGCCGGACGAAAAAGCCGCCGCTCCCCGACCGCGGTTCGAACTTGCCAGCCCGCTCCCCGCTCTTCCTGGCGTGATGATGGACAGCCACCTCAACGGCGTCGGCCTCGCGCAGCAGACCGCCCGCGCGCAGGGGCTTCAGGCGCGGATCCTCTGGGTAGACGCCACAGCGAACATCGACCGCTACAACACGCCAGAAAAAATCCAGACCCTCATGGCGCGCGTTCAGAAGGCCGGGTTCAACACCGTCGTCCTCGACGTCAAGCCCATCTCCGGCCAGGTGATCTACCCCAGCGCTCTCGCGCCGAAGCTCACCGAATGGCGAGGCAAAACCCTTCCCGCCGACTTCGACCCGGTACCGCATTTCATCACCAACGCCAAGCAGCACGGGCTCGGAATCTACGCCTCCCTCAACGCCTTTAGCGAGGGTCACCGGATGTTCCTCGTTGGCCCAGGTTATGCCAAAACCGACCAGCAGACCATCCTTTACGAAACTCAAAACGTCGTCAAATCGACGGATGGCAAAACCTTCCCCCTGGCCACTAAGCTCGATACCCTTCAACCGGGAACAGTCGGTGTATTCACCAATCTCAGCAAACTCCCGGCCGACTTCACGGAAGGATTCATCCTTACGCTACGTCCAAACGGACGCGTTGCAGACGGGTACCAATTCGTCAAAGGCGGCCCCATGCCCACCATGCCACGCGGCGGTTCGCTGGTGGTTGGCGCCGGTGACGCAGGAGAGTTTCTAGCCGATTCCGCAGAACCAGGACGGCTCGTGCAGTTCGATACCAAGCCGCTCTACGTCCCCATCAGCGAGCGCCCGGAGCAGCAGTACCCGCTGATGATGAACATCAACCATCCGGCGGTACAGCAATACGCATTTGACATTGCCAGCGAGGTAGTCCGCAACTATGCCTTCGACGGCATCATCTACGATGACCGCCTACGCTATGCCGGAATCAACGCCGACTTCAGCGATCTCACCAAAAAGCTGTTCGAAGAACAGATCGGCAAAGCCATCAACTGGCCCGATGACGTTTTCAAGTTCACCGTCAACCCGAACCTGAGCCGAGGACAAAAGCCGGGACCGTACTATGACGAGTGGATGGCCTTCCGGGCCGATCGAATTCGACAATTTGTCGCCGGTATACGTACACAAATCGCCAAGGTCCGTCCTGGCACCCAGCTTGGAATCTATGCCGGATCATGGTACGGCGAGTACCCAAACATCGGTAGCAACTGGGCGAGCGATGCCGTTGCCTCTGGGTTCTGGTTCAGCACTCCAGCTTATCAAAAGACTGGATTCGCCAGCGAAATCGACTTCTTCATCAGCGGCTGCTACTACCCTGTGCCGACCATTCATGAGGCCATGTCGCGCGGTGCAAACCCCGGCCTTACGGTAGAAGCTGCCGGCGCGTTGACCAACCGCATGGTCGGCGACCAAACCTGGGCCTATGCTGGAATCGCCCTCTCCACCCTAAACAACGATCCCGAGGTACTTGGAGATGTTCTTCAGGCCGCTTGCGCCAGCACTCAGGGCGTTATGGTCTTCGATCTCTCGCACGATATTGACCAGTATTGGGACACCTTCGAGCGCGCCTTTGCCCTCCCTCGGCCAGCACCGCACAGCGTTCGAGGACTCATCAGCGACGTCCGCCGTAAGCGAGCGGCTTATCGGGCGGCTGGTAAAGCCGATCCTCCCGTCATCATCATCGCGGGTGGCGCGGGCACGGGGCAGTAGCGGCGCTACTTCCCGACAACCTTAACCTGTGCACTCGACATCGCGTAAGCCACAGAAATCGTGTCGCTTCCGTCCTGTAGGAACAGCTCATAGTCCCACGCTTTAGCGGCTAACTTGCCCGTGACTACCACGGATTCGAATCGTTCGTTCACCTCGATCGCCTTCGGCACCGTCACGTAGACAATCTGGTTCGGAGCGGGCGGCGGGGTGTGAATGCATGCCCCAACCCAGGGTACTAGAAGGAACTCTTTAACTTTCGTACCCTCAAATTCCAGCGGAAGAATAAACCCAGCGAGCTCAATCGTCTTGCCATCGAGCGACTTCGTGGTGCCGTTGGATGCGTTCGCGCGCTGAGACATCATCTTGTCGCGAATCGCTAAGAGCTCGGCTACGTTTTGCTTGTTCTTCTTAAGTCGCGCCGAGGCGGCATTTGCTGCCTTAACGTATTCCGCGTTCGGCTTCTTGCCGACCTTCTTCAGATCGTGCACTCGGGCGACGGCGGAAAGGTCGGCCAGATCGGTAGACTTCATCCCTGCAAACGGGTTCTTGAGCGATACCGGCGCCGGGGAAAGGTCGGACCAGGCGACCTTGGTCACCTCGCTGGCGACTGCACACGCGACAATCGCAATCGCTCCTACCACGCTCCCAAAACTTTTCATGCTCCTAAACCCGGATCGAAATGCCATCCGAGAGTGACCTCTTATACGTTCGGTACGCCGGAATCGCTCCGACCAGGCCACCCGCCAGAAGAATCCAGCTCATCCTCGCCCATTCGCCGGGCAAAATCCCGCCCGCCGCTAACTCAAAACCATACCGCGCCTGCAGCACCGGCGCCAAGCAAAACAGCGCAACCTGAGAAAGGGCCAACCCAAGCGCAACCCCCATCGCGGTCAACAGTAGGGCTTCTCCCAGAATCAATCCCGCGACCTGCGGCAATCCCGCCCCGACGGCGCGCAAAACCGCCATCTCGCGCCGACGCTCGTTCACCGAAGCCAACAGGTTTGTTGTGATGCCCACCAAGCCAATCACCACCACCACCCCCGAGATCCAAACCAGCGCGGTTTCCGCAATTCCGGTCAATTGCCAAAGCTCCAAGAGGGTGTCACCCGGCATCACCGCCGTCAGCGGTTCGGCACGATACTCGCCGAAGCTTCTCTGCAACCCAAGCACCGCAGCTCGCGATTTCAGCCCGACCAAAATTGCGCTCACCGACTTCTCCTCGGCATGATCCGCGTCGGCCAGCGGGTCGATGTTCTCGTGCCCACCAAACCCTTCGTGCATCGCCTCGTACCCCTCCATCGAAACGTAAATGGCCCGGTCCACTGGGGTCCCGGTTGGGGCAAGAATGCCCGAAACCTCGAACGGAGCCGCCGAATGCTCGATCAAGCTTTCGCCACCCGCGCCGTGCGCCACCAAGATCTTGCTCCCCAATTTGTAACCGAGCCCATCGGCGACTTGGGCGCCAATTACGGCCTTCCGTGTTCCGTCAAACACCACCCCCTCACGAAACGAAAGACCTCGGTTTCGTGCATAGCGGAACTTGTCAAACATTATCAAATCGGTGCCAATCACGCGATAGCCACGGTGCGAATCTCCCATCACCATCGGGATGCACCACGCCACGTTTCGATTCGAGCAAACGTGCTGAACTGCCCCTTCAGAAAGGCCGCTAGCCGGATAGCCAATGTGCATAATGCTCGCCAGCAAAATTTGCACGGAGTTCCCACGCGCGGCAACAATTAGGTCGGTCCCGGAGACCATGCCGGCAAAGTTCTCCTTCGCCTGCGTCCGAACTCGCTCGATCCCCAAAAGCAAAGCGACGCTGATTGCAATCGACAAAACCGTCAGCGCCATCGAGCCGCGCCGGAACCACAGGCTCTTTAGAGCGAGCGAAATCATTGCGCCTCCGCCCGCAAATCGGCCAATTGCACCACCCGATCAAATCGCGAAGCCAGCGATCGGTCGTGGCTCACAAAAACCAACGCCGCCCCAGAGCGCCCAACCTCCGCCAGCAACAATTCCAAAAACGCATCGCGGTTATCGGCATCCAACGCCGAAGTCGGCTCGTCGGCAATCACCACTTCCGGCTGTCCCAACAAGGCCCGAACCGCCGCCGTCCGCTGTTGCTCCCCCACGCTCAGCTCCCCGGCCGGACGGCCCAACATTTCCGCCCCGATCCCAAGCCGCTCAAGCAACTCTCTTGCCTCCCGCTCCGGCCGCGCCAGCCGCCCAAGACGCAACTTGGAGAACTTCAGCGGCAGCAGAACGTTCTCCAGAACGCTCAAGTACGGCACCAAGTTGAACATCTGAAAAATGACCCCGAGATGGTCGGCTCGGTACCGATCGCGCTGGCTCGCCGACATCGATTCCCACGCGTGACCAAGAACGCGAACGCTGCCAGCTTGCGGCAAAAGAACGCCTGACATGAGGCCCAAAAGCGTGCTCTTTCCGGACCCGCTTGGCCCGGCGAGAAAGACCTTTTCACCGCGCTCAATGTGGATGGACGAGATCGCGAGAAGCGGCGAGGACGCGCCGCGCCATCCAAATCGGACGTCGCTCAGTTCAACTGCCGCAATCGGCGCATCCGTCCCCATCTCGGTTCGTTGTACTCGTAAAAACCGCCGATGAACTGCCCCACGTAGAAATACGTGTTTTGAGACTTTAGTGAACAGTCAGAAAATCTTCTCGTTTCCACCGGCTGGAGAGTTCAATCCCATGAAACAAACTTTGATTTTCTTAACCATTGGCGCCCTTGGCGTCGCGTTTGCTGTGCAGTCCGGAGATAGCGGAGTTCGAGGTGCCGGCGTTGCCGAAACCACCGAAGGCAAGAAGGCCGAGGTCAAACTGAAGCTGGTTAACCAGACGAAAGATGGCAAAACCCTTCTCTTCGGAGAGTTGGAAGCTCAGGCCGTCAATCGCCAAGAGCAAACCACTTCGATCATTCGCGTATCCCCGGCCAACAATCGCGTTCCGGTACGCGGCAAGCTGAAAGTCGACGGAAACGTTGCTACCCTCGAAGCCCTCGGCGTTCTCACCGTCCGCTCCAAGTCGAAAGTGGAACGGTTCGAAGGCACCGTCCGCGCACGAATCGAAGATAGCGCCGTCGAGGGCCAGGACAAGTTCAGCGTGAGCTTTAAGAAAGGCAATCGAAGTACTTCCTTCGAGGGCCTCGTGAAGAAAGGCAACCTCATCGTCTGGACCGGCGGCTCGCAGCCGTAAGCCGTCCACATCCGATTCGCCAGAGCAACTCGCACATCTGCGGGTTGCTCGGCACTTTTGAACGTAGTTGGAATAATATTACGTCCAAACCTCGTGAGTACCGAAAAACTGCGAAGCAAAACAATCAAGTGGCTTGTGCTCGGGATTCCCGGTATCTTGCTGTTTACCTGCGGAATCGGCGGAATCTTTGCCGTCCAAAACTCAAAAAGTGCCCGCGAAAACGAGCTCAACCTTCTCGCAAAAGCTGGCCTTCCGCGGGACTATAACGACGTCAAACACACTCCTGATCCCGAAAAGGACGCCGGAGAGTTACTGGAGCAGTTCGATGTTGCTCGACGGGCAGCGGACAAGTCCGCTTCTAGCCGGAAGCTGGCCGCAGACCCGGACCGAAACCCAGAACTCATGCGCGAGTACCTGCGCGAGAACGAAAGACTTGTCCAACTTCAAGGAGAAATCCTCCAAAAAGCCGAACTCGCAATCCTAACCGATCCAAGTAAAGGCACCGCGTTACTCTTCCCCCAACTCGCCCCAGCAAAAGGCACAACCCGCCTCGCGCTCACTCAAGCCGAGTTGCTATCCGCAGAAGGAAGGCCGGCCGAGGCCATCCAAAAACTCACGAGTGCGGTCAAGTTCGCCTCTGTAGTCAATACAGATTCGACCATGATCTCGGAGTTAGTTTCCATCGCTATGCGCGCAATGACGCATCGCACGATAATGCTCATCTTTTCGGATCACTCCGACCGTGCAGACGTGCGAAAAGAAATGGGCAACTACTTGGCGGTGGCAAAGCCGAATGTCGACATGCGGCGCGCCCTACGTTCCGAGGTCGCGCTGGCAATCGCGAGTGAGGAGATGCTTCGAACCGGAAAGATCAGTCTCCGAGAACTCTCGGGGGTCTCAGACGATGACGAGAATCGCAACTCGAGCTACAAGGAAATCGAGCAAATAATTTCCATTCCAGGAGTTAGGGAATTGCTTTTTTCTCGGCTGTACCGCTTCTACCGAAAGATGTACCAGAGTATTCCGGCAGATCGGCAGAGGCAACGTGAGCGGCTTGCCGAGGCCGAGGCGGCCGATGCCGAAATGATGAAACTGAACCGCACGACCGATTTAATCGTAGAGCTGTTCTTACCAGTCTTCAACCAAGCTTTCAAAGCCGAGGCAAAGACCATCGCCGAATGGCGGTCACTTAACGCCTTGCTCATCGCGGCAGAAGAAAAGGCAAAGACGGGTCGCTATCCAGCAAAGCTCCCGATCTCGGGACCCGAGGCCCTTGATCCGTTCACCGACAAACCTCTCTATTATAAGGCGAGTGCCAATTCAGTTAAGGTGTACAGCGTTGGAGTAGACGGCAAGGATAATAACGGTCTCCTCTTCCGACCTACCAAAGGTAGTGCTCGCGAATACGATTCCGGCTACAGCATCCCGTACACCGTGCCCAAACGCAACTGACCATGCGGAAGTCGACGAAGCTCATACTATATGGAATCCCGACGACTCTGCTCCTCAGCTGCGCCGGCGGCCTCCTCGGCTTCGCCCACAAGTCCCGCTCCGACCGCGACCTCGCCGTAGCTCGGCTCGCGGAGGTCGGCTTGCCGACGGATCCAGATCAGATCAAGCACATCCCCGATCCCGATAAGGACGCCGGCGAGCTCCTGAAAGAATTTAGGAGTGCATTCCTAAAAGCGCGGAAGGTCCCTGCCAACTTTGCCTTTTCTAGTCCCAACGAGCGGTCGTCAAAGGCGTTTGTAAAAGCTAATCCAAACCTCGTGCGGCTCCGGAGGCAAATCTTTACGAAGTCGGAGCTTGCCACGCAACTTGAACCCACCCTTGGGCACTATCAGCTATTTCCCGCCCTTGAACCTTTCCGGAACGTGGTTAAACTTGCCCTAGCTGAATCGCAAGTCAGTGCTGCCGATGGTCATCCAGTCGAAGCTATCAAGCTCTGCGAAGAAACCGTACGCTTTGTTCAACTGCTCGGAACAGACCCTAACCACATGGCTGAGCTTCAATTAGGCTCTTTACAAAAAGGCGTCAATCAGCAGACTTCAGAAATCTTTGCCAGATACTCATCTCGGGTAGATGTTCGTATGGCGATGAGATTGTATTTAAATGCATCCATCCCAAGTTCTGATCACCGAAGAGCAATGATTGAGGACGTTTCCAACGCGCTTGTCTTAGAAGCTAACGTCCGCAAGGGGAAGATCAATTTGCCTGAACTTATGGCGTCGATTGGCTCAAGCCCCGCTACCGCCGGCGACAAAGCAACGCTAAACCTGTACCGGATTCAAGGAGCATCAGAAATGCTCTTCGCTAAACTCTATCAGGGCTATGCGGATTTGTACGCAACTGTTCCCGCAGATATCACTCAACATAAGAACCGAATCGACGCAGCCGCGCGATGGAAGAGGGATATCACTGGTATCAGCGCCCCAAACGCATTCCTAGTTCAAAACTTTGTCCAAGACTATGTAGTTTGCTTCGAAACAGAAGCCCATCTCAGGGCGGAGTGGCGCAGCCTGAACGCCCTACTAATCGCATCCGAAATCAAAGCAAAAACCGGCAGTTATCCTTCCGCCCTGCCCGTCAACGGCAAGGACGCAATTGATCCATTTACCGACAATTCACTCAAATATCTTCTTAAGGGCGGCAGGCTGACAATCTACAGCGTCGGCGATGATCTTTCCGACGACGACGGTCAGCTCCGGCGGCAGAACTACCTATCAACACCCGGCTCCTCCGGCCCAGCGCAGGACACCGGCTTCAGTGTTCCGTACGACTTGCCGAAGCAGAAGTAGAAGAAACGAAAACGAGCCACAGACTACAATGAAAAAGTCAACGAAGGTGCTGCTCTACGGCATTCCCAGCGTCCTACTCCTCAGCTGCGCCGGTCTCTACAGCTTCGCCTACAAAACTCGTACGGACCGCGACCGGGCGGTTGCCCGACTTGCACAGGTCGGGTTGCCAACGGACCCTGATCAGATCAAGCACATCCCCGATCCAGACAAGGACGCTGGTGAGCTTCTCAAAAAGTTTGATCGCGCATTTTTGAAAGCGCGAAAAGTACCCGCATACTTCTCCTTTTACATACCGAACTTGAAGTCTGCGAGGGCATTCGTTAACGCCAACCCGCAGCTGGTTCGGCTCAGAAAGCAACTTTTTACCAAGTCGGAGTTCGCAACACAGCTCGAACCTAGCATGGGACATCAGCATGAGTTTTATGGTTTTGCGGCCCTCGCGATCGTAGTTTGGCTCGGGTTAGCGGAAGCTCAAGTCTTATCGGCTGACGGTGCTGCCGATCGGGCCATCGACCTTTGCACGGAAACGACACAATTTCTGCACTTGCTCAACTCTGATCCTAACCACACTGCCGAGCTTCTCAGCGTTTCTTTGCAGCAAGCAGTTAATCGTCACGTGGCTGATATTGTTGAGAGCAATTCTGAGCGGGCCGAGGTGCGTCGGGCCCTGCAGCGTTATCTCCACGCGAGTGTCCCGAAAGTAGACTTCCGTCGGGCAGTTATTGAAGACTTATCGAACGCCCTTGCTCTCGAAAAGGATGTAACCCAGGGCAAAGTTGATTTAGTTGCATATGATGAGTCGATCAACGGTGGATACGCCAGCATTAGCGAAGTAGGCAAGCACAGCCTTTATCGAATCAAGGGTGCACCAGACATGCTCTTCGCCAGACTCTATGAAGGTTATGCAGACTTGTACGCACGAATTCCCAAAGATCCGAGCCAGCACAAGGACCGAATCGAGGTTGTCACACGATGGGATAGGGTCGTTTCTGACCAAAGGTCACCTAACTCGTACTTGCTGCAAAGCCTAATGCCGCAGTACAGCTATAGTTTCAAGTCCGAAGCAAAGCTCACCGCTGAGTGGCGCACCCTCAACGCCCTGCTTGCCGCATCTGAAATCAAAGCCAAAACGGGCTGTTATCCAACAAACCTTCCAGTGACTGGTCAGAACGCAATTGATCCTTTCACTGACCAGCCACTCAAGTATCTGCCGATGGACGGCAAGCTCGCCATCTATAGCGTTGGAGATGACCTTTTGGACAACCAGGGCAAGCTGTTTCGGCTGAACTACTTAGCCATGCCAGGGTCATCTGCACCTCCCCTCGACATCGGCTTCAGCATCCCGTACGACGTGCCTGCTCGCCTCCGTTAGGCTAGGGCTCAAGCCGCGCGGAACTTGCGGCGTTGGGCCGTCACGACCTCGGTATTCATCCCCGCCATATGGAGAGCGCCGCTGTAGCGACCGTGCTCCATCTTGAAGCACTTATCCATGACCACCGTCACACCCGCCTCCAAACCTCGATGAGCCGACGGCAAATCGATAATCCGCAACTGCGTCCAAAGCGCCGGAATCCCAAGTTCCAAAACCTGATCCAACACACCCGCGATCTCCGAAGGTGCTCGGAAGACAATGACTACATCTATCTTCGAAGGAATCGTCTTCAAATCCGGATAGCTCTTCTCACCCAAAATCTCGTCCGCGCGAGGATTCACCGGGATCACCCGATACCCCTCATCCTGCAGATACGACCCGACCATGTTGGAAGCCTTCGTCTTCTCCGTCGAAAGCCCGACGATCGCGATCGTCCGAGCCTCCCGAATCAGCCGCTGAATCTCGGTTCCGTTCTGGAAAAGCTCTCGCTGCTCCGGCGTCAGCCGGGTGTTTAGGCGAATATCACATGCAATAGCGGCCATGGTTTCTCTCAAATACGTGCGAACGCTTGGTCCAGGTCCCAAAGTAGGTCATCGATGGTTTCCAGCCCAACCGACAATCGGATCATTCCGGCGGTGATTCCACCGGCCAAAAGCTCCTCGTCGCTCAACTGCTGGTGCGTGGTGCTCGCCGGATGAATCACCAAGCTCTTCGCATCGCCAACGTTCGCCAAGTGCGAGAACAACTGAAGCGATTCGATAAACGTCTTACCGGCCAACCGAACATCACCGGAAGAAGGGGAAATCTCAAACGACATCACCGCGCCAGGCCCCTTCGGCAAGTACTTCTTCGCGCGATCAAAGTGCGGATGGCTCTCAAGCCCAGCGTAATGAACCTTGCTCACCCTCGGGTGGGCCTCCAAGTACTTCGCAACCGCCAAGGCGTTCTGCACATGTCGATCCATTCGCAGCGAAAGCGTCTCCAAGCCCTGCAAAAGCTGGAACGAGTTGGTAGGCGAGATACAAGCGCCAATGTCCCGAATCGTCTCGGCTCGCAGCTTCACCAAGAAACCGTAATGGCCAAAGGTGTCAAAGAACCGCATCCCGTGATACGCCGGCGAAGGATCGGCAATCGAAGGATTCTGGGAGAAATCGAAATCGCCCGAGTCCACCACCACCCCACCAATACTCGTCCCGTGGCCACCAATAAACTTGGTCGCGGAGTGCACCACAATCGTCGCTCCCCACTCAATCGGTCGGCAAAGGTACGGCGTGGCAAAAGTGCTGTCCACAATCAGCGGAACCCCGACTGATTTCGACAAAGCCCCTAAACCTTCAAGGTCCGGAATGCTGTTCACCGGATTGCCGATAGTTTCCACGAACATCGCCCGCGTCTTCGGCTGAATCGCTGCTTCCCAATCCACCGTATCCGATGGATTTACGAACGTCACCTCCACCCCGAGCTTTTTCAGAGTGTGGGCGAACATCGTCATCGTTCCGCCATAGAGTTGGTTCGACGAGACGATGTGGTCTCCGGGCGAGCACAGCGTCATGATTGTGCTGAACTCTGCCGCCATCCCACTCGCAACCGCCAACGCCCCGGTGCCGCCTTCCAGCGACGCCATTCGCTCCTCAAAAACCGCGTTCGTCGGGTTGCTGATTCGGGAGTAGATATTCCCGTATTGCTTCAGCTCAAACAGGTGCGCCGCTTCATCTGCACTTCCGAAAACGTACGAAGTCGTCTGATAAATCGGCACCGCCCGCGCCCCCACATGCGGGTCCGGAATCTGCCCGGCGTGGAGCATCCGCGTCTCAAATCCAAAACTGCGTGCGTTACTCATGTTCAGACCTTGAAAAATGCTCCTACGACGGGATGCTGCCGAAGCTCCGCAACTTCCTCTTCTGTCGGGCGGTGCGGACGATCGCGAACCTCATGAACCACGCATAGGAATCCAAACTCCGTCCCGCGTGTCGCCCGGAACTGGTGCCAAGTCTGGGGCGGAATCCTCACAACGTCGTGCACACCGACTTCAGTCACCGTGTCGCCAACCATCACCTCACCGCTGCCCCGAATGATCATCACGAGGTGCGAGTGGTCGTGCCGCTCCATCGTGGAGTACCCATCCGCTGCCATTTCGAAGTAACGAAGCTCGACCGGCAGGTCGTGCTCGGCAGGCGCCAGCGTTTGGCGCGTGATGCTCTTGAAGTGGGTGCCGCCGTCCTCTTTGTAGGGATGGATATCGACGCCGTGCCACGTAAAATTCTCTCCAGACGGACGGATCATAGGCTTGGTTAAACAGTGGGAACCCTTAAAGGATACTCAACTCCTCCCAATGGACCCAGCCGAAGAAATTCTGCCAAGTTCAGATTCAATGGCATTTAGCTCGGATCACGAAAGAATCTTTCGCAACCGTCAAAGACCACACCATTTTCGAAGGTCACCAAAATTGGGTTCCTAACGGAAACATTTTCATGAATCAATGTTTCGAAGTCGAACGTAAATCCAGTTAAGTGGAACGTTCCGCTGGCGCAAGGTTTTGTCTTAACAAAATGCTGCGGTTAGGGGAAAGCTCGGTCTCCCAGATGGGATGCGGACTCAGGCTTTGGCCAGGTCCAAAATCGCCAGCTGACCGAGAACTTTCTGTTTCTGACCGACCGTCCAAGCTCATGTAGGTTTGGCTTAGGCGAATGTTAAGACGGGAGAAAATCTGAATTGTTCAGTTTTCAGACGATTCTCCGGAAAAACGTTAGAAAATTAACGGAACCGAACGCCAAAGATACACGTTACACGCGGTGTATTCAATGAAGAATTACGCACTTTCGATCATCCTTGCCATTTGCGCTGGCTCGGCTTGGGCTCAACACCAGGCCTACACGCCGGTTGCGTCAATATCCTCAGATCCGATCCAGATGAGCACGGACGCTCAGACCGCGAACAAGCGTGCTGACTCTTCCGCCACTCTCCTGAACTCGAATCCGACCGGTCCGAATGATTCGGCAACCCAAGATCAATCCGTCCCTAACCATGTGTTCATCCTTGGACTAGGTATGGCGGTGTTCTTCATCGTCGGAAAGCGACGATAAGCTTCACAAAGCAAAAAACGCGAGCATCAGGTTCCTCGGCGACTATCGCCTTGGGACCTTCGTGTTGTGTGCCTGTCACCCAATCCCTTGTCACGCCAAGCCTGTCACGCTGAAACGGTCACGTAAGAGAGTAACTGCGCGAATGCCCGATCCTGAACCAACATTGAACTGTAATTCAGGAATCCAACATGAAGCTTTTCATTTTTGCTCTCGTATCTGTCGCTGCGATTTCTGCGGCTCAAGCTCAGCTCCTTTCCGCCCCTGCTTCAAACGTAGATTCTTCAACCCTCACAAACTTCGCCGAAGCACGCGGACGCGTTGCCTCGAACAGCTGGAAAGAAGGACTCTTCGCCTCCGATAACCCAAGCTCCAGCAACACCAGCAACTCGGTCAGCGCCTGGACGAGCAACGTCTCCAAGCAGTTCACGCTCTCTTACGATTCCACCACGAGCACCTTCTCTTGGTCCGTCGGAAACGGTGCCACGCTCACACGCACCATCGACCCCGGCACTGGAAAAGATTTTGTCGGCTTCCGATTCGACGCAAAGTCGACCGCCCAAGCTGGCAAGAACAACAATACGATCTCGCTCTCAAACCTGAGCTACCAAAGCAACACGAGCCAGAGCCTGAGCGGAGTTTCTGCTAGCGGCGCAAACACCGTCGGCCAGAGCTACTATTTTGCCAACGGCAAGGCAAAGAGCTTCACCATTACCGGCCTCGCCACCTACACCGCCGCTGCGAGCAGTCCGGCTGGTATCAACGACGACCGACTCACCTTCTCCTTCCGCGCCTTCAGCGCCAAGACGACTGCCCCGGTTCCAGAGCCAGCGTCCATGCTCGCCCTCTCCGCTGGCGTCCTCGCCCTGATCCGGCGACGAAAGAACCAGGCCTAAGCCCAAACACAAAAAAGCCCTCGGCAATCTGCCGAGGGCTTTTTTGCGTTGTTAACTCAGACTTTTTCGACGAGTCGAGCTTTCACGGCCTTCATCGCGGCTTCGGTTCGGCTGTTCACCTGAAGCGCCTTCAGGATGTTCGAAACGTGGTTCTTCACCGTCTTCTCGGCAATCGTCAGCTTGGCCGCGATTTCCTTGTTTCGAAGTCCCTGGGCCACGAGGTCCAGAATCTCCTGCTCGCGATCGCTCAGGACGTAGAGTTCGGTGTCATCGATCTCTTCCTCTTCCTTCACGCGGCGGAAGTCTTCAAGGACCTTGCTCGCGATTCGCGGGGTGATCTTCGCTTCGCCGCGCTCGGCTAGTCGAATCGCATCGACGACGTCCTGTGGAGTCGAAGTCTTCAGCAGGTAGCCCAAGGCTCCGGCGCGGAACGCCTCGTAAACCGTATCGTCATCTTCTTTGACGGTGAGGATCACCACGTTCACGCCCTTCTCCTGCCGAAGAATGCGCCGAACGAGCTCGATGCCGTTCATGCGTGGCATGTTGATATCCGTGAGCAAAACGTCGGGCGGATCCGAAAGGCAGGCGTCCAGTGCTTCTTGGCCGTCCTTACAGACCGCTAAGATCTCGCACTCCGGCGCTAGGGTAAGCGTCTTCTCCAGGGCCTTTCGATAAGGCGCCTCGTCATCCGCAATAACAATCCGAATCTGTTGCGACATCAGCACGATTATACGGGTTACCGGCGAAAACGTACAAAAATCCACGATGCCATACTCAGGCGTGGCCGTTTTGGAAGTCCGTGATCTCGAAGTTTCGTTCGGATCGACCCGCATTTTGCGTGGCGTTAGCTTCGATCTCATCGCGGGCGAGACCCTCGGCGTCGTTGGCGAGTCCGGCTGCGGGAAGTCCATGACCGCCTTCGCGCTGATGGGCATGCTTATTCCCCCGGGCCGAATCTCTGGCGGCTCCATCAAGCTCGATGGGCGCGAACTCGTCGGCTTGCCCGAGAAGGAACTCCGAAAAATCCGTGGCGAGCAGATCGCACTGGTCATGCAGGACCCGTTCACCAGCCTTAACCCGATGATGAAGGTGGGCCACCAAATCGGTGAATCGCTTGTTTTGCATCACGGAATGTCGAAAGATGCCGCCTTCAAGCGCGCTATTGAACTGCTCGACCAAGTAGGCGTCCCCGCTCCCGAAGCCTCTGCCAGCAAGTTCCCGCACCAACTTAGCGGCGGTCAGCGGCAACGAATCGTCATCGCGATGGCCTTTGCCTGTAAGCCGAAAGTCCTCCTTGCTGACGAACCCACCACCGCCCTCGACGTCACCCTCCAAGCGCAAATCCTCCGCCTCCTGCGCGACCTTCAAAAACAAGAAGGCGTGGCGGTCATGCTCGTGAGCCACGACATCGGCGCCATTGGCGCGGTCAGTCAGCGCATCGCCGTTTTCTATGCCGGCCAAATCGTTGAGCTCGGCACCGCCCCCCAAGTCTTGCGCGAACCGACCATGCCGTACACCAAGGCTCTGCTAAGCGCGCTCCCGCGAGTCGGCCAAACCCGCCTCGAAACCATCTCCGGCTCCCCACCCGACTTCGCCACCCTCGGCCCCGAGTGCCCCTTCTCCCCCCGCTGCCCCCACCGCCACGACAAGTGCAGCGCCAACCCGCCCCTAACCGAAATCGGCCAAGGCCACCAATCCGCCTGCTGGCTGAATATAAAGTAGTTTGAGCCCCCTCCTTTCGCCTATAGCGAGAGGAGGGGGTTGGGGGTGGAGAGCCGGCCAGAGGTAACTCGTAAATCGTGAAGAAGCTGCGACTCAACCGCTCCGACGAGGCAAAGTCTCAAGCCAGGAAACTCCGCTCAAACATGAGCGTCAGCGAGAAATGGTTTTGGGCCGCCGTGCGAAAAGACCTGCTCGGCTACCGCTTCCGCCGTCAAGTGGCCATCGGCCCTTACTTTCTAGACTTCTATGTTCCAAGCGCAAAGCTCTGCATAGAAATTGATGGTGAGCAGCATCTAGATCGAACTGAGCAAGACCAACGCCGAGATGCGTATCTGGCGGAGTTTGGAATCCTAACCCTCAGAATTCCATCCCTCGACCTCTTTCACGAAGATGAGGACCGCTACTCAGCCTGGATTCGGGAAGTAGAAAGAATCTGCCAAGAACGCAAGAAGTAGCCAAGAGCCCCCTCCTTTCGCCTCAAGCGAGAGGAGGGGGTTGGGGGTGGAGAGCCGTACAGAGGCACCTCGTAATCACGCTCCCGAATCACCGTTTAAAAATGAGAATGGCAAACATCAGGTGCATCGTAGCCGCAGTGCTTGTGGAACGCGCAAGCCGCTCAAGCGGCTTCGCACCCCTCAATTCAAAGTAAACATCGAGCACCCTGAGAAGGTTCAAACCGACGAAGATCAATTCACTTTGCCAGCCCGGAACAAAAAGCGAAGCCGCCGCGGACGTCACCAAAACGCCCGCCCGAACCTGCCCCCAAAACGGCCGCTCCTGATTCTCTAGGTAAGCGAAGAACAAATACGCCAGAGTCGACAATCCAAAGGAAATGACCGAGCGCGGAAAATAGACCGCCACCAGAAGAACGGCGATCCAAAGAATGAGGGGAGAACACTCCCGCGCAAGGACCATCTGCTCGCGAAGGTATGCCCTCATCCCACGAGCCTTGAACCGATAAATAACATCGCGTAATGAAATGCTATCGCTGGAATTGCAAGCAACCAAGCATTACCAACCCCAAATTTTTCCCGAAGGACCATTACTGTAATGAAGCCAACGCAGGAACCAGCACCGGCCATCACGGGCTTCATCAGCGTGGGCGACCAAAAGAAGAGAACCCATAACGCAAGATAGAAAATGACAGTTCCCAAGATCGCTGCGTCTCGCTTCTTCATCGTGCCCTCGACCCTAAATCGTACACTGTCGGTCGTCAAAGTGAGTTGTGAAAGTGCAGAAATTACAGAAAGTTTTCTCGACTCGGTACGCACACGTTCAAAGCAAAAACTCGACCCCATCCGGCCGAATCACGCGGTCAAACGGCAAACCCTCAAGCGGCCCGAAGTTGACCGTCACATCGTGACTTGTAACTAGCCACAACTTTGTCGATGGCACGCGCTCTCGAATCCAAGGTGCCAAATCAATCCCGTGCCAATTCTGAAACAATGGCCCTCCAGGAAGACCACAAATCATCAGCCCTACCACGGCTGGAACTTCCCCGGTTTCAATGGCGGAAACGCAATCCTCAATCGACAAACCTTCGCGCACTAGATACCGCTCTCGGAGCTCACTCTCCGCCCCCAGTCGAGCCGGCTCAAGCAACCAAAGCTCGCCGCTGATTTCGGCCAAGTTTAAGTTTGCTTTTCCCACTCGTCAATTCTCCCACCGAAGTTCAATCAAGAGCAAATCATGCGGACCAAATTCCCGAAACGAGATCCAGGAAGTTTCCTTCAAACGCCTAGCGTCAGGCACCCAGAGCGCCCCCACCGGGTAGCGTCTCCCCATGCTTCGCCCCTCCATCCCATCCCCCGGAACCGCCCTGCGCCAACAGTTCGCCCAAGGAACCGTCGTCCTGCCGGGCGTCTTTAACGGCATCAGCGCCCTCAGCGCGACCAAGGCTGGCGCTCATGCGCTCTACATCTCCGGCGCTGGCGTCACCAACGCCTATCTCGGAGTCCCGGATATTGCCCTAGCGAGCTTGAACGAGTTCGCCGCCCAAGCCGCCGCCATCACCCAAGTCGCCCCCGTCCCCGTTATCGCCGACGCTGACACGGGTTTCGGCGAAGCTTGGAACGTCGTGCGCACTGTCCTTGAAATGGAGCGCGCTGGCCTCGCCGGCATTCACCTTGAAGACCAAGTCTCACCAAAACGTTGCGGCCACCTCGACGGGAAAGCGGTCATCCCATCCGAACAGATGCAGGAGAAGATCGCCGCTGCCGTCAGTGCGAAGCGCGATCCCAACTTCGTCCTCATCGCTCGCACCGATGCTCGCGGAGTCGAAGGACTCGATGCGGCCGTAGCGAGAGCAAACCAGTACGTCGAAGCTGGTGCCGACGCCATCTTTCCTGAAGGCTTAACCTCAATTGAGGAATTCAAAATCTTCCGAACCCAAGTTAAAGCTCCGCTCCTCGCGAACATGACCGAGTTCGGCAAAACACCCCTCATCTCCGTCGCCGAGTTTGAAGAGATGGGCTACGAGATGGTCATATTCCCGATGACCGCATTTCGTGTGATGCTGAAAGCGCTCGACGAGTCGTATGCACTCCTGATCGAACACGGAACGCAGGCGGGTTTCCTAGACCGAATGCGGACCCGAGCCGAGCTGTACGCAACCTTGGATTACCCGCAATACGAGTCGGAAACGTACCGAGTCGGATAGGTATCCTCAAGTCGCGTACGAATTCACCGAGGAAAACGAATGAGCGAAAGTGCGACCCCGTATCCGTATAGTCCAGGCCTAGAAGGCGTTCCTGCCGGCGTTAGCCAAATCAGCGAAATCGACAGCGACCGCAGTAGCTTGCAATATCGTGGCTACGACGTTCACGACCTCGCCGAGCATGGCTCATTTGAAGAGACCGCCTTCCTGCTTCTGCACGGCCATCTTCCGAACCAGCACGAACTCACCGATTTCAACAATCGCCTCGGCACGGAACGAGAAGTCCCGGACGCGGTCTACACCGCGCTGCAGGCTCTCCCGCCTACCACGCACCCGATGGACAGCATCCGGACCGCTTTCTCGGTTCTCGCTGCCTTCGATCCGGATTACACCGAACCCGCGACCAACCACGAAGCCAACCTGCGCAAAGCTGAAAGAATCGTGGCCAAGGCCGGAACGATGGTTGCGAACGGCCACCGGATCCGCCAAGGTCTGAATCCAATTAAGCCAAATCCCGAGCACACGACGTCGGAGAATTTCCTCCACCTCATGACTGGAACGGCGCCAGATCCAAAGACCGCGCACCTGCTGGACGCAAGTCTCACCCTTTACGCTGAGCACGGCTTCAACGCCTCCACTTTCGCCAACCGTGTGACCGTCAGCACCCTTAGCGACCTTTATAGCGGAATCGTCACCGGAATCGGCACCCTTCGCGGCCCGCTCCACGGCGGCGCAAACGAAGAAGCCATGCGCATGCTTCTCGAAATTGGCGAGCCTTCCAATGCTCAAGCATGGATCGACGACGCCCTCGAAACCAAGAAGAAGATCATGGGCTTCGGCCACCGCGAGTACAAGAAAGGCGACAGCCGCGCGATGTATCTGACGAAGATTGCCAAGGCTCTCGGCATCGAAAAGGGCAACACCAAGTTCGGCGAAATCGCCGACATCCTCGAAGACACGATGCGCGAACGGAAGAACATCTTCCCGAACGTCGACTTCCCTGCGTCGTACGCCTACTACTTGCTCGACATACCCATCGACCTCTACACGCCGATCTTCGTCGTGGCCCGCGTCTCCGGCTACTGCGCCCACGCCATTGAGCAGCTCTCGAACAACCGACTCATCCGCCCGAAGGCAATCTTCGATGGACCAGCGAACCTGACCTACGTTCCGCTCGCCGACCGAGCCTGATCAAACGCAAAGAAAAGCCCCGGATGGAAACATCCGGGGCTTTTCTTTTGTCGGCTCTACTTCGTCGTGAAGGACCAGGTTCGAAGCTCGGTTGCTCCGCTCGCCCGTGCCGTTCGAACCAGCACGTTGTACTCCGTGCCCTTCCGCAACGGCCGCGCCGGAATCACAAAGGCTGTCGCCTTCAAACTCTCATCTTTGGAGCCATCGACCACAAAAATGTCGATGGATTCCGATCCGGTCGTTAGCTTCGCCTCAACCACCTTCAGCGCTTCCTTGTGGCCGAACTCCGCAATCACAATCGGATACCCAACAATGCTCCCTGCCGACTCGAAGAACCGCAACGGATTCGGGCGCTCCGAGTTGAACCAGCTCGCCGGAACCTGCTTCTGATCTACGGAAGGACTCAAAACGACGCCTGGCTTGCTCGAGTGACCAAAGATCAAACTCATCGATTCGCCCGACATCCCGGCCCCGGCTTCAATCGGCCCTGGAGCCAGGAATGGCAAACGGTGATAAGGAGCCGCAAAAGCTGCCTCAACCGATTCTCTCGGTGAAGCCAAGTTATGAACAACTGCTTCCGAAGCCGCCTCATTCCAACCGAACTTGTTCAGCCGGTCACGCAATGTCCGTCCAAAGAAACCGGTCCCATTTTCTTCCTGCGCGTGCCCCGTCCGCTTGTTCTGGTTCAAGTACTGGCTATGAAGCTGCGCCACGTGAGAAAGACACCGGTCTGTAATTACCGGATCAAGCCCGGTCGCTCGCCGCAGTTCGTTCACAACACTTAAGCTTTCAAGTGCGGCCGCCGATGGCTCCAGATACTCGCGAGCGGCATCCGTACGAACCATCGCCGTCCAGGATTTCTGGAACATTGACTTCCGATCAATCACGATCTTTGCCGTCACATCGACTGGTCCCGGCGGCAGAGGTGTGGAGGGCCGAAACTCTAATCGGCCAGATTGCTGCGAATAAGTAGAAGCGACCGGATTACCGTTTACTTCCATCACCGCATCTGTGATCTGTGCGTTGCCTTCTGGGGCGACGCACATCCGGAAAATGGGCTGCGCGACCATCAAGTCCCCACTCGGACCGTAGCTGTACATTCGTAAAGCAGGGCCCGGAGCCCCCGCTACGGTTACGCCAACGCACGCAAACGTCAACGACAGACAAGTAAGGCGAACTTTCGCCAAAAGCATGTCTCTAGTATAGGCCGGATTTCAAGGCTTTGTACCGGATATGTGTGACAACCTAAAGCGGTACACGAAACTAGCATTTTTACGGTAAAGACCCAAAGCCGAACGATCAAACCGCCTTTCTCGTCTACAAACTGTTCGCTCCAAACCGGAGACGTCTCGCATCAAAAAATCGTCGGAGTAAAGTAGAGAGAACATAGTATGAGCTCGCCTCCGAGCACACTCGGCCAGTACCAAGTCATTCGGGAAATCGCAAGATCGAACGACATCGTTTATGAGGGTTACGATCCCCTGATGAACCGTCGCGTCGCGATCAAAGAATTGGCGATGCCGACCGGTGCGAGCACTCAGCAGCAAGAAGAGCGCCTACAACGATTCCGACGAGAAGCCCAAGCCGCCGGAACCCTAAACCATCCGAACATCATGACGGTGTACTCCTTCGCGGAGGATGCCGGCCGAACCTTCATGGCAATGGAGTTTCTGGACGGGCACACCCTCCGAAACGAAATCGATACCAAGGGCATCATCCCGATGAACGAGGCGATCCGCATCGCCACCGACATCCTCCACGGCCTCGCCCACGCCCACAAAAAAGGCGTCATCCACCGAGACATCAAGCCGGAGAACATCCAGATCCTCTCCACCGGCGAGATCAAAATCACCGACTTCGGCATCGCCCGCCTCACCTTCCAGCCGAACCTCACGATGGACGGCCAGGTCTTCGGCACTCCGAGCTACATGAGCCCGGAACAGGTGGTCGGAAAAGACATCGATGCCCGATCCGACGTGTTCAGCCTCGGCGTTGTGCTGTACGAAATGATCGCCGGCCAAAAGCCGTTTGCGGGCGACTCCGTCGTCAGCATCACCTACGCGATCATGAACAAGGAGCCGGTTCAGCCATCGCAAATGCCTTACCGGCTTTGGCAAACCGTTCAGCGCGCCCTAGAAAAAGCTCCCGTCGCCCGATGGGACAGCGCCGATGCCTTCATCGTTGCCATCGAAGAGGCAATGCAAAGCGGAACGGTTGACCCAAGCAACAACCCGTACCTCCAGCACGGCCTTTCCCCATCAACGTCTTCATTCTCCGTTCCCCCTCCCGTCATCGGCGTGCCCAATCCGTACGCCCAGAATCCGCATCCGGTACACACGCCCGGCATCGTGAATCAGCCGTACAACCCGGTCCAACCACAAAATCCGTACGCCGCCGCGCCACCCCTCGGCGGATACACCCAGCAGCCCTACGGTGCTGCCCCCTATCCCGGCGCAAACTACCCAGGTGCCAACAGCTATCCCGGCGCAACTTATCCCGGCGCAACGTACCCAGGCGCCCCATATCCGAACGCCAGCTATCCGGGCCAAACCCAAACGCCCTACGGCCAAACGTCCATGCCCCCGCCCGGGCCGCTGCCGACCTACTTCCCGCCGCCGCCACGCAAGCCGCTAGTAAGCCCAGAAACCGCCGCCTTCTTTAAGCGCCTCTTCCTGACCTTCCTACTGGTCGGAACCGTACTCGCCCTAGTCACCGTCGCCGTGCAAGCCATCGCGACCGCGTGGCAGCGCTACGCCGCCGAAGACCAAGACCGACAGCTCATCGTCCAAGCCCGCCAGCAAGACGCCCGAATCCCGGTCGAAGAGCGAATCCAAACCCTGGAAGGACTCCGCGGCCGCGTGCAAAGCGACACGATGAAGGACGAAATCAAGCGAAACCTCGCCGTCCTTTACGAAGAGCTCGGACGCAAGCACATCGCTAACAATCAGGACCCGCAGGCCGAATCTGCCTACATCCGTGCCAGCGCGCTGGACAAGAACAATTCTGCCCTAGCCTCAAACCTCGCGAGCCTCTACCAAACGCGCGCCCTTGCCGAGCCTCAGCCGAACCAGCGAATCCTGCTACTCAACCAATCGGGAGAGCAGTGGGAGATCGCCGGAAAGGCCGAACGAGACTCCCAAAAGCGAACCGAGTACTTGAATCAGGCCGCCCTCGTGTACTTCACCGCCGCCACCGAAACCAAAAACCTCGGCGACCCCAGCCAGTACTCGCGCGCACGGCAAACCCTCTATGCCGCCCAGCGCGTGGTAACGCCCCAAAGCGACCTAGCCGGCCAAATCCAGTCGCTCCTCACTACGCTCCAGTAAAGGAACTAGCCCGCCGACCGCGTTAACGCGCCGTCGACCAGCAAGTTCACGCCCGAGATGTAGCCGCTGTCCTTTCCGCACAGCATCACAATCGGCGCCGCGATCTCCCTCGGGTCCGCAAGCCGTCCCATCGGAACCTCTGCCGCCTGCTTCTCGAGCGCCTCTTCCGGCGTAATGTTCTCCCGTTTCGCCCGAACATCAGCCAAGTGCCGCTGCCGATCCGTTAAGGTATGACCCGGCAAAACTGCATTAACCGTGACACCGGCAGGTGCCAACTGCCGAGCCTGCAGCCGAGTCAAGTTCATCAGCCCGCCACGTAGAGTGCTCGAGACGGCGAGAATGTCCGAGGCCTCCTTGGCCACCAACGAAGTCACGTGAACAATCCGTCCCCACTTCGCCTCCACCATCCCCGGTGAGACCAAGTTCACGAGCCGCACTACGTTCATCAACGTCGACTCGAACCCACTCTGCCACTGCTCCTCGCTCAAATCCGACAACAATCCCGCCGGCGGACCGCCCGTATTCGTGATCAAAATCTCCGGCGTGCCGAGGTCTTGCTGAGTCTGTTCCAACCACCAAGCCAAGTCCTCCGCATCCGCCACGTCCACAACATAAGACCGCGACTCGCCCTGAATCTCCGCCTCCGCAGCCTCAAGCGTCTCCTCGGTCCGGCCACAAATCGAAACCCGGCAACCTTCCTCCGCCAGCAGCTTCGCCGTCGCCAGCCCAATGCCCTTACTCGCCGCCGCGACCATCGCAACCTTTCCTGCAATCCCTAGATTCATATTCCGAGTATGACCAGACAGACAAACAAAAGCGGGCCAAGCGTCTCCGCTTGGCCCGCACTCTGCTAACGAAAAGTTAGAACCGGAAGCCGACGGTAAGGCTGACCGAATCGGTCGAAACGCCGTCCACCTTTGGACCAAAGTTGAGCGCAAGCTCAGCCGAAGTCAGCGGGTTGAACTTGTAGCCCGCAAGCACGCGACCACCGATCGTGAACCGAGTCTCATCGGCCATTCGGCTACCGTTAGCATTAAATCGGACAGGATTGGCAGCCGCATTGCCGCCGCTTCCACCACCGTTGCCGCCGCCACCACCGGGGTTTGCAACTGGCGAACCATATCGGCCCTTAACTCGGACCAACTGTACGCCCGCGCCGTATCCAGCATAAAAGCCGCGATCGGTTCCGCCGGCTGCATCCAGAAGAACGCGCTCAACGAACTGAACGCCGAACACATCGCCGGTGCCCGAGCTGTTGCCCCGGTTAATTCGTCCCGTAAACTCAACAAAGGACTGAGCGTTGGACTTGAAAAGCCCCCCAACGTTCAGCTGTCGGCCGATGCCGAACTCAATCCCGTTCTGGCTCGTGAGGTCTCGACCGGTCGTAGCCGTAAGGCTGTTGAATCCGAATCGAACGAGCCACGGCTTTTCTACGGCAGCCTGAACGGCGGTAGGTGTCACTTCGGTTGCGCCGGCAACGGCTCCCAAGACAAGGGCGAGCGCACTAACGGCGAGTGCTCGGTTAAGGTTATTTTGCATTGGATTGTTCCTACCAATCAGGTTCTAAGTTGCCTGATCAGAGATCGACACTCAGTATATGTCTGTCGAAAAATTTATGCCACCGTTTTTGATCAGCACGTGAACCAGGTACCTAGCGTCGCTGTCCGAGAGCGCGTGCGTACGAGCCACCGCCGCCACGACCGAACCGAAAGTCGCCCCGGCTTTGCTCACCGCCTCAAGAGCCGTAGCCACCGCCGCCGTCTCAATCACCGGCGCCATCTCGTTGTAAAAAGAAATCGGCACTCCGCGCTTCGCGGCCTTCCCGTTCAGCCCCAATTCCAACTTCCGATCGTCCTGAATCCGCCAAGTCGAGTAACCACCAAACGACTGCGCGTAAGGCGGAATCGGACTCCATCGATCCACCGCCTCTCGTCGCGCGACTCTCGATTCCGCCGACTCAGCCTGCGCAATCGATAACAATTCGAAAGAAAGCTCAACAAATCGCTCATAAACCGGCTTCATCGCAAACCGATCTGCCGACTTCCGCGCCCCATCCCCCAGCATCGACCGAAGCTCCGGATGCGTCAACATCTGCCGCATCGCCGCACTCAGTGCCACTTCATCAATCACTGCCGACTGGCTGAACAACATATAGTTCGTGTCCAAATCCAGCAAAGGCGAAACCGCCGAAACCCGATCAAGCTGCTCGCAGAAGTAAATCGGCACCAAGAGCCCGTTCTCCCCGTGCCGCACAATATCCCGCGCGCCGTCCCAATCTGTCGAAATCACCGGCAACCCGCTCGCAATCGCCTCGACCAGCACATTCCCAAATGCCTCCTGAATCGTGTCGCTCGGGAACAAGAATGCATCCGCCGCCTGATACGGTAAGTGCCGGAAGGTCAACGGAATTGCCCCTTCAAACCGAACTTGCCCGCTAATCCCCAACTCCGCCGCAATCGATCGCAAGTGGTCAACGTAGCCCGGCGCGTTCTCTTTGCCCGCAATGAGCAGAACGGCATCCTGAACCTTCGCCGCCGCAAAAGCCCGCAAAACTGGAATCAAGTCCGACTTTGCATGGGGCGAAATCCGCCCGAAGTACAGCAGCGTCGGCGCATCCGCCGGAATCCGAAATGCCGCCTTCGCCTGCGCCCGAAGCTCGGCCGTCGCGGGCTGAAACTGGTCCAAATCCACCCCGTTCGGCACCGTCTCCATTCGGCAAGGAACCTCTGCCCCCGGCACCAACGCCCGGAAAGACGCCTCATAAGCCGCCGTCGTAAAGCTGCTTGGCGAAACCACCGCGTCAAACTCCACCCGCCCCGCCTCGGCCAATCGCTGCAAAGGTCCCCAAACTTCTTTGATCCCGTGCGAACTACTGGTGCAATAAATCGCCGTCGGCCCGACCGCAAACCGATCTCGCAAAGCCCGTTCCCGCGCCAAATTCACCGGGTCAAAACAGTGGTGAATCCGCGGATGCGGGTCCTTCCAAACCAGCGGCAAGCTCGTAAACGGATAAAACCGCAGCACCCCCTGCCCCCGCCGATGCGCCGGCAAGACGTTGTTCGCAATCTCCAGCAGCTTCCCCGGCTCCGAAACCACCAGCGGATGCACAAAAACCTCCAGCGCCTCAACCCGCTCGTCATGCAGAATCCGCCGAAACCGATCCGGAAACTTAACCGCCGGCCCCACAAAGTTGGCCCCCTGCGCCGGGTCCAAAAATTCTAGGTTCTCCAAAATAATGGAAACAATCGGCCGCATCACCCTACAATACTTCCCTAACGTTTGCCAGTAAAATAAAAGCCAACCGGGGAGAGGTGGTAGAGCGGTTGATTGCACCTGTCTTGAAAACAGGAGTGCCGAAAGGCATCAGGGGTTCGAATCCCCTCCTCTCCTCAGTTGCGTTCGAAAGCGCCATTTTGACACTCTGAAACCGAGTGTCAGGCGCACGGACGTCTACCTAAATCCGAGCATTTCCGACAGGCTGGAAATCGCTTTCGCTTGTCGATCGCGAGTTATGTCCGTGTACATGAGGGACATGTCCGGCTTCACTTGGCCAAGCACGGCCGCGATTTCGATGAGGTCGTTTCCGGCCGCATAGAGCAGTCCGGCCGATCCGTGGCGAAGATCGTGGAAATGCCAATCGTTTAGGCCAAGCTCGCTCCGGAGACCGCCCCATAGCTCGGTGAGGGTGTCCGGAACCCAGGGCTCCCCGCGGTAAGTGCAGATGTGGGTCGGATGGTCGAGATTCCCGCGTTCGTCGATCTGATCGATCAGCTCTTTCGGAAGCTGGAGCGTCCTTCTGCTCTGCGTCGTTTTGAGCTCGGTCTCTTGGACTCCGTTCGGCCGAAGCGCCTGTCGTTGCCGCTGGACCCGCAGTTCCCCGCGCTGGCGGTCGAGGTCGCTCCAGTGCAAACCCGCGAGCTCGCCCCGCCGTAGACCAAGCACGGCCGCAAAAAACACGGGTGCGGAAAGGTCTGTGCCTGCGACGTGCCCAAGTAGTTTCTGCGCCTGCTCCACGGTCAGAACGCGCACTCGCTTTTCAGCTTTGGGCGGCACTTTGACGAACCGGGCGGCGTTCCGGACCAGCAGGCCCTCGGACTCGGCGCAGCGCAGGATCTGGCCAACCAGGTCCCGAATGTAGCCCGCCATCGCTGGCTGCTTTTTGTACTGAGAGACGAGGGCCTGGACATCGCCCGTAGTCAGCTCGTCTAGGCGTTTGTGGCCGATCTTGTCGCGGATGTGGTTTACGTAGACCCCGGTGTATTTCTTCTGGCTTAGCGGACGAAGGTGGGCGATCGACGGGAACCAAAGCAGTTTGGCGACATCATGCAGCGATGCGGCTGGGGAGATCGAGGGGGTGGACATTGCCGCCAGCTTTGCCGCCAGCTCGCTCTCGGCGTCCTCCGGACTCTTTCCGTAGCCGTAGATCGTTTTCCCCGCCTGGCACTTCGCCCTCGCCATCCACCGGCCGTCTTTTCTCTGTGTCGCCATTTACAAATTCCTCCAGCCAACTATACGGGATCGTCTTGGTGACGGGGTGAACCTTCACGTGGCCATTCTTCACAATGCGCCGCATCGAGCTCTCGGATATCCCGAGCAGCTCGGCCGCTTCATTGATCGGATAGGCCAGCCTGGTCACCATCAAACCTCGCTTGCTTCTCCTTCTGCCTTCCTTGCTTTTCGCACAGCTTGCTCTTCCTCTTCAGTCGCCAATCGTTTCTCGCGAAGGTTCCAGCACAATCCGTGGCCTGGACAAACCGCAAAGCCGTTCTCCTCAAACGGAGCCAAGTGAATCCCTCGATGGGGACAAACTAAAGCGTCGGTGAGCTTAACGTCTTGGTACGTACACCGCATTTCCTGCGGCCAGCTTGTGTTTTTTCTGCCTATTGGCGCTGTGTCTAAAAAGTGAGGCATTACCCGCAGGCACTTCATTGGCCGAAGGGTTATTTTCGGCTTTTCTTCCGTGTTCAGAAAATGCAGAGTCTCGACCTGAGCAAGAACAAAGCCGTCCTTATCATAATCGGACCCTCTGTATCCGCGCTTTGACTTAAACATTCGTGCAGGCAGAAACCGGGCATCTAAATGAATATGCTCGCCTAAGCTCTTGGAGATTTCAGGGTCTTTGTGCCATCCACCTAGCACGGGAACGATCTGGCCATGTCGGTTTGTGATCGTGGGAACTAGGTACACCCTGCCCAGCACCGGCGCGACATTAGGATCTAGCGGCTCAGCTTGCTTTCTCATACCCTCGTGAGCACTCCCAACCAAATCGATTGGCTCACCTCGATCATCTCGCCGGACGCGGTCGCAAACTGGAGGATGTTCAGCTTTTTGCTTGCGGGTCGCAGTCCGACGTAGGTGAGCACCTGGCCGCACAGGTCCGCCCGAACGCCTTTGTAGACGTAGCGGGCGCCGAGGTCGGGGTAGGTGGTGACTTGCGCGGGCTTCATCTTCAGAACTGCTTGCCGCCCTCCATCGCGCGCACTTCTCGCTTGTGATCGAGCCTGGTCTGGTTGTACGCCAGCTTCTCGAGCACGGCTCCGCCTAGGTCGTAGCCCTTCATGCCGCAGTAATCGCAGATCCGGATCAGTGCGTCGGCCATCTCGACCTCAGCCATGCGGCGATGAGGAAGATGGTCGTCCATAAGGTTCTTGCGTTCCCCTTCCATCGCCTCGCTCAGCTCTGAGTGAATAAGCGCGATCATGGTGCCATCTTCGCGCGGCTTGTCATGCCAGCCAGCCGCCTTCGCGTTGCCGTGGCAAGTATTTACGAGTTCGTTAATTGCGTTTTCGAGCGTGTTCATGATTCCTTTTTCAGTAGATGAAACGTGTAAAAGCCGTCCGGCATGACCGTAGAAGCGATCAGCCTAAACCCTTCCGGTGCTGGCGGGTGTCCGGTGCCGACAACCATGAATTCTTCCTCCATGGGTTGCCCTGCTTCGAACCAAAGACAGAACGCATTTCTGGACGACTGGTAGCCAAAAGTGACGGGGCCTTTAGGGCCTTTGAACACCTCTCCAATCTCGGTGACCTCTTTCCGGTAGACGGTAACGCCGTTCACTCTTCGCTCCCCTTCACGAGCCTGCGCTCGACCTCGTTGCAAACATAATCGATGCTGGCTTTGCTGTAGTGAGGCGACCCTGGGCCAAAGCTCTCGAAGTACACGTCCAGCTCCCGGACGACGTGCTCGATGTCGATGCCGACCGCGCGGGCGAAGGACCGAAGGCGCGCGGAGTTGTCGTAGTAGTACTCGACCTTCACCGCCCGGTCCATGGTCCACTTCGCCCAAAGCTCGATCAGCTGAGGGATGGAAAGATCCAGCAAGGCTGCTTCCCGGGCCTTGTCGTCCTCGCCGAGCTTCTTAAATGTCGTGTGGCTCATGTGGCTGCTGCTAATGCCGAGCACTAGGTGGGCTAGCACCGCGCGGAAGTTTTCGGAGCTGGTCTCGATTCGGGGCAGTTCAGACAGCGCCGCCGCATAGATCGCTTTGTTCTCGGCCGTTTTCTTCTCGGCGGCTTCTTTCTTTGCTTGCTGCTCTCTTTCAAAGCTGGCGCTTCGACTAGATGTCTTTTTGATGTAGACCAGCTCGCCGACCTTGAAGTCATAGCTGTGGTGATACATCTGGGCCCAAACGGCCGGCGCATAGCCTGCCTTCGGTTCGGCCGAAATCTCGACTTCCCAAGCGCTCACGTCCCGGCCCACGATCTGCTTTGCTTTTGGCTCGGCTTCCTGGGTTTTGGCGATCTCGCGGTCTTTGTAGGCTTCCTGCTTAGCGTCGAAGCAGATCCGCTTTAGGCACTGCGGATCGTCGTCTTCCATGCCCGCGAGTAGCCCGTAGCTCGTATTGAAAGCGCAGGACGTACATGCGCCCCGCTCGTGGAGAGTAGGGTCGGCCAGATCCCAAATTGCTTTAGCGAGAGACGACTCTTTCCGGTTCGCTTCCCGGTTGAATTCCAAGATGCTAGGCGGCGAATCCTTCATCTTGTCTGTTCCCCAGTGGTAACAGGTTTCTTTCAGGATAGTGTCCTGCTCATCCGCATCGAACCGGGCCAAGATCAGCGCGTGGCCGATGAGTAAGTAGCCTTCCTCGAACCACTCCCGAGAGGTTGGCGAGAGCTTCGAGAGCGAGAGCCGCTGGAGCACGTAGGCGCGTGGCTTGCCGATCTTAGCGGCGATCCCTTCGGCGTCGTAGCCGATCTGGATCATCCGCCCAAACGCTTCCGATTCCTCCAGCGGATGCACGTCGGCGCGCTGGGCGTTTTCGATGACCTGGATCTCTATGACTTGCTTGTCGGTAAGTATCCGGTTAATGACCGGCACTTCCGCGACCTTGGCCATCTGGGCGGCTCGGAATCGACGTTCTCCGGCGACGATCTCCAGCCCGTTAACGGTGAACCGGACGACTAGCGGCTGGATGATCCCGTGCGACTTTATCGACTCGGCCAGCTCGCTCAGCTGCGCCTGGTCGAACTTCTTGCGCGGGTTGGTGGGCGACGGAAAGAGCTTCCCGATAGGGACGTATTCGAACTTGTCGTTACTCATGGTTAATCCTCTGCCTCGGGCCGGTAGTAGCGCACTCGGTAACAGTCAAGCAGGCAATTTAGCTCTCTAGTGAATTCCTGCTCCGACTCTAAAATCGAAGACTTGATCAGCAATGCAACCACGAAAGCCATGGCAGCCCAGCAGATAGCGGCTTTCCAATCCCCAGCCGCGAACTCGTCGTAAAGCGGCTTAGAAAATGCGTTGAGCCCAAGCATCATCAGCATGTAGACAAAAGTGAGCACCCAGCAACGGCCGATGTGCCGAACATAGGCGAGAACCCACAAAGTCTTCCCTAGCTCTGTTAGCTCGACCCCTTTCGGAAGTCGGAACATCCACAAGAGCCAGATCATACCAAACTCCACACTTCCGACCAGAATCGGAAAATCGATCGAACGCGCTGGATCATCCGAATAGCGCCTCCTGGCGGACTTCGCTGTATTGGGCAAGCTCGGCGAGTAGGCCGTCTAGTTCCCGCTCCAGCACCTTCGCGTGCTCCAGGGTTTCCTGGGATCGCTTGGCGAAGTACTGCTTCTGGACTTCCCGCATTTCGGAAGTCTTGGCCGAGATGAGGACTAGCAGAGTCGAGAAGTCATCGAACGGCGGGGTGTTGCTGGCGATGGACGCGTCCAGCATGTCCGCGAGCTTTCGCGTCTGGCCAGTGCCGCGGTTGTATGCCCTATCGAGCAGGACGCCCGGAACGTCGTTGAACAGCACCGCTTTCGATCCGCTGTAGATTTCGATGCCCCGGATAGCGATATTTGCGAGCATCCGGTGCGGGATTAGCGAGCGAACCTTGTCCTGGATGCTCACTTCATCATCTCCAGCCCCGATGCCTTCGCCAGCTCCGCGATCGACAGTTCTAGCTGCACGGGCGCTTTGGTTTTCGAGACGTCGTGCGGCGGCACCCGGACGTTCTGGGTGCATGTGTAGTTGAAACCTTGAAGGGCCTCCAAGATGAATCCGATACTGCCTCCCGCAGTTGTGACCTTCACTGGCAAGGCTCCTTTAACGCCCTCAAAGCCGATGTAGCCTTTCTCTTTGTCGATGTAAATCTCGACTGCTTGCCACTGATCGAGCTGGAGGGCTTTTACTGCGGGGACATTCAAAAATGCTTTCGTCCAACGCGTTCCCCGTATCGATCCCGCGATAAGGGTGAGCATCGGAGCATTTGATGCCGATGACGATCTACTTTTTTTGGTCGGGGTCCACTTTTGGTATGGCATGGTTAAAACGCTCCTGCAAAGTTGAAATCGAATGTTCGCTCTGGTTCCGCTGGTGCTGACTGGAGCGAAAGGAACTCCCGGACCCTGCGGTTGAAGCTGAGGTCTTTCGGGGTAAGTCGGCGGCGAAGGTACAGCCCTTCCATGCTCCGAACGCGGGACAACGCCACGTACAACTGGCCGTGAGTGCGCGCCTGCATTTCCATTTCCAGCAGGGCGCTATCCAAGGTCTGGCCTTGGGATTTGTGCACCGTTATCGCCCAGGCGAGTCGGAGCGGGATCTGCTCGAATTTGCCGACCGGCTCTTCGACGATCTCGTCTTTGTCGTCCTTGGCATAGGTGATCCGCTCCCAGAGAGCTCGGCCGACAACGGTTTCGACGCCGCTCCGGAACAGAACACGGGGGCCCTCTTGCTCGAAGCCGACCACTTCGCCGATCTCGCCGTTTGTAAGCCGATCGCCGCTGGTGCTCTGCCCGTTTCGAATGAGCATGACCTGGGCGCCGATCGCTAGGACCAACTCGTTTTCGGTCGGATGCTGTTCCCCAAAATCGCCGCTGATAGTCGCGTCGTACGTCTTCCGCTCGGTGGTGAGCCGTCCGAGCCGCTCGCCGTTGATGATCGCCGCTTCCTTGTTGGTGAGGGTGAGCGCGATCGGCGGATCTGTAACCGGTGGCCTTGCCCCGGCCCGCGAGTTGATGTAATTGAGGCCAGCTGGATCTCCCAGCCGGATCAAGTTCAGGGCATTTATGAACTCTTCGTCCGACTGCCGAAACACGTCCGTTAGCTCGGCCGTGACCAGGTCCAGCCTCTCCTGTTCCTCTCCGAAGAGGTCCGCAGAATGGCTGAATACTTTGGCGTCGAACCAAAATGGCGAGCTGTATCGCTCGGTGATGATGTCCGACTCTTCCTGCGAAACAACCGGCTCGAGCTGGCACATATCGCCAAAGCAAACGATCAACTTGCCCCCAAACGGAGTGGGGCGGCCGAGGGTCTTCTGGAGTGTCCAGTTCGCCGCATCTAGCATGTCCGCGCGGACCATCGAGATCTCATCGATCACAACGGCGTCGGCCGCATCCAGTAGATCCGCTGCATCGTCGCCGAGGTTCCGGGTTTTGCTTCTGCTCTGGGGTCCAACGCGCAAGCCAAACGTGCGATGCAAGGTCTCGCCGCGCACGTTAACGGCGGCGAGTCCTGTCGGAGCACAGACGATGAGCTTCCGCTTGGCGCGGATAGCGCGGAGCACCGTGCTCTTGCCCGTGCCGGCCTTTCCTGTCACGAAGATGAAGCCAGGCTCCCTTCTCTCGATCGCACGCTCGATCATCTCGATCGCGCGCGTTTGGCTTGCGCTGGGGGTCATTCTCCGGCGCCTACTCCGGTTTTCACGGTGACTTTCTCTTCGTCTGGGGTCTTTATGAAGCCGATCGGAAGGTCGTCTTCCACGAGATTGGTGGCCCGGCTGATCTGGAACTCTTCGGTCGTTTTGATCGCTTCGGGGTCGAAGGCCTTCGCCCATTCGAGCGCCAGCTCGGGGTTCTCGACTTTGACTTTGCCCTTCTGCAAGCGGAGAGCGATGGAACCGAGCACGGACTTCCAGGTTTTGCCCTTCTTGCCTTCGAGCTGCTTGCGGGCGAACTCTCCGAGATCCGGATCGAACCGCGCGTGGAGCCAGTCCAGTTTCCGTGCCGCTTCCTTCTCCATCTTGGCGGCGTTGGCCAGCACGGCTTTCGCCTGGAGAACTTCGGGCCGGGTCTGGATGCTCACCAGCAGGGCCTCGGCTGTCGCCATCTTGCCCAGGACCCACTCGACTTCGGTTTCGGTCTGCGGGATGAATGGCTGGTCTGGTCCGGCTGGCGTCTGGATGTCAACGATTTCGCCGGTGTCGATGTTGACCCACATGCCGAGCTCCTCGTGGAACTCGATGTGTGGCTGGACGGACTCAGGGGCGATAGCTGTAGGGTCTTTGAGTAGATTCATTTGGTGTGCACCGATAGAGCGGCGATGGCGATGCCGTCCGCTTCTGCAGCTCGGAACCAGCCGAGCAAGACGTGCGCTTCCGCGCGGGTGAGTTTGTAGAGGGAGTCGATCTTCTTATCGCTCCCGAATTCGGCGAGCAGGGTGTTCAGCGCCTTGTGTCTGGCGGCTTGCTTGTAGCCGTTGTTGCCAAGGACCGTGTTCAGCGCCTTCATCTGGTCGGCGCCGATGCTTTCGGTTGACCACATCGGTTCGCCCGGATCGACGGCTAGGTTGAAGGCTTTCGGCCAGCCCTGGGTGATCTCGGCGGCGCTGGGGATGGCGGGCTCCTTGTGGGGCTGGTCTAGCTGGGCAATCGCGCTACCTTCCAGACCGTCCGGTTCATCAGCGGGCGCGGCAGCTCTTCCAAAGTCGAACGCAAAGCCGGGGGCGACTTTGCCGAGCTTGTCAGCGATCCGTCCAGCGATGATCTCGTTTAGTACGTTCGCGCACAGCTCGCCGGTCTCGGCGGCATCGGCGATGTACCGGGCCGATGATCCGAGCGGGATCCGGGAGACGGTGATCGAGACGGTGGCCGTCTGGTAGTTGCCGAGGTTGACCTTCTGCTCGATGGTGCAGCTGATGTAAGGCTCGTACACTTACAGCGCCCCCAGAAACTGGTCCAGGACCCACAAAACAAGCGCCACGCCGGCGATGAAGCCGGCGATGGTCACCCAGCGCGTCCATGCCGGGAGGACCTGGTCTTTCTCCTCCCGGATGGTGTAGCTGAAGCGCGGGTCTAGCATCAGTTTCGTCCCTCACCCAGCGGTTCGTCGGTGAGGATCACCTGACCTTCCGCGCACTGATAGGCAAACCGCCAGCCGTCCTTCTCGAATCCAATCGCCTTAGGAACAGTGCATGGCTGTTGAGTCGGCTTCCGTTCAGGCTCTCGCCCGATCATCGCAAGGCTGCCGAAATAGCAAATCGCGAGCACGGACATGCAGATCGTAAAGCTAAGGTCCCTGGAGCTAATTCGCTCTGGCATCGCTAGCGCGCTCCCTGCAAGTGCTTTACCGTGCCCTTGGCGACGACGGCGAGAACTTCGGTGCCCCAGGCTTCGTCTCCGAAGGCTTTGGCCAGCGCGCCGCCGTAGGTGCGGGCCTGGTTGGAAAGCGCGGCTTCTCGGTAGAAGTGGCCCTCCGGGTATTCGAAGTCAAAAGCGCTGTAGCGTCGGCCGCCGAATGCCGAGTTGTCTTCGATGATCGCAGCGTGCAGACCGCTTCGCATGGCCTCCAGGATCAGCTTCTGGGCGAGGCCCTCGGGGTCGCTGTCCGTACCGTTGCCGAGGAACACGCCGCTTGGATCGGTGAGGATGCGGCCCAGGTTCTTAGCGAACCGACCGACCGTGTAGGCGTCCAGCGTGTAGAACTTGGTGGCGATCAGCTTCGCCTGGATACGCTCGATCTCGGCGCGCAGCTGGCGGTTCTTGGCGGTGTCTGGAAGTTCTCGCCGGTTCATCGAAGGCCTCCAGCAAAAGCGGTGCTAGGGTAGGCGATGGCCTCGACGCGGTAGCCGCACTCGACATCCAGCGGATCGTAGAGATTGCAGTCGCAGAACACCTGGCCGCGCGGACCGGTAACCACGGCGATCGGCTTAGCGTCTTCGGCAGCCCACTTGGAAGCGCGCTGGAAAGTGTCGGCGATCTCTTTGGTTCGGAAAACGGTCGGAACCGGCAGGGTTCGGGTGAGAGTCTGTGCCGGCATTTTAAGCGACACCGCCGTACGCCAGTCGCAGCTCTCGGATGAGCCGGTTCAGCAGATTGATTAGTTGTTGCATCGTGTATGTCCTTCGCCTGGTCCAGAGGCGTGGACATACTGTACAACTGTTTAGACATTTATGTCTAGGATGCGTCTAATATCAAGCAAAAATACTAGGGGCGTATTCCGGTCGAATCGTAGACCGTGACGCGCTTGGACCCGGACTCCCGGACGATCCCCACAAGGTAGCCAACCATCGAACCCGAAGCTGGCTCAGATTCATAGGCCGCGTTCACCGGCTTTAGAATGAACTGTCTGCCGTCGTGCGTCAGCTGCTTGATGGTCACCCTGTTATCCGTGGTTCGGTGAATAACCACCGCACCGATCTTAGGAACGTCTGTCCTTTGAAAGACACAAAGGTCTCCTGGGAACAGCAAGTCGTACATAGAATCACCGAGGACTCGGCACGAAAAACGGCCCTTTGCGTCGCCCATCTCGGGCGGGACGAACTCAAACACTTCGGAATCAAACGGATCGCCCCAATCAACGCTCGATGATGCGGCGACCATGCCGATATAGGGGACCGGGATTAGAAGCTGCGAAGCGGGGATCGTAGGCTCGCCCAGCTCTTGCGCTACAAGGGCCTTAGCCTGGTTGACGATCTTCTCTGATAAGCCGACGCCGCTCTCCCAGTTTTTGTAGGTTGCCCGCGTGTAGCCCAGCCTTTCCGCGAATTCCGTCTGCGTCATTCGAAGGCGCTTGCGAAGATCACGAAGGACATTTCCTGCTGTTTGGTCAGACATGAAACAGAGCGTCATAGAATTTTGTGTCCACAAACTAGACAACTTTGTCCAAGTTGCTGTATGATAGTCCTGTGACGCAGACACCCATGTCTAAGGACCTAATACTTTCTGAAAGAATTGGGGCGGTTGACGACCTCGTGAACTTCGGGGTTAAGGTCGGCGTGGCCTGCCGCAAGGTCGGCATTCCTCGATCTAGCTACTACGCGGAAAAGGCGAAAAGGCAGAAGAAAGAGGTTGCCCCGCTTCCTGGACCGGAGCAGGGCGCGACAACAAAACCCGACGATGCACGGGCCGTTATCGGCTTGGAGTGTACCGAGGGCGCAAGGCCGAGCGGATCGGCGAGTGTGAATTAACGATGCATGCAACAGCCATCAACCGAATGACCAACCCCCTGCGAATTGCAGGCCCTTACCCTGTCCGCCTCCGAGAGATCGGTAGCGCCGAGCAGTTCATCGTCCTCAGCTCTGGCAACTACCTGTTCGAGATCGAGTGGGTTTCCGGACCGCGCAGAGGACAGCGCCAGAGCGTCAACGCCGGCTTTCTGACCAAGTGTGAGGAAGCGCGGTAATCGCGACCACCACCAACAAACCACAGGACTAAAGAACATGACACAAGCACCTACTAATCCAGCAGAAACTCAGATTCCAAGCGCAAACGACGTTCAGCGCGGCGAAGGAATCCCTACGTGGCGCATAGCCAGCGGCAAGCTCCTAAAGGGCACCGAAGCGAAGGGCAATGTCGAAGAGATCGACAAAGTCGTCGGCAAGCTGCTTCGAATAGGGTTCCAGGAAGGAACATCGAAGGAAGGCGAGTACTACTCCCAATTGGAGATCGATCTCGAAACGACGGACGGCACTGTTCGCGTGAAAACCAACACCAGCCACGCCGGAGAGGAAAAGATCGGCGTCACCGCCATCAGCTTCGCTAAGGCGCTCGTGATGGTGAAAGCAAACGATGTAATCCAGGTCGAAGCCCAGCTCGCCAAGAAAGCCAACAAGTACGGGAAGTACAGCACCTATGCCAACGTCTCCCACGTTTTCCTGGATGACAAAAAGCAGTGGCGGACCAAGTGGGTCGATAAGTACGAACTGGACAAAGACCTCGACATCGATGCCCAGTGGGAGATTCTTCTTTCCGACCTAAAGACCCATCCGTCTTGGAGCGTCAGGGAGATGGCCAAACGGGAAACCGAGGGCGGCGGCGAGTACCTAGCGCCATGGGACAAACCAGCGTACAAGGCGGCCGAGCCTGCCCTAGTGAAAGCGGGCTGGCCAGAGTTCCACCACGGAACAAAGGATGCCTGGCTGGCGTTCGTAAAGCGCGCTGCGCCTGGTGTTAACACCGTCGAAGACATTCCCGATGCCATGTGGGGCGAGCTGGTAGCGGCGCTCCCGAACCTGAAGGCCGTGCCGGCTGTCCTCGCCGCGGTTAAGGATGCGCCGGCACCTGCAGCGGTCCAGACACGGGCGCCAGCACCGGCCGGCGCGTTCAAGTTCGCTGCGGATGACGAATACGACCCGTTCGCCGATGAGTGAGCCACGCGAATAACTGAGCATGACATTCAACTTTGAGGCCGCGACCGATACACCCGTAAACCCCGCCGATGCGGCGAGGGCGCGGGTGCGCGCGGCTCTGCAAAGTTCGGGCGGGGTGGCTCAATCCGCTAGGCCACCTCGCCCACCGCGAAAACCGAAAACTGAAAATGCCAAAGCCGAGCATGCATACAAAGAAAAGACCGCAGACCTGTACAAAGCGCAAGGCTACGATGTGGCGCACGTCGACTATTTCGACCATCTCAACAAGCGCAAACACGATTTCCTTGGGTGCTTCGACAGCATCGCTTTTGGGAACGGCGAGACGATCGCAATCCAGTACACGAGCCAGGGCAACATGTCCGCCCGGAAAACCAAAGTCGAAGGTCGAGCCGGTTACCGCTGGGTCAAAAAAGCTGGCTGGAAGGTCGTTATCATCGGCTGGGAAAAGCAAGCAAACGGCCAATACGACCACAAGATTTGGGAGCTGTAGCGCTTGATGTCGAGCAGGTCTCTCTCTCCGTCCGACCGCGAGTCCCTCGAGCTCGGCAGCGGCATACCGGCCGAGCTGATCGAAGCGCGCGGGTACTGGACCGCCACCAGCAAAAACGAGCTCCGCCTGCTGGGGTTTGGTGAGTCCCAACTGATCACCCCCGCTCTGGTGATCCCGATGCACACGGTGGACGGGAACGTTGGCAGCTACCAGATCCGGCCGCACCAGCCCCGGATGCTGAACGGGAAGCCGGTGAAGTACGAATCCCCCAAGGGCGGCACCAACCTCATCGACATCCCGCCATCCGTCCGCCCGCTGCTGGCAGACAGTAAGGCGCCCCTCTGGGTCACCGAAGGGGTGAAGAAAGCCGACTGCGCCGCCGCGCATGGCCTAGTCTGTGTTGCCCTCGCCGGCGTCTGGAGCTGGCGAGGCAAAGTCGACGGCGGCAGCTCGATCGAGATTTCCGACTGGGACAGAATCGCCCTAAAAGGCCGGCGTGTTTTCCTCGCCTTCGACTCGGACCTGATAGACAAAGAACCCGTCCAGGTCGCCCTAAGGAAGCTCGGCGAGATGCTCGGCCGTAGGGGCGCTGAGGTTCGCTACGTGTACATTCCGACCGGCGACGGGCGTAAGGTGGGCCTAGACGATTACCTGGTCGCTGGCGGGAGTGCAGAGGAGCTTGTCCGGAACGCCACGGTGATGCCACCGTACTCGAGTATTCGAATCCCTGGTCAGGTCGTCCGCACTGAGGACGGGGAGAAAGAATACAAGCTCACCGATCTTGGCAACGCGCAGCGCCTCATCGACCAGTTTGGCGAGGACATCCGCTACAACCCGCAGTGGGCGACTTGGCTGGTTTGGCAGGGCACACACTGGGAAGCGGATGAGTCGAAGAGCTACGTCCAGCGCCTGGCCCACGCCGTCGTGAAAAACATGTGGGGCGAGATCGCCGACATGCAAAGCGATGACCCGAAACGAAAGCCGCTGCTGCAGTGGGCCCAAAGATCGGAATCCGCGCGCGGGATCCGGGACATGCTCGAGATCGCCCGGACACTGAAGGGCATCGCCATCACCGTCGACCAGCTCGACAGCCGGCCGCACTTGTTGAATGTAGCAAACGGCACGATCGATCTCGTTACTATGAAAATGAGGGATCACCGCCGCGAGGATCTACTCACCGCGGTGATCGACATTCCGTACAACCCCGAAGCCAAAGTCGATCTCTGGGCGAAGTTCCTAAACCGCATCCTCCCAGATCCCGAAGTGCTTGAAATGGTGGGACGTATGGCCGGATACGCGCTCTCCGGCGAGAACAGCGAGAAGAAATTCTTCTTTCTTTATGGGGCCAGGGGCAACAACGGAAAATCCGTTTTCATCGAGGTGCTCGAAGGCATCTTTGGACCGTACGCGAAATCGACGCCAACTGAAACTTTCATAAAGAATCCGCTAAACGCTGGCAAGATCCCGACCGAGGTGGCCCGGCTGCGCGGATCCCGCCTCTGCATCGCCTCCGAAGCAGGCGAGAACCAGCATCTAAATGAGGAGCTTGTTCGGGCCATCACCGGACGCGACACGATCACCGCCAGGCGACTGTACCAAGAGTCGTTTGAGTTCCGGGCGAACTGCGTGATCGTGATGACTGGCAACTATAAGCCGACGATCAAAGGGAACGACGATGCCATGTGGGGCCGCGTCATCATCGTTCCGTTTGAGGTCGTCATACCGCCAGAGGAGCAGGTGAAAAAGCTCGCCCAGAAGATCCTCGCAGAAGAGTCCGAGGGTGTACTTGCGTGGCTCGTTTATTATTGCAAAGTGTGGCGAACTAACGGGCTAGGTGTATCGTCAGCCGTTGAAGATGCTGTTAAAAATTATCGCGTAGAAAGCGACATACTCGGCCACTTTTTGGAGGAATGCACACAGCATAGCCCCATGAATAGTACGCGGGCTAGTGAACTCTACTCGCGGTATGCAAGGTGGGCAAAAGAGCAGGGGATGAAACCCATGACCAGCACTGCCTTCGGACGCCGACTCGGCGATCGAGGCCTCGAAAAAACCAAGGACAAAACCGGATGGTACTACTCAAAAATCTCAATCATCGAATAAACCCGTCACCGCGATTTTCCAGGGTGATCCCAGCCGGTGACGGGTTTGGCCCCCTGCTGGTGACGGGTTTTCGAACCTGTGACGGGTTTTTCTATAAAACTATCTTCCTGCGCGCGCGTGTACGCGTAAGATTTAGAAAACCCGTCAACCCGTCACCAACCCGTCACCGAGGTTTTTCCCATGGTTGACCTTGAGGTCGGCATGGCCCCAGGCGGCTGGGCTGTTCCCGTCCCTCGCGCCGAGACGGGAGTAGAACGGGAAGTGTTTCATAAAGTGCAGGTGTACGCAACCGCATTCAAGGAAACGTTAAGCGCGCAAACCCTTTCCGTGATTCTTGCTAACATCGAACATTCAAGCGATGGCGATCTTCCCAAGATGATCTCTCTAGTTCGAGCTAACGGTAAAGAAATTTGCAACCTTCTCCATGAGATCGATTGCGAACGAAAACCTCTGGAAGGTATCGATTTAGAAATCGCGATTAGGCGCAATTTCGAGACCGTGAGTCAGTTCGATTTTGGTGTAGAAAAATGAGCGAAACGCAAACAATCATTCACGCGCGGGAGGACATCCATAGCCATACCTTCTGGGTTAGTGCCGAGGGCCGAATCGCGAAGGCGTTTCTTGAGGGCTGGGGCGCGGTTTTGCGGGAGCGGAAGTTCAGCGGCGACCCGACCGCCATCCCTGCCGGTATGGACAGCGTGGCGAAGCATAAGAGGGGCTCTCCGAGCGATCCGCCAGACGTGCTGCTCCGCTTTCTACAGGTCGAGCAGGACCTGCCGCTGATGGCCACGGGCAGCGTGAGACGGCTGCTCGAGTGGATCTACGTCAACGGGCTCGATTGGCGGATGAAGCGCCGGTTTCTCTTTCCGGACGCGACCTGGTCGGACTGGGTCGACGAGAAGGACCCAGCTCCGCAGATCCGGTTTCTTGGCACGGAGGAGAAAGCCTTCCCGTTCTATCGGTTTAGCATCCAGGCGTTCAGCTGCCCAGAGGCCCACGCAATCTGCAAGGAGTGGGGCATCGATTGGGCGGAGTTCCTTCACCGAGAGCACCGACGTTTCGCCCGAGAATTCGGAAAATCTTTACTTCCTAAGAAAAATGCTTGACTTTCCCGGATTTTTTGGTACCATTTGGGCATCGACGCGTAGCCGTGTCAACTTATAGCGATTTTTAGAGACCCGCTGGAGCGATCCAGGCGGGTCTTTTCTGTTTGCACCCCGTCAATTTGCACACTAAGTCCCGAGAGCCCAGCCGGTGGTCGTATCTCGCCTCAGCGACCCGCTTAGCCCAGACCGGCACATAACCCCATGGCACTGCCAGTAAAGAGCCCGCCATTCCCATTCCGCGCTGCGGAATGGGAAGCTATGCCCGCCGACCAGAAGGGCCTGCTCTACATGGCGCAGGAGTGCGATTTCTACGAGACCGCAGAAGTGCCGCCCGGCAGCAACAAAGGGCCGAGGGTCAGCGAGATCCTTCGCCTTGCGCACTCGACGCCTGGCCAGCCTTGGTGCGCGGCGGTCGTTTACGTTTGCTACATCCATCTCGCGAAATGCTCGACTCGCCGGCCGCTTTACCCTGCGTCGGTCGCGAGCTGGATCCAGTGGGCAAAGGCGTACGGGAAGCTCCGGAAGGCGCCAAAGCGCGGCTACCTGTTCTTCCTCCAGGGCGAAGGCCGCAGCCACATCGGCGCCGTCGTTCGTGTCCGTGGCGACATTGTCGAAACCCTCGAGGGAAACACGAACGATGCCGGCCAGCGCGAAGGCGTTCGCATGGCCCGGCGTGAGCGCCGGATCGCCAGCATCGACGGCTACATCGACATGAGCTAACCGATTTTCATCCCGTTAACCCCTCCAGCCGGTGGGCCCAGCGCAGACAGGACGTTAACGTCTGGTCCCTCTAGTTCCTCCCCTAGACCCACGCCGGCAACAACAAAACAACCATGGATCCAAACCTTGCTCTCACTATCGCCGGAAGTCTCTTTGCGGGCGGCGTTGCTTGGGGTTTTGCGCGTGCAGACGTGGCAAAGCTCCGGGAAGACAACACGCATATGCGCACCGAGATTGAGCGGATTCGTCTCCGCCAAGAGCAGACAGAGAGCTTGCACGCAAAGCAGGTGGAGCAACTCAACAGATCGATCAGTGATCTGGGAAACCGACTGACGGCGATCGAGACGACTCTGAACTTGATGCGCGAGGACCTTAAACGAACATGAAAAAGAAAACCGAATTCGACGTTGAACAGCAGATCCGCACCGTCGCAGTGTCGGCCGCGCTCGGCTACGCGACCAGCAAGGGTCTCGACCTCAGCACCGAGATGGGCATGGCGGTCGGCGCGCTGCTCGGCTCGGTTTACGACCATGCCGCCTTCGCGGTGAAGCGGAACTGGGGCTGGCTCAAAGGGCGGTTCAAGCTCCGCTAATGAGCCAGACCGCGCGTCTGGACTCGCTCCAGACTTGGGACCGAAACTACCGCCGCGGTGACATCCAGGCGATCAAGCGAAGCATCGTCCGCTTTGGATTCAACGGGGCCCTAAGAATTCGCGCCGGCGTGGTGATGGCCGGCAACCACTCACTGCTGGCGCTTCGAGAGCTCGAGGCTGCGAAGGTCAAACCGCCAACAGGCATCACCGTCGAGAAGGGCAAATGGCTTGTCCCAGTCATCTCGCTCGATCACCTGAGCGACGACGAAGCGACCGCCTTCGCGATCGCCGACAATCGGACCAGCGATTTAGGCGAGTACGACGAAGAAAGCCTTCGAGTGTTGACCGATGAGTTGCTAAAGGTCGACGCGACGCTGATCGCCGACGCGGGCTACGATCTGACCGTCGACTTCGGCGCCATGGCCGACCAGGCGGGCGAAGAGGCCGAGCGGCTACGAAAGGAAGCCGAGGAGGAGGAAGGCTCCGAGCAGATCGCAGACAAGGCCGAAAGCTCCGAGCCAGGCATCTTGCTCAAGTGGGGCGAGTGGAAGATCCACTTAACCGACGATGAAGCCGAGGCCCTTTCCATCCGCGCGAAAGAGCATCTGGAGCGCACCGGTACGACGTTCGGGTTTGTGAGGGCGATACTTGGCCTTTCATGAGCGGTTCTCGCTCGCTGAGCTGGTGCCGGCGAGTTACAACCCCCGTGTCATCGATGAGGCTGGCAAGGTCAGGCTCCGCGAGAGTCTCCGCGAGCTCGGCGCCATCAAGCCGATTGTTGTACGGCCAAACGGCACGATCATCGCGGGCCACCAGCGCACACAGGCCGCCGCTGCCATCGGTCTAAAGCACTTGCCGGCGCACGAGATCGACGTAAAGGGCGCTGCAGACGAGATCCGGTTTAACCAGCTGCATAACGGCTGCGAGGTGGACATCAGTGGGCATCTGGTCCGCGTGCCTCCAGGAGCGCCGGACACGTGGGCCGCAGTAGGCCCGAGCAACGTTTCCGCTCCAGATCATCTCCAGGAAGGCGCCGGCGAGCGGCACGAGATGATGAAGTTGCTGGCGAAGTACGGACCGTTCAGCGGATCGATCGCCACGCCGGAAGGTGAAGTGATCGCCGGCGCCCAATACGCATGGTGCGCGAGGCAGATCGGAGTTCCGGTCCATGTCCGCTACGTTTCTTCCCGGCACCGCGAGCTGGTGCGTAAGATCTTCGCGCAGTCCTTCGGCGAGTACTGCTATGACAACTTGCCGAAAACGACGTGGGGCCAGGCGCTGGTCCAAATGCACCGGCTAGTGGGCCCAAGATCGCTCGGCAGCTCGCTGTACGACAAGGTCGTTATTCCGCGCCTGGCGCCCGGCATGCGCGTTCTCGACTTCGGAGCGGGCCAGAAGGCGTACGTCAAGAAACTGAGCGCAGAAGGCATCGACATCCTCGGCGTTGAGTTCTACAAGCGGAAGGGCAACACCGTCGATATTGCCGGTGGCCACGCTGACATCAGCTTTCTGACCCATAGCCTGCGAACCAAAGGGCTTTTCGATTTCGTTGTTTGCGATTCGGTTCTCAACTCGGTCGATTCCATGCAGGCCGAAGCGGACGTGCTGGCCACGCTAAATGCGCTGTGCAAGCCTGGCGGCCTGATCGCGTTCAGCGGCCGGCCGATTTATCAGGTCGAGCGGTTCGCGGCGAGGAAGCAGAAGGCTGAGGACATCCGGACGGTTGAGTTCCTCGATCAGAACGGGTTCAGCGCCATCTTCCGGGCCGGGGTCTGGCAGTACCAGAAGTTCCACAACCGCTCGCAGGTCGAATCACTCGCGAAGGTCTACATCGGCGAGGAGTTCACGCTGACTTGCGGCAACGAAGCGCACCGCCCGCGGGCGGATCTGACGGGTAGCAGCTGGCAGGTCATCGGCAAGAAGACGGCCGCCACCGAATGGGAGGCGGCCGTGGCCAGAGAGTTCGACCTTCCGACCCCGAGTGGGCGGTACGGGCGGTCTCAGGAAGTGCTGGACGCCATCAAAGCGGCGCCCGCATCGGGCTGAAAGTGACCGACGCCAAAGAGCCAGTTTCGGCAGGTTCCGAACTCGCGAGGCACATCGGTCATAACAGCCGGGATCGGCAAGCGCACCACGCCGCCTGAAACGGTGACGGTGACGCCGGGCTGCTCGATCTGGAAGCCGGGCGCGCCAGGCGCCTTCTGGACAGGAAGATGCAGGTTCAGTTCCCAACTAGAAGAAACGCCGCAGAGGTAGTAGATTTCATCGTTGCCCAGCTCGATGGTCTGGACGTCTCCGGCGCGCATCCCGTCCGGTGAAAGACCTGGGTGATACTCACCGCGAAGGCAGCGGGCGCAGTGAACGTTTGGGTTGAATCCGGTGACCGATTTGCACCACATGTAGCGGAACCTTCGGGTAGTGGCGATGGTGATTTTGGTCATTTTCGTTCTCCTAGCTTGTATTCGATCAGCTCGATGTAGCCCAGCGGGATTTCCCGGCTGGATTTGTTGTCGGTGGGCCTGGTCCATGAGATGCAGGTGTTAACAGAGTGATGCACTAAGCCCGCCACGGCCTTATAGGTCAGGCTGTGGCGGGTCATTAGCTCCTGGAGTCGATCGCGTTTTTCTTCCCGTGTCATCGCTTTAGTTTGCTCCGGGCTTGAAAGTTGGTCATGTCGAGGGCCTCGGTGAGGATGCCCTGATCGAGTCCCCAGTCCCGGTAGCCCTGGCGGATACATTCGAGGTAGGACTCGGACGGCGGGCAGAACCGGTAGCTGTTCATGGTGTAGGCCATGATCCGGACATCTTCCCCTTGGACCCGGTCCTGCCAGTAGATCTTCCGGTACATGCCGCTATCCGGGCTGTGGGGCTGGTATCCCTCGTACCGATCTAGGGCGAGCTCGCAGGCCCCGGTGATCGACCATAGCGCGCCAAGCACGAAGTCTTCGGAAGCCGGGGTTATGTCGGCTACCCCTCGAAAGACAAGGTGGTAGCCGACGTGAAGGTAGGGCTGGACCGGCCGAGCTTTTGGGCACCGGCGCAACATCTGTTCCATGTTGAGATTCGATCCATAGGCGAAGTATAAAGTCCGTTGTTTCGACATGGTTGTATGATACTATGTACCATACAATTTTGTCAAGGGACTATCAGACTTTTTGAAGGAAATTGCAGGCTACGAGTTCAGCTGCTAGGGTTTCGGGGTTATCGCTAAACTCTTTCCCGTACATGGTCACCGAGCGTCCGGACAGGGTTTTGCAATAGTCGGCGAAGGCTTCGGGGCTATACCCTTCGATTTTGGCAAGCTCGTTAAGAGCGGCGAGTGGAGTCTCTACGGCAAGAATGGTGCCAGATGCGGTTTGGTAGGGCATACCCTTTCGAGTATGCCCTTTCGGGCTACCGGAGTTCCCGGATTCGGTCCCGGTAGTAGGGATAGAGGTCTTCCAGTTTCAGCATCTGGAGCACCGTTCGCATTCTCGCCGTTTGGGTCATCTTGTTAACTCCCCAAGGGCGAATCACTTTTGCGTTCACCGCGTGGTTTACGAAAGCGTCGCAGAACCGGGCCCAGTTGCAGACCTTGTCAGCTTCGATGGTGCCCGAGTGGTGTCGGAACTCTACGGTGCCATGCTCCATGTAAGCGTACAGGTTCAGCTTCTTGTAGCGGGTCCCGAGAATCGCGGCGATCTCGTTAACCGACGTGCAAGCATCAACCCGCTGGAAGAACGCGGTCACAAGCTGGACTCGCTGTTCCGGCGTTGTCGTTTCGGTCAGGCCGTAGAGCGAACCGGTGTAATAGTTTCGATTAGCGCGGCGGGATTCCGGCATGATCGAATCGATCACATCTTCGTTGTTCGCGTAGGACTTGATCAGCCTCTTGAACTGATCTACCGTTGCGTTCGCCATTTCGACGTGGATATGAAGGCCGCAGGTTCGGTCTACTCCGGTCGCCGACGCCCGCGTCTTTCGCGCGATAGCCTGGACAACCTTTCGGACTTCCTCAAGCCCTTCGGTTCCAACCATCGGCGGGCTAACCAGTTCGTAGCCGCCCCGTCCTAGCGAACCGTCTCGCTGGACCTTCCAAGTAGGAACCGTTTGGCTACCGTAGTTGCTAAAAATGCACGGTACCCCGATGGCTCCGAGGGTGCTGACGACGGTCGCTTGTTGCAGACCTTTTGCTTCGATTTCAACTCCGAATCTTCGTGTCATTCGTTAATCTCCTTAACATCTATATGATACAATGTACCATGCTCGGAAGTCAAGACTATGGGAAAAAAAGTCGTAAAAACTTTGACCGAAAAGAAGGCTAAGGCCCATCCGCGAGATAGGTTTACTCCGCAACTTTCAGCCGAGATAATCAAGCTGATTCGCACCGGCGAAAACAAGTCAAACGCGTGCAAGCTAGTCGGCCTAGGTCTCGCCACCTTAAACCGTTGGCTCACCATCCAGAATGACCCCCGGTACGTTCAGTTTCAGCAAGATTACGACCATGCCGAAGCCGAAGCCGCTCGCCGTTTGTCGCTGAAGATTCAGCAAGCCGGTACGGGTTATCGGCGGATCGTTACCACCACCACCACTACGCAAGTCGTTAAGACCAAAGAAACAAAGTTTCCAGACGGCAAAGTAGTTAAAGAGCCGGTGACGCTAACGCTAGAAACTGTCCAGACCACCGAGTCAGATGAGTTCGACTGGCGAGCCGCGATGGAGTTTCTAGCCCGCCGCTGGCCGAGCGAATGGTCTAGCCGCCAGAAGATCGAGCATTCCGGCGAGATCGGCACGCCCGCCGTTGACCTTTCGAACCTAACCGATGAAGAAATCGCGAAACTCGAACAGCTCATGGAGCGAGCTGCCGAGTCTGGAACAGGTGAAAGCCGAAAGGTGTCGGCGCAGCTTAACTAGCTTCATCCGGCACTTTTGGCAGGTCGTCGAGCCGGAAACGCCCCTGATCTGGAACTGGCATATCGATGTCATCGCGGAGCACCTCGAAGCGGTCACCCGCATGCAGCTCTGGAATGTCGACAAAGATCCGCGGCCAGAAAAGTCGATCGACAGCCTGATCATCAACATCCCGCCCGGGCACATGAAATCGCTGATCGTCTGCGTTTTCTGGCCCGCCTGGGAATGGGTTAACCACCCGCACCTGCAGTCGATCTTTTCCAGCTACGCCCTCGCACTTGCCCAGCGGGACTCGATGCGCTGCAGGGACATCCTGCGGAGCGATCAGTACCGAACCTGGTTCAAACCCGACTGGGAGATTCGCGAAGATCGGGACACCATCAACGTCTTCGGCAACACCCGCGGCGGCGTCCGAATGTGTATCGGTGTCTCGGCAGGAACCACCGGTTTTCGCGGTCACAAGCTCGTGGTGGACGATGCGCTCAACGCGGCCGACGTGACAAGCGAACTCAAGCGGACGACGGCCAACAAGTGGTTCGACCGGTCAGCATCGACTCGAATAAACGACCCGCGAAAGGGCTGCAAAGTCATCATCGGCCAGAGGTTGCACGAGGACGACATCACCGGCCACGCGCTGAAGAAAGGGTTTTACGAGCATCTTTGCCTTCCGTCCGAGTTCGTTCCCGGCGAGACAAAGCCGCCGACCTCGATCGGATTCGAGGATCCGCGAAAAGAGCACGGAGAGCTGCTGTTCCCAGGCCTTTTCAGCAAGAAGGTTATCGAGCGGACGAAAGTCGAGCTTGGGACCCAGGACTATGAGGCCCAGCACCAGCAGGCGCCATCGCCGCCCGGTGGTGAGATCTTCAAACTTTGGTGGTGGGGCTACTGGCAACTGCCGGGGATGAACCTTCCACCGGTCCGGATCGAGATGCCGGACGGTGAAGTTAAGTTCATCGCCCCGGTCACGATTCCGACCGACTTCCAGGAAGTGATCCAGTCCTGGGACATGACGTTCAAGAACACTTCGAACTCGGACTTCGTTAGCGGGCAGACCTGGGCGAAGCACGGCGCCAGGACGTTCCTGCTGAACCGGGTCAATGCCCGAATGAGCTTCACGGAAAGCGTCGAAGCGGTCAAGAACCTGAAACGGTCCGACCCGCGAGTCGGCACAGTGCTGATCGAGGACAAGGCGAACGGCCCGGCGATCATCAGCACGCTAAAGAACATCATCCCGGGCATCCTCCCGGTCGCCGCCGACATCGGCAAGGTGCCTCGCGCAAAAGCGATCACGCCGTTTGTCGAGGCCGGCAACACGTTTCTTCCCCATCCGGACATGCCCGGATACGAATGGGTTAACGCCCTTCGCCACCAGTTCACCAGCTTCCCGACCGGCGCGCACGATGACGACGTCGACGCCGGCGTTCATGCCCTCATCCGCTTCTACCGAGGCGGCACCGAACAGAAATCGACTTTTAGTTACCGACCGCTGCCACAGACCAGCACCTACATTCCACGATGAGCGAACCAGCAGTTCTAAACCAGGTCGTTACCGACCCGCGCAAGGAGTTTATTTCTGCGTCGATCGAGTACCGCTATTTCATCGGCGACCGGGCTCTGCCTCAGTCGATCGACGATGCCGAGGCCGATTTCGGGCTTGGAATCTTCGACCGAATGTACAACGATCCGGTCATCGGCGGCCACGTAGACCTGCTGCGAATCAAGGTTCTCGAAAACGGGATGTCGATCACTCCAGCCTACGTTTGCGAGGACCTGTCCAGCGCGCCATCTGAAGACATCAAGCGCCACAACGAAGCCGACAGGGTCGCCCGCTACGTTCGGTTCATGCTGACCGGGCTCGAAGACGATCAGTTCTCAGGACTCAAGGACGTGCTCTGGGACATGCTCGGCGCGATCTACAAGGGCCACAAGCTGGCCGAAGTGACGACGGAGTTGGCCACAACCGGCGAGTTTAGCGGTTACGAGCGCATCGAGAGCATCCGCGCCAAACCGCGCGAGAACTATGCGTTCATCGTCGATGGCTACAACCGCTTCCGGGGCGTTATGGCCATTGTGCCAGGCAAAGGGATCACGATCCGGCAGGGCCTTGTCTTCGACATCAACCAGCTGTCTAACGCGATCAGCCCGGACAAGCTGTTCATTCTTAGCCTCGGAGCGCAAAACGGCGATCCTCGTGGACGGAGCTGGCTCAGACCAGCCTATGCACCGTGGTACGAGAAGCTCATCGCGCGATCTGACGATCTTAAAAACCTCGCTCAGCACGCTGGCGGAAAGATTTCGATCGAAATGCCGGAGAACGCTACCAGCAGCGACCCGGCCAAAACTCCGGAGCAGGAAGTACTCGGCGCCGCCGTCCAGTGGGTCAACGGCGGCGTGTTTGTCGCCAAGTACGGCACCAAGCTGACCGTGCACTACCCGAACGGGACGGCGGCGCCGTTCGACACGTTTATGAACCGGCGAGACCGGGAAATCGTGCTCGCGATCATCAAGAACATTCGATCGACGATGGAGTCCCAGCACGGCAGCCGGGCCGATTCTTCCACCGGCGAGAACATGCTCGACTCCGTCGTCAACTTCCTTCGAGAGAAGCTCTGCGAAGCGTTTGCCCGGGTCCTGAAGCGGATCGTGGTCCGAAATCTCGGAGAGGATGCCGCCGAGCTGATGCCCGAAATCAGCATGTCGAGCGCTGCCCAGCCAGACATCGCCGCCGAGATCCAGGCGTTCGCCCGCGCCGGCTACGGCCTTGACGAATCTCAGTTCTCGGGCGTCGACAACCGACTTGGCATGAAGCCACGAGCTGAAGGCTGGGCTGAACGCAGAGCCGAGCGCAAACAGAAATCACTACCACCACAAAAGGAGCAAGAAGACGATGAATCTCAAACTGATCCAGACGATCGCGATTAGGCCGGCATGGGCCATCGAGGAGGCCTCCGCGCGGTCGTACATCGATCAGCTGGAGGCATTTGGCGACACCGTGCTCACCCGGCCAGAAAGCGCATACAGCGACGGCGAAGGCGAAAGCCGCCCTTACGATGTCCAGCGCGGGGTGGCGATCCTGAGCCTCTCTGGACCGCTCACAAAGGCCGACACCTGCGCGAGCTGGTATTTCGGCGGCACATCGACCGCCACATTCCGCCGCAAGCTCCGGAGGGCCGAAAACGACCCGCAGGTCAAGAAGATCCTGCTGGTGATCGACTCGCCTGGCGGTGAGGTTGACGGCACTTCGGATCTTGCCGAGGATGTTTCCCGGATCAACGCCAAGAAGCCGGTGGTTGCCTTCGCGAGCGATCTGTGCGCATCGGCGGCGTACTGGATCGGGAGCCAGGCCAGCGAGTTCTACGCCAACAGCACGGCGACGGTGGGCTCGATCGGCACCTACATGACCATCGCGGACCGGTCCGAGCAGGCAGCACGGTCCGGAATCAAAGTCCACGTGATCAGCACCGGGCCGCAAAAAGGCGCCGGCGTCCAGGGCACGGCGATCACTGAGGCTCATCTAGCCGAGTTCCAGACCTACGTCGACGCTTTGAACGCCGAGTTCCTTGCCGCAGTAGGCAAGGGCCGGAAGATGAGCGCCGAGCAGGTCAAGGAGCTCGCCACCGGTCAGGTCTGGGTCGGCAAGAAGGCCGCCGAGCTGGGCCTGGTCGACAAGATCGACTCGCTCGATAACGTTTTGGAACGGATGCAAGCGTCCGCTCCGCTGCTGGGTCTTCCCAGCGCATCGTCAACTCCGGAACGTACCGGAAATCCCAAACAGGAGAATCCTATGTTAGAAAAAATCCTAGCGCTTTTCCGGTCCAATCCGGAGATCGCCGAACAGGCGGGAATCACCGCTTCTGAAGTGGCGGCGGCGACCTTGCCTGCTGTCCAGACCCCATCTATCCCCGTCGAAGCACCAGCAGCGGTGGTGCCAGATCCAACGTCGGCCAACCTTCGCCAGCAGATCATCAAGATCTACGCTGACCAGTTCGCGGACCAGGCGATCGCAAGTGGCAAGGCGGTGCCAGCACAGAAAGACGGCATCGTATCCACGTTCATCGCACTTGCGAAAGCGGGCGGGACGACGGTCAGTGACGCCGGTGAAGTGACGATTGGGGCCAGTGTGCAGGGCTTCATGGCCACGATCAACGCCGCGACCGAAAACAAATTTGCCACTCAAGAGATTCCGGACACCAAGCCGGACAACGACGACAAACAAGCGGCCGAGGTCGAGCGAGTGCTCGGCATGACCGCGACCGGACGAAAGGCGGCTGAGCTCGCCAAGAAGAGCAACTAATGCTTTTGAATCGATTCACCCAGGAGGAGATCGTCCCTTGCGCCTATCCCGAGGATATGCGGAAGCTGACGGTTCGACTCGCAGCGAACCAGGTCCTTTTTAAGGGCCAGATCATCGCTGAAGTCACCGCCGCAAACGCCAGCGAGGTCCAGACGATTACCGGTGGCGGCACGATCAGCTCCGGCACGTGGGCGCTCATCGTTAACAAGGCGCTAACGGCGGCCATCGCATGGAACGCCAACGCGGCCGCGGTTAAGGCTGCCATCGAAGCTGCTCTCACCCGCGACTATGGCCTTCCTGCCGGCACGGTCAACGTGACGGGCGGGCCGCTCGCTTCGGGTGCGTTCACCATCACCTTCGCCGGTGTGCTTGCCAACCAGCCACAGGACCTGATCCAGGCGGTTAACAACCTTGGTGGCAGCTCTCCAACGCTCACAGTGGCTGAGACGACGCCCGGCGTTGCCAACGGGTTCTTCATGGCCTACAACGACGCGCTGAGCAACGGTCAGCAGATCGCGAAGGGCATCTTGCCGATCGACATCGCGACCGACCCAAGCGGACGGATCACTACCGGCTCGATCGCGGTCGGAAACGAGCATGGCGGGACCAAGCTCGAGCAGTCGATGATCGTTCGGGGCATGTTCCGAACCGAGGACCTTGTCGGCCTCGATGCCAACGCCGTCACCGACCTTGGACGACTTGTCCGGGGCACGACCAGCTCGGGGATTCTCCAGCTCTACTAAGGAGGTAGATCATGTCAAACTACGTATACACAGCAAGCGTCATTCTGCAGGCGGTTCTGCAGAACAAACTGCCGGTTGTCACGCTGAACGATCCGATGTTCCAGGACATCATGCCGATCAGCAGCATCAACGCGAGCATGGTCGTCTGGGAGCAGAAGGACGACTACACCGGCCTCATGAACGTTCGCGGTTTCGACGGCGAATTCGGAAAGATCACCCGTGAAGGGCTGAGCACCTACAAGGTAGAGCCCGGTAAGTACGGCGATCAGAAGCTCATGAGCGAAGAGTTCCTCACCAACGGCCGAGAAATGGGCACGTTTGGCGATGCGATCAACATCGAGCGCGCTCAGGCCGAGGACCAGGACCACCTGCTCACCCGCGGCATTTCCCGGATTCTGAAGATCGGTTGGGACTTCGTAGTAAACGGCACCTACTCGGTGCCTAACACTGACGGTCAAACCCTTGCCACCGGCACGATCTCCACTCAGACGTTTACCAGCGTCACTGCATGGACCGATTTTGCCAACTCGACCCCGCTTGCTGACCTTCGGGCCATCAAGCTCAAAGCTCGTGGCTACTCCACCAGCTTCGGTCGAAATGCAAAGCTCTACGTGAACTCCACCACGGTCAACAACTTGCTTTCCAACCGGAACGCAAACGACCTTGGCGGCCGCCGAACCATCAACGCTGCTGGCCAGATCCAGCCGCTCAGCCTTGGCCAGCTCAACGAAATCCTTTCCGATCAGGACTTGCCGATGATCGTTGAGTACGACAAGGGCTACAAGACGAACCAGACCACCCAGGTCCAGTACATCCCGGACAACAAGGGCGTCGTTATCGGCGCGCGAGACACGGGTGAGCCCGTTGCGGAGTTCATCATGACCCGCAACGCCAACAACTTGGTTGCTGGCCGCGGTGCGACGGAAATGTACTACGACTTCGAGATCAAGAAGAACCCTGTGAAGGGAATCTCCACCCTCGGATTCAACGGTGCGCCGGCGATCTACTTCCCTAGCAGCGTGGTGAGCTGCACGTTCTAACATGCTGATTAAAGCACTCAAAAACGTGGGCCCGGTTGACGCCGGGTCCTACTTGCCGGATGAGGTCGTGAACGCCCCTGGATTCAATCTCCAGCGGCTGCTCGATCTCGGCGTGGTGGAAGTCGAAAGCGGCTATACCCCCGCCGTCGACCATGAACTCGTGGGCGCGTTCTCGCTTCAGGGTGAGCGAGAGCAGCTCGAAAAGGACAAAGCCGAGTTCGAGCAGGCGAAGGCCGCTTTCCAAGTCGAGCGAGACCAGCTTCTCGCGAACACCGAAGCCACTGACGCTGACGGCGTAAAGATCGATCTGCGGAAGGCTTACGAAGCACTGCTCATTGATCTCCTTACCATCATTCCGACCGCGGAGTCTGCCCTCAAGGGACTCACGGAACCCGCGCTGCGGATCGTCGCTAAGCACTTGGGCATCGAAGCCCAGCCCGAAAACAAGGCGGAGCTGATCACGCTGATCATGCTGGCCCAGAAGCAGGAGAACTAACCCATGGCCAAGACGTACACACCGGGCTCCGGAACAGCGAAAGACAGAGCCAGGCTTCGTCTTGGCGATACGACCGCCCCTATGGTCCTCGATGACGCTGAGATCGAGGACCTGCTCACCACCTACGGCTTCCAGGAAGGAAGCGCTCAGTGTGCGGAGGCCCTTGGCGCCTACTGGGCAAGCAGGGCCGAGGAATGGACAGAGGGCGACCAGAAAGAAGATTTTGGTAACCGAAGCAAGAAGTACTTCGACATCGCGAACCAGATTCGGGCCACCCAGCAGAACCCATCGGCACCAAAACGCACGGGTTCGGCAGTGGGTGACTCGACTCGCCCAACCCTCATCGGCTACCGGAACACCTAAATGACAGATCGGCAGGATTCGTTTTACAAAGACTTCGTTAACCTGCGGCGGCCATCTGCGATCGGTTTGGAAGGTCCCGAGTATTCGAACACCCCGGACTTCACGAATGTGCGCTGTCGACTCGTGCCGAGCATAGAGGCGTCGGTTCCGCTCGTAATCGGCAAGTCGAACTATGACATCGTCCAGACCACCGACCAGCTGAGACTGAGCATCGACCAAGAGATCGACGATAGCTGGAGCGTTGAGCTGGTGACGCCTGGCCACCCGGAAGAGGGCACGTTCTACATGACCCAGGGCGGATCTCGCAACTTCAACTGGCGAGCCGACAGCAAGACGATTTTGGTGAAGCGGAGCACTAAGCCTCCAGGAGTTTTATGAGTGTTTTCGAGGATGCGAGGCAGGTTTTCTACGACCAGGCGGACGCGGTATGGCCAGAAGTCTCGTTTATGTTCGATGTCTCCACGATAGAGCGCTTCAACTGGCGGGATCTCGTGGAAAAGGCCGAGAGGAGCCTCCCGGGCGGGCTGGAAGTGCCCTACGGCGTCGCGCAGTGGAGCCAGGCATCGAGCGAGGAATGGGGGCTCCACAACGACGTGTACGGGATGATCGTGAGCCTCTGGTACGTCACCGGGACACGGGCGGCGGACGGGAGCCGGAAAGAGACTCGGGACGTTTACAGCGAGCTAGAAGGCCGGTACGACGCGATGAAGACGGCGCTCTACGCTTACGCCGGCAGCGGGCTTTCGACCGTCCTGAGCGCTACTTACGACCTCAGCGATGGCAACGCAGCCAACCGGTTCTATTTAGGAAGCAACCTGCCGTTCTACGCGATCCAGTGCATGTTCCAGGTGACCTATGGCGAGCCGCATTAACGGAGCAAAAGCGACTCTGGCGACCGACAGCACCCTCATGTTTTGGTGCCCCGGTTGCGATGAAGCGCACGGCGTTCGGGTGAACGGTCCAAACCCCTGGACATGGAACGGAAGCCTCGAATCGCCGACGCTTAGCCCGTCGGTCTTGGTTCGCGGTGGCCACTACCTTCCGGGCCACAGTCGTACGTGCTGGTGCACCTACGACTGGGAGGGCAGAGAGCCGTCTTTCCAGTGCAAGCAGTGCCATTCGTTTGTTCGGGACGGCAAGATCGAGTTCCTTTCCGACTGCTCTCACGGACTGGCTGGCCAGACGGTCGAGCTTCCGGAGTGGAAATAGTGGCGAACCGCACACTTAGCCTGGATGAGGCGATAAAGCACTTCGGAAAGGCAAATTCTTCGCTCCGGACCGAGCTGACGGCCGCAGTGCGGTTTTCCCTCCAGAACGGGGTAAAGCTGGCCCAGCTCCGAAGCTCGGGACCGTACTCCACGGCCATGCTCCGGGCAGCCGATCACCCGTACGCAAAGCGCCACGGTTCGCCTCGGATCGATCCCGGCGTCATCAACCAGCAGAGCGGCGTGTTCCGTTCGTCCTGGCAGACGGACGGGCCGAGCAGGAGCGACACACCCATTTCCGGCCTCATCTTCAATGATAGTGAGGTCGCCGACTATCTTCAGTTCGGAACCCGAACGATGTTCGCGCGGCCAATCGCCGAGAACATCGAGAAAGACACCGATGCGACCGTTTTTTCCCAGTCTCAAGACGCCGCCGATCGCATAGAGCGAACGTTCGGGTGACTAACATGCCAGAAAATGAAACCAAGCCGGAAGCCGGCACAGAAACAACATCGACGGAGCCGGAACTGTTCGTCCAGGGCGGGTTCGGCAGCAACGGGGCGCTAGTCCCCAAAGAAGATCTGAAAAGCCAGATCGAAGGAGATAAAAGCTAATGTCGGTTCCACGCTATTTGCTCGGCCGTCACCTCACGGCCGTCACACTAACCCCCCAGACCGTAGCTGCAGATGGCACGCTGAGCAACGGAACGCCGGTGACGCTTACCGCAGTCGTCGACAGTTTGCAGGACGAGCTGAACGCCAACACGGAAGAGATTTCGGCGGTGAACAGCACACGTGAAAACAACGTGGTTTTGGACGACGGTGCATCTCTCCAGTTGGCCGTTATTCGGGTCAACAACGGCACAGACCCTGCCCCACTTCGAACCGCCTTCGGGCTGACTGATGTGTTCAAGGTCGCCTACACGGAAGGTACAGGTTCCTCGGCGAAGGTCATCACCGGCTACTACACGAGATCGAGTGTGTCTGGCGGATTCCAGGGCAAAGGTAAGCAGATTGGCACGTTCGCCTTCATTCCGGTAGACGCAGGATCCAACACCTACACCGTCGCGAACCCAACGTAAGCCTATGGGAAAAATCAACATCTACGCATTTGAGCCGCCTGAGCAGCAGACTTTTAAGGTCGAGCTTCGGGACAAGAGCATCTCGGAACCCGTGGTGCTCCATCTTCGCCAGCTTGGTTTATCCGAGCAGGTTGGCGCGCTCAGTTTGGGAGACCAGTTCTGGTCTCGCCACGTGGACGATTCGGACGGGAAGGTGCCACAGAACCTTCCCCCCGTGGGAAACCGGCCCGTGCTACCCGCGAAGGACGTTTGCGCGAACATCGCCACGGTGTTCTCTGCCCAGACCAACCCGGACGAAAGCTATTCGATGGAAGAGCTTGCGGCCATGACGGTGTTCGACAGCCTGTACGCGGGCCTGGCGGGCACCACGCTCCGAATCCAGGGCATGCTGACGCCGCCCGACGATGAGGACCTGGACCCAAAAGCGTAGAGCCGGCGCGGCGTGAGATCGTGCAGATGTCGATCGGCTATCTGCACGCTCACCCGTACCACCTGACCCGCGTCGACCAGCTTCTTTGGTCGATCAATGAGCGAATCGGCGGCAAGCCTGGTCTCGACATTCCAGCCCCTTCCACCACGTGGGTTTCTGACCTGATCGTGCATTCCAGACGGATCCAAAACGAGATCGAGGAGAACACAAACTAATGGCCATTCGAATCGACATTCAGGTCGGAAGCAAGGACACTTTTCAGGGGTTCGCGCAGGTCCAGAACCAGCTTCGCTCCCTGAAAACCCAGCAAGACGAAGTGCGGAAAATGTCTGGTGGATCCAGCGTGGTTAACCGGTTCGCCACTGCGCTCGATCGACTTGGAAACTCGGCCGAAAAAGCGGCCGATAACCTGAAAGCGGTTAACCTGCAGATGAGCATCCTTCGCTCGCTTGCCGGAGCGGGTGGGGCGGTGAACACGGGTGTCAGTGGATCTGGTGGTGGCGGCAATGGACGGGCGTCTTCGGCGCGGCAGATCGCAAACCGTGCGCCGGCACCACCGCCGATTCTCGACCCCGACCAGGCGCAGCGTCAAGCGGCGCTGATGCAGGGCACCGACCCAGCCAAGGCGGTAAAGCTCCACAACCAGGCCAACGCGGCTCGAAAACGCATCGCAAAGCAGCAGGCGGCGAACGATCCGGACGCTATGTTGTATCGGATATTGATGCGGACCCGATTATCTAAGGACCCAAACGGAAAAATAAAAGGCAACATGCTAGGCGTTGACTACATGGCGCTGATGAAAAATAATATGGGCGGCATTGCTGACCAGATTATTTCTGGTGGGGGCGCGGCGGGCGGTGCTGACGCGCTTAGCGCTGCGTCTTCGGCTATCGCTGGCATCAAAGGGCTTGGCCCGGCCGCAATTGCGGTGAGCGCACAGCTCGGGATCGCGGCGGCCTACATCCAGAGCGTCAACAGCCAGGTGCGGACCCGTGCCCAGATCGGTGGATCCGCACGGGAATCACTCGCAGCGGCCACGATCGCGAGCGCCATCGGACTGGGCCCGAACGCGGCAAACCAGCTCAGCTCCAACATAGCGGGTGGCGGCACAGCAGCTACCGAAGCATCGAAAGCAGGCATCAACCTGGTTCGCGGACCTTACGGTGACACGAACGATGCCAAAGCCTTCAACCAGGCGGTTGAGTACGTGGCCCGGTCGAAGTCCTTCGAGGAAGCTCGGCAGAAAGCGGTTCGGTTCGGATCTCCGGAACTGGCCAGCGCCTACTACCTTTCCGAGAACACGCGAAAGCGACTCGCCGAAGGTTCTGGCGGGACGGAGGAAGATGCTAAGACAGCAGCGGAGTTCAATGCCGAAATGGCGATCTTGACCCGGGAATTTCAGCGAGCAGTACTCGCCGGTCGCCCGCTAATCCAGTACTTCAGCACGCTCGCCCGAACCTTCTCGAATTTGACCGAGCCGTTGCAGTGGCTTATCAAGCTCGGAACCTGGTCTCCAGCCAGCGCCGTGTCTGAGTTCGCAAACCGAAATCGGGGTGGCGCCAAGAACCCGCAAACCGAAGCCATCAACAGAAACACGCGAGCCACCGAAGACAATACTCGAGCAACCAATGGAGTTCGGGAAGTTATGGGCGGTGGTGCCAGGGCGCAGTCTGCGCTTCCTTCCAAGCTAGGCCCTTCGAACATGCGCAGCGCGATGGACCGGATCGAGCTCGGTCTTATCTGACCGGGTCTTCGGTCCGGAGAACAGTCTGGCTTTCTTGCTCTACGATCAGGTCGAAGGAGCCAAACCGTTTCACCACGATCGGAACGCGCAGTGCAGGCTTTCCGGTCGCAGCATCAACGATCTTTTGAGATTCTTCGGTCAGCATTTCCACGCCATCGAAAGCGCGAATGACTTCCATCACCTGCCCGTAGTCCATGCCTGCAAAGAATTGAGCGCGGACTTTGGCCAGGTAATCAACCTTTGCGCTCGGCACATTTGGCAGCCCCGGAACGTTCGACTTTTCTGCGGGTTTGTCGATCGAGAAAAGGAACGCGACCAACAACACGATGGAAAGAATCGGATTTGCCCATCCATAAAGTTTTGTGCTTCTTGGAAACGTTCGGCCCGAAAGTCGATATAGGCAGACCAGAGCGACGCAAGCCAAAGCAGACGTCAGGAACGGAGCAAAAGGCAACATTCCAGCCGGGATTCCAGTTGCAAGTTGAACGGCGACCGCAGTTCCGAGAAAACCGATCGGCTGACCTGCAGACCTTGCGACAAGGATATTGCATAGGATCAGGTAGCCAGTCGCATAGATCGCAAGCGCATACAGCGTCCAGCTCCACCAACGCTTCATTCGGTATTCGAAGTCTTGCTGAGGCGGCTGCACCATCATCGTCGGCTGCATAACCGGACCCGGCCCAGGCACAGACGCTTGCACTGGAATCGGCGCTGGCTGAGGTGGCACGAAGTTCGGGAGCCGATTCGAACACTTCCAGCACGTTCTCGCAAGTGGTGCGTTTGGCGCCCCACAGTTTCCACACGTTGGCCCAACTCCCGGCGACATAGGTTCATTTTATGACACCCGTAACTCCAAACCGCAACACCACGGTGACCTTCGATGACTTTTTGCCATCGCCGGCACAGCCTGCGGTGCTGTTTTCTCGCAGCGCGTTCGAGATGGGCGCTCAGCCAAGCACAATAACGAACGTCCATTTTGTGCCCGAAATCGGCTGGCAGCTGAAGGGATTCCACTGGGACGCAGGCGAGCTGCAGGAATCGACAGACGGTTTCAACGCCATCCTCACCGAGGCCAACGGGAAGGTTCAGCACGCCCCAGGTGTTTTCGAGTTCGACTCTTTTCGGAAGACGACCGAACTGACCGGCGTCTCTTTCGCTGGAAGTGTCCCGACATCGGGCGGCACGGTCTACCAGAAGCGCGTGGCGAGCGGCGAGAGCTGGGCAGACGCGGTTTTGTCGGCGGACCAGGCTGGTTTCCCGTCCCCACTTCCAGGAGAGGATCCGGTAACGATGGACCGGATAGTTCGCGGAACGGCGAACCACAAGCCCACCGACCAGATCGTCGTCACCTTCTATGCTCCGGCAAGCGGGTTTGCGGCGAACAAAACCCTGCTGACCTTTTTCTTCACCGGCCCAGCGGGCTCGACCGCGGACTGGTGGGGAAATGGCCAGTACGGGTTGAAGGTGTACGGCAACGGCATGGCCAAGCTCCTGGAGCGAGGCAACACCACGAACCCCATCGAGAGCGGCGTGTCTGGCTGGTTCCCCCGATTCGAGTTCCAATGGTCCGAGGGCGATTCTAGAAGCGTGCTAAACGGGGTTCACCGGATTCTCATCGCCAGCGACACCGTAGAGAGCGGCGGCACCTACACCGGATCGAAGATCCTGTTCTTCAGCTCCACCGTGGCGCGGCCGGGATTTAAGCTGCTCGAGCTGCTCCGGACAGCGGCGATTTCGGCCGTAAAGGCCCAAGCGGGCATCATCCCGATCTACAACGTCCCGAACCTAAAGAACGCGACGGTGCAAGAGGCGCCGATCCGGATTGACAGCCGGCGCGATTTGCGGCCGATTTACCAAGTGGCCGAGCAGAAGTTTCCGGCATCGGGCCTGCTTCTGGACGCTCCGTTCTCGCTTGAGACGGTGATGCGGCCTACGAGCGAAACGGACAAGATCACCTTCGAGTACTTCTGCAACCGCCCTACCGGTACGACTCTGACCGGGCGGCTTTGCTATGCCGATGGGACCGAGCTCGCCGGCCGCGTGGTGACCATCAGCAACGAAAACGGCGTGCAGGTGACCTACCCGGTTCCGGAGGGCAACACGGCCCGGCACTTCCGCGCGAAGTTCGAGTTCACGAGCACCGGGAACGCCACGCCAACCCTGAAATGGATCAACGTGTTCCGGATCGGCGCGTTCGAAACCCCGGACATCACCATCTACGAAACTCCGAGCCGAGAATCCGGCGCTGCGCTCTGGAAGTCGATGCCGACCAGCATCAACATCAATGGCCAGTCCCGCGAGCCGAGCGAGTCCCGCGCCAGCATTACGATCGCGGACCTGGCCGACGAATACCCTGCACTCCGGACAAGACGGAAGATCCCGATCCACATCGAGACCGAAGTCGACGACGAAGGCACGAAAGCGACTTTGTTCCGGGGCTATGTCATCAGCGCGCCAGGCACCAAGAAGTTCCCCGATCGGGGCCGGGCTTATCCTGCGCCAACCGGCCGGGTTTACGATGTTTCTTGCGCCGGCGAGTGGACAAGGCTCCAGGAGACGCTGGCGCCGAGGCGGTTTGTTTGGACCGAGGAAACCGGGCCCTATAAGGTCACCCGGATCATCCGTGTCCTGCTGAGCCTTGCTTACCCGCCCGAGATGATCGATATTCCGGAGCTGGATATTCGGTTGCTGGGATCGGACCCCGATTCCTTCATGCTGGAGCCAGGTTCCCCGATCACCGACGTCATCACCGGACTCGCTAGCAGCTATCTCGGCGGCTGGATCTACTTCGACGAAAGCGCCGGCACACTTGGAATGTGGCGGCTGGGCCTTCCGGAGAACGCTGGCACGATTCTGGCCCGGTTCGAGATGAACCCGCCTACGGACCGGCTCGGCGCGTTTCAGGGCAGCTACGGAAACGTGTCGATCGACGGACAGGACCAGCCCGTTGTCCGGACCTTCATCCGGAAGCGGACCTACTCGGAAGATGTCGAAGCACCGGAAGGGAATGTCGTGGAGTTCTACGGCGCGAGCTTCGGCGAGAACGGTGCCAGTTTGGGTGCGGGAGACGGCGCGGCACCATCTGTAGTGCTTTACAACCTGAACAGCTACAACTTCTGGGGGCTACCTTCCTCCAGCGAGTTCTATCCGGACGGCTCTCATCCCGACTTCATCGGCCGCCCCGTGCCGATCCGGGTCTATGACTACAAAGCGGGTTCGCTCGATGCTTGTCTCTGGATCGCGCGAAGAGTGTTCGATGCGGCATGCCATGCGAAACAAACTCTCGAGTTCGAGGCGCCGCTCATTTTTGTGACCGATGAGGCAGATGTCTTGCAGACCCGTCCGAGACCACCCCGGTTCTACGACTCGGTCCAGGCTTGGTCGGAAGACGCAAACGATTATCATCGCTATTTGGTGGTGCGGTGTGATCCGAGCTACCGGAAGGACGGCGTGCAGATGGCGCGCTACCAGTTGGTGCGGCCGAGCAACCTCGACACGCTGATTTCGGTCCCGAACGTGCGCGGCGGGATCCGGAACATGCTGGAGCGGGTCGCGAACCAGCAGGCTGGCCAGGCCGCTCCTCAGCTCACCGTGGTGGGCGGAAGTGTGGCAAAGACCCAGCAAAGCAGATGGGCGGGGATGCCGGACACGGAGACGCTGGCGGCGCAGGTGCTCGATCCTGATGACGCCGATTTCGGGAAGTTCTACTTTGTGCCTGGACTATCGAGAGCAGGCGGCCCCGACGTGGTGAGACCCTAAATGCTAGGTGGAGAATCGTTTTTCGCGGATAGCCTCCGGATCGGCCTCGCCTACGATGGCACCGACTCCCACAGCGGGGATGGTACGGGCACGTTCGGCTGGAACGCAAGCCTCCAAAGCCTCTTTATCTTCAACATCGCGAGTGTTCTGCCCGGTTTGCAGATGTCGATCGAATCGGCCAATTCGCCGACGCCGGCGTACATCTGGAGCTTTGCCATCCCCGAGCTGAGCCTTGCGGACACCGTCACCGGCAGCAGCTACGAGACGTCCGTATCGACGCACCTGATCTTGCGGGGGTTCAACCCCATCGAGACGTTCGGCTCGCCGTGGCGGCTGTTCTTTTCTAGCATCGAGTGGTACGTGAATGGCACTCTTGCCGGAAGCTACGGCGGGGCGACGATGGACGCCAGCGGATTAGGGCCTGGCTACGTGCCACTGCTCGGCATCGCCCCGAAAGTGACCGGAGGGATTAACCCTGGTGCCACTGGCTACCCGCTCACCAGCGAGGCCGAATGGACCGCGTCCACACGCGGCAAGATCACCGTTTCCTACGAGTTCAAGCCCACGAGCGGCGATAGCTGGCAGAACCTTCCTGTAGCGATCCCGGCTCCGGTGCTCCCGGCCTGCTTCGGAGCATGCCCGCACTGCCTTAGCGCTTCTGGCATCGTCACCGGCACGAACACATCGGAGGTTGACATCAACCTTTTCCGTCAAACCGGGCTCATTACGATCGAGGCCGGTGGGAAGTACTTCACCCGCGGCGATGTCACGAACAGGGGCGGCGAGCTTTGGCTGATCCCGAACCTTCCGAAGAACCTTGTGAAGCTCGGCGGTTCGTATGCGGCGGTTGTCGAACGCACCGGGTTCCCATACACCCAGCAGATGGGCACGCGTTCCTGCGGTCCTGCGGTCCCGCCACCAGGCCCTCCGGTCCCGAGCCCTTACATCGAGACCCGGACCACGGTCAGCGAGGTCCACCCGAGCTACAGCAGCTTCCTTGGCACCATCCAAGATGCTCACCACGTCATCGAAGACCCGCTGGATGAGGTGACGTGGATGCCGATCTACGCAAGCAACAGCGTCAACGTGGGTCAGTGGGTGGAGATCGGAGACAGCGGCGAGCCGATCAACCCGGCACTCTGGCCAACGGCGCTGCAGGACTTCGAGGTCGAGACCGTCACCTACACGTTCCCTTCCAAGGTCCAGCACCGGACGAAATACGGCGATCCGAACAGCCAGATGGCGAGCTATCTGACTTGGAGCGATGACCAGGCCACGCCAACCGAGATCAACAACGTCGTCACCTACACGAACTACATCGCCCATCCGCACTGGAGCTACACGTACAAAGCTCGGAACTGGAAGATCGACGGGGCTGACGTTGCCTTTGCTGACTATTGGGGCTACATCTGCGACCAGCACACCACCCATCCGGCCCTGCCGCCAGAGGACAATTTGCGGACCAGGACCTCGCTGGTCAGTGCTCCACTGCTTTTCGGTGGCAACCAAGGATTTATTGAGGCCCAGGTAACGGGAACACCCACCAGCTGGCTTGGGATCCCGGGCACGAATCTCCGGATCGACCGGCCCACCATCCCCGCTTCCGTCATCGGAACCGGTCCGGATCGGTGGACGCTGACGGACTGCACGGCGAGCTTCGGCGCTACCACGGTGACGGCCACATCGACGGGCGCAAGCACGATAAAGCTGAAGTACGACCTGGCCAACTGGAACTATTCGCCGAGGATGCTAACGAGCTTGGCCAAGCGGTTTACGATCGGCTGGACGGCGACCAACATCGTTTCGGTGGCGGTGAAGCTGATCGGGATCGATGGCGCGGAGCACACCCTCACGAGCGTCCCGGGCACGTTCGACTGGCCACTGGGGCGGGGCAATCTGGAATATGCCGGCACATGGGCCCAGGATTTCGGCGCCGGCGTCATCACCGACACCGGAACCGACCTACTCCCAGAGGGCGATTCGATAGCGGCGATGGGCGACAACTCCCGGGTCATCGCCTTCCAGTACCTCTCCGCTCGCGGGGCGAAATACCTCGAGTACGAGATCACCGTTTCGAACACGGCCAACCCGGTGACGCTAAACCTGCCTGTGTTCCTGATGCCGAGCCCGGACTGGACCGTCGTCCACGAAGGTTCCCAGTTCGCCAGCGCGCTGGATCCGGAAGGGCCAGCCATTCGGTTCGGAGCGAGCAGCTTCTGGAACTATGTCCTGGACAGTTACCAGTACCCGCCGACCGTGCTCGGGCCGACAAGTAAGCCGACCGTCATCGACTGGCTCAGCTTCCGGGAGTCCGTCCTTCGCGGGAACGATCCGAACGCTACCATCGATGGCCTCATAGCCGGCTACTTCCGGAACGGACGGGAGTACACGCTTCGCAAGCACCTTGCCGTCAACACGGTGGCATGGATGATGGCTTACTCCGGAGGCCTCCAGGGTGTGATGTACAACACCTATTGCCCGCCGCCGCTCGCGCTGTTCCCCGGCCGCGCTCGGGACGGTGAGCTGAGTCCGGCCACGGGCTGGGACCAAAAGGTCTACAGCTTCACCCAGCACAAACGGAACCACATCACCCCCGCCAATCCGTCCGCACAGCAGCTGAAGAAAGCGCCTGGCGCGAACTGGCTGACTCCCCAGCCCGCTCCGGACGGATGGAAGATCGACGCGCACACTCACGAGGTGGAAGGCGATGAAACGGACTATGTTCTTTCCCTCGCCGGTCAGGGCTGGGGGGAGATGAGACCATTCCATGGGCATTTCTGGGTGCAGGGGGAGCCGCTTCCGAGCGAGGGGAGCGAGATGTTCGCTACCCAGACCGCGGACGGCCGTTACTTGCTGCTTACCGTGCCAAGTGGCGACGTTCGGCTCTACCGGGCCGAGGAGGGTTCGCCGATCGGCGGGTTCAGTGTCGCCGGCGATCTCGCGGGACTCTCGAGTGTGGTCTCGGGATCGATCTGCGTCGATGCTGATCTCCAGCGGATCCGCACCGCGGTCGAGATCGACGGGGAGATTTTCGTCGGGTTCTCCGACGACGACGCCAAAACCGTTGGCGGATTTGGATCAATAGCTATGGGAAAAAGACCACTTCAAGGCGTAGGTTCTCAAAACGAGGTCCTGCTCATCTACTTCCGCTTCACCAGCGGCGACTCTGGCCCGGGCACACTTTACGGCCGGTTCAAGCCAGCCGACTCCAGCGCGTTCGGATCCGAGTTCACCCTCTCGGACGGCTCGCCGATCGTGGTAGCCGACCAGTTCAGCTTTGCCAACCCCGTCGAGCTACGAGACGGCCAGGCGCGCTGGCTACTGACCGTATTGCGGGACGGCGCATCCGCTTTCGAGACCCTTGCCAGCTACGACGCCGGCGAGACGTGGGAGACCCTCTAAATGCCATCAACAACCGAAGTACTTCTTTCTACTCAGACCGCTTCGCCGACCCCGACGCCGGCGCCGGTCGCGATCGCGGACGCCACGGGAACATCGACACCTGGACACACTCCGACCGGGGTAAGCGCTTTCACGCCAAGCAGCTTTGCCGCTTCGACGATGAACAAGCTACTCGCCTCGATGTCCATCATCGGCACCAGCGGCGGGAACGGCTACGGCATCCTCACCGGAATTGTCGTTTCTGAATCCTCTGGGCTCACCGTGGCAGTAACCGCGGGAACAGCCATGCTTGGGGCCCCTGTGCAGATCGGGGCGACAACCTACGTGTTGCCGGCAAGCCAGTCGACCATCGGCCTATGGCTGAAAGCGGATGGCACGCTTACCCATACGCTGACCCTTACCCCTCCCGCTGGCTCGCCGCTTCTCATAGCGGTTTGCAGTACTTCCGGAAGCACCATCACCATGATCGACGTGGGCGGGGTTGTGCGGATCCGGGACGGCATCCGGCTCCGGACAACGGGCGACATCGGCGCGCCGGCCGACACTCCCGCGGCGGACGTTCGGGTCTGGACCAAAACCCGGACCGGGCTGTACCTCTGGGACGGTGGGGCCCACCAGCGCGTTGGCGGCGAAGGCCGGATCGCGGTGGCCATCTCCGACTCGGCCGACACCACGCTCAGCTATGCGGCGGCGGCGGTTCGCCACCTCGAGCTGACCGGAACACTTACGGCAGGGCGAAACCTCATTGTCCCGCTGGCTCGTGGCTACGAATGGGTCATCGCCAATGGCACCGGCCAGACGGTGACGGTGAAAGTCGCTGGCGGCACCGGCGTCGCCGTTGGATCCAATAAGACCGCCATCGTGCGGGTCGGAAACACCGATGTTCAGCGTGTCACCGCGGACGTGTAGTCCCCCTTCGTCAACCCCACAACCCAAGGAGCAAAACCAATGTCCGAAAAGAACATCTCTTCCACTGCCACGCCAGGCACAAACGTTGCCACATCTGGCGCTACGACTCCCTCCGGAACCGGCTTCCCGTTCGCGGCCCAGATCGTTGACATTGTCCGGCGAGAAGTACTTGCCCAGGCCGGCCGCGTCGGATTCCGTCCAAAGCGTTCCCGCCCTTGGGGTTATCCGATCACCCATTGCAATATGAACTGCACGGGCCGGTTCAGCAACTCGACTTCTCTCGGCGGTGTCGCTGGATCTCGTGGCGTTTTGACCGTCCGGGAGACCGTGGCGATGGCAGGAGGAAGCGGCCTCGGCTTCCACTACGCGAACTATGGCGCCAACAACCAGAACGGACCAGGCTGGCAAGAAACCAGCGTCGGCAACGCGGTCACGGTGGAGTTTGCCGTCTACATTGATGGCAAGTGGGTGTTTGCGGCCAGCAACGGCACTGTAGCCCGCACTTTGGCAAACGGCGAATCGGCTTGGTGGACTATCCCTGGAATCCGAATCAACTGCGGCCAGGCGTACGAGATCGCCATGCGGATCACCTGCGGCACAGGTGAGCGGGTCTGGTGCCACCTGCCATCGGAAGCGAACGGCGACCTCAGCCAGTTCGTCAACCCGGCTACCGTCCGGACCTACATTTCCCAGGGCGATTCGGACCCTGTGCCGGCGATTTCGAGCTGGTCTCCGGTGCTGAGCGCCAACACGCAGTCGGCTTCGCTGGCGTGGGTTTTCCCCAACGTCATCACCGTGCTAGATCCGGATCCGGAATGGGACAACGCGCCGCTGTACGTCATCCTTGGCGACTCGATCGCGAACGGCCTCACCGCTTCGCCTTCGCAGGCCAACGCCATCGACGCCGTGGCACCTGGGTATCTGCGGCAAGGTCTGCACGCGCTGGGCCTTCCGAGCATCTCGAGCACTGTGGGCGGCGACCGAGTTGACCAGATGCGGCTCGTTGATCGGCCGAAGTTTAGAGCTTTGGTGGAGAGCATGGGCGTCTCCCACGCGATGATCCACGCGGGCACCAATGATTTCAGCAACGGTTTCAACGCCGGCGAAGTCGTTAAAAACACTTTACTTTTGGTTGCCGATCTGAAGGCCTCCGGAGTGGAGCAGGTCTTTGTGGCCACCCAGCCACCGCGCACGGGATCCACCGCGGCATGGACGACGACGGCTTCGCAGGCGGGCACCCAATTCCAGACCGGCCGGGTTCGGCGGTTCCGGGACATTCTGGTGAGCGCTGCGGATCGGCCGAAAGAAATTGATGGCGTCATCGACACGTGGGCGGCATTGTTCGAAGCCAACGGAAGCGGGGTCGGCGTTTACAAAGCGCCGGCAGTCACCTACAGCGGCAACAGCGACACCATCGGCACCACCACCACGGCGGTGCTGGACAACGCCACATCGCCATGGAGCACGGTCCCGAACGTCGGAATCCCAGGTTGGGCAGACGGCATGGTGCTGGAATCGGCCGGCGAGTTCCGCCTGGTCAACAAAACGACCGTAGCGGCCGGAAAATCGACCCTTCGCGTGTCGCCGGCGTTTACGAACGCAGTCGGCGCAGCGGCGGCCGTAGTGCTTCACCCGACGCTAACGACGGACGGAATCCACATCAACTTCGCCGGCGTTAAGCTCTGCGCTCAGCTCATCTCGAACGCACCTGGCACGTTCTGCCCGGTCGTCCCGCCCCGGTCTTCGGCCATCTTGCCCCAGGCCCTCGCTGGAAAGAAACTCGAGTATTTGTTTGTGGCGGCGGCGGCAAATTTGACCCAGGCGACCAACGGCACCTCTCCGGTGACGGCGGGCGGTCAGTCGGTCGGCCGCTGGTTGGACACGTCCGGGAATTCCCGGACCATTCAGGCGGGTAGCGACGCAGCTCGGCCAACGTACATCGTCGACGCGTACGGAACGGTCGATATTGTCCGGTTCGATGGATCGGACGACCACCTTCGGATTCAGAGCGGGCCCACCGCGGTGAACCGCCCTGTCGTGGTCTTCGCGGTGATGAGCATCGTGGTTCTGGGCAGTGGATCCAGAACATTCATCGATTCCTCTGCTGACATCAGCCCGGCGCGGTTGAACTTCGGCAAGGGGTCTAGTGGCAACCTCGTTACCGGAGTAGCGGAAACCTCGGCCGAGATCCCGACCGCATCGCTAGGTGTCATCGCCCAGTATGTAG
>CAMCWC010000008.1 GCA_945882415.1 Chthonomonas calidirosea
GAGGGCAAATCGATCGTCGTAGTCGTTCTGGTACAGCAACATCGCCAGACCGAGGTTGCGCTCGTTCGACATGCACTGGGTTTGCTTCGCGCTCTGTTTTGCCTGAGCGAATACGGGGAACAGAATCGCCGCAAGAATGGCGATGATGGCAATGACGACGAGGAGTTCGATCAATGTAAACGCCCCGGATCGCTGGATCCGAGGCGTTGGGGCGCGGAGTATCACTTCTTAATAGACGCTGTCTGGGAAGTAGTAGTTCTTCGCGTTCTCAGGAGTCACGAGTTCAACGTCAAGCAAGATGTGCTTGGGCATGAACTGGCTTCTTTCCTTCGCCTTTCCGTCTCGAAGTGAAGCGGCGGCAAGGTGCATTCCGACCGCGATCATCGACGGTGGGTAGGTGATGTCGGCAGGGAAGAGAGGATCTTTGTCCATCACTCGCTTGATAACGTCCTTCATGCCGGCTCCGCCGAGCATCCAAACGTTCTTGCGGTTGGCTTCCTTAAGTGCCTGCTCGGCGCCGAGGGCCATGTCGTCGTCGCTTGCCCAAATCGCGTCGATCTCGGCGTGCTTGAGCAGCATGCTTTGCGTGACATTGAGCGCCTTTTCCTTGCTCCAGTTTCCGGCCTGAGAGTCCAGAATGCTGATTCCAGGGAATCGCTTCATGACTTCTCGGAATCCGGCAACTCGGTCGCTGTTAACCGTGCTTGGGATGCCTTCGAGGATAACGATTTTGCCCTTGCCGCCAAGCTTTTCCGCCATGAATTCGGCAGACTTGCGGCCGAAAGCCTTGTTGTCGCCTTCGACAAAAATGTCGGCTACTGGTTCGGTGAAGCCTCGGTCAACGTTCACAAGGAAGATGCCTTTCTCGTGGATCTGCTTTGCAACCGGGGTGAGCGGTGCGGATTCGGTAGCCAGAACGACCATGCCATCCAGTCCTTCCAGCATCATCGTTTCGAGATCCTTGATCTGCTTGTCTGGGTTCTGTGCTGTCGTGATCTTCCACTCGACGTCTGGGTAAAGCGCCTTGGCTTGCTCAGCCCAGTAGCCAACGCCGGCCGTCCAGCCGTGGTCGGCCGCCGGGATCGAAACTCCGATCTTCAACTTCTTGCCGGTGGTTGCCGCTGGAGCTTCCGTTCCGCCGGTCGAAGAAGCCGCGTCTTTGGTTGCCGTTGGGGTGCACCCGAAAAGCGCACCGAGGAGGCCGGCTGCCGCAAGAATTTTTGTTGTTAACTTCATAGTTAGTTCCTTTAGTCGCTTCGACCGCGCTGAATGAGCACGGCAAGCAAGATGATAACTCCCTTCACGAATCCTTGCCAGTAGACGGACACGTCCGAGGCAGTAAGAATGTTCGTGATGATCCCGAGCATCAGGACGCCGAACACCGTTCCGGTGATTCGAGCGTAGCCTCCGCTCATGCGAGCGCCGCCGATGACAACCGCGGCAATCGCGTCCAGTTCAGCGTTGTTGCCCAGCTGTCCCGACGTGACGCTGTTCATTCGCGAGCTCACGCAGAGGGAAGCAATTCCCGCGCAGAGCCCGACGATGATGTACGTCCAGAGCTTGATTCGGTTGGTGTTGATGGCCGAGTATTTCGCTGCCTGCTCGTTCGCGCCAACGGCAATGCAGTAGCGGCCAAAGGGCGTTCGGTTAAGAACGAATCCAACTGCCGCCGCCATGACGAAGAAGATGAAAACGGGCCACTGAATGACCAGCGGCGTGGTGATCCAGAAGGGCAGGGCTGGGATGGTAATGCCGTCCTGGCCGAGCGCAGCGAAGGTGCTTCCAACTGCTCGCACTTCGCCACCATCCGCAAACGCTTGCGCCATCGAACGGAAGCCGACGAGTCCGGCCAAGGTCACGATGAACGGGGCAATTTTGCCGCTGGTGACCAACAAACCGTTTATGAGTCCGGCGATCCCGCCAATGGCGATACAGCTTGCCGCTGCTACCCAGATTCCTTTGGGATCTGAGGCGTTGGTACCAAGTGCCTGGTTCATCCACTGAACGCCAAGGACTCCGGCAAGGGCCATCAGCGAGCCAACGCTCAGGTCGATCCCGCCCGCAACGATCACCAGGGTCATTCCGAGGGCCAGAATGCCAATGCTGGCGTTCTGGTTCAGGATATTGCGGATCGATTCTGGCTGGAGAAAGATTCCCGGCTTCCAGAGCGCGCTACCGATAAACAGGATGAGGAAGGCGAACAACGCGCCGTTGCGCTCAACCGTGGATTTCATGGACTGGGTGTTCATGTTAGGCTTGCTTCTCCAACCCTGCGGCGGAGGTCATGATCGTTTTTTCGTTGAGCTGATCGCCGGCTAATTCGGCTTCACACGTGCCATTTCGGAGCACAAGAACGCGGTGGCAAAGGCCAATGACTTCGGGCAATTCGCTGGAAACCAGAATCACCGCGAGACCCTGCTTTGCAAGATCGACGATGAGGTTATAGATCTCTCGCTTCGCCCCAACGTCGACGCCGCGCGTAGGTTCGTCGAAGATAACAACCTTCGGATCGCACTGGAGCCACTTGGCAATCGCGACCTTTTGCTGGTTGCCGCCGCTTAGTGATTTCACCGGGGCGTGAATGTTTGAAGTCTTGATCCCGAGCTTCTCGACCCAACCATTGGCGATCGAATCCACCTGGGTGTCGTTGACGCGGAAGCGGTTGGCGTCGGCCAAAGTCGGCAGGCTGGCATTCTCCGAGATCGCGAGGGTGAGATGCAGTCCGCGACCTTTCCGGTCTTCGCTCACATAAACCAAGCCGCGCTTTCGGCGGTCGCTTGGCGATAGTTTTTCAATCGCTTCGCCAGCAAGTTTCACCTGCCCAGTCGATTTCCGGAAGCCCGCGAGCGCTTCAGAGATTTCGGTTCTTCCTGCACCGATGAGGCCTGCCATGCCTAGGATTTCGCCTGCGCGAAGTTGAAAACTGACTGGCTGGTGGTGCGGCGTTGTGCTGAGGTTTGTAACTTCGAGAACAACTTCGTCCGACGTTCTCGCTCCGAGCGGAGGGAAGACTTCGCCAAGCTCGCGTCCCACCATGCTCTCGGCCAAAATCTGAGGAGTCGACGTTTTGGGATCAAGCTCCCCGACAAATTCACCGTCTCGCAAAACCGAGATACGGTCCGAAATCTCCAGAATTTCTGGCAACAAGTGGGAGATGTAGACCACGGAAACGTTGCGAGCCTTGAGGTCGCGGATCAAAGCAAAGAGACTTCGAACCTCCGGACCCGTAAGCACCGCGGTCGGCTCGTCCATTATCAAATACTTCGCGTCGTAGCTGATCGCCTTGGCGATTTCCACCAATTGCTTGTCGGCAATGCTGAGTCCCCGAACGCTCGTGTCCGGCCCAAACTTAGCATTGACTTTTTCGAGCAGGCCAGCGCACTCCGTGCGCATCTTGGCGTAGTCAATCGCCAAACCCTTTCGCGGTTCGCGACCTAGGAAAACATTTTCGGCCACGGATAGATCGTCAACGAGATTGAGCTCTTGGTGGATCATTACGATCCCGCGGTCGATGGCGGATTGCACGCCCTTCAGGTTCACCGCGGTGCCATCGAGGCGAACTTCTCCAACGGTGGGCTGCTCTAGTCCGCTGAGCAGTTTCATCAGCGTGCTCTTTCCCGCGCCGTTTTCACCGATGAGGCCGTGGACCTCTCCCGGACGGAATTGAAGGCTCACGCCGCGAAGGGCGATGACCGTGCCAAACTCCTTGCGTACACCGACGACGTCAAGCATTCCCGTGATGTTGGCGAATTCGGGGACAAAATTGCTAAGGGATCGGAACAATGAACGTCCTGATTTTTACTAAAACCACTGGCTATCGCCACTCCAGCATCGAATTCGCCGTAGCCCGTTTGGTTGAAGAACTCGGAGACCTTGGCATTAACGCCGATCACACCGAGGATGAACAGACCTTCCGTCCCGACTCGCTGTCCAAATATGAAGGTGTCGTTTGGCTCAATACCACCGGAGAAGTCCTGGACGACGAAGGTCGGGCCGCTTACGAGGCATTCGTCCGAGCGGGCGGAGCTTGGATCGGCGTTCATGGCGCAACCATCACCGAGCCTAACTGGCCGTTCTATCAGGAACTATCGGGTGCCTACTTTGCCCGACATCCAGAAGGGGAGCACGAGGCCACCGTGCAGATCGAGATTCTCAGCCACCCGACCATGGCCGGAATTCCGTTTCTCTGGAAGTTCAAAGACGAATGGTACGACTTCGTCGAAAACCCACGGTCTAAAAAGGTCACGGTTCTAGCTACCGTCGATGAAAAATCGTATCCCGGCGGCGGCATGGGCGAAGATCACCCCATCATCTGGTGCCACGAAAAGTTCAGCGGTAAGGCCTGGTACACGGGTCTGGGCCACCTAGCGGAAGCCTACGAGGATGAGTTCTTCATGAACCATCTCATCCTAGGCATCCGCTGGGCCATCAACGTTTGAGCCGTCCTAGTTGGCCACGCCGCCCTTGACGACCACCGTCGGGGTGTTAATGCTGAACTCTTTGCCGTCGATGCGATACCGCACTTCGGCAAAGACGGCAACGTTTTCGCTTGGCATGAGATCTTTTCGAGGCTCAAACGTCGCCGAAGTCGCACCCGGCTCCAGCATCGTGGGCCGCGCACGGTAGACGCGCTTTCGGAAGTCGGTCGTGACGCTAACTGCGGTCCAAAACTTCAGGCCAACAAGATTCTGCGGCTCAAATCGAACGGTGTACGCGTCCTTGCGCAGGTCGTAGGTTCCAGACGGATTGACCGGAAGGCTCTTGCTCTTCGCGATGGCGCGTGCCATGGCACTGACAGACTCAATGGCCTGAACTTTGTTTCCGAGACTGTGGCCCGCGTTTGGCATGGTCACTAGCCACTTCGGCTGCTTGAGCTCGTTCCAGTAGTAGCTCGTCGCATCCGCGGCCCAGTAAGCGTCGTTCGCGCCATTCACGATCATCGTCGGGACTTTGATGTTGCCACGGTATTCGAACGGGTCCACCATCTTTTGCAGGCGCTGACCTTCCTTGGTTGCGAGTTTTTGCTGAAGGCCGCGACGGGTGTAGTCCTCGATCTGCTCGCTATAGGCGCCCCAGTGCTCGAGCTGGTGCGACATTTGTGGGGTGAAGTTGAGGTTGTCGAACACAAGTGGTGCGATGCCGACCACGCGCTTGTCGCGGGTTGCGGCGGTCAGCCAGGTGGTCCAACCGCGCTTGCTCGCTCCGGTAACAATGAACTTGGTGACCGGGTGCCCGGTCTTGGCGGAAAAGTCCTGGATCGCGTCCATCGCCTTGATTGCCGACTTCGTCATCGGGAACAGAAGCGGCCAAGTTGGGTCCTTCGTTTCCAAATACTTGTTGAAGGTGTGGGCGATCAGGTCATCTTCCTTCATGTCCCAAAGCGGTTGGTTTGGAATATTGAAGAGCATATAAACGGGAAGCTGAGTTGCGCCGGAGATCAAACCCAAGTCGATGTTGTCTCCAGGACGAGGGCCGTCGCCCGTGATGAACAGGATCGCCGTGTCCGTTGGCATGTCCTTTGAGCCAGCTTGATAGAGCACGTTGTGCTTCCAGGTCGTTCCTTGCCACACTTGTGACGTGACCTCGAGCTGCGTTCGAGGACCGGAAGTGTCCACAACTCGGTAGGAATAAGCGGGTTCGGGCCTTTGAATGTACGCCTCGAGGGGCGAAATCGCGGGCGCAAAGAGCACAAGTGTCACGCATGAACTCAGCATCGAACGGGATTGTACGCACGTCCCGTCATTAAAAAGGTTAAGAAATGGCCAGGAAGGTTGACAACCAACGGCCATTATGAAAGAATGTAGACGCCACCTTGGGGGGTGGTTGTTGAGGGAAAACCAAATGAACTTTTGGAACATAAAGAGTATTAGTGTAACTGCGGTAGCCGCCGCGTTGGCGACTTCGGCAATTGCGGTGCCACTGGACGCAAAGATCACCATCGATCGAGCGTTGGGGAACTCGACCCTAACCATCAAGTATTCGGGCGCATCGGCAAACTTGGCCGAACTTCGCTTGAACGGTGAAAGCCTCGGCACCAGAACGCTGGCCTCCGACAAATCGGCCGGCGAAACCAATTTCACGCTCAATCCTGCCGACCTTAAGGACGGCGAGAACACCGTCGAAGTCCGACTCTTCGACCGAACTGGCCGAACCGTAGGCGTTCAGAAACAAATCATCCTTGCTGAGCAAAGCAGCGGTAGCGCCGTTTTCATGGCCAAGCCGAAGCTCGGACAGACCGTTCTCGGCATTGTTGAAGTTCAGATTGGATTCAACGCGTCGCTCAAGAACACCTACGTCAGCTACTTCGTGGACGGTCAGTTCAAGGGAATGACAAACTACCCACCGTACAGCCTTAACTGGGACACGTCGAAGGAAACCAATGGCTGGCACGAAGTGGAAGCCTGGGCCGTCGATGAGTCGAGCAACACCTACAAGACTCGAAAAGTCCGACTCTTCGTCAACAACCCAAGTGGTCGAACCGACCGAACGGGCGTCGAAGAAGCAACCCCGGTTGCAAACGGCGTTTCTGGCTCCACGTTCGTGGTTGCTCCTAGCGGAATGAAGTCTGTCAAGCTCGGCCGACCAACCGTCGCCGGTGCGTTGACCGCAGGGGTTACGCCAAAGACCACGATGGCCGCCGCTAAGTCCGGCGCTTCGGCAAAACCAACTGCCGTTCCAAAGGCTGTTGTCGCGGGACCAAAGCTCATGATGCCAACTGGCACGCGAGTCGCCGCTGCGAAGCCGCTAGTAAAGCCAGTGGTCAAATCTCCGGTCAAAACGGTCGTTGCAAAGGCAACCAAGCAGATCGTCAACCTCGGCGCAGTCAAGACTGCGACGGTTGCTGGAAGCAACGCTTCGGTCAACGCTGCGGTCGGCGCAATGCGAACCGCCGCAACCCTCGCAATCAGCAAGGGAACGCGACTTCCAAACGTCGGCACCTTCGCGGTTGCCCTCAACTCGAAGTTCGTGAACTTCGATGTGGCTCCACGAGTTGAAAATGGCATCCCAATGACCCCGTTCCGCCACTTGTTCGAAGCGGCAGGCGGCAAGGTCAAGTGGGAGAACCTCACCAAGTCGGTCACCGCGTCGGCAGACGGTAGCCAGATCATGATCTTGATCGGCGATCCAAACGCCAAGGTCAATGAGCTCTCGATCAAGATGGAAGCAATTCCTTACCTTGAGCGAGGCCGAACGATCATTCCGGTGAGCTTCCTTCGAGACGCTCTGAAGGTCGAAGTCGAGTACGACAAGGCCACCAACCACGTTCTCATCACCACGAAGAAGAACTAAGCAGGGAAAATGGCCCCGGCTCGATAAACGAGCCGGGGCTTTTTCATGCCTGAAGCTTCGAGATGGCCAGGGCCAGCTCCGCTGGAAACGCAGACTGTGTCAGTGGTAAGCGAACGGCGTCGCTGCCAATCACTCCTAGCGACTTAAGAATGGCCTTGTGGGCCATCGGCTGCCCGCTTGCGCGGACATGGTCTAGGATGTCGGCAATCAACGCGCTGGCGGCACTCCCGCCGGGCTGTGTGGCCCTGGAGAGCCAAAGAGGAAGCACATTCGCGGCACCGCTGATGCTCCCGCTCCAGCCTTGCGCCAGCGACTCAGGAATCAGCCGCTCATCCCCTACAAAAAGCGAGCCACTTGGAAACGCTTGTCGGTAGCTCTCGATATTGCCTCTTTCGCCACTGCTGTCTTTCAAACCCACGATGTTGTCAACCTTCGCCAATTCCGCAACTAACCCAGCAGAAAGCGTGATTCCGGTCCGTTTCGGAAAGTTGTACAGCAAAATTGGCGAGCTCGTCCGTTTGGCAAGTGCCTCAAACCAAAGCTGAATGTTCGCTTCCGGGACCTCGCGAAAGTACGCGGGAGGCATGACCAGCACTCCTGCCGCGCCGGCTTTCCGCGCTTGCTCGCTGAGCCAAGCCGCTTCTTCCAGACTCGGGGTCGCGATGCCGAGGATGATCGGGAGGTCGGTCAACCGCACTGCCTCGCGAACGAGATCCCGCTTCTCAACCGCGCTGAGCGATGGTCCTTCGCCGTTTGTCCCCGCCAGCACCACGCCGCTGCATTCGTTCGCCTTGAACCAGCTCAGCAGCTTCAGCAAGCTAACATAGTCAATCTCTCCCGATTCGGTAAACGGAGTTACTGCCGCTGGATACAACCCGGGTTTTACGATGGAACCACGACTCCACGAACTTCGCCAAGGCTGATGAAGTGACCGTCTTTGCTTCCGTAGCCCCGGAGCACAACTTCGTCGCCGTCCTGCAAAAAGGTCCGAGTTTGGTCTCCGACCGCAATCGGCTGACTGCCGCGCACCGTGAGCTCAAGAAGCGAGCCGAACGTGCCGGGCTCGGTGCCGCTGATCGTCCCGGTCGCATAGAGATCACCCGATTCCAAAGCCGTGCCGTTGGATGACTGGTGGGCAAACTGCTGGGCGAAGCTCCAGTAGAGTTCGGCGCTTGTGGTTCGGCAAACAACGTGCTCGACGCCGTCCACAACCAGAGCAACCTCCAGTTTCAGATCGTAATGCTGAGGGCCATCGATGGCGAGGTGCGGTAGAACGGCAGGCTCTTGTGCCGGACCTTGAATTCGAAACGGTTCCAAGGCATCGAGAGTCACCAGCCAAGGTGAGATGCTCGTGGCAAAAGACTTCGCCAAGAATGGCCCGAGCGGTTGATACTCGAACCGCTGCACATCACGGGAAGACCAATCGTTAACCAGCACCACTCCGGCGATGCTCGAGTCCGCTTCTGAGATCGGGACGACCTCACCTAGAGCAGTGGAACGGCCAATGTAGAACCCAAGTTCAAGTTCGAAATCCAGTTCCTGAGTCGGGCCGAAGATCGGCGGCACCTCGCCCGCCGGTTTGGTGATGCCGTTTGGTCGAGTAATGGCCGTGCCTGATGGAACCACGGTGGAAGCGCGCCCGTTGTAGGCGACTGGAAGGTGTCGGTAGTTCGGCAGAAGCGGCGGCATGTCTGGTCGGAACATGCGCCCGACGTTGCTCGCGTGGTTGATGCCGCTATAGAAATCGGCAAAGGCCTTGACGGGCATCGGGGTCAACAGCTCAAGCTCGGCGATTGGAAGCAGCTGTCTCGGTTCTTCCAGATATGCACGGGCTGCGCTTCGAGCGGCCTGAACTTGTGCGGTCGTGAGCGGTACAAGCGGGTCCAGCCACTCTAGAATTCCCGCGCTCGAAAGGTCATCGGTCGCGATGGCGTGATCCTCAATGCGGATCACGTAGCCGTGGTTCCGGCATCTCCCGAGGGGCAAGTTGTCGAGTCCGAATCCCTCGGTGCCCGGTTGCAGCCAACTTGGATGTCTCATAACGTCCATCCTAGCTTGCTGAGACCCTCAGCGGGTTCTTCAACTGAGCAAGAACCAAAAGAAGCGAAGAGCGCGCGAGCATCCTCGATGGCGTCGCGAGAGACATCCCAGTCGCGGAACAGGAATTGTTGCTCTTCAAATCGCCACTCACTCGGCTCTTCCGACTCGAGCACGACTTTGATCTCGGAAACCGAAAGATCGTGCTGAATCGCCGCTGCGGTGGCGCCCAAGACGTTCACGAAGCCCAGCATCCCGTGTCCGCTCAGCGGCTCGTGCAATCCGGCGGTGAGCTTGAACGGTAGCTCCAACGCAACACACTCCCAAATGAAGGTCGCCACGATTGCGGTGGCGGGTGGAGTCGGCCCGGTGCGCAACTTAGCGCCGAAAGCATCAGCATCGGCGAGGGCATCAAGAATCATCGGAAACGGCCGATCTGGGTTCAGCTCCACTAGCACTTCGTCGGCCGCACTAAATCCGCGCAACTGACCGAGGACTTCATCCACGTCATCGGTATCCGGCAGTTCGCATTCGTACGACCCAACCTTGCCGCCGGCTTGGAGAAAAGCATTCAGATCACGAGCGTCTTCAAATCGATCGTTCTCCCACTCGCCTCCTCGGCGCCCGATGACGGCCACGGGCTCGTCAGTGAGGGTCAATACGGCCGAGTGAGAAAGCGCGGTAATCGGTGCCGAGAACCGATGCAACATCCAGCGCAGATCCGATGACTGCAAGGCTCGGTATTCGCCTACTGCCTCTTCTGCTCGTAACTTCGCGGGCGGAAACATTCCGCTGTAATCGATGCCTCTCCGCAACAGGTCTCGCAAGGATGCTTTCATATCATAGGCCCACAACTTTTGAAAGGTATACTCCCTCTTTCAGACCGTTGGCGTTACGGCGTCGTAGCCCTCAGGGAAAATATGGCAACGATGAGAGTTTTGATTGCGGACGACGATCCGATTATTCGTTTGGATCTTCGTCAGATGCTGGAAAGCCTCGGCTATGAAGTCGTGGCAGAAGGCGGCGACGGAAAGCAGGCAGTAGACCTCGCCCGCGAAACCCAGCCCGATGTTTGCATCCTCGACGTGAAGATGCCCGTCATGGACGGAATTGAAGCCGTCAGCATCATCACGGAAGAGAACATCGCTCCGACGATTCTTCTGACCGCTTACTCCGACAAGGAACTGGTTGACCGAGCTAAAGATGCAGGCGTGTTCGCCTACCTCGTCAAGCCATTCAAGCCTAGCGATTTGCCACCAAGCATTGAAGTTGCGCGAAGCCGGTTTGAGCAGAACCAGCAGCTCAATGGCGAAGTCTCGAACCTCCAGGAAAAGCTCGAGGCGCGAAAGCTCATCGACCGAGCCAAGGGCATTTTGATGGACGAGTACAAGGTCGGAGAGTCCGAAGCCTATCGTCGCATTCAGATGCAGAGCATGAACCTGCGAAAGTCGATGCGAGAAGTGGCCGAGGCCATCATCCTCGCAAAATCGATCTGACCGTTCCGGTCAAAATGACGTCATGAACGACGTCTTGTGGGCTCCGTGGCGCTTAACCTACATCGAGAAGCCTGCTCAGTCGTCGGGCACCGGCGACATCTTCGTGGATCTTCCGGCCGAAAATGACGACCGGAAGAACTCCATTCTCTTTCGCGGCACGACGGCGTTCGTAATGCTCAACGCCTACCCGTACACCAACGGGCATCTCTTAATTGCCCCGTATCGGCAAGTCGCCGATATTGATCTTCTCGACGACGCCGAATTGCTTGAGATTAATCAGCTGCTCGCGCAAGGCGTCCGCTGGCTCCGCACGGCATACAACCCAGATGGGTTCAACCTCGGCGTCAACATGGGCAAGGCGGCCGGGGCAGGGATACCGGTCCACATCCATTGGCACATCGTGCCGCGCTGGAACGGGGACACGAACTTCATGACCGCCGTCGGCGAAGTGCGCGTGATGCCGCAGTCGCTGGAAGCCAGCTACGACCGACTTCGCGGAGTGATTGATGGAATCCCTCGCTGAGCTTCGGTCCCGGGCATTAGTCTGCACCGCTTGTCCGCTGTCCGAGCGGCGAACCAACGTCGTTTTTGGTGAAGGCGATCCTAAGTCGCCACTGGTACTTGTGGGAGAAGGACCCGGCGAGAACGAGGATAAGCAGGGAAGGCCCTTCATTGGCCGCGCAGGGCAGTTGTTGGACCGAGCCCTTGTCGATGCTGGCTTGACGCGAGAAATGGTCTACATCACGAACACGGTCAAGTGTCGCGCTGCCGATTGGAGCACCGGGAAGCCAGTCAATCGTGCGCCAACCGAGGCCGAAGCGACCGCTTGCCGCGAATGGCTCGTGCCACAGCTCGCAATCATGGCGCCGAAGGTCATTCTGTGTATCGGCGCACCAAGCGCGAAGAACTTAATCAAGAAAAACTTCCAGATCACAAAGGAGCGCGGTAAGTACTTCCCCTGCGAATTCGCCAAGACCGCCATCGCGACCCTTCACCCGGCTTACATCCTGCGTCAGGCGAACATCAGTGGCGACGGCGGATATAGCTTGCTCGTGGCGGATATCGCCCGCGCTTGGGAAGCCGCTAATCGCCTGGTCCAGATGTAGCAGGCCGGATTCGCAATCCTGAAACGTTGTGTGATGGTTTTGGCATACTGTTTTGCATGCTCGGTGCCATCACCCCGTTAATGCTCGCCTCCGCCGTCGCGGATCGCCGGCCACCCCGAACCTTTGATCTTCTCCACGTCAAGTGGGAGATCAGCATCAACAAGAACCGGCCCGGGCAGATTGTCGGGAAAGTCACGAATCGCTTACAACTCATGCCTGGTCAGCGATCGGTAAGTTTTGATTGTCAGCGGCTCTCCGTGCAAAACGTTTTGGTAGATGGCAAGCCAAAGTCGTTTTCGCTCCAGAACAACCGCCTCAACATCCCAAACGCGGGCAAAAGCCTGCGGCCGATCAACGTAACGATCACCTACGTCGGCACGCCAGAAGCCGGAGTCTATTACGTTCCCGCCGAGCGCGCCTACCCAGCGAAAACCCCGGTGTATTACACCCAGGGCGAAATGGAAGACACCCGAAATTGGCTTCCTACCTACGACTACCCAGATGACAAGGCAACCAGCGAAGGCACATTGATCCTGCCGAAAGGCTGGAGCGGATTGAGCAATGGAAAGCTGGTCAAAAAGGTTGTCGGGAAAGTGAATGACACCTTTAGCTGGAAGATGAATCAGGCGCACTCGACCTACCTGATTAGCTTCGTCGCCGGACCGTATTCGGAGATCTTCGAACAACGGTCGCCACTCCCGGTGAGCTACTGGGTTCCAACCGGACTTGAGGCTCAGGGCAAGGTCGCGTTTCAGGGAACGGCTCGCAACGTTGCCGTCTACGAAAAGTTGACCGGCTTCAAGTATCCGTACGCAAAGTACAGCCAGTCCGCCGTTCCCGACTTCATGTTCGGTGGAATGGAGAACATAACGGCGACGACTCAGACAATTAGCACGCTCCATCCGCAGCATGTTCACCCCCTCGAAGATTCGACCGGGTTGGTCGCACACGAACTGGCGCACCAGTGGTTTGGCGACACCGTGACGACGCCAAACTGGTCGCACATCTGGATCAATGAAGGCTGGGCCAGCTTCATGCCCGCTTTCTACACCCGCGAAATTGAGGGCCAGGATGCGTTCGACCTCCAGCGGGTCGACATCTTCTCGGGCGGTCTTGGGGCGCACGCGGGCGGCAATCGCCCAATGGTCTGGTTTGGCTACAAAGACCCCATCGAAATGTTCGACGGCTTTGCCTATCCCGGCGGAGCATCGCGCATGTTCATGCTGATGCGAATGGTCGGCGAGCCCGCATTTTGGGACGCCACCAAGAAGTACTTGAACGCCTACAAGTACAAAAACGTCGACACGGAGCAGTTCTTCACGTTCTATTCCAAAACGCTCGGCACCAATCTCGACTGGTTCCGGAAGCAGTGGTTCTACGAGAATGCCGCGCCGAAGCTGACGGTGAAGCGAGACGGCAAGAAGTGGACGATTGAGCAGTCGGGCACCAACTTCCGTATTCCAACCGAAGTTCTGCTCATCAACGGCGAGCAGATTGGTATCGAGAAAGTCACGCTGACCGGTACGAAGACGGAAGTCAGTTTCCCGGCCGAACTGGTTCAACTCGACCCGGCGGCTTGGCAGATGGCGGATATTCGCTATGAAGCTAACCTGACCCCAGCTGAATGGATGAAGATGTACCGTTTCGCCAGAAACGCTGGACAGCGCGCTCGGCTGGCACCGGTTGCTTTCCCCACGCTATCCGAGCCACAGAAGGTCGAATTGGCCAAGCTGAGCATCAGCAACTCACTCCGAAGCCGATTGATCCCGCTCATTTCGGATGAGGCGTATCTTTCGAGCTTGCTTACAAGTGCGAGCCCGTTTGAGCGCCGCGCGGCGGTGAGCCGACTCGGAGAGCTGAAACCCACTGAAGCAACTCAGGGCAAGATTCGCGAGCTGATGCAGTCGGATAAGAACGATTTGATTCGGCTTGATTCCCTTCGGGCGCTGGTCCGCGTAACCGGCGACAAAAGCCTTGTCGAAGATGCCTGGGTCACCGATTCCCACCAAGACGAGTTCCGAAAGTTTGCGATGAATCACTTTGCCGATACCGACAAAGATCGAGCACGGGGCATCAGCCTCAGCCAACTGAAGACGCCACGAAACGAAGCGCTCCGAGTTCAAGCGATCGAAATTCTTGGCCGAATCAAAGATGAGCCGGGCCAGACCGAAGCCTATGACGCCCTCGTAAAGGTCACCAAGGAGAAGTCCTTCGGTGCCCGGGCGGCGGCGATCAATGCGCTAGCCGAATACGGCGACAAAAAAGCGATTCCAGTACTGGAACCGCTTTTGAGTCATCCGCTGTCGTTCATCAGGAACAACGTTCAGGGAGCCGTGGCAAGGCTCAAAGGCCGCTAGCGCGGGCTTTCTTGTCTAGGTCGAGAAGAATGTCGTAGGCCAGTGGATCAAGGAAAATGACGCGGATAAAGAACTTCATCTTGTCCGCGTCTGACTTACCAGCAAGATCGGCGGACGGATCGAATTCTTTCCAATCAATGCTGGTCATCACTTTCTTCTGACCGGCATCGAAGCACTCGTCGATCGTCTTGTAGAGCATTTCCGAAAGTTCGCCGCGGGCCATGATTCGGCGGATGCCGAGGGCGCGGACGAGTAGGATGCACTTTTTGACAAGGTCTTTCTTGGGAAAGACGCCGTTTTCGCGGGCCTTCTTCAGCGACTCATTAACTTCCGCTTCGAGCGCCAGGAGTTGCTTGTCTTCGTCTTCCAGAACCTTGCGTTGCTCGGACTTGATCTTCGCGTAAACCGGAAGGATCTTGTCGAATTGGTCCTTTCGGATGATCAGCGGCATCAATTGCATCAGCAAGTCGATCCGGCGCATGTTCTCCTGAACCTTCTGGCTACGCGCCGCAACTTCAGGGTCTTGGAGTTTGGGGGAGGTTCCGGCCGATGCCGAAGCACCGATCACGAACATCGCAGCGATGGTGATTGCAACACGTGAAAAGCTCATTTCAAATTCTCGTTCTGGTTGGACGATTGTATGGCATCGCCGGTTTGTCTTGCATCCATAGCAAGGGAAACGGCGACGCTCATCGCTGCGGTTTGGAGCCAAACGAACACCGAGCCCGATAGAGCAAGCAGCAGCCACGCCCAAGGAGCAAGCCCGGTCGGGGCGAGACCATTGAACGCCGCGATGCACGCGATGCCGCCTCCAAGAAGCAAGATAGCCACCGGGAACAAAAGAATGAGCGCCGTGAGGCGCTGCTTTCGCGGTCGCTTTCGGAGCTCGTGAGGCGACAATAATGGCACCCGGCGCACGGACAAGCCAGCCGCAATCCAAATGACAAAAGCTAAGCCCGTTTGAATCCAGAACACGAATCGGTATTATGCGTCCACTTTGATCCTTGTTTTTGGAACAATCTGCATCGACCGGCTGCGGCGGGTAGCGCGCCTTCCCGAACCCGGTGGGTATGTGGAAGTCGAGCAAGAGCAACTCATGCTCGGAGGCGAGGCCGCGAACACCGCGACGGCTCTTTTGCAATGGGGCGATGCTCCGGTTCTCACTGGGAATGCGATCGGTACCTCCCTGGAATCAGATGTCCTGTGGTCCGCGCTTCGGGCAAAGAACCTACCGGTCGAGAACCTGCGGGCGCTCCCGGAAGGGCGACAATCGGGCCCGATGCTCTCGCCAGTCTGTGACGTGTACATCACGCCAGATGGACAGCGGACGATGTTTGGCACGGGCTTTGGCCGAATGGGGCCAGGGATTCCGGTTGCCAGGCTGCCTTACTCTGAAGGAGACTGGTTCACCGTCGAATCCAACATGTCTGGACCTTCCCGAGATGCTGTTCGCGCCGCTTCCGAAGCGGGAATGAAGGTTTATGTGATGGACTTCTTTCGAGAAGAAGAGCCGATCAAAGAGCACATGTTCTGGCAAAGCAGCACTGACTGGGTTGGTGTGCGCGGCAACACCCAGCGAAATGTGCGGTGGGTGAAAGATTGGGTGGCAAAGTACGGCTGCTTTGCCATCTTAAGCGACGGCCCGAACGGATTCGTTGCAGGATCGCCAAACCACCCGGTGCGGATGTATCCGCCGTTTCCCGCGCCAGATATGGTGGACAGCACGGGCGCGGGGGATATGTTCCGCGCTGGGATGCTACATGGCCTTTCACGCGGCTGGTCAATCCCGGATTGTTTACGGTTTGCCGCGTCGGCCGGATGCCTCAAGTGCGGCTACTTTGGTGCCACTTCGCATGTTCCGCCGATTGCGGACATCGAGAGCTTAATCGCAGAAAACCCGGATGTCGCCGCTCAGTACGAGCGATGACAGCCGGGTTTTCGAGTTGCGCAGTTAGCGGACTTGGCAGAAGACGGCGATGATGACCTCACCGTCCAGACGTCCCTTAACCTTGACCACCGCACCAGGTGCAGCGATAAGTTCGAGGAAGCTAGCCGCGGAGATCATGTCACCGGACTTGTTCTTGAACTGAGATTCGGCAGCGTTGACGCTGACGACCTTGCCAAGCGCTCCGGGGAATCCTTCCCACTCGGAGAGAGTGATCTTGAATTTCTTTTCCACAACGTTGATGTCCGATACGGCACCCTTGCCTTCGACCTCGTTTCCAGGACCGCCGTCATCTTCACCTTCAAAGTGAACGGACTTAGCAGTGAGCGTGTTCGTCTCGGCGTTGTAGAGGCCCTCGGCTTCGACCGGTGCTGCTGGTTTTGCCAAGGCAAACCATTCGGCTTTGGTCGCGGTGAGTCCGCGTCGGAGGCGGAACCGAGTCGTGTCGGAGGTCTGAATTTTCACCGTGCTGGCTGCAGGGATGAAACCGCGGACCAGCTTGGCTTCGACCACGAAGGTTCCAGCCGTCGCATTGATCTCAGACATCGGTCCGAATACCTTTGGTTCTTCGGCTCGAGCATCTTCGATCTTAATGCTCTTGGCTTCAATCGTTCGCGTCGTGATGTTGAACGTGCCGCGAACTTCCGCTCTCTGGCCGTTCGCCAATACTGGGTTCACGCCACCGTCTTCGCGGAAGATGACCGTGTTTGCCGTCGTGACAACGTTGATTGCCGCGCCTCGACCACTGAGGGTGAAGGTTTGGGTTGGAATCGTTCCGGCGAGGGCGCCGACGGTGCCCTTGTAGTCCTCATCTCGATGGCGATCGTCGTTGCCAAGATTTGGATCTTCAACGCGCTTCGCTACTGGAGTGACGTGGGTTGCCGTCTCGGTCCAGTTTTCAAGATCGAAGTCAACAATGACGTTGGTCGTGCTGTTGACTTCTGCCTCGATTGAGACCGGGATGTGAGTTTTGCCGTCTGGCCCGTCAAACGAGGCAGCGAACTGCTTCGTGACACCAACGCCAGCAATGTTGACCAAGGAGACGGAATGGTCGACGATGACGTCGGCTCGCTTGTATCGGCCAATCGGAATGTTGCCCTGTGCGAGGAAGGAGAATCGTCGAGTGCCCGCTTGGTTAAGCGCGCGTAGGTCAGTCACGGTGCCAGCCGCATCTTCGAACACGGTGACGGCGGTGCCGTCTGGTCGCACAAGGCGAATACCGTGGACCTTGACCCAAACTTGAGCGTAGTCGTTAACTGCATCGGTGGCAAACATAGCAACAGGAACGGTTCCAGCGGTTGAACCCGTAGAACCGCCACCACCACCACATCCAGCCAACAGCGCTGTTGTGAGGATCGCGGCACCTGCCACGAACGAGTGGAAGCCAATCAGCTTCTTAGTGAAGCAATGAAATCTCATCCCTTCTACGATATCGGACAGAAAGTTGGAGAACAAGATTGTTTCCAATGTATTGACCGATTTTCGCGCGATTTGCCAGATTATCTGGCAAAAATCTCATAAACTGGTTCACCGCGTGGGTTAAAGGTGTCGCCGGTTTGGCGAATTTAATGTCAGTTATTCCGCGTCGCGCCGGTTGGATTTCGGGTCGACTGCGCTTGCCTTTTCCTTGAGGAACTTGCGTTTTCGAAGAATTGGCGTGAAGAACATGCCGATGCCGCTTATTGCCAAAGTTAAGAGTCCGAGTGCGGTGATCGGAAGTCCAAATTCGTGCATCAGGTCCGAAAAAATGCTGAAGTCGTGAATGTCTTCGGCCAGTTGGTCGTTTCGGAACGAGACGGTAAGTACCTTGCCCGTCTTGCCGTCAACCTGGACTTCTTGATACCCCTCTTTGCTTATGATCTTAAAAATGTTTGACTTCGGTCGGTAGTCGACCCGGTCAACATCCTTCATTGTGCGAAGCTCGGGGATGCCCTTGGCAAGGGCCGCTTCCACGGCGACTTGCACCGAGACGATTTCCGCAGGAGATTCCACCTTCTCGGCTTTCGCCTCGGGTGGCCGCATCCATTCAATCTTGCCCTTCGTGGCGAGCAAGAAACCGGTGGTCGCAAGGACAACCAGCAACAGGGAGGCAATGACGCCGACCCACTTGTGGGATTGCCGGAGGATTCGGAACACGCCTTACAATACGTCAAACTTTCTTTGCCCCGCTCTAGCGGCGTAGCGTAGTAAGAAACCAGCATGGCCAGACGATCCTTGAACGAAACCGTGAACGAGCGGCTGGAAAAGCTTCCGGCCACTCCGGGTTGCTACATCTACAAGGACGAGAAGGGTGGCGTGCTCTATGTCGGCAAGGCGATTTCGCTCAAGAACCGGGTTCGGAGCTATTTCCAAGCTTCTGCCAAGCACGGGCCGCGTATCGCCCGCTTGGTCGGCAAGGTCCGCGATATCGAATGGATTGTCGTGGACACCGAGCTTGAGGCACTCGTGCTTGAGTGCAACCTCATCAAGCAGTACCGGCCTCCGTACAACGTCCGGCTTCGCGACGACAAGTCGTACCCTTACGTCGCGATCACGAACGAAGCCTTTCCTCGCTTGATTTTTACGCGAAAGGTTCGAAAGGATGGTGCAAAGTACTTCGGCCCGTTCACGAGCGCTTTCGCGGTGCGGGACACGATCCAGCTGCTCCACAAGATCTTTCCGTTGATCCCGTGCGGAAAGAGCTGGACCGGTGCGGAGGTGCAGAGGCCCTGTTTGTACTTCCACCTCGGACGCTGCCTCGCACCTTGCGCGGGTAAGAGCGATCAGGCCGAGTACAAAAAGATCCTCGACAAAGTCGAGCGATTTCTCCAAGGGAAAGAGGAAAGCATCGTCGCCGACCTCACCGCGGATATGGAGAAAGCAGCAGAGAACCTCGACTTCGAAAAGGCAGCCGGGATTCGAGATCAGATCCTCGCGATCGAAAAGGTGCTTCAACGCCAGAAGGTGCTGAGTTCCGATGCCGTGGATCAAGACGTCATCGCAGTCGTGAAAGACGAGCGCGGCGCGGCAATTCAGATGTTGTACATCCGAGGCGGAAAGCTCATCGGGCAGCGCCAGTACATGCTCGATGGCGCGATGGAAGTCCCGCCCGCGGAAGCGGTCCAAGAGTTTGTGAAGCAGTACTACGCCGACGCTCCGGAGATCCCCCGGGAGGTTCTGCTGCCGCTAGAAATCGAAGAGCGCAACATTGTCCAGACGTGGCTCCGCCAGAAACGCGGATCGACGATGACGGTCGAAGTTCCGCAGACGGGAGAAAAAGCGCGCCTCGTCGATCTTGCGGCCGCCAACGCGGAACAGGCCCTCAACCAGTTCTCCCAAGAGATGGCGAAAAAGGAAGCCTGGGTAGAAGAGGCAATTGTGCAGCTTCAAGAAGCACTCGGTTTGCCGACTTTGCCGTCGCGAATTGAGGGCTACGATATCTCCAACATCCAAGGCACCGCGCCGGTAGGCAGCATGGTGGTTACGGAGAACGGGGAGCCAGCGAAGGCGGAGTACCGGCGATTCAAGATCAAGTGGTTGCCCGAGGTGCCGAACGACTTCGCAATGATGAACGAAGTCATGATGCGGCGGCTCCGGGCTTACACCGACGGCGACGAAAAGTTCGCCAAGCTCCCGGACCTGATCCTGATCGACGGCGGAAAACCGCAGTTGAGCGCGGCGCTTAAGGCGAGGGATGAATTTGGTATGACCGTGCCGATGGTCGGCCTCGCCAAGCGGTACGAACTGCTATACATGCTGGACGAGAACGGCTTCCGCGAGATCGAATTGCCACTCAACTCCCCGGGACTCATGCTGCTTCGGCGCTTGCGAGACGAGGCGCACCGGTTCGCGTTGAGCTTCCACCGAAAGATTCGCGACAAACGGATGGGCGGCTCGGCGTTGGAAGAAATCCCGGGCGTGGGGCCGCGCCGACGTCGGTTGCTGCTGCGCACTTTCGGCTCGATCGACGCGATTCGGCGAGCCACCATTGAAGACCTAGCTTCTGTTCCCACGATGACCAATGCGCTGGCTGCAAAAGTTAAGGATTATCTTCAAGAAGCGTAACAAAATTTTCCGATCCTGAAGCCAAATCTTGCTGTAATATGTGCGAGCCTCGGCAACGGTGACGAGCAGATTCCCAATGACGGGACGTTCTGAGCCTCAATGTTTCAAGTCATTCGTCACGGACGCCCTCATCTCGAAGCCGACGCTTGCGGCATCGGATTTCTTGCAAGTCGAAAAGGAGTTGCCGACCGCACCGTTGTTCAACACGCCCTTGAACTGTGCCGTCAATTCGACCACCGCGGCGCTCCTGGGCATGGAGCCGGGGTGCAGTTGGATATCCCCTGGCCGCTCCTTCTCGATCGGTTTCCTGACCACGCAAAGCTCATCGCGCAACAGGACTTGGCGCTCGGAATGTTCTTCCTGCCGTTGGAAACCACAGACCGCCGACGCTGCACCGCCATCGTCGAAGAGCTTGCGCACTTGGCCGGATCGGAGGTTCTTCAGTGGGCAGAAGTCCCGATTAACCCGGATGCGTTGCCCGAAGGCAGCTCGGCCCGGATGACGATGCCGAAGGTGAGACAGGCGATCTTCCGCCGACCCGAGGGAATGAGCGAGGACGGTTGGTTTGCTTGTCGGTACTTGCTTCGTCTCGCGATTGATGAGGAAGCGAACAAGATGTATGGCGACAACTTTGCCATCGTCAGCCTTTCGAACCGAACGGTTGTGTACAAGGGCCTTGCCGAACTCTCAAAAATCGGCGACCTGTATCCCGACCTCCAAGACCCACATTTCCGCTCTCGGTACGTTCTGTTCCACAGTCGGTATTGCACCAACACGACCACGGCATGGCGTCGTGCTCAGCCGTTCTGGGCGTTGGCGCACAACGGCGAAATTTCGACCATCCAGGGCAACGTCGCGTGGATGCAGGCGATTGGGCGCGACCTCATTGCAAACCTCGTTGAGCAGTTCCCTTCCATCCAAAAGCTCGCGAGCCGCATCACGAGCGTCGTGTGTCCCGGCGGCTCAGATACGGCAAACCTCGACGACATGCTCATCGCCCTTCTTGCGGGCGGCATGAACGTGCCACAGGCGATCCTCGCTTTGCTTCCGCAAGCGACCAGCACGCTGCCAGATGGTTCGCCGCTTCGTAAATTCAACGAAGCCATGGAAGTCTTTCTCGGCGCATGCGACGGACCTGCAGCGATTGTCGCCTGCGACGGAGACGATGCGGTTGCGCACCTTGATCGTAACGGCTTGCGCCCGCTTTGGATGACCGTGACCAAGGACTTTGCCTTTGCGAGCAGCGAGCCGACGGGCACCTTCCCGCTCGGGCCATTCCAGTCTCAGCGCATCATGGGACCGGGCGAAACGATGCTCGTTCACCTTGCCGATGGCGCGATCCTTACCAACGAACAGGTTCACGACGAAGTTGGCCGAAAGGACTATCCGGGCCTCCCTCACGATGTCGTTCTGCTCTCAAGCACTGAAGAGCTTCCTGAATTCGGAGACCTAACTCGGCTGCAGCGGGCCTTTGGCATGGGTAAGGAAGACATTGATGTCGTCCTCGCGCCGCTGCTCAAGACCGGAAAGCCTGCGGTCGGCTCAATGGGAGACGACACTTCTCCCGCCGCCATTCTGGACCACTTCCCACGTCGGATCGAAGACTACTTTGCGCTCCGATTTGCCCAAGAAACCAGTCCGCCGATTGACCCGATTCGGGACGCGTGGGTGTTCGATTCCAGCGCCTCCATCGGTAACAGATCTGGGCTTTTCGGTGGTGAAGACGGGCTGGTCTTCCGCTCCGAGCATCGCGTCATCTCCCTTGGTGAATGCGCTTGGTTGTCTTCCCAGGCCAGCGCTCACGTGCTAGATGCGACCTTCGATGCCGCAACCGGGAGCGAAGGTCTAGAAGCGCGTCTTTCAGAGTTGGTCGCCGAGGCGTCCGCCCTTGATGCCACTGTCCTCATCTTGAGTGACCGAAATGTCGATGCCGGTCGAGTGGCGGTGCCGATGTTGCGCCTCGTTTCGCGGTTGCATGAAGCGCTGATCCAAGAAAACCGTCGCCACCGCGTCGGACTCGTCGCGGATGCCGGGGTGTGGGACATCCACCATTGCGCTCTGTTGGTTAGCGTTGGCGCAGACGTGGTGTGTCCGTGGCTCGGGTCGGCTTCGGCTGGAGAGGAGGAATACAACTATCTGAAGGGAGTTCGCTCAGGATTCGTCGAGGCGATGTCGATGATGGGCGTCACGCCGTCCTCGGCTTATTGCGGCGCGCGATTGATCGAAGCCATCGGGCTTGATAAAGACTTCCTCGCCCGAGAGATTCCAAATGTTCCGGGACACCTGGAAGGCATTGGGGTCGACACCCTCAATTCGGAGTGGCTGCAATTCCACGCGGAGGCGTTCGTCGAAGAGTGCGCCCTGCCCGACTTCGGCGAATATCGGCACACCAAGTCTGGACGCGCCCATGCGAATAATGCCGACATCGTTCGGAATCTTCAGTCCGCTACGGGTTACTCCAAGAAGATTCACGAAGGAAAACCCGGGACTTACGAGGCTTATCAAACTTACGCAATGTTGGTCAGCGAGCGAACGCCGATCACGCTTTTGGACTGTCTCCACCTGAAGCCCGGCTCACCCATCCCAATCGAGGAGGTTGAGTCGGAGCTTTCAATCGCTTGGCGCTTCATGGCACCCGGCATGAGCGAAGGCGCTCTTAGTTCGCCCGCGCACATGGCGGTTGCGAGCGGCCTGAATCTCCTGCGCCGTTACATTTCGGTCTTCGAGAAGTCGGCAACCCTAAGCGGCATCGGGCCAATTGCGAACAGCGGTGAGGGTGGGTTTGAGAAAGAGCGCATCGGGACTCGCTTCGGCAACCGGAGCGTTCAGTACTCCGGCGGTCGCTTCACGATCACGCCGTGGACGGCCTCGACCGCGTTGGAAGCAGAAGTAAAGTTTGCCCAAGGGGCAAAGCCCGGTAAAGGCGGTCAGCTCCCCGGCAAAAAGGTCTCGGTCCAAGTGGCCCGACAGCGTGGATGCGAACCCGGTTACGAGCTCATTAGCCCGCCGATCAATCACAACTTGTATTCCATCGAAGACGTGAAGCTCATGATCGAGAGCTGGCGTCACTTGAACCCCAACGTGAATTGCGCACTGAAGTTCGTCGCCACCCACGGCATCGAAATGGTCGTGATGGGCGGCGTAAACGCCGGGGCCAACCGATTGCATATCAGCGACGGATGCGGCGGTACGGGTGCGGCCAAGCGGGTCGACCAAAAGCACGCCGGAATACCGGTTGCCGCTGTTCTGCCAAACGTCCACGAGACTTTGCTGGAAGAGGGTGTGCGACACCTGGTTGAAATCAGCGTGGATGGCGGTGTTCAGAACGGAGAGCAGGCGCTAAAGTTGATTCACCTCGGTGCGGACCGAGTAGGAATCGGCACCAGCCTGCTTATCGCCGTGGGATGCTCGATGCTGCGTAAGTGCCACCTTGCCGGTCCCGATCCAGCGGATCCCACCGGAAAGCGGCGTCTCGGCTGCGCGCCAGGCGTTGCTACGCAAGACCCAGCGCTCGTCGCAAAGTTCCAAGGGAAAGGGAAGCACGTAGCGCGCTACTTGCTCTTCATGGCCCGCGAAGTGCGTGAGCTGATGGCGGCAAACGGGATTCGCAACCTGAGCGAGATCGTCGGTCGGCGGGATCGCCTTGAGCCGAAGCCTTGTCTCACCGGAAAGTCAGCCCAGCTTGATTTCGGCGTGTTGCTCGCACCACCGATTTCCCGGGAAAGTAAGCGCGACTACGCGTTGCAAACCCGGAGCCATGCGCCCACTTTGCGGGCGCAGGAGCTTGCGGCGGCCGAAGTTGCGCTACGAGGAGATAGCGATCAGCTCACTGAGCAACTCACGAATGTCGACCGATGCGTTGGCATCGCGGCGGCTGGTCAGATCGCACGGGCAAAGGGTGACCTTGGATTAACCGAGGGCAAGCTCAAAATGCACCACACCGGTGCGGCGGGCCACTATTACGGCGCCTATCTGGTCAACGGGATGGAGCTACGCCTCACGGGATCGGTAGCCGACTCGGCGTTCACGGCGGCATACGGCGGAAAGCTTGTCATCCGACAAGCCGAGGGCCAAACCGGTCTTACCGTGGTTGGTAACGCCTTCGGCTACGGTGCCCGGGGAGGCTCGGCCTTCATTGCTGGTCGGGCGGGTAACCGGTTTGGCGTTTGCTTCCGCAAGAACCCGGAAGGCGGCGGCCCCACCGTTGTTGTCGAAGGCGTGGAATCCAACGCGTTCCAATACATGACCGGTGGCGTTGCCGTTGTACTCGGTCCCACTGGCTTCAACTTGGGCGCCGGAATGACGGGAGGGAAGGTTTATCTCCTGGAAGCCGACCTTGCCAACCTGAACCCAGATTACGTTCACGCCATTGCCCTAGACGAGTCCGATCTAGAGCTTGTCCAAGATCTGATTCAGCGGCACATCGTTGAAACAGGTAGCGAAATCGCGAAGAGGGCTCTGAGCCAAGTATCGAATGAGCATTTTGTTAAAGTGGTCACCAAACTACTGCCCGAGTCACTCGAATGACAATGGATCAGCGGTTTAGGATCAAAGAACCAGATGGGTTAGTACCGCTTTAGAGGTACGTTAGAGCACAAGGCTAGCACCAATTATTTGCATGTGCGTCTACACTTTTTGGCTATGTCATTGCTTGGATTGCTGGCTTCTTCGAGCTCGGCGATTGGTGCCGATCACCTGCCGTCCCAGTCAAGCAACTTGTCAGACATTTCAGACAGGCTAGCGCGAGGTTTTGACCAAACGGGAACGGGGTACATCGCTCGGCAGCCCAATCGGTTTTCCGCGGAGTTTTCGAACAGCGGAGCCGTGAAGCTCCGGGCGAACGCCGATGGCATCGCCATTCGAACCGTTGCGTTTGGAAGCGGAGCATCACGAGTAACAACCGGCGCGCCCCAAGTCAGCCGAGGCGTGGACAATTCCGGTTGGCCAAGGCTGAACCTCACGCGACCCAATTTCCGAGAGTGGTATGTCAATGAGCGCGCCGGATTGCACCACTGGATGCAAGTTCAAAGCAAGCCAGGAATCGGCCAAAACCTGTGGGTCAAGTTGGCTGTCAATGGCGCTACCGGTCTCGAACAGATTGACGAGCAAACGGTGGAGTTCAAAACCTCGACGGCCAAGTTTTCCTATGCTGGCCTTTCGGTTTGGGATGCCAACGGAACCGTGCTTCCTGCACATCTCGAAGCCGCAAACGATGCGATGTACGTTGTGGTCGATGACCAAAATGCTCAGTATCCGGTGACGATCGACCCCGTCTGGACGCAGCAGGCCAAGCTCATTGCCAGCGACGGCGCGAACAGCGACCAATTTGGATTCAGCGTTTCCGTATCTGGCAATTTGGCGGTCATTGGTGCACCCTACGTTAACCTGCCCGGCAGTGACTTTGGTGCAGCGTACGTGTACCGTCGAGAAGGCGTGACTTGGACCCAAGAGGCCAAGCTCGTGGCGTCCGACGGTGCCAGCGGTGACTACCTGGGTTACAGCGTCGGGATCTTCGGCGAAACCGTGGTGCTTGGCGCATACGGCGACGGTGGTGGCTCCGCTTATGTTTTCGTGCGGAACGGTACGTCCTGGTCGCAACAGCAAAAGTTGATTGGCAGTGATACGGGATCTTCTGACCAGTTTGGGTTTGCGGTCGGAATTTCTGGAAACACGGTGATCGTCGGTGCCCGGAACGCGGATCCAGGTGGAAGCAATCGCGGGGCGGGATACGTGTTTGTCCGAAGTGGTAGCACTTGGACCCAGCAGGCGAAGCTCACCGCAAGCGATGGTCGTAACTCGGACCAGCTTGGCTACAGCGTTGGGATTTCCGGCGACCGAGTTGTGATGGGCGCTTATGGTGTGGATGCTGGAGCGACAAACGGTGGCGCCGCCTACGTTTATGAGCGGAGTGGAAGCACATGGACGCAGGCGCTAAAGTTCGTCGCTCCAGACGCCGGCCCCAACGACCGACTCGGTTTTAGCTGCGCCATGTCTGGCGATACTTTCATCACGGGTGCTCGATTTGCCGATACCGGAGGCACTGACCGTGGTGCCGCGTATGTTGTGTCCAAGGCATCTGGCTCGTGGGCGATGCAAGCAAAGCTCACGGCAAGCAATGCGACGAACGGCGATAACTTCGGCTTTGCCGTGGGTATTTCGGGAGACCTCGCGGTGGTTGGCGCATTCAGCTCGGACATCGGCGGCTCAAATCGAGGGGCGGCTTACTCCTACACTCGTACGGCGGGAGTTTGGGGATCGGAATCTTTGATCCTGGCTACGGACAGTGCGAACGGAAACCAATTCGGCTGTAGCGTGGGCATCGATGGAGAGTCCGTTCTCGTTGGCGCGCGACTTGCCGATCCAGGCGGTTCCAACCGAGGTGCGGCATACGCTTACGCGGTCTATCGGACCATGTCGATTAGTTTTTCGACCCAAGGGGTAACGACCAGTAAGGCAACCACGGGCACGGTTACGATCAGCAGCGCTTCCGCAACCGACACTGTCATCAATCTATCCAGCAGCACACCGGCTTTGGCGGTTCCAAGCACCGTCACCGTTCCGGCCGGGTCCACGTCGGCGACCTTCCCGGTTTCCGCCGGTAGCGTTAATGCAGATACAACCGTGACTGTGACGGGTACGGCGACGGCGTTCACGTCTGGGACCGGAACGATTATCGTCCGCATCCCTCGAGTCGGTGGCGTCACGTTTGACCGTACGCAAGTTGAAACGGGGCAAACGGCGATGGCAACCATCTTGCTGCAGGCACCGGCTCCAGTCGGCGGAATGACCGTCAACCTGAGCAACTCGATGCCGAGCGCGCTCGAATGCCCGGCGACTGTTTCGGTGCCGATGGGGGCCACGCGTGCTTCCGTACTGGTCACAGGAAAGCCGGTCCCAACGGACTTCACGGCTAAAGTTACGGCAACGCCTACGTTCAGCGAAAAGTCGGCCACGATTCTCGTCAAGCATGGCGCAGTCTTGAGCGCGTTCAGTTTCCAGGAGTCCAGCATCTCGACTTTTGGAAGCACGGTGGGAATGGTCACCCTCACCGCGCCGGCGCCGGTCGGTGGGGTCGAGATCGCTCTGAGCACAAGTTCAAACCGCTTGACGGTTCCCGCAACCGTCACCGTGCCAGAAGGGGCCACATCGGCTACCTTCCCGGCAGAGAGCGGTGCGCTATCGCATCCATCAGTCGTTGTTCAGGCCTCCAGCAGTGGAGTGACTCGCACAAGTTCTGTCGCCATCGTGCGTAGCGCGATCACCTCGGTCACCGCTCCGTCCAGCGTTGTCTCTGGAGACTCAGCAATCATGACCATCTCTATCACCGGGGTTGCACCGGCAAGCGGGACGGTTGTGACGCTTGGCACAGACGCCCCGGCGGTGGCGTCCCTGCCCGCTTCGGTGATCATTCCAGCCGGTCAAAGCTCGGTGCAGGTGACGGTTATCACGACTCTTGGTAAGCGTGGGCGAGTGAACCTCTACGCAAATCTCCAGGGTCAAGGCACCAAGAGTGCTCGAATGGAAGTCACAGAGAACTAGAACAGACTCGCTTGAGGGGGAATCGATTCCACTGCGACCACTCGTTGCGGAACCGGTTCCCCTTCGTCGTTTAAGTGCATCAACTCCACGCCGCGATCCAAGAGCGCGGGCCCGAGCAGTCGTGAGCGATGACAGCGGTGCGGTCGGAGACAGCCGCACATCAAGCACAAGAACCGGTCTGGACTCTCAGCCGCTTTCAACAGTCGATCGATCCCAAGTGCAAGCTTTGGCTCGTCGAAAAGGGGTGGTAACTCCACGGCCTCGGGATCTTTGCACAGCATCGGACTGTCGGCAATTCCGCCCAGGGTGTCGCCCATGTAGACATAGCGAAGACCGGTCGGTGGCAGGAGGCGTTCTAGGTTCTCGCGCCGAAAATCAGTCCAGTAGCTGGATTGCGGCACGCTGCGGACATCTACAAGGTGAGTCACCCGGTGCCGCTTCATCAGCTCGATGAACGCCGGAAATCCCCGGTTGCCGTAGCCGGCGGTCAGGATCGGGTTCAAGTCACTTGACCTTGACGTTCTGCGGCGCGGGCTTGGCTTCCACCGAAGGGGCCATTTCCTGCTTGCCGGCGTTCACCGTGGTCATCGCTTTACTGAGAACATGCTCGAGTTGCGACAGTACGTCGTAGGCATACTTCTCGGCTCCGCGCCGCATCTGAAGCGAGTCTCTGTCCGCAGCGTTTCGAATCTCTTCGCTTTGAGCCTTACTGAGCTTCAGGACTTCACTCTCGGCGACCATCTGCTGCTGCTTCAATCTCGCTTGTTCGAGGATCCGCTCTGCTTCTTGCTGCGCTTCTACGAGGATCCGTTCGGCATCCTTTTGCGCGTTCAACAGCGTGAGGGCAACGTCCTCTTTGGCACTTTCGAGCAGCCGCTCACTTTCGCGGGCAGTGTTTGCTGCCGTTTTCATTTCTTGCGGCAAGCTCGCACGAATCTTGGTGATGAGCAGCGAAATCTCGTCCTTGTCTAGCCCCCAATAAAGCGGAATGCCAGGAAGATGTGAAGGCTTCTCAATCGTTAAATCGTGTAGTTGATCCAGGAGGCGAAGGGTGTCCATTGAGAGCAGTTGTCTAGTTTAGCCGTGTTGCGAAGTTTCCATCGCCGGAATATGATCCCGTGCTTCGAGCGCCGCCGCGACAATGGGGACAACTGGCTCGGGAACGAGGGTGGAATAGTCTCCGCCGAGGACCGCCACTTCGCGGACCATCGAACTGCTGAGGTAGCTATAATCCCAGCGAGTCATAAGAAAGACGCTGTCGACGTCGCTCGCGAGTCGCCGATTGATCATCGCCATCTGAAATTCGTACTCAAAATCGGCCGTCGCCCGAAGGCCCCGAACAATCGACTTTGCGCCGACGCTCCTCGCGTATTCAACCAACAGCCCGCTGAAGCTTGCGACTTCCACGTTCGGAAAGTGGGCAGTCGAAAGCCGAAGGGCTTCGATGCGTTGATCGGTGGTCAGCAACGGCCGCTTAGCCGAATTGACGCCCACCGCGATGATCAGTCGATCAAAGAGGTGAGTTGCCCGCTCGATGACATCAAGATGCCCGAGAGTCGGCGGGTCGAAGCTCCCGGGGTAGATGGCAAGCATTTTCATCACTTTTCGGCAATTTCTACCGTGGTATGCACCATAGTGCCAAAAAGATTCGTGCGCAAGCCCTTAACCTGAGGTTTGACCAAAATCATGTCCCGACCGAAATAAGCCGGAATGCGGGCCGCGTCTTCGAGAAGGAGATCTTCGGCCTGTTGGTACATGGCCCGCCGCTTTTCTACATCTGGCTCGACATCTGCCCGTGCGCAGAGATCATCGACTTTGGCATTTGAATACCCGTCGCGGTTTTCGACCGCTTTGCTGGTCAGCAGGAAGCTGATGAAGTTTTCGGGATCGAGGTAGTCAGCGAACCAACTCAGGCCAACGAACTGAAGCTTCTTGGCGTTTCTTGCTTCAAGGAACGTTCGCCATTCCATTGCCCGGGTCGCGACTTCAACGCCGAGATTCTTCTTCAGATCGGTCACCGTCGAGACGGCGAGGAGCTGGCTATCCGGCCGACCTTCTCGGTAAGTAATCGTTAGCGGCGGAAGTCCCTTTCCGCCGGGATATCCCGCCTGGGCGAGCAGATCGCGCGCCGTGGCTGGATCGAACGGGATGCCCTTGATGTCCGGTCGATGGCCATCAATGCCCGCCGGGATGAAGCCTTTAGCCTCGGGGAGGTGGATGATGTCCCCGGCAATCTTTGCGCGGTTAATTGCCATCGCAAAGGCCTTCCGAACCCGAACGTCCTTGAAAGGAGCGTAGAGCCCCTGGTTCATTCCGATGTAGTAAATCGCTGGTCGATCTACTGCCTTTAGTTCGGCTTTGAGCTTTGCATCGGACTCTACGGCAGGAAGGTCTTGCCGCTCGAGGGTCAGAATGTCCAACTCATTGTTTCGATACTTCAGAAGGCGCGTGGAAGCGTCCTTTATCACCGGCCGAACGAGTTTTCCAATCTTTGGCGCACCCAGATAGTAGTCCGCAAACGGAGCCATTTCGAGCTGTTGGTCCTTGTCGTACTTCGCCAGCTTAAACGGACCCGTGCCGATCACTTCTTCGATGTCGTTGATCTCCTCGTCTTTAGCGGTCTCCTTTGCGACCACGAAGGCGCATGGGTAAGTCAACTTTCCGAGGAAGTACGGTCGAGGCTTGTCGATGGTGATCTTGATCGTTTTGCTGTCAACCACTACGAGACCGGAAATCTCTTTCGCTTTGCCTTCGAAGCGCTCAGCAAAGCCAACGATGTCGGCCAAGTAGCTTCCCGCGGTTGGGGATCCAAATTTAGGATCGCTGTTGCGCTCCAAGCTGAACTTCACGTCCTCGGCGGTGACGTCTCGTCCGTTGTGAAACTTCGCGTTCGCACGGAGCTTCATGACGTAGGTCTTGCCGCCGTTCTCCATTGTCCAGCTTTCGGCTAGCTGGGGGATGATCTTGTTCTCCTCGGAGTAACTCACCAGACCTTCGTAGAGGTTCTGAATGAGGTCGCCGGTGTCGACATCCTGCACTTTGCCGGGATCCAGCGTTGTGGGCGAGGTGTGCATCGCGTACCGGAAGGTGGACGTCGAGGATGTATTCCGCTTGCTGAACCCACCCTGGCTGCAGCCAGCGAGCAATACGGGAACGAGGAGCCAAGAACTTCGTTTCAAGGCGGATATGTTACACCCGGTTTTGCAAAATCAAAGCGAAAAAAAGACCCCGTTTGAATTCAAACGGGGTACCTGATGAGTAATTGCAGTCTGTCACAACCGCATTGACATCTTGTTGACGACGAGTTTCTCCAGAGGTTCCCGGTTAGATCACGCCATCGGCACGAAGTTGCTTGTAATGGCACTCCTTGAACTTGTGACCGCTTCCGCAAGGACAAACGTCATTTCGACCGACACGCTTCGCATCGATGTCCTTGGGAAACGGCAAAGTGCCTGGCTCGGCCTTCGTCATCGTTGCCACGCCACCCGACTCGGTGCCTTCCGGTAGCGCCGGAGCACCGCCGAGGAGATCGAGTTCGAGTGGAGTTGGATTCTCCACCTGAATGTTCATGCGGAAGATGAGCTTTGCCGCATCGGTTCGGATTCCCTTATCGGTGCGCTGGAAGAGATCGTAGGTCTCTCGCTTGTAAGCGACCAGCGGGTCAACCTGACCATAACCGCGGAGGCTGATACCGTCTCGAACGTACTCGACCATCTGCAGGTGGTCCATCCAGCGATCGTTGACCGCCTTGAGGATGACAAACCGCTCGAGTTCGTTCATTGCGTCGCTCAGGCGAGCAACCTTCTCGTCGTAAGCTTTCATCGCGACGCCGTAGAGAAACTCGACCAGCTCTGGGCCGGGCTGATACTGCTCCAGCTCGCTTAGGGTGACGTGGTCGACCAGCGGGAAGAGCTCGTTCGCGTCTTCAAACAGCGCCGAGTGGTCGTAGAACTGCTCGCCGGAGGTCTCGTCCACCATCCAAGCATCGTCCACGAGTTCGGCCATTGCTTCGCGCAAGTAGGCCTGAAGCTCCGTTCGGACATCCTTGCCCAACAGCACTTCTCGTCGCATTCCATAGACGTGTTCGCGCTGGGCGTTGAGAACGTCGTCGTATTCGAGAACGTGCTTTCGGGCCTCGAAGAAGTGGTTTTCGATGCGCTGCTGGGTCTTCTCGATCATGCGCGAGAGGAACCGCGTGTCCACCATTTCCATTGGCGGCCACATCTTCAGCGCCGGGTTCTCCATCATGTTCGCGTTAAAGATCTTCCAGAGGTGATCTTCGAGCGCGACGAAGAATCGCGATTCGCCTGGGTCGCCCTGTCGTCCGGCTCGACCTCGGAGCTGGTTGTCAATTCGGCGAGACTCGTGTCGCTCCGTTCCGAGGATGAACAGACCGCCAAGGGCGCGGACTTCTTCGGCGGCAGCGCGTCGCTCTTGGTCGTCCAACGGAAGCGGCGGAGCGGCTCGCTCCATTCCGCCACGTCGGAAGCTGACGTAGGTGTCGCCGTACTCGTCGAGTCCGTCTTGTGCGACCTCGGTTTGAGCGCGAGCTTGTCGTACGAGCTCGTCCTCAACACGTCCGCCGAGCAGAATGTCAACGCCTCGACCGGCCATGTTCGTGGCGATCGTGACGGCGCCCTTTCGTCCGGCTTCCGCGATGATGACGGCTTCGCCTTCGTGGTTCTTTGCGTTCAGAACGTTGTGGGGGATTCCGTGCTTGAGCGCTTCTCGGAGATATTCCTCGGCTTCGGTCGGGAGCTTGAACTCGTTCAGGCACCACGAGATGTGGTCGCCCTTGAAAAGGTCAGCTTCCAGATCGATCTTGGCAAGCAACGTGTTGAGGCTTTGCTTATCGATGTCGGGAAGATTCGTTTCGTAAAGTCGCTTCGCTTCTGCGCCGCTTTCGCCCTTGAGGTCCTTCTTGATCTCAACCCGCTCTCGGAGTCGATAGATCAAAACCAGTCGCTGAAGCATGTCGCCGGTCAATCGCGCGGAGACTCGCTCCGACATTTCGATGGATCGCGTTCCAACCAGAACGGGCTGTTGCTTGGAATAAAGGCGAAGGAGTTCCCAGCCGATGCCTCGGAATTTTGCCTCAATGGTCTTGTAGATCAGGTCGGCTTGGTCTTCTCGCTTGCTCGGACGGTGGGTGGGCACCGAGACCACGTCGAGGCCATAAATCTTTCGGAATTCGTCCTCTTCGGTCTTGGCCGTACCGGTCATTCCGCCGAGCTTTTCGTAAAGTCGGAACAGGTTCTGGAAGGTGATGGTCGCAACCGTCTGGCTCTCTCGCTGAACGGTGACGCCTTCCTTCGCCTCGAGGGCTTGGTGCAGGCCATCGCTGAAGCGGCGACCGAACATCATTCGACCCGTGTTTTCGTCAACGATTACGACCTCGCCCGATCGGACAACGTAGTCAATGTCCTTGTCGAAGAGTGCGTGCGCTTTGACACTGGCGTTGACGTGGTGGAACAATCGCGGATCGGCGGCGATGTTCTCGATCTCCATCATCTGCTCAATCATGTCCATGCCTTCTTCGGTAAGGCTGGCGCTGTGATTCTTCTTGTCCGCCGTGAAGTGGACCTCGGGTTGAAGCTGCTTGACGTATTCGTTGACCTTTGCGTAAACGCTAACGTCTTCGTTCGAAGGACCGCTGATGATGTGCGGGGTTCGTGCTTCGTCGATGAGGATCGAGTCGACTTCGTCAACGATCGCGAAGTTCAGCTCGCGCATGACAAGTTCGCCTTCGCTGAACGCCATGTTGTCGCGCAGATAGTCGAAGCCAAATTCGTGGTTCGTCCCGTAAACGATGTCGCAGCCGTAAGCATCGCGTCGCGAACATGGCACCAGGTTCATGTATCGCGGGTCTTCCATCGCGTTTGCGCCGGGCACGTAGAGGTAAGAACCGCCTAGCTCATCGCTGTCCTGGCTTTGGCCCTGGATGATTCCGACGCTCAAGCCCATGAAGTGGTAGATCGGCCCCATCCAGACGGCGTCTCGTCGAGCAAGGTAGTCGTTGACCGTAACAAGATGCGCGCCCTTTCCGGGAAGTGCGTTGAGGACCATCGGCGCGACGGCAACGAGGGTCTTTCCTTCACCGGTCTTCATTTCGGCGATTCGGCCCTGGTGGAGAACCGTTCCTCCGATCAGCTGAACGTCGAATTGGCGCATGCCGAGGGCTCGGCGACTGACCTCTCGGACAACCGCGAATACTTCGGGCAGCATCTTGTCGAGGCTTTCGCCGCCAGCGACACGCGACTTGAACTCGTGCGAAATTGCCTTGAGTTCGTCGTCCGTGAGGTTGGTGTAGTTGGCTTCGAGGCCGTTGATTTTGGTGATGATCGGCGAGACGGCGTCTACGTCGCGTCGGCTAGTGTCGAAAAGTTTGCGTAAAAAGTTCATGTGGATAGGCCGGAGGTTTTCCGTGGGTTGGACCTCGCGCTAGGCGCAAGGGAAGGGAACCGAGGGGAGCGGGATTTTGCTCAGGCCACGGGTCCAGCACGGTTTCGGCGGCACTTTCGGCGGCCCGCCACTTCGCTTGGGCACTCATCGGAATCGATCCGAGTGCTCGGCTGCTTTGGCGCTTGCGCTGCAATGGGTTCCGGTTTTGCCGGGGTTTCGGGAATCTCCCGAGAAATTTCGTTTACCCACGCCAGCGTCAAATTCCGGCTCATGCGGCTGATGGCGAGTTGCCGAGCCGCGTCCGAAACGCTAGGGTCGTGTGCCCATGTGCCCTGCCAAAGGATCAGGAATAGGGCGGGAAGAAACGAAAACATGCGACTGCCTATTATGACGCTTGCCGAGGGAAGGAGATGACGGGGGCCTAAGGCACTTGGATTACGCGTCGTTCTTTGGGCCGTCCGCTCGATGGGCGGATGCAGCAATTAAGTTTGCCCCTCGGTTCGCGATCCAGCTTCCGACTGCACCCATAACCAGGAGCAGTACGATTCGAATGAGAATTCCCGCGAGGTTAGTTTGGGCGGTGTTGTAATTGATGTCCTTTCCGGCTTCGACACCAAGCGCTTGTGCCGGGGGAGTTCCGAACATTTGCAATGCGAGCTGGAACGTGTAACCGAGGATTGCGACGCCACCTAAAAAGGTGAGAAGTCCGAGCACCATGCTTAACGGATCGCGTCTCATGTTGGCATTATGGCGAGCTTAGCTCGGACTTGTTCCCTAGGCTTCGCTTATTGTCGTTTCGGCCTGTGCGGGATCCTTGAGCGTCCAGGCCGCCATCGCGGGGAACAGGATCGCGGCAGCCCCCAAAAGGTACGGATATTCCGGCCGCGCCGCGAAAAGTGGGTTACCAATAATCGGGCCAACGAGCCGGGCTAGCGCGCCGAGGGACTGTGTGATCCCAAAGATTCCGCCTTGGATCTGAGGAGGCGCATTTCGGGAGACAAGGCTGGAAAGCGAAGGCTGAGAAAGGCCGCTGCCAACGCCCTGCAGAATCACGACGCCAATCACGGGAAGCCATAGGGGTGCATAAGGCACGAGTGCCAAAGCGGGAACGAGCATGATCATCCCGACCCGCAGCAGGTTGATCTCCCCAAACTTTGCTTGGAGCTTCGGCAAAAAGCCGCCTTGAATCACGGCGCCGGTGATTCCAACGATCCCCAGAATGTAACTGCCGTACTCCTTCGCATGCGTGACGTTCAGGTGAAAGACCGACCTCGGATCGGCAAGTAGCCGAAAGAACGTGGTTTGTAACATCGCGAAGCCGAAGTTAAAGGCGAAGAGCATGCAGAGCAAGAGCACCAAGCCCTTGGTGGTGAACGCAATTCGCATCTCTTGCATCCAAGAAGCACGCTTGATCTCGGTCCCCGGTTTGAGGCTTTCCGGCAATCCAAAAATGATGTAGACCGCGTTGATCAGCGCGAGGCCCGCTCCGACGTAGCCGAGCAGCATCGGGGAATCGTTTCCAACCCGAATGAGCAATCCGCCGATGACGGGTCCCAGGATGAATCCCATGCCCAGGGCCGCTCCAACCATCCCGAGACCTTTGGCCCGATCCTGAGGAGCGGTAACGTCGGCCACATAAGCGAAGGCGACCCCGAGGTTCGCGGCCGCGATGCCGGCGATCAGGCGGCTGCCTAAGGAGAGGCAAAATTCCGTGGCATTGGCATAAACGACGTAGCTCAGAACCGACAAGATCGTCGTCGCGAGGAGAATCGGTCGACGGCCGATTCGGTCGCTCAGTCTGCCAAGGATTGGGGAAGCAAACAGTTGGCAAAGGCTGAAGCCGGCGATCAACAGGCCGACCATGTAGCCGACTTCGCGATTCGAGCCCGCTTGGTCGAGGGGAACTTTCAGCATTTTTGCAGCAAGCGACTCTCCGCGCAGCTGCAAGTCCGGAATGAATAGTCCGAAGCTGAACAAGTCTAGGAAAACGGTCAGCAGGATCCCTATGAGTAGTGAACGAGAAGGTGGGCTGGCCGTTGACTCAGACATGGGGTGTACTGGAGATTGTACTGGGTCGTCTGATAGAAGCACCGATCTCCGGATTCAAGAATTCGTATTCTCAAGTCTGCGCCGGTGTTGTATAGTGGTACCGACCAGATGAGATGCCGACGTCCTATCTTGGCCGCGCTCGGGTGCGCACTTGCAACATTTGCATGGGCAGCACCGTCCGACCCCGGCAGTGTAACCCCGAAACGAGACCTCGTCATTTGGGGCGTCAGCATCGGAGCCGACTCGAAAGGCCAGAGCGCCGTCATCCGAGAGTTTGAGCGCCGAAACCCGGACGTGCGCGTTCGCATCCTAAGCATGGGCGCGGGACAGATGGACCCGCAGAAGTTGATGACGAGCATCGTTGGGAACGTTGCTCCGGACGTGATCAACCAAGACCGCTTCACGATCGCCGACTGGGCGAGCCGCGGCGCATTCCGGTCGCTCGACGACTTGATTGAGCGAGATAAGGATAAAGATCCCCTCACTCCCAAATTTGAGGACTACTACGAGGCGCCTTGGAAAGAGGCGATGTATGACGGCAAGATTTACGCCATCCCGACCGGTGCCGACAACCGCATCCTCTACTGGAACCGAAAGATTTTTCGTGAGCAATCGGCCCAACTGACTGCGGCTGGTCTCGATCCGAGTCGCCCCCCGCGAACCTGGCCCGAACTGCTCGCTTACAGCAAAGCCCTTACCGTTCGAAACAGCGACGGTTCGCTAAAGCGAGCAGGGTTCATTCCTAACTTCGGCAATGCATGGTTGTACATGTATTCCTTCCAGAACAACGCTGACTTCATGACGGCGGACGGGAAGAAATGCACGTTATACAGCCCGGCCAGCGAGGAAGCCCTCAACTTCATGAAGGAGGGCTATGAACTCCTCGGGGGTTATGAGAACGCGAAGTCATACGAATCCGGATTCCTTGGCAAAGAGAACGATGCGTTCATAACCGGGAAAGTCGCCATGAAGATTGATGGCGACTGGATATTGAACGACCTGTCTCGCTACGCTCCACAACTCGAATTGGGGGCGGCCCCACCGCCGGTCCCCGAAGATCGATTCAACAAGGTCGGCCGATTCAAGGACGAGAAAGATACGTTTATCACTTGGTTCGGTGGCTTTTCTCTCGCCGTCCCGAGAGGGGCCAGAAATGTGGCCGACGGCTGGGAGTACATCAAGTTCGCCACCAGCACCGAGGGCCGAATGATCGAGTACGCCGCCCAAAGGGATTGGGAGCGTCGCCGTGGTCGGACCTTCATCCCGCGAATGCTCGCCAGCCGAAATGCGAACGAGCAGGCATTTGAGCGGTTCAAGCCGGCCGACAAAAAGTTTGCCGATGCGCTGTCCATGCACATCGAAATGGCACCCTATGGCCGAGTTCGGCCAGCGACGTTCGTCGGTCAGACGCTATGGAGCGAGCACGTGAAGGCGATGGAGGCGGCTCTTTACGGGAAAGCCACTTCGAAGGAAGCGTTGCTGGCCGGACAGGCCGCCGTGCAGCGGGAACTTGACGCTTTTTATAGCAAATCGAATTATCCCGTCATCGACTTGGCGATCCCAACCTACATCGCGATCGGAGTCCTTGTTGTAGCGCTTGCGATTGGTGGCGTTTGGTTCTCGAAGCTGAACCTCGGAAGACTCGCGAAGAACGAGGCGAAATGGGCTTACCTATTTGTTGCGCCTTGGGTGATTGGGTTTGTCGTGCTCACGCTCGGGCCGATGATCGCATCGCTGTTCTTCAGCTTCACGCAGTACGACGTTCTGAACGAAGCTCGATGGGTGGGTCTCCGCAACTATCAGGAGATGTTCACCAGCGACCGAACCACGGTTCTCAAGGCATTTAGCAATGCGGCTTATCTTGCGATGGTTGGTGTTCCTCTTGGGCTCGCAACTGGGCTAGCGGTAGCAATGCTGCTCAACGTATCGACGAAGGGAATGCGGTTCTACCGAACCCTCTTCTACATGCCGGCCATCGTCCCCGTCGTAGCGAGCGCCGTTTTGTGGACATGGGTGCTCACTCCCGACCCGAGCAAGGGGCTCATCAACTCGTTTTGGAAGGAGACCTTGACCGCGTGGCTTTCCGTACCGCCACCGACTTGGCTTCAAAGTGCGGACTGGGCAAAGAACGCGCTGATCCTCCAAGGACTTTGGGGAGCAGGGAGCGGAATGTTGCTTTGGCTCGCTGGATTGAAAGGCGTTTCGACGACGCTTTATGAAGCTTCCGGGATTGATGGAGCCACCCCACGGCAGCAGTTCTGGAACGTTACGTTCCCGATGCTCACGCCAATTGTCTTCTTCAATTCGGTCATGGGCTTTATCGGGGCGATGCAGGAGTTCGACCGGCAGTACGTTATGAAGCCATCGAAGGATGGCCCGATCGGTCCGGACGATGCGCTCCTGACTCCGGTCTATCACCTCTTCCGAAACGGCTTTGCCTTCTTCAAGATGGGTTATGCCTCCTCCCTCGCCTGGTTGATCTTCGTGGTCATCATGGTCCTGACCTTCACCCAGTTTCGACTGCAAGATCGCTGGGTCCACTACGAGACAGATAAGTGATTTCTCCCCAATTCCTCTTCGCCATTGGGACCCTACTTGCCTGGATCGGCTGGGGATTCGCGCTGTCTGCCGTCGCAAAGTTGGCCAGATACTTCGGTCGCGATCCGCGAGTTGACCGGCCAGCAGAACTTCGCGGCGCGTTTGTGGCCGCTGCCATCGGTGGAGTGACTTTGCTCGTGAGCAGTCAAGCGAACCTCCTCACTCCGACCAAGGCGACCGGTGTTTGGAGATTTCCGCTGACCTGGTTTGTCATGCCGTTTACGGCCTGGCTAATGGCGATATCGGTTGTCATGATCAGCATTCGCTCCGTGCAGTCCTTCTTGGCCATCACGCCAGAAGAGCGAACCGAGAAGTTGCAGACCCTCTTTGGATGGGTTGTCGTTATCGCAATTGCCGGCACCCTTTACTTCACCGACAAGACCTCCAAGATTGATGTCTTGACCGGTGGGATCGAGGTCACTCCCGCGACCGGTGCAGGGCTGTTGTTCCTCGCGGTCGCTGCCGTTGCCGGAATGACCTTGGCGGCTCAGGCCACGCGATCACGCGATATTGCCCGGGGGCTCACGAGCCAGCTGATGTTGTTGATCGGGTCATTCGTCTTCGGAATCCCGTTCGTCTTTGCGTTGGTTACCAGCTTTAAAGAGGACCAGGACATGGTCTCCCCTTCCGGTGGAATTGTTTGGATTCCGCGAGTGCAGCAGACCGTTCCGTACATGGACAAGAAGACTCCGCTCTATGCCACCGATTACAAAGGTAAGAGTATTCAGGGCACCGTTCTCGATCGAAATGCGGACGGATCGGTGACGGTTGACATCTTCAAACCTCTTTCGATCCGCGGCACAACCTTCCAAACCGACGCATCAAAGCTAAAGGAGATTCCAAGAGATGCTCCCGTCGTGACAGCCAAGTTCGAATCACAGGAAGTGACTGGTTTTGTCACGGAAGAGATGGAAGACGGTCGCCGGCAGGTGGAGATCACCGAGCCGGAGTCGCTCAAGGGGAAAGTTCAGGTTTTCGAGCCGGCCCAAGTTCAAGCGGTACGTAAGACCGGCCTTCGCTGGCAGAACTATGAGGACACGTTCAGCTACTTACCGCCCGAGACGAACAACGGATTGGTGTATTTGAAAAATACGCTGATCCTTGTGATCTTTTCCGTGATCGGCACGATCATGAGTTCGGCAATCGTGGCTTATGCCTTCTCCCGCATGTCATTCCCTGGCAAGGAAGCCCTGTTCAAGCTGTTGCTCAGCACGATGATGCTACCGGCGGCGGTGACCCTGTTGCCGCAGTTCCTCATCTTCCGCGGCCTGGGTTGGATCGACACCCTGTTCCCGCTCTGGGTGCCGGCGTTCTTCGGCAGCGCCTTCAACATTTTTCTTTTGCGGCAGTTCTTTAAGAACATCCCGATGGAATTGGAGGACGCGAGCAAGATTGATGGCTGCTCCTACATTCGGACCTTCTGGGACATCATGCTGCCCCAAATCAAGCCGGCACTGGCCGTCATCGCGATTTGGACCTTCATGGGTGCGTGGAACAACTTCATGGGCCCGCTGATTTACATCAACTCACCCGAGAACATGCCGCTTAGCTACGCGCTTCAGCTGTTTCAAGGCGAACGTTCCGGTGAACCTGGCTTGTTGATGGCGTTCAGCGTGATGACGATGATGCCGGTGCTCTTGCTGTTCTTCTTCGCCCAGCGGTACTTCATTGAGGGCGTGACGCTGAGCGGGTTGGGCGGCCGCTAGAGCTTCAGAAACTCTTTCATCTCGGCGAACTTCTTCGGACCAATGCCTTTGATCTTGAGAAGTTCGTCGATGGTTGCGAATCCGCCGTATGCCTGACGATAGTCGATGATTCTTTGTGCGGTTGCTGGGCCAATGCCCGGCAGGGACTGAAGCTGGTCCGCGCTGGAAGTATTGAGTGAGATCGGACGGGCAGGCGGCTGTTTCTTGCTACTTCCCGGCTTCTTGACCGGAGATTCGTCCGAACGTTTGCCGACATATTCCGGTGGCATCGCGAGCGGAAGTGGGGCGAGGCTGCCAGTGAGCGGCGTAGGGCGGCCGGCTTTGGCAACCCGACTTCCTTTTGATCGGTTGGATCGACTGCTTGCCGGTGCGGCTTCGCTCCCGCGTTGAGAAACAAAAATCTGGCTGCCGTCAATCACCTTCGCCGCAAGATTGAGCCCGCTCAGATCTGCGTTCTTGGTCGGCTTGGCTTTGGCAATGGCCTCCTTGAGGCGAGTCGACGGCGCAAACGTGTAGATCCCGGGAAGTTGGACAGCTCCGGTGATGTGGACAACGGCCTCGGAAGGTTTGCCAGACTTGTTCTCAGGTTTTGGCTCAGTGAGGGCAGAGTCCCATCGCATCGGAGCCGGAGCTTGCCGAGAGCTGGTCGCCCAGTATCCGAATCCTGCAGCGATCACAAGTCCAACCAGCGACGCCAGATTTCGGCCGGTTTGGTTGAATTTGCCGTCTAAGCCGCTCATCTTGCCCCTTGCGGCAAGTTTAGACCAAGTTCAACATCGCCCATCGCCAGCCGCGAATGGAGACGTAGCACTCGGGCGCGGCGAGGGAGTTGAGCATCCGTTCCAAAATGAGCGCCGCGATATGAATCGTCGTGCCTCGACCCTTTTGAACGCCGATGACGACATCTCGCTCGGCGTCCGTCATCCGCATGAGCCATCCGACCGCTTTCCCGACTTCTTCATAGTCCAGCCGCGCGCCGTGGACCTCGTCGGGTCGCCAATTTTCCCAGCCTTCGCGGACGCAAACAAGATCAGTTCCGGGAGCACCGAGGCAAACGATCTTCCCTGGGTCTGCCGGATTGATCGCGGTGCCGATCGTGTCGTCGATCCAGCTTGAAGCTCGCATAATCTCGGCTGGGCCGGGAGTTTCAACCGCGAGAAGTTCTCCTCGCAATTGCAACGTTCCGATCCCGAAACTTTTTTCGAAGCTCTTAACCCAGCCGCCATCCGTTCGAGTGGCCTGAACGACTTCGGTGCTCTGCCCGCCCGGATCAATGATCGTGATTCGGCTGGCATCGGCAAATGCCGCGTCATCCGCAACGGCTAGGAACCCAAGCTCGGCCTCTTGGACATCCGAAAGCACGACTACGGGTGTGCCCTGTTGCTCAGCCGCCTGCAGAAACACTGGAGCGTTCTGAGCGAGTCGAAGGGCGGCCGTACCTCCGGCGAAGATTGTGGTGGCGCCCTCAGATTGAGCAATCGCCCAAAACTCAGCCAAAGTTGCGAGGGTGTCCGCCTTTCGATGGGCGAGAATTTGCCCAGTTTGTTTGACGCCTTCGCCAAGCAAAGTCACTTTGCTTCGCTCCGCAACGGCATTCCAGCCCGCCTCCGATTTCTCGGCAACCAACAGCAGAATGGATCCCGATCCAACATCAATTACGGCGTGACGCACCGGGAGAGGGTACCGCCGGAATCCACTTTGCAACGGGTAATTTGAGGTGGTGGCGAAACTTCTTGGCATCGACATCGGCACTTCCGGCTGCAAAGTCATCCTCATCGACGAGACCGGCAAGGTTCTCAAACAAGCTTCCGCCGAGTATCCGCTGAGTTCGCCTCAACCCCTTTGGTCCGAGCAGAACCCCGAAGATTGGTGGACCGGGGTCGAAAAGTGCCTTGTTGAAATAGGTGAGCCAAATCCAGACGCAATCGGAATCGCCGGCCAAATGCACGGTGCGGTGTTCCTCGATGAGAACGACGCCATTATTCGCCCTGCCATTCTTTGGAACGATCAGCGGACCGCTGAAGAGTGCGCAGAAATCGACGCCACCGTTGGCAAAGATCGGATGCGAGACATCACGTTCAACCCACCTCTCACGGGGTTTCAGCTGCCAAAACTGGTCTGGCTCCGAAATCATGAGTTGAGCAAGTACTCGCAAGTTCGGTCGCTGCTGCTTCCGAAGGACTACATCCGATTCCGGCTGACGGGCGAGAAAGTCACGGAAGTCAGCGATGCAAGCGGAACGAGCATGTTGGATGTGACGAGCCGAAATTGGTCGCAAGAAATTCTCTCGGCGCTAGAGATTGATGCCGCCATCTTGCCAAGGGTTGTTGAATCTGACGAAGTGACTGGGCACACCAAAGCGGTTGCCGGGTTGTCGGCGGGAATTCCGGTCGTCGGCGGCGGTGGCGACCAGGCCGCGGCGGCGGTTGGAACTGGAGCTGTTTCGCCGGGCATCATCAGCGTCAGCCTGGGTACAAGCGGCGTTGTTTTCACTTCGGTCGAGAAGCCGATCTACGATGCCACCGATGCAACTCACACTTTTTGCCACGCCAATCGCGGCTGGCACCGAATGGGCGTGATGTTGAGCTGCGGAGGGGCGGTTCGATGGCTGCGTGACACTTTGTACGCCGATTCACCGTTCGACAACGTGACGGCGGCCGCAAACTTGGTCCCGGTAGGTTGCGGTGGTTTGACTTTTGCTCCGTACCTTGCTGGTGAGCGAACGCCACAGAATGATCCTTACCTTCGCGGTGCGTGGGTCGGGCTTACGCTCTCGGCCGGGCGAGCAGAAATGGCCCGGGCTGTTTTTGAAGGCGTCACGTTCGGTTTGCTCGATGGGTATCGCGCGCTGGTTGGCGATTCTGCCGCCGACGCGGAAGTTAGGATTACGGGTGGCGGAGCGAAGAGTCCGTTTTGGGCTCAGATGATCGCAGACGTCTTTCAAGCCAACTGTGCCAGTTTGGAAACCGATGAGGGGCCGGCGTTCGGAGCGGCGATTCTTGCCGGAGTTGGTGTCGGAATTTGGCCAAATGTGGCCGAAGCGTGCGCGGCAACCGTCCGTTCTCGGGCGGTAACCGTACCTAGCGGCGCGGATTATTCTGAAAGTTACGCAAGATTTTCAGAAATCAGTGCTCCGTTACAGAAATGGTGCGCTCGTTACCGGTCATAATTCCGTCGTACGTCTAGGTTGTTGCCAGAGTTTCTGACTCTGGTACATTCAAACCTCAGCCGTAGGAGCTTTTTCCTGTTTCCCATGACCATCGACCAGAACCAGACGCCTGCGGAGGCGGACACCAACGTGACCCCCGAAGCTATTCAGGCGCCCGACATTGAAGCCGTGACCACCGATGCCGTTACTACAACGGTAGACACCCCCGATACATCATCGGACGTTGCGGAGGCAGCGTTGGACTCAGCCATTTCGACACCGGAAGCACCCGTTGCCGAAGCGCCCGCTGTTGAAGCGGTTCCCGCGGAAGCAGTTGCCGAAGTTGTCGAGACTGCACCGGCAGTTGAAGAAGCTTCTTCAGAGCCAGTTGCGGTTGCGACCGAGCCACAGGCAGCCGAAGTTCCTTCTTCGGACGCAGTAGCAAACGACTCGGCCGCGGTTGCGGCGCTAGCAAACGAATCGCCAGCACCAGCACCCGTTGTTGAGGCCGTTGAAGAGCCAGTGAATGCGGGCGTAAGCGTTGATCCAGGCGGAATGGACCTGTTCGATGCCTTCATGAGCGGCAACTTTGCCGTTGATGGAGACGGAGCAGAAGGCGGATTCAAGCGACTCAGCAAGGGCGAACGAATTGAAGCGACGGTTATTCAAATCGAGAACGACCGCGTATTCGTTAACCTTGGAACGAAGTCGGAAGGAATTCTGCCGCTCGAAGAACTTAGCGACGAGAACCTGACCACCGCAATCGGTCAGCTGACCGTCGGTCAGAAGATTAACGTTGTTGTTCTTCGCCCAGAAGGCGCAGAAGGCAACCCGATCGTTTCTAAGAAGCGAGCCGATTTTGAAGAGGTTTGGGATCGCGTAGAGCGAGCCCACCAGTCCCAGGAAACCTTGAACGCCATGGTCGTAGACCGGGTTAAGGGCGGCCTGGTAGTCGACGTCGGAGTTCGAGGATTCGTTCCCGCAACCCACGTTGGTAGCGGAAAGCTTCGCAACATCGAAAAGTACGTTGGGCAGGTTCTCTCGCTCAAGGTTCTCGAGATCGATCGAGATCGCCGAAAGGTTGTTCTCTCGAACCGAGTTGCAGAGGAAGAAAACAAGGCAGCCGCTAAGGAAGCCATTTTCACCACCGCAAAGCCTGGTGACATTCTTGAAGGAACGGTCCGACGACTTGCCGATTACGGCGCGTTCGTTGACCTTGGCGGCGTGGACGGACTCCTGCACATCTCAGAAATGAGCTGGGCACGAATCAACCACCCGAAGGAAATGTTCAAGGAAGGCCAGGAAATCAAGGTCATGGTCCTCCGACTCGATCCTTCGGTCGGAAAGATCAGCCTCGGACACCGACAGGTACTTCCAGATCCTTGGAACTTGATCAAGGACAATTACCGAAAGGGCCAAAAGCTCACGGTCAACATCAGCCGAATCGTTCAGAGCGGTGCGTTCATCCGATTGCCAGAAGGTGCAGAAGCCTTTATGCCGGTCAGCGAAATGAGCGTGCGCCGAATCCGAAAGCCACAGGACGTGGTTGAGGAAGGACAGGTTGTCGAGGCGGAGATCATCGATCTTCGAACCGAAGACCGACGAATGGTTCTCTCGATGCGATCGTTGGGTGGCGGTGCCGAACTCCGACCTGGCGCAGAAGTCATGGAAGATGACGGACGCGGCATGCGCGGACGACGCAACAGCAAGACGGGCCGACGAGAAGGCGATGATGACGATGCGTCCGGAAGCCGACGTGGCGGATTTAGCAGCGGTGGTGCAACCATCGGCGAGCGACTCGGAATGCTCAAGGGTCTTCTCAACCGAGAAGAGCCAGCAGAAGAGAAGGGCGAAGACTCGGCCGAAGAGCCAGCAGAAGCCTAAGTTTCTGACAAGAAAGAGGTCCGGCATAATGTGCCGGGCCTCTTTTTTCGTATGAACCCCCGAACTTTTCCTGATCCAGCTTCATTTCGGTATCGCATTGCGATCACGGGAGGCATTGCAGAAGGGAAGAGCACGGTGCTTGGGATGATCCGTGAGGCCGGCTTCTACACCGAGAACGCGGATTTGATTGCTCGCGATGTGCTGAACTCAACGGAGGTAGCCACGGAGGTGCATGCGGCGCTTGGAACGGTGGACCCTGTCGCGCTTCGAGCTTTGATCCGCTCATCGGATTCGGCCCGCACAACCCTGAACAGGATTACCCACCCGCGAATCATTCAGCGCCTGATCGAGGGAAGACCAGGGTTCTATGAAGTGCCGTTGCTGTATGAAACATGCATTGCGAGCGCCTTCGACCAGGTCTGGGTGGTCACTTGTGGCGCCGCGGAGCAACTTGCTCGATTGGTCTTGAGATATGGCTCAGAAACCGAAGCAAAGGCCATGTTGGCCACTCAACTACCAACTTCGGTCAAGAGTTCCCTTGCCGACCGAGTTTTTCGAACCAATCTTGGTTTACAAACCGTCCGGGACCTTGTATCAGACTCGATCTTAAACCTGAGTTAACCTTAGGTTGCTTGCGCGAAAGTATCGTGCTATACTCGCCGTGCCCTTGCGGTTAGGTCTTCGGACCTTATTGTGCGGGCCCAGCGATCGCGGGTTAAAGATCAAGGCAGAGGGTTAACACAATTGATGGAGATCAGAGGAAGGACTCAGCGCTCCGGATTGAAGGTCGCCGATCGGCGCTTGAATCCGCAAACAAGGGGCGATCGCCCAAATTTCAAGAGGATGTACATGGAGGACGCGTCAAAGTGAGGCGATTCATAGATTCACTGCCCGGAAGGGTTATCAGCCAACTGGTCGTCCTGGCCTTACTGTTGCCGACTTTGACTCTTGGCCTACTCGCTCGGGCGATGGCGCAGGATGGAGTCGGTGGCATTCGAACGCCGCGAAATTTCGTAGCTGTAGTTGAGTTCAACAACCTTAAAGAGGGTGGAACGGACTACGGTGCACGAGCACAAGCGGCTTTGATTGGCGAATACGCCAAGGTCGGGGATCCAGATCTCGAACTTTTGCCGCAGGAGGTTGTCAAACTGGCAATCGACCGCCTTGGGGTGGATTCACCACCAAAGGGATTGGTCAACCTACTGCGCGTGGCCCAAGAAGCTAAGGCGACGCGAGTCGTGACTGGCGACGTCGTGGACTACATGATCCGCGAAGTTAGTGGCGGCAAGCAGGCCGTCGTATCGGTTCGTGTTGTTGTTTACGACGTTGCCTCTGGCCTCACGGTCAACGGTGCAGCGGTTAAGGGCGAATCGACGATTCGACCCAGTTCGGTTGACAATCGATCTCTCGTCAACGACGCAATCAGCCAGGCTGCTAGCGTTGCGATCCGAGACATCACGGCAAGAAAGCTTCCGTTCGGAACAGTTCTCAACACGCTCACCACGAGCGCGCTGATCAACCAAGGAACCCGAACCGGATTCCGACCTGGCATGCAGGTCATCGTCAAGCGAGGACGCGAGCAGGTTGCAACGGCTCGAATCTCGGAAGTTGAGCCAGACAGCTCTACAATTCAGATTCTCAACTCAACGAAGGGCCTCAAGCCTGGAGACCGAGTTGAAGCGATCTTCACCGTTCCAGCGGTTGCTGCAGGCTTCACCTCTTCTGGTCAGCCTCGAATCGAGCGACCACGAAAGTCCGGTAACCCAAGCGGTCTCATCACTGCCTTGATCGTTCTCGGTCTTGCTGCAGTCCTTCTTGGCGGCGGCAACTCTAGCGGAAACAATCCAACTTCGGATGTGTTTGCCCAGACCTACATGGATGCGACGCTCGCTCCAGAAGACAGCGCGATCCAGATCAACTGGCGCATCAACGGATTTGCTAACGGCCGAGATAAGGTTCGATGGCAGGTCTGGCGAACGGACGTTCCAGAAGCTCCAGTGACCTTTGCTCAGGGTGCTGACAGTCAAGTCATTAACCGAAGCACCGATAACGCAACCACGAACTTTACGTGGCTCCAGAATACGGGCACTCCAGTTGGGCAGTGCTACGCAACTCCTGGCGCGAACTCGACCGCGTTCCGACCGGTAACGGCTGGCACGGTTTACAACTACTCGGTTGAATTGGTTCAGGCCATTGACACGCTCAATGATCCAAACCAGACCGGTGGTGGTGGTGGAAACGCAGGTGGTAATGCTGGTGGAAACGCTGGCGGAAACGCTGGTGGCAATGCCGGCGGGACGACCGCAACTGCAGGTGGAACCACGGCAACTACGGGAACCGGCGGCTTGACTACCGGCGGTACGACGACCACGGGTGGCACCACGGCTACGACTGGTACCACGGCAACCACGGGTACTGCTGGCACCACTGGCACGACCTCGCAGACGATCTGCTGGGTTCTCTCAGACCGAGTTGCAGCTCGCGGATCGGCAACGGCACTTCGCCGACCGACTCCTTCGGCTCCAACGGACGGTGCGCAGCTCAATGGAGTTAATGTCTTCTCATTCGCAGTGACCGGCGCGACTGGATTCAACACCCAGCTCGAAGCGGTTCTGGAGTTCTCGAACGACATCAACTTCGCGCAGCGAAATACGGCGATCGTGGCTCGAAAGAGTACGCGAGTCGGACCAGACAGCTTCCCATCGGTTGATGTCGGCTCCGCCGCGATTCCAGCGGCTATCCGCACGGCAGCAACCGTGTTCTGGAGAGTTGGAATCCGAAACGCATCAGACAGGCCTGGTGTCAAGCCAGAACGAAACGGATGGGGAGCGTATGTATACAGCCTCAGCCGAACGTTCAAGCCACCGGTCGGTCCTCCGCCCCCGCCTCAGTAAATCGAAGGAATAACTTCTTTGAAGTGACCCTTTAACCCGCTTAACCCCGTCTAATACGCGGGGTTAAGCCTTTCGCACCTAGGAACTGAATCATGCGCGTTAGAAATAAAAGTTTTGGAATTGCCGCTCTCATCGCGTGCAGTGCCTCCGTTTTTGCCCAAGGTGGAGCGTCATTCGACCCTTCTTGCTGGCCGCCAATGAGTACGACAGGTCCGAGTACGGACTACCTCGTCTACAAGCTGACCGATGATGTGCCCTTCATCGCTGGACCGCAAACAAACAACTTTCTGTTTGGCGTGTCTATCGGTGTCAGCGGAACCGACACTTACAGTAACTTGTGCGTAGGTCCAAACGGTGCCACATTCAATACGCCTGGCCGTTTCGGATTTACCACCGGTTCTCTAGGTTCAATTCAAACGACCGCTGACGATTTTCTCCGAACCAACTTTGGAATGCCTTACATGGTGGGTGGCTCGATTGGCTACACCATGCTCATTCAGCAGAATGCCGATGGCTCCAACCAGCAGAAGATTCGCTTTGGTGGAAACGGGATTCGGCTTGCGTTCGTCGGTGCCAGTGACCGGTACTGCATCACCGAAACCGAAGCTGGTGACTTTACGATTCGTCTTCAGACAGACGTGATTGGCGATGCCGCGCGCATGAGCTATCGCCTCACGAACAACGCGACTGAAATTCGACGCGCTGGCCTTTGGATGGGCAGTGAAATTCAGTTGACCGACCAGAACGGATTCAGCGGAGTTCCAGGCTACGTTTTCGCTCCTGGCTACCGGCCGTTCACAACGGGTAAGCGATTCCGACGCGGTGCAGATGGCACGACTTTTGACGCCGAAGGCGTTCAAGTTCTTCCGATGCCGAATACCGTTTCGTTCGGAATCAATCAAGAACTTGCATACGGCCTCCAGGTCGTGACCACGGCTGCCACGAGCAATGGTCGAGCAACGAGCGATCAGACTCCATCGGACGAAATTGCAATCGGTAACGCTGACTTCGGCGCAGCCGATAATGGTCTCATTGGCAACTTCGCCAATAACGGTGCGACGATGGCGGACCAGCTCATTTCACCCGACGTCCTCGTCGTTGACTGGGCGTTCCTCCAGAAGTGGAACCCAGAAATCGTTGCTGCTGGTTCTTCGCGAACGATCAACGCTTACTACAAGACCACTTGGGGTGTCTCTGACTATGCCGCTCCATTTGCGGTCGTCGCAGACGCACCACCCGTGATCACGACGGCAGCCGGAGACGCAAACACTCTGACGCCGAATCCTTACACCTTCCGCGTTTATGTGGACAACACTCGGGGCTACTCGACGATCGATCGTGAATTCACCCTTACGAACGTTCGTGTTGAGTTGAACCTGCCGCCAGGCATGTCCGATGCCGCGGATCCGACTCGAACGCGAATCACTCGAGTGATCAACCAAATTCTTCCGCGAAACATTGGTTTCGTGGACTTCCAGGTCCAAGTCAGCAATGAAGCCAACGGAATTCTTCCGTACACGGTCAAGGTTGACTCAACCACCGGTGCATCGAAGACTCTCACCGGCTCGATCAACGTAGCTACCACTCCACGACTTGGTCTGCCTGCAACGGCTAACCTGGTCGGATCGCCTTGGACGTATCAGGTCACGAACTGGGAAGCCATTTTGGGCTTGCAGGTCAACCAGGACTTCCAGGCATTCACTTACGATCCTGCGCAGCGAGAGTATGTGATCCAGACCGGTCCACAGCGAGGCCGCGGTACCTGGCTCGTCTTCGGTCAGCCACAGGGAACGGTTGTTCTCGGCGGCTCGCCAACGACCCCAGCCGACACCACTACCGGAGCGGCGCCACAAACGCTGCAATCAGGCTGGAACTTGATCGCGAACCCGTATAACTTCTCGGTGCCGCTCGGACAGCTCAGCGGTATCTCGGCAGCGGACCCAGGCAACGTTCTCACGTTCCAAGAACTGGTCAACGCCAGCTTCGTGAGTGGATCGCTCGCTTACTGGGACAACACCAGTCCAACGCCAGAGTACAAGTACATCTCGAATACGACTGACTTGATCCTTCCGAACAAGGGTTACTGGATCTTCGTGAACACTCAGCAGCAGCTCACGATGTCCTTCCCGCCGGTCTTCGAACCATTCCTCCCAAGCGGCGCAACCGTTCAGGGTAACTCGGCGAAGTCTTGGAAGCTCCAGCTTTCGGCTCGAACGGACAAGATGGTCGACGCTCAGAACTTCGTTGGAATCGCTGCAAGCGCAGCGGCTGCAGAGAAGGCAACTGCCTACGAAGCACCAATCGCTCCGCTCGACGGCGCGATTAGCCTGTCCATTCGACAGGAGAAGGGTGGAAAGGTCGAGAAGCTTGCTCAGTCCTTGGTTGAAAAGGTCGCTAAGCAGACTTGGAACGTCGAAGTCTTCACGAAGGAAGATGGACCGGTAACCGTTACCTGGCCAAATCTTGCCGGCGTCCCACGAAACGTTCAGTTCCGCATCACCGACAAGGCAACCGGCCGCTCGACGAACCTTCGACGAGCTTCGGGTTACACGTTCCAGGCTGAGGCCCGAACCACTCGACAGTTCACGGTCGAAATGGAGCCAGGCGCAACGGCCCGACCAGTCATCGGAATGGTTACGGCGATTCGAAGCAGCAAGCTCGCGAACGCTCCTCTCAACATCACCTACACGCTGTCTTCCGAGGCAACGACTACGGTGCGAATCTTGAGCGGTGGTCGAGAGATCAGCACGGTGGTTCGAGCTCGAGCGGATAAGGCCGGTCAGAACTCGATCGTGTGGAATCTCCGAGACGGTGCAAACCGAGCGGTCGCTCCTGGACCATACACGGTTGAAATCACTGCGGAATCAGCAGACGGCGAACGCGTCCGACGCTTCTTCCCAGTCAACGTCACCCGATAAGAAAACTGTGGCCGCGCGACGTACTTCCGTCGCGCGGCCTTCGTCTATCTCATAGGCCCTCATGCTCCTGCGGCACCAACATCGAATCCTAGCATCGGCGCTGCTTCTCGCGTCTCTAGCTAGTGTTGCGTCCGCGCAACAGGGCATTCAACTTTCAAGCTTTCCGCTTCGCAGCGCCGCCGACGGTCGAAGCACCGTCACCATTACCGCCATCGTGCGCAGCGCGAATGGCTCCGTTGTTCCCGACGGTACGCTGGTGAACTTCACCGCGAGTCAGGGCCGATTTCGGCAGGACAGTGTCCCAACCCAGCGCGGCGTCGTTAATGCCGTCTACATTGCGGGCAATCTACCTGGCCTCGTCACCATCTCGGCCTCCGCATTGGCTGGAAATGTCCCACCGGCAACGCTACAGGTTGAGCTTGTTGCCGATCGAAGCCAACTGTCATCCGCGCAGGAATACATCGAAGTTTATAGCGATGGCTTCCTTGAGTACACCGCTGACAGTCGGTTCGTTTCCGCCACTACGCCAGATCAAGGCGTGAGCGTCCGATACCGCGACATCCTGATCAAAGCGGACGACGTCCAGATCGACTCCGGCAACTACATTGTCCGAGCCAAAAACGCGCGCCTGCGCCACGGAAAGATCGATCAGGTGTTTGAAGAGCTGTACATGCAGCTCAATCAGCGCACGGGCCAGGGCATTACCGCGATGCCGAGCAGCAGTTGGGAGACTGTCATGTGGAACGGACATGGGCTGTCGTTCATGGAAAGCGATGGCGAAGACGGCTGGAAGCTAGCAGAGATTCGTCAGCGAGTTGTCCCGGTCGAAATTCAGTTCGGGAAACTAAAGTTTGTCAATCCAAAGACCTTTGATCCGGAACGTACGCGCTTCCAAGAACTCGAAGTCTCTCCGAGCACGATCCGGGCGAAGAAGGCAGTCGTATTTCCAAACCGCGGTGTCCAGTTCCAGAAGGCAGAAGTCTTCGTCGGCGATACAAAAGTTCTGTCGATGCCGATGTACGAGCTGAGTCAGTCAGCCCTGTCTCAGTCACCTCTCGTCACCGACCAGTTTGTGAGCATGTGGAACAACTCGCTCACCGTCAACTATCCGTACTTCACCTCGGTGAAGCCCGGGCAGACCAGCCTGTTCCGATTCCGAACCGGTGAGCTCTACGGCCGTAGCTCGGTGGCCAGCCGTGGCATGTTCCTCGACTACGAGCTCAACTGGAACAAGGGAGATGAGCTCGACGGTTCCGTGGGCGTGCAAGGGCTTGGACGGAACGACTGGGTGGCCTCCGCGCGGCAGTCTTGGCAAATCGGCGACCGAGCCAATGCTTTCTTCCAGGCCCAGAGCCCCGGCTTCAACAGCGCGTTCGGCTCGTTTGGCGCTACCAACCAGTTCAATGGTTTTCAGGGTCAGTTCAACGGGAGCCTCAATAAGACTTTCCGCGGTCTCAAGTACACATCGCAAGACTACGGTCTTTCGCTTGAGAAGGACCCCATCAAAGTCGGGAAGCTTCCTGCCCAACTGAACATCGGGCTGAACGCTGCCTCCACGTCGAACAGCCTTCTGGAAACAACCGATCAAAGTACCGGCGTCTACGCCCGGCTGCAATCGAATGTCTTGGCCGTGCCCGGACTTGGCACGCTTCGGCTGGCCGGACAAGTTCGACAAGCCAACAGTTCTCGAACCGGGGGCCGAACGAGCTATCTCGGCACCGCGACCTTCTTTACGCCGGTCGCGCGCTGGGCGAGCCTGACTACTACTTACGACTATGTGCAAGATGGCGTGGAAGATCGTGTGCTGGGCAACCACCGCGTTTCCGTCCAAGGCTTCGCCCGATTGGGTCGCACAGAGCTAGACTTTAATGGTCTCCGAGCGCTCGAGGCCGATCGATTTACGCTCTATGGAAACCTTTCGTACTTCGTGAGCAAAATCTGGCGGCTTGGCTACCAATACACTTTCGACCGATTCAATGACTCTCAGTACCTGGATTACTTCGTCACTCTCGGCTACAGCATCGGCTGGAGGGAAGTGGGGCTTATCTGGTCTCGACAAACGAACCGTATTGGTTTCCAGATTCTCGGCTCTCGCATTTACTAGTCTGGCCCTCGCGGGAACGGTTTCCGCACAACCCTTTGGTCGATTCGGCTACGGAAAAACCCCGTTCCACGACCTCGTGAAGTTTCGAAACGACGGCATCGAGTCGGAAGGTTCTGAGTTCCTATCGTTTGCGGCACCCCTTGAAGAGCGCAAGATCTTCAAAAGCTCGAACATGGAGCAGACGGTCGGGTTTAAAGTAGCTCCGGATTGTCCGTCTAAATTCAAAATCTCGCTCACCGCTCCGGGCTTCTCCATGTTTGCGGATGGAAAGGTGACCCTCGGTTCCACCGCCATTGGCGCACCGTATCTCACTTGGTCCGAAGGGTCGGTGCGGCAGGATGTCCCAACTCCGGCCGTTTCGTGGGTCGTCCTATCTTTCTCGCCGAAGCAACCGGCGTACATTTTTGGCTTTCCAGACACACCCGGCGCGATGACCATCAAGGGAAAACCAGGGAACTGGAGCGTTGAGCTCGCCCCTCGCAAAGGTTGGATTCGGGTCGGGCGTGTGCCGGCAGTTGTGGGCACAAACTCGGCCGCTTCCTTGGGGCAACTGAAGCTCGCTGCCCAAAAGCTCTCTTGGCTCTTCGTCCAGCCAGCTCCGGCAATCCTGCAAACCAAAGTTGGGGCGAACAACAACTCGATTCAAGCGACCTGGGTCTTTGATCGGCCCGGTGCAATCCTGCCTGCGCCTTTGTTCCTTGCCCGCCTAGATGGACTCAACGTTCGGGTGCTGAGCAAGTCCGAGCGGATCAGCCCGCGCGGACCGCTGGGGCCGGTTGAAGTGCTCATCGGAAAGGAGCTGATTGTCCAGTTTCCGCTCAAACGAATCCCGACGGGGCGACCGGTGACCATTGGGTCGCCAACTACATCTCCGCCAGGCACGGTCTCGCCGCTTGATGTCCCGAGCATCGCCGAGCTTGCGTTCGAAGCGATCCCCGCATCGCGCGATCCAGAAGTCGTCAAGACGGCAGAGTCGGCCTACTCCGAGTTTCTCAGTCAAGTGAACTTTGCCGCCGAACCGAGCACGCAAACCCAGTTGCCGTTTCTGGAATCCGGACAAGGAGCAGACATTGCATCTGCCCATGCCCTTCTGACGCAAATCCTCGTTTCGGCCAAGCGCGCATCCTCGGAAGAGAACTCGCTGTTCACCGGACTTATCTGGGGGCAGGACTGGCTGACTTGGAAGTTCTCTTCTCCAGATGCTGCAATCAATCGCAGAGTGGGAGCCTTTGCCGCGATCACTGGAGCATTTTGCCCAGAGCCCGAACGAAGGCTCAGCGCCGCGATGTTCGAAGCCGGCCTTGCGGCCGATCGAGGATTCCTGCGTTGGCAGAATCGCCAACAAGCGAGCCCTGCGGTCCGAACCATCGTGCCGGACCTCGTCGAGCCGATGTGGAACGTCCGAAAGACGATCTACGGCTATACCAAAACACCAGGACCCATCGAGGCGGCAGACCCATTCGTGATGCTTCTTCGATCGCCCATTCGGGCTTATGCCGATCCTGCATTTACGATGGTCAAAGATGAATCTGGACTTGTGTGCACCTGGTCAGCATTACAGCTGAGAAATCAGGGGCTCGCGTTTGCTTCCAGCGCTCCGATCAATTTTCGTGCCGTCTCAAACCTGTCGGAACTCACAACGACAAGTGCCCTCGGAATTGCGGAGGTTCGGTTTACGCCGGAAACTACCGGGCCATGCACCGCGAAGTTGGATTGGCCTACTTGGGCGCCGGATATTCCGGCTTGGGCTCCGCCGCCTCGCTACTCTGAAACTCCGCGGCCAATAGATCTTCGTTGAAGTGCAGCCCAATATTGCGGTCTCGGAGCAACGCCCCGCGAACAACGTGCTGAGCGGCGAGCATCACGTTTCGGCTTTCCACCGGATACCGCGCGAACGGTGCGGTAGGTAACTGGTGGTACCGATGGAGAGTTTCGGCAATCATCTTTTCGGCGGCGCGCAATCCCTCAAAGTTTCGGACGATGCCGACGTGCTGGGTCATCATCTTCTGCAAAGCACGACGAAGCCGAATGGCTTCGGTCTCGTGAATGCATGGAGGAGCCTCGCCTTCGCCGAGTTTGCGGAATGGCTCGTCTCGAACCGCTCGAGCCGCCGCGTCTGAAAAGACCATCGCTTCCAAGAGCGAATTGCTGGCTAGGCGGTTTGCGCCATGAACCCCGGTGCAAGCGACTTCGCCACTGGCATAAAGTCCAGGCAAACTCGTGCGGCCATCTAGGTCGGTCACTACGCCTCCGCATGAATAGTGTTGAGCCGGAACCACCGGGATCCATTCCTTGTCCATCTCGATTCCAATACTCAGCAAGCGCTCGTAGATGGTCGGGAACTCGTGGTGAATACGGGCCGGATCAAGGTGGGTGAGGTCGAGATAGACGCACCACGTTTCGTGCTTCTTGATTTCTGAATCGATGGCGCGGGCGACGATATCTCGTGGGGCGAGTTCTAGCCGTTCGTCGTAGTCGTACATGAAGCGCCGCCCAAGGTGGTTGCGCAAGGTCGCTCCCGCACCACGAACGGCCTCTGTTATTAGGAAGCTCCGCATCTGCGGGTGGTAGAGCGTGGTCGGGTGGAACTGCATGAATTCCATCTGCGCGATGGTTGCTCCGGCCTCGGTTGCCAAGGCAATGCCATCCGCCGTTGCAACCGCAGGGTTGGTGGTGTGCTGGTAAATTTTTCCGCTTCCGCCGGTGGCCAGCATGACGGCTCGGCAAGAGAACGCCGCTTCGCCGACATCTTCGATGTTTGCAACCACGCCCGTACACTCGCCATCGCGAATGAGCAGGTGGGTGACGAACGCACGCTCAATGACGGTGATGTTCGGATTCGTGCGAACGGACGCGACGACCGCGCGCTCAACTTCCGCGCCGGTTCGGTCGGCAGTGTGAACAATTCGGTTGCGGCTGTGGCCGCCTTCTAGGCCGAGGTCGAGCACACGGCCATTGGAATCAAAATCCGCGCCGAGATTCACGAGCCATTCGATGGCTCGAGGAGCGTTTTGAACGAGGAATCGGACCGCCTCGGGATCACAAAGTCCGGCGCCGGCGATGAGCGTGTCTTGCTCATGCAACTCCCAAGAGTCGGCTTCTCCAACCGCAGCCGCGATGCCGCCTTGCGCCCACTTGGTGTTGCTGTCGGTAATGTCGCTCTTCGTAAGAACACAAACCCGTCCGTGCTCGGCAACCTTGATGGCAAAACTGAGCCCGGCGATTCCGCTGCCGATGACAATGTAGTCGTACTGGTAAGTGTCCATTTGCCCGGCCCTACTTGCGATTTACTCGGATCGCAAGGTCCTTCTCGAAGCTAGGTACGGGAATGCGAACGGCTCCGTTCGCACTGACCGAGACATTTGCCCGTTTGAATATCTCGCCGGTCCAAGTGTCCCAATACTGAACTTCCCACCGTCCAGGAGCTAGCCCCTTCAAGCCGAGCACGGCGGGAGCCGACTTCGCGAACTTTCGCTTCTCCTCAATCACCGCTCTCCAGCTTCGGCCGGTCGGGCGCATCCATAGGAGCGAGTAGTCGCGGCCGTTCAATGCCCAGACGTCAATCGCGGGCTTTGTCAGTTTGACGGCATCCTTGAACCGGTACGAGACTTGAATCCAGTCGTTGCCATTGTTTCGCACGGCCACGGAGTGAGCTCCAGGCGAAAGGTCAACCCCATACTTTCCGTTGTACTTTTTGACGATGGCGCCGTCAATCGCGTTTTCTGCCGCGGGAAACGGTTTTGCGGCGACGCGCTCGTTGTCTACCCAGATTTCCAAGCGACCACCACCGTAGCCGGACACCCCACGCACATCTACTTCGAACCGTGTCTTGCGCTCGAAGTTTACGGAGAATGCGACGGGGTTGTGCCAGGTCGGATGGTTCCGCTGACCATGTAAGAGTCCCGAAACCGGCACGTTACCAGTAACCGCTCCGGTGCGGGAGATTTTGACCCGCTGCGGCTGGTTTTGCGGCGCGGGTTCCCAGGCCTCCGGTCCACCCGAAATCTCAATGTCTTGATAAGATGCAACCTTCGGCTTGGTTTCAAAAGCTAACGTTGGTCGGGTCACGCGGAACTCTTCTTCCGCGAAGTTGATTCCCTTTGTGAACTCGCTAACGGGCTTGAAGAGCTTGAAAAGGTCTTTCGGAGCGATGAAGTTGTCCCACCACCACGGCATTGCGGCTCCGGCACCGCCGGTGACCACGGAGGCCCACATCGGGTCGTGGATCTGGAGACCGGTTGGGTCTTCTTCGGCTCTTGGTCCGGCCCAATCCGCGCCTATTTCGCCAACGTAATGCGGCTTGTCGAGGCTGGCCTTTCGAACTTGCTGATTGATAATCGTGCCGACGATATCGGGGCTGGAGTAATGGTGAGTTTGGACGTAATCCATCTCGGGCATGCCGTCAATGTCTCGAACTCCAGTGGCAGCGGAGAAGCTGGTCGTTTGGAGATGCTTATAAGGGTCCAGGCCCCGTAAAACGGTCGACATCCGTTGGTGCCATTTTTTGACGGTCACGGGATCAAAGTCGGTTGTAATGTCGCATTCGTTCCAGAACTCCCACGCGAACATGTTGGTGTACGCACCGTACCGAGCGACCAGGTAGCGGAGCTTATTTTGGTAGAGCCGGTCCATTTTGGCGTCGGTCCAAAAATCGCTCCAGATTCGCAGCGGCCCGCCGTGATCGCGGTTGTGGGGCGTCTGTTCCCAATAGTTAAAAGAGTCACGCTGGCGCAAGATGTTGAAGCTATCAATGCAGAGCTTGATATCGATCCCTTTCTTAGCCGCGGAATCCAGCACGTAGTCAATCTTCCAAGCCCTGCCAAGATCGAACTGACCCATCCCTAATCCTTCCTCCGCTTTGCCTTTTCGCTCGATGCCGAAGGTGAAGATCTCGGGCGAGAGCCAGAGGCGACCGAAGTTCGCCCCGTTCGCGGAGAGCTTGGGTAGCCAGTCATCGTAGTCGTACGTCCCGCGAGGACCAGCCCAGCACAGATTCGTGCCGATAGGGAAGACGGAACTACCATCCGTTCGGACAAAGTAGCGTGGATCTTTTCCGCCAACGGCAACGAATCCGGGCGCGGTGCCCTTGCTTACGGTAACGGTTTGGGCGGGCGTGAGGAAAGTGTCGTTTTGGTCTTTGAACCGAACTCGAACCTGGTAAGTCCCGGGTTCCGTTGGAGTCCAGCGAACTTTCCAGCCCGGCGAGCCGGATCGGGTGAGTTCTTCGGTATCGCCGTTTAGTCGTCGTTCAAACGGAGCCGTCCAGAAGCCGGGAACGCTAAACTTCCGCTCCGAGTTTTCGACCAGCAAATCTAGGGCGGCGTCTTGCGGATCGAATGGGTTATTAAATGTTCCCTTGGCGTCGATGGCCATTTCGAACATCTCGAAGGTTTTGAGAGAAGGAATCGCCGGCGCGACGACCTCCAACTTGTACACCTGCGTATAAGGCGTTACCAACTTGGTTTGGGCGGCGGAGTAGGCAATGGCCAGGCAGGTGATCATGGCTTGAGTGAAGTGTAGCCGGAGTGATGCAATATTGACCGGTCCGAAAGTTGCAGAAGTTAGATATATCTGGTGCTAATAAATCAATGACAGATATAACGAATTCATGATAAATCTATTGGTAATCCTGAAGACGCTCTGGAATTGTTAAGAAGTTCCTAACAAAGCGGGCGCGCGAAGGCGTCATCACATTTCAGGGCCCGCCAAATTGAGGGGCGCTGATCTAAGTAACCATGAAAAAAGCCTTCACGCTGATTGAGCTGCTCGTCGTTATCGCAATCATTGCGATCCTCGCTGCGATCCTATTCCCGGTGTTCGCCCAAGCGAAGGCTGCCGCCAAGGCTGCCGCAAATCTAAGCAATCTCAAACAGATTGGCCTCGCACATCTGCAGTACTCAGCTGACTACGACGACAGCTTTGCCCTTGCCGTGCGTTTCGAGTCGCTAGCCAACCAGCAAGCAACTTTCAACCTGCTGCCAACTACCACGACCACGCCAGCGGGCGCCATTCCTTGGACGGAATCGGTTTTCCCATACACCAAGAACCGAGACATTTACACGTCTCCACTTGAAGGCGCCGTAGGCGGAACGGGCATGGCACGAGCCTTTGCCCAGTCGAACTACTTCGGCGTCGTCCCTTCGGCGGCGGCTATCCAAGCCGCAAACAACATTGCGGCACCGTTCTTCCTGACGAACCCCTACGGTTCGGCGCGAGTAGACGGACCGTTTGGCTATGCCGTTGAAGGCGGAGCCTCATTCCCATCTCTCTCGCAGACGGCGATCGAGGACCTTTCCAACAAGATCATGGTCTCCGATGCCGGTGCCTACGATCAGGGCTTCTTGACCACTCCAGGTGCTTCGACCTTCGTTCAGGGAACCGCAACTACTCCGGCAGTCTTTACGGCTTACACGCCATCAAGCTGGACCGGAACGGTTTACACCGGACCTTGGGGCCGAAAGAACACTTCGGGCGGCTGGGGCGGCGGAAAGACAAATGTCTTCACCGTCGGACAAGCAGGCCAGTCCACTTACGCAGCAGCTGACGGATCGGCACGATCCCAGAACATCGGGCAGGTCTATGAAGTCCGCACGATCGATGGAACGGTCGGCAACGTAGCCTTCATCAAGCTCTACGCCGGCGCGACTCAGTAATTTGGGTTAAGAAAAGTTACTTGGAGCCCCGCCGAGCTAAATCGGCGGGGCTCCAAGTTCGTTTAAGGGGCTGTTCTCTGCTCGTGATGGAGATGTTCCAGCGGGAACGGTGGTCGGGCTAGCGGTTGGACCGCAAGCGAGAGAAGGACATGGGCGTTGTCGTCGCCCGCGATACGGTTGCTCCGGAGCACGCCGCAAGTTCGGCATCGGTGAATGAGGGCCCATTCTCCGCCTGTGCGAACCCAAACGGAGATCGGATCCATCACTCCGCCGCATCGGGCACTTCGATCACCCGGAACTTCGTCAAGGTGAACGCTGTGCAAGCACTCGGGACAGTGATTTCTTTGGCTCGTGCCGATTCCGCTGATCGGAATAGCGAAGCCGCAATGACGACAAGTGAAAGTTTGATTTTGTGGTTTCAAGAATGATCGGTAAATGTGATGCGGCACCGACCTTCGCAAAGGACGGCTAGATGCAAAGCCGAATCAGAACAATTTCCATAACCACACTCCTAGTCTAGCAGTGAGCAGCAGAATATGCAAGCGCAACTCTCGCGGACGATCGTTCTCGGAAAGCAGCCGAAGGGTACGTAGGATGACGTCACAAAGCACATACCTAAAAGGCATCTTTCCGAGATGGAGAGTTGCGGGATCGGTCAGTCCAATACTTCGCGGATGTAAGCGCAATAACGAGGATGATCGCCGGCATCAATGCACGACAGCATCAATTCAATATTCACCTCAGCGCCACACTTTCGCTTTCCGACGATGTTCACGAGTTGACCCATCACTCGGCTAACCCCGGTCTCACGGTGCCGTTTCAGTCCTTCCAAATGGGCATCTTGGTATCGGTCCGGGATAACTAACTCAACGAGCATTTGTCCCAATGCCTCTCCAGCGCTGTAGCCGAAAATGGATTCAGCGCGTTTGTTCCAGTGCTGGACTACGCCATCGTCGGTGATCACAATGATGCCATCACGTGAGTGCTGAAGTACTTCGCCAAAAGCTAAACGATCTAATTCAAGCTTTGTTACGTCAGATAGTTTCCAGATCAGGCCCGTGCACGTGTCTTCTACTCGAACTCCGATGCTGTCAATCTCAATGATTCGAGAGTTTTGCAAGTGTATCGTTTGACCGAATCGGCTTTCACCCGTTGAAACAAGCGATTGGATGATGTTTGTAAGCAATTCTGCGTTGCAGACAGAAGGAAGACATTCTTCCAACAAGCTCGACACTGGACGGCCAGCAAAACGGTTCTCGTCAGACTTTAAGCCAAAGGTGTCTAGGAACATGCGATTTACGTGCAACACAGTTCCATCGGAGGATGCGTAAATGAAACCGTTCGTAAGTTCATCTGTAACCGTCTTCAGCATGATCGCTGTGTCAGCAATCTTACGATCTAAAGCCAGTCGGTCAACTTGACTCACCCAAGCTTCGATAAATGTTGCACACTCATTAAGTAGGGGTTCAAGGAACTTGACAATAGATTCATTGTATCCGCCAGGTCTATTCGCTAAGCAAAGCAAACCAACCACAATGCCGTCTCTCACTAAAGGGAGCCCAACGAAGCTTTCAACAATCGGAGTCTGCAGGTGTTCGCTCACAACCGAATGTTCTGCAGATTGCTCATTTGCGAAGTGTGACTCTTTTGTGCACAGGACATCAGCAAACCAACATCCGTAGTCCATTGGTTGCGGGTTAACTTCGTTCCAGCCCGTGATTACGATGGGAGACAGAGTGCCTGGCTCTAAGTTGAACGTGGCGCTCGCCGAAACATAGTAGTTATGATCGGCGTCTTGGCGTATTCCTGCCAAGAATCCGCTAGCGGAATCGGTTAACATAACGCACTCTTGGAGGTATCGGCGAAACACGTCGTCGCTACCGGCCAACCCTTCTGCAGAGAGAGCCCGACAATCTTGGACTGCATTTTCCATGCTGCGGCGAAGGGACTGCGATATCCCGCTTCCTCGCGGTGGCCTTGCGAGTGTCACATCTGGGAGGTTCATGAGAGCATCAGCGTTGATTTCATTGCGGGCTAAGGCGGCTGAATATCTAGCGATTACAAGTGTCCGGTTAACCGCGCCGTTTCTGAGTAAAATGTTTTGCCAGTGACTTGCCACCGTAAATTTACTAATCGAAAGGGCGGTAGCGATCTTTTTGTCCGAATATCCTAAGGATCCCAGATGGACAACTTCTAATTCTCTAGCTGAGAGATTCAGCATCGTTTGCAATCGCGTAATGACGGTGGATGTGTTCATGTAACTGGTCCCTTTATCGCAACAAACGCTTCAGCTGCTTTTGTATCAACTTGAAATGTGTGTCAGCAGTTGCGAAGAGCACTTCGTCAAACATGAAAGCTTGATTGCACCCTTCGCTGTTTAGGAGACTAGTCTTTTTGAGTGAGTTGAGTAAACCATGCTTTTGGGGGCCCACGTTTCGGCTACGGGAATAATGCGCCTTTAAAAATACTACCAGATACATGGTAACCCAAAAAAACCACGTGATTATACTAGGATGTGAATTCATTGGGTCCTGGTGTGACGGAATGAGCGCACTCGACCAATCAGGTCTGCTATGAAGCAGATGAGTATTGCGGCAAGTTTATGATGGTAGCACAATAACCTAATGTAAGGCAAATGCGAAGAGATGTTCTAAAAATTTCGCCTGACGTCTATCCAAATCGATTGGACAATGTGGAGTATCGAAAAAGTTTTAAGCTCAAGGGCGAGCAATGAACGAATCAGATCGATCGTTCACCAGATTGATCTAGTGCAAATGGGGCGATCGCACGACAAAAGCTGAGCGTCCAGCAAGATCTTGGGACTCTTAATGGGGCACATCTTGCTAAGTATCTTAACGCCGAAAAGCTCCGCCGCCCGGCTGACGCGCAATTTTGCCGACCGATCTTTCACCAGATTTTGAACGAACACAGAAGCCGCTGATCGTACGCGAACCAAATGTGAAAAATTTTAAGAAGCAACGCTCTTTGGGGCAGGTCATGATGAGATTATAGCTTTCGACGAAGGCGTTTCAATACGCAAAAATGCAATAAATAATCGTTATGAATGGAGTCGCCCCAAAAATTCGTGCTGCGCGTTCGCGTGCCAACGTCACGACCAATTTGAATGAAATCATCTGCAGAAAACGCATCTACTGACATTCCTAATGTCGATTTATACTTGCTGTCTCCTGGAGTACAGTTTTGTGGTTTAGTTCCCTTTAAGCAAAACGATGAAGTACGTTTCGTTTTGGAAGGATCTAGTAGGAGTAAGCGTTTGGGTGCGGTTCTGCTGACTCACGAATTGATCAAACGCGGGGTGATAAGAATGATGATCTCCGTGCGCTTCTTGCTTTTTCGGGAGTTACGGAAGAGGGAACCGACGACGGGGATGTCTCCGAGGACAGGCACCTTTTCGGACTCATTGGTCTCAGTATCTCGGATCAAACCACCAATCGCGATCGTTTGGCCTGGCTCAACTCGAAGGTAAGTATCTACTCGGCGAACGGTCATCGAAGGGTTTCCACCAACCGGTGCGGCCGCATCGCTGACTTCGGGCTGTAGATGTAGGTTCAGTGCTCCACCGGGCTCAACGAATCCCGTGAGCTTGAGTGTGATACCGGTGTTGACTCGCTGCAACTGGGTGAACGTGTTGTTCGCGTTGCCGGTAACGATGCTGAAGTACGTTTCCGAACCGATGGTCAAGCTGGCTTCGCGACCTTCGACCGCCAAGATGGACGGGTTGGCTCGAAGGGTTGCCTTGTTGTTCGAAATCATGGCCTTCAGGTTCACGATGTCGGCAGTCGTCGCTTTTGCGTAAGACATTCCAAGGTCGTCGCCTTGGGCAAACTTGCGCCAGCTCCAGGAGAAGCCGGTTTCTTTGCCTTGCACTTCGCTAACTTCGGTGACAAGGGCTTCGACTACAAACTGCTTTCGGATACCATCCGCGGCTTCGAGCGATTCCCAGATCGCGTTGAGCTGCTTTTCTGGTGCCGTGATCGAGATCATGTTGGCGGACTTGTCGAGCTGAGCGTAGGCGGTGTAGCTGCGAGCCAAGAGAGTGTAGAGACTTTCGGCTGGCTGGGTTCGAGGAATGTAAACCTTGGTTTTGGCGAACTCATTGAACATTGGCGAATCTGGCGCGCCGATGGAGACCATGGGACCTGCATCTGTTTTGAATCAATAATGCAATGCATCAAAACATCAACAAAAAGCAATGGCTATTGTTGAATTGCGCGATTCAAAAGAGTAGGTCTAGACCTTACGAATAAACGCGGAGTACCGAGGCGCTGCACCGGTATCGATGCAAGAAAGCAACAGTTCTACGCGAACATCTTCTTTTGCCTTGTTGAGGCCATGGATCTTGATGATCTGCCCCATGACCCGACTTACACGAGTTTCTTTATAACGTCGCAAGCCTTCTTCGTGGGCGGCCTTGTACTGCTCTGGAACAATCAGGTCAGCTAGGAGTTTGCCCATGGCTTCTTCGGCGGTGTATCCAAAAATCGCTTCCGCTCGCGAGTTCCAGTACTCAACAATGCCATCGTTGCTGATAACCACAACGCCATCCATTGACGCGCTCAGGACGTTGTGGAAGGTCTCATGTTGAGCTCGCCGCTCGGTGACATCGTTGTACTTCCACAGGTAGCCCAATCGCTTTCGGTTCTCGCGGACAACGATAAAGTCTCGTTCGTACATCCGACCGTCTGCGAACTTAACGAGGTCCCCATAGGCGGATTGTGTCGTCACGAGTAGCTGGTCCACGCGATGAAGAAACCCGTCTGGGTCCGCAAACATTGGCAGAGAAAGCCTGGCGATGTCCGCACAGTTCGCGCCGATGAGTTCCGAAGGGCTGTTGGTCGCACCAAAAATCTCCAGAAACGCCCGGTTTACGTACTGCAATTTCCGGTTCACATCTTCATAAAGGAACGCCGTCGGCATGGCATCCGTCAGGGTTTTCAGAAGCATGGCCGTTTCCGTGAGCTGGGCCTCGATCGAACGGCGATCGATTTCAGCACGCCAGCCGACGAGATAATTCGCGCAGGTCGCGATGAGCGGAGCCAGGTAGTCGACGATTTGCTGGTCGTAGCCGCCAGGTCGATTTCCGAGGCCGATGACGCCGACCATTTCTTCATCGCTGAAAACGGGAATGCCGAGATATGTACTGATGGTGAGATCAAGGGCAGCGATTTCGTCGCAGTCCGAGCTTTCCTGGCAGTCGTCCTCAATCGTCACGTTCTGCGTCGTAAGGATCTTCCCGAAGAGAGACTCCAGGTTTCGGAACTCTAGCCCTGATTCTTTCCACTCGTCAAATTTGCGCCGGGCCTCGCGGCTGGCCGCAAGATCGGTCAGGGCATTTGCCACAAGGTACGGATTCCCGTCCGCATCCACTTTCACCTCGCCTAAGAATCCGAACTCAGATTGAGTCAAACCAAGGAGTTCGTGGAGATACCGATCAAAAACTTCTCGGTAACCACGCTTTCCAGAGATAAAGTCAAGCGAGCATTCGGTAATGGCTTGAAGTAGGTTTCGCTGGTCAAGCTCTCGTGCTTCGGCCTTCGTTCGGACGGAAACTTCCGACGCCAGGCGAACCGCTTCTTCGCCCTGTTCTTTTACCCACTCCATCGCCTTCTGCTCTGCATGGCGGGCAACGACTTCGGTGCGGCTCACCGCATCGTATTTGAGCAGGATGCGCCGCCAGTAGCTTGCGACGGTGTCCTTACTGATGCCGAGGTTAGAAGCAATCTGCTTATCGGTATTTCCTTCGGCGGCCAGTTCTAAAATTTGAAGCTCTCGCCCCGTTGCTTTGGCTTCGCGCTGTGGTCTCATTTGCCGTTCATCGTTTTGCAACGTAAGTTGCTTGATCCCATTGTACGTTTTCCTCTTAATCTGGACTTGGGATGACCCGTTTTATCCGGATGAGTTGTGAGGAACTGCCGAAAGCAGTTCTACTAATGTAGGCGCTTTTAGGCGGTTCTTTCTGGTCGGATCATCAGACCATCTTCAAATCTTGTCTGAATCAAGGCAAAATTGCTCGATTTCCATTTGAGCACAAAAAGTTTGTTGAATCCAAGAATGTTCAGATAAAGTGAGTCACAAGGTGGGGCTGAGCCCGTCCAATGGGAAGAACAAGATGAAGCTGCTACGGCAAATTTTTGCGGTTCTGGGTTGCTTCGTTGTGTCGGTGTCTCTGGCTGCGCCACAGTTGCGGATGGATGCAACGCCAACCTTTTCCGGCGCGACTCCCGATACGTCAGTCGTTACGGTTACCCTGGAGAACGATGGGCCGTCGGCCGTCGGCACGCTGGAAATTGATGGGGATCAATTGTCGACGGTTTATCCCGTCGATTTGCCTCAAGGTGCTCGGAAATCCCTTCTGACTTTCCCCGCGGCAAACTACGGCGAACTGAACTTTGTGCTCAGGTCAAACCAAGGCTCGGTGCGCCGAAAGCTTTTTGCCAATTTCTCGCGTGGAAATGGTCTCGGAACCATTTTGCTGATCAGCGATTTGCCGAACTCACTAGGCTTTGTTCGCGAAGGTCTGGCAGGCAACCGCAGTGCCGCCGCCACCGATCTGTACGTTTCACCAGAGGCAGCGCCAGACCGGCCAAAGGCCTACCAAAAAATTACGACCATCTTTCTTGGGCCAGGCTCGGAGCGATTGAGCGACGGGGCCGTTTCTGCGGTTCAGGACTTTGCGTTGGCCGGCGGGACGGTTGCCTTTTTTGGTGGATCCAGCAGTCCCGTCCTCGCCGATCCACGCTGGCAGGCGCTTCTGCCAGGCACTACCTGGACGCCGAAGACTCTTCCAAAAGGCGTTCGAATTCCTTCGAAGGGGAGGCTTTCACCCGGGCCGATCACGATTTCGGTGCCTGAGGTCGTCAAGGCGGAAGCGGTAGTCAAGCGAGATCAAGGCGAGATTCTCGAATCCGAGAAACCATACGGGCTCGGGAAAGTCGTCGTGCTCGGCTACTCGCCGATTGATGCACCTTTGAAAGAGTGGGAAGGTCGGCGAGCGGCCCTAACGGCGTTTACCGTCAACGCCTATCAAGTGAACGTTGACGGATTCTTTCGAACTGCCGCTTTTCCCGGTAGCACGGCCACGGACTATGCCTCGTATCCTGTCGGCGGACCTGGGCCAGAAGCGAATCCTTTCGAAACCAAACTACCGCCGTCCCAAGCAATCTTCGGGCTGCTAGGAATCTATTTTGCGCTGGTCGTTCCGGTGTCGTTTCTCGTGCTTCGGAAAATGAAGCGTGGAGAGTTAGCTTGGATCACGGCGCCGGTGCTCGCGATCGTTTTTGCGGGCGCGGTCCTGAAGTACTCCGAAAGCCTGTATCGTATTGCCCTATCTCGAGCAACCACGGGAATCATCGTTGCTCAAGAAGGATCATCCTCCGCCCTGTTTTACGGCAACACCCAGATGTTCTTTCCAACGGGCGGCGTCCACGACCTGAAGTTGTCCCAGGTGGACAGCGTAGGCGCCATTTCGGATCGCGGTGCCCTGTACTACCGAACCACTAGCCAGGACTTTTCGGGGTTCAACCTTGTTGATAATGGCGAAATTCTTGCGCCGCGCCTTGAATCGAATAACCTCGGTTTTCGTGAGTTCAGCTACACCCAGCGCTTCAACCAACACGAATGGTTCCGCTTCAAGTTGGATGGCAAAGGCGGGATCGAGATTCAGAACGCTTCGCCGTATTCGTTCATGGGGGAATTTGTCGATGGGGGTTATATGGACCAACCCATCGAACTCGGCCCAGGCGAATCTCGCCGAATTGTTTTGCACAAGGAGAAGCCAAAGGGTGCGCTGGCCAAAGTCGGCAGCGGCGATCCCCCAAGGCCACCGGGTGTGCCACCTATGCCGGGGGCACCAGCGAGCATTACCGACGTCAGTAACACTGATCCGCGGTTCTTCACTTTGCGACGAAAGCAATACGCCGTTTTCGGAACCATCTACGGAGTTCCCGTTGGCCCACAGTTAGGGAAAGAAGTAAAGGATCGTTCGGGAACCAAGATATTGGCCTTCGCGGAGGAGCGGCGGCCATGATGCAGCACTACCGGAGGCTCATAAAAGAGAACCCGATGAAGATCGAGATCTCGAGGTTTCAGCGGCGCTTCTTCTCCGCTAGCGCCACTTTGGCCAACCGCGCGATGGTTCTGCTTGTGGTGACCAGCTTCGTAGGGCTGTGCTTAATCGTTTTGACCTTTGGCGCGGCCATCAACCCGACCGCGATCATCTTTACGCAGACGATGCTGTTCTGTGCGTTCGGGCCGATGATGCTTCACGGCGCTGTCGCCGGAGAGCGAGAACGGCGCAGTTGGGAACTCCTTCTGGTCGCTCCCGTAACGAAGGGGCAGATCGTCGTCGGGAAGTTTCTTGGTGCGATGGCACTGCTTGTCGCCGGAGCCGTCGCTATGTTGGCGCCGCTCGTTTTGTCAACGTTCTACCAAAAGCAGATTGACGTGTCGTCGCTACTGATCAAAGAACTCGTGTCGATCTCGTTCTGCATGCTCGTGTGCTCCTGGACCATTTTCATCTCGTCCCGTGTGAATCGACCGTTGATGGCGCTGGGGGTGATTCTCGGCACGGAGTTCGTTCTGCTCGCAGTTGTGCCCGCGCTCGTCTCCACCATGGTCGGTAGTGACCGCATCAGCCAAATTTTCATTCTCTATCTCAACCCGTTTGATGTCCTCTCTAAAGGGACTAATCTCTTTTCGGGAGAGAGTATTGATTCATTTTATGGCGTTACTCAACTGTGCATTTACCTCGTCTTCACGGTGCTCTTCCTGATATATGCAGAGAAGACCTTGCACTTTGCAGACAACGATGTGAAGTTTTTACCAAAGCCGAAAGAAGATGCTGGAAGTTAAGAAGCTACGAAAAGAGTACGGTGGTCTCACCGCGGTAAACGGCGTCTCGTTCGAGCTTCAGCCAGGCGACATTTTTGGGTTTATCGGTTCAAACGGAGCCGGAAAGACCACGACGATCCGCATGATCTCGACTCTGCTGGAGCCGACCAGCGGTACAGCCATCCTAAACGGGCACGATGTTCGGAAGGACCCGATGGCGATTCGCCGGTCCATCGGCTACATGCCGGACTTCTTCGGTTTGTACGATGACGTCAAGGTCTGGGAGTATCTCGACTTCTTCGCCGCCCTCTACGAAGTGCCACCAAGGGATCGTCCGGGTGTCATTGACAATGTGCTTGAGTTGACGGACCTCACGGTGAAGCGGGACGCGTTTGTTCAGTCCCTCTCACGCGGAATGCAACAGCGTCTTTGCTTGGCCCGATGCTTGGTTCACGATCCGGCGCTGTTGCTGCTCGATGAACCCGCGTCGGGGCTTGACCCTCGCGCGCGCTCTGAACTGAAAGAGCTGATTGTGGAGCTCGGCCGGATGGGCAAAATCGTGATCGTCTCTTCGCACATCTTGCCGGAGTTGGCTGACTTTTGTAACACGGTCGGAATCATTGAACGCGGAGAAATGCTCGCGTTCGGCGGAGTCAACGAGATCGTCCGCAGCATGCAACCGGTTCGTGCCTTCAAAGCAAGCCTGATCCGAGATGGCGAAGGCGCAATTCCCACACTCACGCGGATTCCTGGCGTGCTGAAAGTGGAGTCGAACGAGAGCGACCTTCGCATTGAGTTCGAAGGCTCGAAGGAACAGCAAGCCGAAATCGCAAAAGCCCTCGTTGAAGGTGGCTTCGGTCTTCTCGGACTTCGGGAAGAAGAGACAAATCTGGAAGACGTCTTCCTGAAACTCACGACGGGAGCAGTGAACTAGCGCATGCTTCAGAACTGGATCCGGCAGACTCGGCGCACCTACTTTGGAAATGCCGCGGCCCAGCGAGACTTTCGAGTCCAGTTGCGAGGAAACCGATCCATTATCGTCTTCGGACTGTATCTAGCAATTCTGATCGGCGTCGCTTACATCCAATACCGCGGGGTCGAGTCCCAAGCCGGTGTCTCACTCTCGACGATCCAGTACTCGCTCAAGTCGTTCTACTCAACGATCATGGCGTTGCTTGCCGGGATGGTTGTGCTGATCACGCCCGCCCTCGCGGCCACCGCAATCATCGTCGAAAGGCAACGGCGCTCACTGGATCTCGTATTTTCGGCGCCGGTTGAGCCTCGCTACTACCTCGTTGGAAAGCTGATGGCGGTTTACCGCTACATCTGGATGCTCCTGATCCTTGCCTTGCCAGTGGCCGCCGCGTGCGTGGTCCTTGGCGGAGCGAACTGGCTGGACGTGCTGAGCGCATTCATCTTGCTGTCGTTCCACGGACTGGCCTATGCCGCGGTCGGTCTTTACGTTTCCACGATCAGCACGAAACTGATCGGCGCAATTGGACGGACCTACATCACGGTGATGGTCATCGTCTTCGTGACCTCTGTTTGGGCCGGCGCGGGATTTGCGTTCGGTACCCAAGGCCGCGAGAGACCATTTACCGTTGCCATGTCACCGTTCATGGTTGCCGATGGTGGCAACACCTACACCGTGCTCTCGGGATTTCAGGTCCCGAACTGGGTTTTGGTCGGAGCACTGATCTTGGTTTTCGTCCGGATGTGCCTTTTGGGCGCGGGGTCGGTTCTCAGTGATGGCCGCGAGATCAAGAACCTCAGAATGAGTTGGACGGTCATCATGGCGGTCATTGGCTTCGCTCTGTCGAACTTCGGAGGTGGTGCTACCGGCGCAACATTCTTTATGACGAGAGGTTTGAATCCGGGCGCAATTTCAGCCCAAGCCGTTTCTGGCACAGGTGCGTCGGTGGCGGCAGGAGACCTCGGAACCGGTGCCTTTTGGCTCCTGTTTCCGTTCATTTTTTCAATCTTCGGGGTCTCGGCTTTCGGAACGGATGGCCATGGCTGGCAACGTCCTAACGGCTGGTTTACGCCGAAGGAAGTTTTCTCAGGAACCCCAGCGGGAGCGCTGCCTTTCGCGCTGTTGCTGACAACGGTGACATTCGTTGGTCAGTACGTCAACACTTCATTGAGCGGTAGCGCAGTCAACGTCGTTGCGTACTTGCCGTACTACTTTTACTCAGTTGGCTTCTGGACCCTGCTCTGGGCCGCAACAAGGCTCGCATCCTCTATTGGCGGTGGGCTCAAAGCCACCCAGACCACCTGTGTGCTCTTTTGCATCATCTTGCTGGTCGCTCCGGTAGTGTTTTTCTCGCTGATTAACGCTGGAATCGATAAGCCGTTCGAGCAACCCGTCTGGAACTTCTATATATTGCGACCCGTTTTACCGGTTGGGACGCCAACGTTCCTAAGTGCGCTTGTATATGGCGTACTATTCTTTTTCGCGGCTGCCGCACTTTACGCACTTTCCATCAACAGGACCAAACAAATGACCCGAACCCTAGAGGTCGACGTTGCTTAACCTTTCACCGTTTGCACGGCAAGTTCGCATGGTGCGGGCTTGGAAATCTGCGGCCATCGGCGCAACCCTTGGCGCGGCAGGTGCCGCTGCATGCGCGACCGCCGGTTGGCTGGGATACGCCGACCCCGAGCCGATTCAGCTTGTCGTTGGGATTGCAGGAAGTGCTTTGCTTGGTGCCGTCATTGGCGCAGTTCGGCCGGTTAAAGATGCAGCTCTTCGGGCGAGCGTGGACCGACGAGCGGGCTTAGAGAACCGACTCACGGCGTCGGCAGTGGACGTTGATTTTGTCGAAGAGATTCGCGCGGATGCCGAGAGCAAACTTGCGAACGTGAAGCCGTCGGCGATCTATCCGGTGCGCCTAGGACGATGGCATGCGGGAGCGGTGGCCGCGACGATGCTAGCCGCATCGATCTTCTTGATTGGCTCCACGCCGATCCTTCTTAGCCCGCAAGAAAAGGCAGCTCGCGCGGAATTGGCAAAGAAAGGGAAGGTGCTTGAGCGAATCACCAAGGAGGCCTTCCAAGACGCGGAAGCGGAAAAGAAGCTCAGTCCGGCCGAGCGACGCCTGCTAGAAGACGCGAGACGATTACAGCGCGACCTCGAGCGCAACCGAATCCGGCCAGAAGAAGCCCTACAAAAAGCCAATGAGCTTCAGCGAAAGGCGGTCGAACTCGCAAAGCAAGGCGCTCAAGAATCGCAAAAGTATCTAGAGCAAGCCGAAACGGCAATGGAAAAGATGGAGCGCGCGGAACTTGAGAAAGCTGGTCTCTCCCAGGTTTCCCCCGAAATGCTTCAGATGCCTCAAGCCGAACGCAAGCAGATGCAAGCAAAGGCTGAGCAAAAGCTCAAAGAGATTCAACAGCAACTTGCAGATATCCAAAAGAGGCTGGATGAGATCAAGAAAAAGCTTGAGCAAAAAGGGCTCTCCGCCGAAGAACGAAAGAAGCTGGAAGAAGAGCAGAAGGCCCTTGAAGCCCAGAAGAAACGGCTAGAGGAAGAAGCCAAAGCCGCAAAGGAACTTGCCGATGCCCTCAAGCTGAGCGAGAAAGCGAAGAGTGTCCTCGAGAAGATGCGCAATCACGCGGTCATGGAAGAAATCCGCGCGCTCGCCAAGCAGATGGCGAAGGAGAGCCAACAGTCGGCGAAGACCGGACAGCCGAAACTCACGAAGGAGCAACTCGAAGAGCTCAGGCGCCGGATGGAAGAACTGCTGGCCAAGCTTGAGGATGACGCCGCGATGGAGGAGTACCTCAAGCAGCTTTTGGAAGCCATGAAAAAAGCTGGAGACTGCCAGGGGCAATGCATGCGTCCAGGCGGTTTAGGGGCAAAGTTAGCCGCGCTACTCGGGATTCGAGGAGGGCCTTCCTCGGATGAAGACGACAACTTTATGGACTCCGGGCACGTCAACATGCTCGACAAGGCAGTCGAGGGCAAGGGCAAAACGTTCACCACATCGGTGTCCGGAACAAGGCGAGAAAGCGGTGAGGAAACCTTCATCGAGATCAAAGCCCCGACGATGCTCGGCAACCGCACATCGGTGCCCTATAAGTCGGTGCTCCCAAGCTACAACCGAAAAGCGGAAGAAGCGCTTAACCGAAAAGAAATTCCCAAAGAACACGAAAAGCGAGTTCGCGAGTATTTCAAGAGCCTCACCAAGTAATCGATATGCAAGAAGACGCCAAGTGGTTCCGAGAGACGTTTGAGTCGGTTCGGCAAGAGGTCGCCCGAGCGGTGGTCGGTCAGGCGGACATCGTTGAAGGGGTCCTTGCCGGCCTCGCGGCCAACGGGCACGTTCTCCTGGAGGGAATGCCGGGGCTCGGAAAGACGCTGCTTGTTCGGACGCTCTCCGAAGCGCTGGAACTCGGCTTCAGCCGAATTCAGTTCACGCCCGACATGATGCCAGCGGACGTAACGGGCACCCAAGTTTTGGGCGAGAACCGTGCATTCGAGTACCGCCCAGGTCCAATCTTTGCAAATATCGTTCTCGCCGACGAAATCAACCGCGCCACGCCCAAAACTCAGTCCGCAATGTTGGAAGCGATGCAGGAACGAGCCGTTACCGCCGGCGGTAAGCGACACCAATTGCCAGAGCCGTTTCTTGTGATGGCGACCCAAAACCCGGTGGAGCAGGAAGGCACGTATCCGTTGCCAGAAGCTCAGCTGGACCGGTTCTTCGTCAAGCTGATCGTCCCGTATCCAACCAAGGCTGAACTCTCAGAGATTGTCCTTCGGACCACCAGCCGAGAAGAGGTTGCCCCGTCACGCGTTGCCGGACAAGGCGACGTTCTGAGGATGCGCCAGATTGTCCGGTCGGTCGTCGTCGATCCCGAAGTGTTGGGCTTTGCGCTATCGCTCGTTGTGGCGACTCATCCGGAAGGTGAGGGAGCATCGAGTGTCTCGAAGCGATATGCCCGCTACGGCGCCTCGCCCCGAGGAGCCCAGTCGATCGTCACCTTAGCGAAGGTGTTTGCGCTTCTATCCGAACGGCAAAACGCTTCCAAAGGCGATGTGCTCCGCGCCCTCAAACCGACCTTGCGGCACCGCATCTTGCTGAACTTCGAAGCCGAGGCGGATGGCATCACGCCCGACGCATTCTTGGATAGTGTGGCTGAGCAGGTTGGCAAAGCCGACTTAGACCCCGTTCGAATCTAGACGCGGCATGGACCTTCTGCTCCCGCCTCGAACCTTTCGAATGCTGGAAGGCTTGCGCGTTTCGCCGCGCAAGAGCCAACCGGGTCGCGTTCGTGGCGAACGCCTCACGCGACGCGCTGGCCTGTCGATTGAGTTTGCGGATTATCGCGATTACGCCGAAGGCGACGATTTGCGCCACCTCGACTGGAACGTGTTGGCGCGCCTCGACAGCCCGGTGATGCGAACCTACCGCGACGAAGAGGACCTCGCGGTACACGTGCTCATCGACGATTCGCCGAGCATGGCTTTTGGCGAGCCGACGAAGTTGATGGTGGCCAGAAACCTCGCCGCCGCCCTTGGCTACATTGCGCTGTGCAGCGGAGATGCGCTGCTACCGGTACGGCTCGGTCGCCGAGAAGCGCCGCTATCGGCTTTGCGCGGTCGCTCATCCTTTGGCCGATTCGCGGCGTGGCTCGGCCGAGAGGTTGCTGACGATGCGCCGACGTCGCTTTCAACCTCCCTGCGATCCTTTGCCAACTCGCGCAATCGTGCCGGGGTCGCCATTGTGCTCTCGGATGGCCTCGATCCTGAAGCCGCGAACGCGATTCGGGCGCTCGTAGGACGCGGTCACGAAGTCTGGCTCGTACAAATTCTCAGCGACCTTGATCTGCGACCTGACCTTGAAGGTGACCTCCGGCTAATTGATGGAGAGGGAGGCCGGCCAACCGACATTACCGCGAACTCGATTGCCCTCCGAAAGTATCAAGAAAACCTGCGCCAACACAACGAGAGTCTCGCCGACGCGGCCAAGCGGGGCGGCGGAAGATATGCCGTCTACGAGACTTCGCGCCCCCTAGAAGCCTTCATCCGGGACACCCTGAAACGCGAGGGGTGGATCCATTGAACTTTGCTCGCCCGGATGCGTTTCTGGTGTTTATCCCGCTCGCCGCTGTGATCATCGCGCTTTATTTGCTGCGAATGCGGCGGCGCGAAATGCAAGTCCCGGCAACGTTTCTTTGGCCGACGCACACCGAGGAAGTAAGAGCGAACACCTTTTTCCAAAAGCTGAAACCTAGTTGGCTGCTGTTCTTGCAGTTGCTAGCTTTGGCGGTGATCGTCGGCTGTATCGCGCGCCCGCAGTTGGTTCAGCGAGGATTGACCGGCGAGATCACGGTTTTGGTGCTGGATAGCAGCGCCTCCATGGGCGCGACCGATGTCGCGCCGAGTCGGTTCGAAGAGGCAAAGCGACTTGCCCGGGCGGCAATTGAATCCGCTCGCCCTGGTGACCGCATCGCCATGGTCGAAGCAGGACCGGTGCCGCGCGTGGTGTTTTCACTTTCCAGCGATCCGGTCCGACAACTGGCTGACCTGCAGTCGCTGCAAGTCACCGACGCAGAGACAGACGTTGGTGAAGCCATGCGGCTCGCCTCCGCAATCGTGTCGGGAACGGAAGGCGCGCGGATTGTTCTGCTCAGTGACGGCGTTTTTGAACGGATTGATGACTTCTCGCAAGGCAAGGCGTCAGTGGTGTTTCAAAGCATCGGGAAGTCCGGCGAGAACCTTGCCATCGAAGCGTTTGGCGCGTCGGAATCACAAAGAGGCAAGCTCCTCTTCGCCAGCGTTCGAAACTTTGGCGACAAGGCAGTCACGACGAACCTTACGGTTTTCGCCGATGGAAAGGTGATCGACTCGGCCCAAATTACAGTTTCGCCGCAAAAATCCCAGAGTCGAACCATCAACGTTCCCGCCGGATCCACGTTGTTCGAGGCCAAGATTGATGCCAAAGACGGCTTGGCCGCTGACAATTACGCCGCCCTGTCGGCCGATCCAGCGGCATCGTTACAAGTTCTCAAGGTTGGTGGCGAGGATCCGTTCCTGGATCGTGCGCTGGCCCTGGACCCTCGGGTGACGCTGGATCGCGCAGACTCGTTGCCGCTCGATGGCGGGAGCAGCTACGACATCGTCGTGTTCGACGGAGTACCGGCAGAGCCAACCACGAGTCGTGGCGTCCTGATTCTCGGGAAAGCGGGCACCGGCAGCCCGGTGACGGCAAGCGGTACCGCCAAGCGGCCCAGGTTCACTGGCGCAACCACGAATCCGCTCATGCAAGGAGTTGACCTAGATGGCGTCTACATCGAGGAAATCGAAGTGGTGCAGCCGAAGGGTAGTGCGGAAGTTCTTGCCCGATCTGCCGCCGGCCCCTTGATCGTTGCCGACAAAAAGCCCAGTCAGCGCTCGGTGTACCTAGCATTCTCGCCGCTTGAAAGCGACTTCCCGCTCCAGATTGGATTCCCGATTTTTGTCTCGAACATGTTGGACTTCTTAGGTGGAAGAGCGGGCGAAGGACCGCTTGTCGTACCGGTTGGTCGACCATTTTCGCTGCCCGCAACCACCCCAACCGCGTCGCTCAAGGTGCCAGACGGAGACGATGTTCGACTGAAGTCGAACGGCGGCGCGGTGACGATTCGCGAGGCCAAGCGCGTTGGCACCTACTCGTTCCGAGCCGGTAACGCGGAGCGCAAGTTGATTGCCGTGCTCCAGAGCCCGCGCGAGTCGGCATTGGCCCCCGAACGAGAAATCGCGCTTGCCAAGAAGCCGGTGAAATCGACCGACGCCCCGCTTCGGTTTGCCGATTTTTGGCAGCCGTTGGTGTTGCTTGGCCTGCTCGTCCTGAGCGCCGAGTGGTGGCTTTATGCGAGGCGAAGTTAGCTCATGCGCTTTACTCAGCCCGCGTTTTTGATCCTGCTTTTGCCGATGCTGGCCGGGCTCTGGTTCAGCTTTCGGCACGTGCACGGCATGGCAAAGGGCCGAAAGTGGTTTGCGTTTGTGCTTCGCGGCTTGCTTGCGGCGGCCCTAATCATTGCTTTGGCCGGGCCCGAGGATCGACGACCGAATCGCGGAGTCGCGACGATCTTCCTCCTAGATCGAAGCGATTCAATTCCAGAAGCCGATCGAAAAGTTGCCGAGCAGTTTGTGAGCAAATCGCTTCAGGCGCTGGGGCCGGATGACGTTGGCGGAGTGATCGCCTTTGGAAAAATCCCGGCGGTCGACGCCTCGATGACCGGAAGGCGAGAACTGGGGCGCGTTCAAACGTCGGTGGACGCGAGCGCTTCCGACGTTGCTTCCGCGATCCGGCTTGCCAGCGCAACCTTTCCCAGCGGAAAAGCGCGCCGGATCGTTCTGCTGAGCGACGGAAACGAGACCCGGGGCGATGCGGCCGGTGCTGCCCAAGTCGCCGCAACGGACGGAATCACCATCGACACCGTCGTGCTCCCGGGCCGGGAAAAGACCGCGGAAGCCGCCGTGATTGCGCTCGACACTCCCGACGAGACTCGTCTGGATCGTCCGTTTGACTTGCTCGTGCGGGTGGAATCCACGATTAGCCAAAGCGCAACGCTGGATATAGACCGTGATGGGGCGTTGCTCAAGAGCGTTCCGGTGAAGCTCAGCGAAGGTGAGAACCGCATTCTCGTGCAAGACAAACTCGCGAAGACCGGAATTCACCGCTATCGGGCAACGATCCGGGCCAAACAAGATGGCGATTCCCGCAACAACATTGGACTCGGATTCACCTCGGTGAAAGGTCGACCGCGTGTTTTGCTCGCCCAAGCGGACACCGCCCGCCGCGAGCTTTTGACAGCGCTGGTCGCCGAAGGCTGGACAGTGGACCTGCGTACCGCGGCTGACTTGCCGTACCGACCGGAGGAGTACTCAACATACGACGCGATCTTCTTTAACGACATCAGCGCGGACACCGTGTCGGAGAGCCAAATGCGAATGGTCCACGCGGCAATCCGCGACGCTGGCGTTGGGTTTGGCATGGTTGGTGGCGAAAACAGCTTCCTCCCGGGTGGCTGGTATGGCACGTCGATCGCAGAAGCATTGCCCGTCGATCTCAACGTTCGGCAACGGAAAAGCTTTCCCAGCACTGCCATCGCCATCATGGTGGATTCTTCCGGTTCGATGAGCGCCGTCGAAGATGGCTTCCCCAAAATTCGTCTCGCGGCCAAAGCCGCGGAGCAAACGGTGCGCATGCTCTCCAACTTCGACAAAGCCGCCGTAGCATCGAGCAGCGACGGAATTGAGTTCGTCGTTCCGATGCAAAAGCTGATCAACAAGTCCAGCGTCATCAGCCAGGTTCAACGATTGGACGTCAATGGTGGAGGCATCTACGTTTATCCGACCATGGTCAAGGCCTCGGAAGTCTTGAACAAAGATGATTCCAAGGTTCGGCACCACATTCTGCTCGCCGACGGCGCGGACTCGAATTCGCAGGAAGGCGCCATCGCGGTGGCCATGCAGATGCGAGCAAACAAGATAACCACCTCGGTGGTGAGTATTGGCTCTGGCAAGGACGTCGCTTTCCTAAGATCGCTTGCCGCCGCCGGTGGAGGGCGGTTCTATCTGGCCAACCGAGCTTCGCAATTGCCGGCGATCTTCACCCAAGACACCGCGGTGATAAGTCGATCAGCGATTGAGGAGGGAGCATTTTTGCCGCGATTGGTGGGCGGCGATGACCTACTGAGTGGCATTTCAGCGACCCCGCCTCTTCTCGCTTATTGCCTAACCGACCGTCGTCCGCTTGCGAGAACGTCGATGCTTGCGAAACAGGAAGACCCGCTTCTCGCAACTTGGCAGTACGGACTCGGAACATCGCTTGCGTTTACCAGCGACGCCACCGCCCGATGGGCGAGAAACTGGATCGGCTGGCCCGGCTTTGGGGCATTTTGGTCACAGGCAACACGAGCCATTTCCCGGCGAAATACGCTGAACCAGTATCAGGCAGTGGTCACCCAAAACGCGGGCAAGGGGCAGGTCGAAATCGCAGCGTCCGACAGTCTCGGAAACCCGGTGATCAATAACGAAGCTAAAGTTCGAGTGGTTGGACCGACGGGTAAGGCAGCCGATGTGCCGATGACACAAGTTTCCCCGGGCCGGTTCAACGGCAGTTTCGAAGCCGGAGACATTGGCAGCTATCTGGTGACGGTCGCGGAGCCCGACCCAAAGGGCGGCGTTCGGTCCCGCACGACCGGCTTCAGCTTGCCGTACCCAGCGGAGTACCGAACAGTTCGGCCGAATCGTCCCCTGTTGGCGCGGATGAGCGAAGTCACCGGAGGGAAAGTTCTGACGAATCCGAACGAGGCGGTTCGAGCGGTGAAAGATCATGGGGAATCCATTTCCGAACTCTGGATGTACTTTGTCCTGTTCGCCGCCGTGCTGCTTCCGCTGGATATCGGCGTCCGCCGCGTGGCGCTTCCGCTACGCGAAATCTTTGGAAAACTGGCGGCGAAATTGAAGCGAGCCCCGGCTCCGGTTGCCTCCGAAGAGCGAGTGGGCCGGCTTCAGCAGGCAAAGGCACGGGCCACCACGGTCACCGTAGAATCAGGAACAAAGGTCGAGGCATCTGCGCCAGCAGCAAATCGGCCAAAGCCGCAAGTCCCGGCACCGGAGTCGAAAGCAACCTCGGAAACCCTACTTGCGGCAAAACGAAAGCGTAAGTCCGGCGAATAAGGAGTTCAGGCCAATCGCTGAATCGCGGTGTCAAGCGCAAAACCAAACTCTGCTTTCAGCTTCGCGACGAGTTCGGGCATGCTGGCCGGATCCTCCTTCCGGGCCGTTCTTTGTTCGTCAATGAGCTTGAGCAACTGCTTCACTTCACCCGTGCTAGGTTCATCGAGCAACTGCCAAACCGTGAGCCAGTCGGCTTGTTGTTGCTTCTGGATTCGCACGACCATTCCACGTGCGTCTGCGAGGTTGTCGGCGGTCGGTTCGATTTGTCCGAGCAAGGCGCGAAGGCCTTCGCGGTAGCGCGGCTTCATGGCTTCGCTGACGGGCAGCCGACCAAAGTCCCCCTCGTGAAGAAGCACTTGCATGTGGAGCGGGGAGATCTTGACCACCCAACCGAGGATCTGCTCGCCGTTCATGATGCCTTCCGGCTGCCGGGCGTGAAGCTCGACCGTCCATCCCTTCGGCGCCTGATTGCTGTGAACCTCGAACCTTCGGCCCCCGAGCGGCTTGACGATGAATGCGTTCAGCCACGCGCCGATTTTGAGGTGGTTTGACGGGGTGGATTCCATGCTCCATTGTGGCGTGAATCGCTGGACTTAGGTTGTAATCACCAGTTCACACCCGCGAGAAGCCGCACTATAATGGGGCAGAAATATGCTCATTCCGCCGGTGCCTATGCTAGAAAACGAACGACTGCGTCCACAGTTCCACTTCACGGCCCGCAGCGGATGGCTGAATGATCCGAACGGCTTGGTCTACGATCGCGGCGAGTATCACCTCTTCTACCAACACAATCCACAAGGCACGGAATGGGGGAACATGACTTGGGGGCATGCGGTGAGTTCGGACCTGTTCCACTGGAAAGACCTACCGCACGCGATAGAGCCGGACGCGCTCGGAACGATTTTCTCCGGCTCGGCGATCATCGATGGCAAAAACGAAGCGGGCTTTGGCAAGCGCGCTATGTTGTGCTTTTACACCGCCGCCGGCGGTACGAACGAAGAATCAAAAGGGAAGCCATTCACCCAATGCCTCGCATATTCGAAAGATGGCCGAACGTTTACGAAGTACGTGGCTAATCCAGTTGTTCCCAATATTGAAGGTGCCGATCGGGATCCGAAGATTGTTTGGGATAGCGAGCACCAGCAATGGCTAATGGCCCTGTACTTGGAATATGCACCTAACTCGGGAAAGCGGGGTGGCTATTTCACTTTGCTTCGATCCACCAACTTGCTGAGCTGGACCAGGATTTCTGACTTTCCGCTCGGGGTCGGCGACGAGTGTCCGGACTTCTTTCAACTGCCTGTGCCAGGAGCGAAGGAGAAGAAGTGGGTCTTTAGCGTTGCCAACGGGAACTACATGATTGGCAGTTTCGATGGCAAAACTTTCCACCCAGAAACTCCCGTGCTGCCAACCAACTTCGGCAATGCGGCATACGCAGCCCAAACTTACAGCAACGTGCCAAGAGGTGAAGTGATTCAGATTTCTTGGATGCAGGGATCAAACTTTCCGGGTTGCAGTTGGAATCAACAGATGTCGGTACCGAACCGGCTGCAACTAAAGCACACGGCAGAAGGCCTACGTTTAGCCATGCTGCCGGTGAAGCAGATCGAAAAACTCCGGGTTCGAGAGATTCCCGTGCTTGGGCAAGAGGTTTCTGTTCCGAGCGGTCTTATCGACTTTTCCGGCGAATGGCGCGGCGCCTTGGATTTGCAGATCAATGGTGTCGATATTCGCTTAGAACCTGGAACTCGGAAGCTCCGTGCGTTGGATAAAGAAGTGGTGCTCGCTCCGTCAAGCGGCAAGTTCAAGCTCCGGATTCTTGCGGACGTCACGTCCCTAGAAATCTATGCGCAAGATGGACTCGCGTGGATGCCGCTATTTCATCTCCCGAAGCCTGGCGATTTCAAGGGAATTCGCTTCCTTGGCGATTCGGGAAACAAAGGCAAATTCCGCGCGTTCGAACTAAAAGGTGTCTGGGGCGACGACGGCAGATAATCTCTGGCTTAGCCAATCGATGTGCGTGTTCGCGCTAGGATGAGTCGGAGAACCACGGGTTTAGTTTTCTCCCCACCGAACTAAATCTCCCTTCAGCGTGGCGCATACCGGTCCACCTTTGGCATCGGTACAGTGGATCGTCGCGTGAATGTTTCCCGTTGCAAGTTGATCGTGGTTGACCGAACCGAGAGGAATCTTTGCCCGCCGAAATCCGACCCAGGCTGGCCCGTGGAAGTGTCCCCAGCACAGGTAAGCAAATCGCTCCTGAGGAGTTCCATGCGCAAACGGTCCGAGAAAGTTCGGTCGTTCTCCGGAAAGATCAACGCGGAATTCGAGTTCAAAGGTCGCCCTCTCGAGCGGAAGCTTCACGGCCTGAACCACTTCTTTCCCGCGTTGCACGCCCAGCCAAATCTGCCCGTGCCCGTCCCAATTTGCGTCGGGAAGGTCGATGCATGTAAAGGTCGCTTTTATGATCACCTCTTCGGCCATGACTGGAAGCGAGTTTAGCTCTTTGTCCGGATTCTAAAGGTGCTCCCAAATTGAGCTTGTCGAACCCGTTCAACCCGCCCAGCGATTGACCTGCTGTTTACGATCAACGACAACGGGCAGCAAAACCGCGTGCTGGCATGGATTCTGAGCTTGGCGAAGCGGAAGAAGTGACATCTTCGCTCGCCAATGATCAGCGCTCTGGCAGTCCGCAGTTAAGACCTAATCGTTGTCCTTGTCGGCGTCGATTGGGTTAAACGGGGCGGCCTTTGGGTCGACGATGGTGTTTTGGGCGGATGCGATCAACCACTGCTTGTCCCTTCGGAGCATGGTGAAGGTGAGTCGGTTCAGGTTCTCGGGCATCACACGGCCGTCGGGAGTTTTGTAGGAACCCATTTTCAGCGTGCAAACTGCTACCGCCGTGGTCTCGCCGAATCCCCGAATCTCAACCTTCTGGATGGATTGCGGAACGCCCTTGAACATCAGCTCGAAGTAGACAGCGTGGGCCTTCACGACGTTCGCCTTTCCGCGCCAGCACATTCCGACCACGTTGACCCAGTTGCATTGCTCATCGAGCTGCTTGCCGTAAAGGTCGACGTCCTGCGTGTTCCACGCCTTTTCCATGTTGGCGAGCGTGGTGGAAATGCCGTCGATTCCTGGCTTATCCAGGTTGGTGGAAGTTACTTTTGCGTTCATGAGAGGAGTTTGAAGGGCGGCCAAGGCAAGGACGGTGCTGAAACTTAGCATGGTCTGAGTATGCGGAGCACCTTCTGGCGAACTCCTAGTAAGAATCCGACAATTTGCTCAGAACCAAGTTCGGCGCCGCGCCTGCGAGTTCACGAAAGTCGTGAACCAAGTGCATCTGGTCGTGGTACCCAAGTTCCGCCGCAATCTCGCCCCAGGTGCTTTCGGGTTGCTCCCGACGTAGCCGAATGGCGGTTTCAAATCTTCGAACTCGCCAAAATCGCTTCGGCGAAACCCCGACCTGCTGCAAGAACAGGCGTTGCACTTGCCGCGCGCCGAATGGGGCGTCGACGAGCCAATCATCCAGCGGAGCTCCCGTGTGAGGCGCCACTAAAATGGAGCGGAGCCATCGACTGGGATCGGACCGCCGGGCTTTGGCCGCGTGAACAAAGGGCCGTAGTGTCCGCTCTGCCTCCTCAACCGCCGTTTCAAACGAGCTACATTGGCCCAATCTTTCGCGCAATCCTTGCAAACAAACCGCCTCTAGATCGACCGAAGTGCCAGCGATTTCTTGCATGGGTAGTTGGAACAACTCATAAAAAGCCGTGGGCCGGAACACGATGGTGAAGTTGCGAAGTCTTCCAACTCTATTCAGTCGAATCGGCGCGACCGCCTGCAATCCGACCAGGGTTGCAGGGGCCGCCCGAAACCGGTTTGATTGCGAAAGGTCTTCGACCTCGTACTGATCCTCCAAGTAGAACTCGCAGAACTGCGTCAGCCGCGCCGGGCTAACGAAGCTGTCCACCATCGCCCCGGGCTCGCAAACCCGATATTGGTAGCGCCGAACAAACGGCGCAAGCGGCGGAGATGGCAGGAGGGTTTGGACCATGGCACCGAAGGCTATGAATCAGGCCGAAGTCTTCTCGACGAGATCGGGCCGATATCGAATCTTCGTCCAATATTCGACTCGCACGTCCTCGTCAATGTCAACGCCCGGCTGGCCATAAAGCCGATCGCCGCCCGCGCGCTTCGGTCCGCTAATCCAATACTGCTCACCGGTCTCCATGTCGTAATAGTTCGCCTTATAGCCACCCTTCAGGCTCTGGAAACACTTGTCCTGGTAGTAAATCGTCTTTCGCGTCTTCGAAAACGTCACCCGCCCAATCCGCCCCCGACCACCCAAGCCTCCGGACTTGTTTTCGATATACATGATTCGGCTTTGCATTTCGATTCCAACGTCAGCGACCCCGCAACTGGTCGTCTGTTCCTTGCATTATGCATGCGGTTACCTCCGATCAGCGGCCAGGAATCAGCCGGAGAAACCCGTGGAATAGCACGACGGCGGTGAAAACGACCCCGCGCGGTAGTAGCAACCAAGAAAACTTCGCCACCCCCGAGCTTCCAGTCCCCAAGGCGGCAGCAAGCCGCGAAAGGTACGCAACGCCATGCGGCCGATCTATTAGCCGAGATAACCACGTTTCTGGAATGCCCGCCCGCCCACCGGAGATCCCCGCCAGGGACCCGGCGATTGAGCCGACGGTATCCGTGTCACCGCCGAGCCGGACGACCGCTTCGATCGTCGTGCGGAAATCGCCGAAGTGGATAAACCAGGCGGCGACCGCGGCCGGAATCGTCTCTAGCACGTAGCCGGAGACCCCTTTTTGTCGGCCCCTATCGGTCAATGCCAAGTCCAGATTTCCCGATTCGCAAGCGGCCAGAGTTCTTTGCACCGCCTCATCCCAGTCCGGCCCGTTGCCGGATTCCCGCAGGATTTGCTCGAGTTGCGCAAGGCTCGGTCGGACTTGTTGCAGCGTGAGGAACGTGGCGAGTTCGGCTACCGCCTGGGCACCGAACAGCGCACGTGGGTCTCGATGCGTGACGTTCGAGGAGGCTTCGACAAAGCGAGCCCGGACGTCCGCGTTTTCGGCATGAACCACGCCGATGAGGGCCGACCTCATGGCTGCCCCGTTTCCGGCAGAAACAACGCCGCTGCGGGAGCTCGGGACGCCGCAATAGAGCCGAACAATGCTCCGAAGCGTCGCCAGCCCGCAACCCGCCGGGAAGCAGAGAAGCCAGCACTTGAGCCGGTTCGCCAGCACCCGCCCAAACTTCTCCGCGTCGTCACCGGCCTCGATCAGGGCTTGGGCAACAAAGACCGTATGATCGGTGTCATCGCTGACCATGCCGCGCCCGAAGACGAGGTGGTGTTCCAATGGAAGCTTGAGCCTCCGCGCAATCCGCTTCGGCGCCAGTCCCTCGAAGGGAAGGCCAATCGAATCCCCCATGGCGCAACCCAGCAGGCAGCCTTCGATCACGCTCTCTTTAGTCATCAGCCGTTCGTAAGATGCTTACGGAAGCTTGTTCCCGGCCGCGAGGTAGATGGCGTACCAGTCCTGGCGCGAGAGCTCGATCTTCATGGCGTCCGCGACCTGAGTCACGCGATCGACGTTCGTTGTCCCGAGGACGGATTGGATCTTTGCCGGGTGGCGCTGGATCCAGGCAATCGCCAGGCCCGTCTTGGTGATCCCGTACTTTTCGCCAAGCTCGTCCATCGCCTTGTTGAGCTCCGGGAACTTGGGGTTGTCGATGAAGACGCCATCGAAGAACCCGAACTGGAACGGCGACCACGCCTGGATGGTGATCTTCTTCAGCCGGCAATAGTCCAGCACCCCGCCGTCTCGATCGATCGAGTTGTCGATCTTCGTGTTCGCGGCGATGCCCTGGTCAATCGGGCCGGTATTGGTGATGCTGAGCTGGAGCTGGTTCGCGCAGAGCGGGTCGGGCAAGGACGCCTGCAACAGCTCAATCTGATTCGGGGTGAAGTTGCTGACGCCAAAATGCCGCACCTTTCCGCTCGCCTTCAGCGTGGCGAACGCCTCCGCTACCTCGTCTGGCTCGATGAGCGCATCGGGACGGTGAAGGAGCAGGATGTCCAAGTAATCCGTCTTCAGGCGCTCCAAAATTCGGTTCGTCGAATCCAGAATGTGCTCTTTGCTGAAATCGTAGCAGCCCTTCCGAATGCCGCACTTGCTCTGCAAAATCAGCTTGCTACGGTCGAGGCCCAACCGCGCGATTGACGCAGCAAAAACCTCCTCGCAACTCCCTCCGCCATAGATATCGGCATGGTCGTAAAAGTCGATGCCGAGGTCGTACGAGGTCTGGATCAGATTACCCAGGGCGGCCGGCTCCATCCCGCCGATCCGCATGCACCCAAGCGCGACCTCCGATGCCTCAATGCCCGACTTACCGATCTCAAAACGCTTCATGCGCACAGGTTACACCGCGTGACCGCACCTTGCTCAAGATTCCATTCTCGGGTGGCGGTACGCGAAACCTCATCACGTTCTCAGTGAATCATTCGGAAGCCAGCATCGAGAGTCAACGACCGGCGCGTTCTGCCTTTATGTGTGACTAATCACAAGGAGTAGCCTAGGTTGCTAACTGGGCCGAGTCTGACCAGAGGAAAGTGACTTCCCCGATTGAAAAGTTGACGCCCGGGAAGGGCATCCAAGTTGCATCGTCAAAATCCTCGGAACTCATCTTCGTAAGCCCATTGTTGCCGAAGTCCCTTAGCTCCCAGAGACCCTCCGCGTTCCGAGAAATCCGCACCTGATTCGTGTCCACGTTCGGAACCGCGCTCGAAATGTCGAGGCTGCGGGCGTACGGATTCACCTTTCCAATCATCAGCCCCCGCACGTCCAGCTTCACAACCTTCGTCATTTCCCCTTCAAGCTCAAAGGAATGATCGCTGACCACGTGGATGTAAACCGAGAAATCCGGCTCGACATACCCCTCTGGCTTAGCCGCCAGGTCAACTTTGAAAGTCCCGATAAAGTCGAGCTTAAGCCCTTCCGCCTCGTAGTCGTGCGGATTGCCGAAATCCTCCGGATTAAAGCAGGCAATGTAAAAGTTGTGGTCAAAGCGCGCGACCTTCTCCCGGACCCCCTCGGCGTAAGAACTGCTGCACGCGAGGACCAAAAGAGCGTCCGCCAACGACTTCCACCCCTTGTTGAACTCAATGTCCATGAAGTCATGGTCATAAAAGTTCACTCCCTGAGAGGCCGCGAACTCGGAAATCGGCCGGTCATCTGCAGCATAAGTTTCTTTCAAAAACTTGTTCAGCCGGGTCTTATTGGCCGCCTTCCCGAGCCACAAGTGGAGAACGTCCCTCATCTCGCACCACTCTACCAATCACTTCACGCTATCGGCTAACCGCTTCGCGGCCAAAAACTTCCCAGACTTGAACATTTCCATCCCTTGCTGAAAGTTCAGAACCAACGGTCTGGCGTCGTCAACGGACATTGCATGCAACTTTGCGTACGCCGCAGAAAGAGACTTTCGCGCCGCTAACTGCAGCGCAATCTCTCTCGCCAAAAGAGGGTTGGTATTGCGCACCCGAACCTCCATGCTCGACTTTCGCGGAACCGAAATCGTGGTGCCTCGCTCCAGCCCATCCGCGTCCGCCCGCCGAACGCTTCGCCAGCCGCCGCGAGTTTTGACCTCGAAATCGTACGTTCCCTTCGCAAGCTGCCGCATCTTCACCACCGGCGCCTTCTCCGAGGTCGAAGAATTGAAGAGCAGAAACCGGCGTTCGGCCCCAGCCAGGGCAGATTCATACCCATCCAGCGGATTCAAGTTCAAAACCATTACGTCCGGACTGCTGGAGTATCCGAGGGCCTCATAAAGCCAGTAATTCCAAAGCGAGGTTGACGAATACAAAATCGGCGCCCCGGTATGCCCGCCCGGTGCCTCAAACGTATAGAACGGCTCGATCGGCAAATAGGGGGAGCGCAGCGCGTCCTTGCCCGCATGTTCCAGAAGCACCGGCGGCCAACTCGCGGAGTAGAACCCAGCACTGTTTAATCGATTCAAGTTCGAAAGCCGAACAAGCAGGTCACGGTAGGGCGCGTCCGGCACATTCGCAAGCACCCACGCGATGCAAAGATTCGCCTCCGTCGTCTCCCATGGGGTCAGGTTATAGGCGCCGCCGTGCGGGAAGAAAAGTCCCAAGCTGGAGAGTTGCGAAGCCACCGGGCCAATCTCGTCCTCAAACCACGGCGTCAACCGAAGAAGCGTGGCTAAGAAGTGTCGCCCGAAAGTCTTATATCGAGGATCCTTCGTTGCTTCGTAGAGCTTGTAAGACGCCACCGCACCGTACGAATTCCCGAACAACTCCGTAATCGGAAAGTCTGCCGGGTCGGAATAAGAGCGCTGATACTTCTTGTTCTCTACCGAGAATTGCACTCGATTGAACAGCGACTCAAGCGAACGCTTTGCCTCCTCGAGTTTAGGTTTGTCGCCATCAATTTCGTGGGCCCGCAAAAGGATGTAGGCGTACTGACCCGCTTGCCACGGTTCATAGACCACCCCTAGCTCTGGAACATCGTTTTGAATCGCCGGCAGCTTGGTCTCGGTGTTCCACCATTGCGGAAAGCTGTACGAATTCTTGCTAGCGAGCTCTTCCAGCCCGCGCGTTCCCATAAGAAAGCGCCCCGCAACGCTCGGATTGAACTCGCTGGCACCCGCTGCGTCCGATGCGCGCAAAGATTCAATGGAAAACCACAACGTCTGCCAAGACATCGCGAGCGATCCCGTCCCGTAAGGATTCCAGCCGATGAATCGATCGCGCTCGTTAAAGTAAACCGGCAGTTGGTCCAGTTTCCGTCGCGCCGCAATCCCGTCCGCCTTGTTCGGGTTAACCCGAAGGTACAGCATGGAAGGCGAGAGGTGATTATTCGTGGTTGAAAAGTCCGAACCAGCCTGGCCAATGTGCGATGGATGGGTCAAGACGCGCTGGATCGGCGGCACCAAATTCAGCGGTCCATCGTTCCAAGGACGGTCGATTTCGGCGGAAGCATCGACCCTTCGGAGCGTTGCCATGAGGCTGCGCGCATGCTCTTCCCAACTCGGCGCACGCTGCGGGGCACCTTGCTCCGGATGAAGCGGTGCGGCAAGCTCGATCGACCGCGCGAGCGCCTCCATTCGCGTCGGTTTTGCTGGGTTCTGGCGGGCAACCACATGCCAAACCAGTTGCACTCGGCCCGGGCCGCACTGAGTCTGATGCGTTGCAAAAGACCGGAGGCCGAGCATCGTCTGCCCGTTTGCGGTGTGCGCAACCACACGCGCATCCAAAAACCGCCGCGGCGTCGCGATACCAAACCAAGTGGCCGGCGTCATGTCGAAAAACGCGACGGCCTCGGCATTCTGCCGCCAAGCATAAGCCGCCGGTAGCCCCGCGCCATACACGTTGTCGCCATAAATGCTCATCGGTCCTTGCTCGCTCGTGACCGTCGCCGTCGGCGCTAGCATCCCCAAAAGGTTAGTTTCTCCCGTAATGCCAATGGGCTGGTCGAGCTGGCTTGTGAGTTCGAACCGGATGGACGGGCGGTTGGGCGCGGAATCGACCCGGAGCGACCAAGTTGCGCCTTTAAGTTGAACCGTCTTTTGCCCAGCTCCGGTCTCTATGAAGCTAAGGGTTCCATCGCCGCTTGCCAAGGGGCTCTTGATTCCGCTCAGAACGCTCTGCCAAATCCCGCCGACCTTGGCATCAACTCCGATTTCCTTCAGCGACCGCCCAATTGTCGCCCGAGTTTCGCCAGCTTGCAACACGTAGCTCGTGGCAACCTTGTCCGGCCGAACTTGGTGTGCCTCCGCCGGAACAGACGGGGGCACGGCGAGCCACATGAGTTGCAATATCACGATGACTAAGTATAGGGGAACCTATGGCCACCCGCAACTTCGCGCGAAGTATCTCGGTTGTTTGCGTCTGCGAGTCGCTTCTGCGCTGTTGCAAATCGACAAAGTACGTGGCTATACTGAACTATATGGTTCAGTATAGCCAGTCCCAGTTCGATGCCTCCTTCGGCGCGCTATCCGACGCCACCCGGCGCGGCATCCTGCAACAACTCGGGCGAGAGGACGCCTCCATCACTGCCCTCGCCGAGCAGTTCCAAATGACCCTGACCGGCATGAAAAAGCACGTCGGCGTGCTGGAACAAGCGGGACTGGTGACCACGGAAAAGGTCGGCCGCGTGCGCACCTGCAAGCTCGGCCAGCGCGGCCTGGAGGATGAAGCCGCCTGGATCGAGGGCTACCGCCAACTCTGGGCGGCGCGGTTTGACGAGCTAGATCGGGTCGTCGCGGAGATGCAGAGAAGAGAGGAAACCAATGGACGAAAGTAGACAAGGCGGAGCGCTGGACTGGCGACACAATTCGCCACCCGAAGGCTACACCGAGCGGGAAATCGCGTTTCTCACCGAACAACTCCAGCCCATCTGTGGCGAGCCGCTAACCCGCATCCGGCAACTCTATGGCGACACGTTTGAATTCGGCGTTCAGCGCCCCCAGAAAAATCGAAAGGGGGACGATGTCACCTGGGCCGATTTCCGCCTAAAGTTCATCTGTGCGGACTGGCGTGTGGTCCAGCGTGGTCGAATCATTCTCGGCTCGAGAGAGTATCGCGACGGGACGCATTTAGTCGGCGATTTTGATGAATCGCCGGAAACTCCGCAAATCGCGGAATCGCGGCGAATCGCGCGAGAGTTTCTTGAAGGGGTGACGCAAGGCAAATTCACCGTCCAATCCGTTGTCGTCCGCGATCACGCAGATATGGTGATCCGGCTGTCCGACGATCTGGTGATCGAGAGTTTCTCCAGTTCTTGCCAAGACGAAGATTCTTGGCACTTTTGCAATGATAACGCCAAAGTAAGCGGGCTCATCGGTGCCGTAACGTACAACATCGGGACATTTAATGAAAGAATCTGAAGAAAACCGCACCGAAGTGCAACGCAGATCCGAGCGCGAGCTCGTCGTCACCCGCACCGTCAACGCCCCCGCGCACCTCGTGTTCGAGGCCTGGACCAAAGCCGACCTCTTCCGCCAATGGTGGGTGCCCAAGTCGTACGGCCTGAACCTCGTCTCCTGCCAGCTAGACGTGCGTCCAGGCGGGCAATACCGCCTCGCCTTTCTCCACGAAGGTTCCACCATGGAGTTCTTCGGCACCTACCTAGAAGTCACCCCAAACACCCGCCTCGTCTGGACCAATGAAGAAGCCGAAGGCGAAACCATCACCACCGTCACCTTCGAAGCAACCGCCGGCCAGACCCTCATCACCGTGCACGACCTGTATCCGTCCGCAGAAGCCGTCGACACCGGATCTACCGGGGCAATGCCCGAGGTACTGAACCAACTCGACGAGCTTCTCGCCTTACTTAAGTCAAAAGAGCAAGCCGCATGAAACAAGCCATCGACAGCAGCGCGAAAGCTAAAGAGAATCCGCCCGCAGAGCTATTAGTAGCAATGACAGGTAAGGCAAGTTCGGCAAAGGCCGCGACGGGCGACAAACCCGTGTTTGACTATATCGCTACCCTGCCGCAGCCACAACGCGAAATCGCCGAACGAATCGATGCTCTCGCCGCCGAAACCTTGCCGGGTCTGCAGCGAGCCGTAAAGTGGGGAATGGCCTACTACGGGGTCGATGGCGGATGGTGCTTCTCTTCTGGCGCCTTCGTCGGCCACCTGAAACTGATGTTCATCAAGGGCACCGAGCTTCAACCCGAGCCGCCCGTAACCCCAATCGGCATGGGCAAAGCCACCCGCGGCGTCGAGCTCGCTTCCGTCCAAGAAATCGACGAAATGCAACTAACATCTTGGATGAAACAGGCCGCGACAATGCCGTTTGTCGGAGGAAAAAAGATATGATCTCGACGCAAAACAAGACTCGAAAATACGCGCTGCGCTACCTTGCGGCACTACTGCTTACCCTTGCCATGACATCAGCTTTCGCTCACCAAAAACCAATCACTGGCTATGCGGCCGTAAATGACCTCAAAATGTATTACGAAGTTCACGGTAAGGGCGAACCGGTGGTCCTGCTGCACGGCGCGTTTATGGCGATCCCGACCAACTGGGACGGTTGGATCAGCGAACTGGCTAAGACCCGAAAAGTGATAGCCGTCGAGATGCAGGGCCACGGAAGGACGGCCGATATCTCGCGGAACTTAACTTCTGATCATCTTGCCGACGACGTCGCGAGCCTGCTTGGCCACCTCAAGATTCCCCGCGCAGACCTCATTGGCTACAGCATGGGCGGCAGCGTGGCCATGCAGTGCGCCGTCCGCCACCCAGAAAAAGTACGGAAAGTCGTCGTCATTTCGGCTCCTTTTCGACGTGACGGCGTTGTGAAAGAAGGCGCCGAAGCGTTAAAGAATCTCACGCCTGAACTCTTCATCGGCTCGCCTCTCGAAGTCGATTACAAAAAGCTCAGCCCGACACCGAATGACTTTCCTAAGTTCGTGAAGCACATTGTCGATTCGATGTCGAAAGAGCCAGATTTAGAACCCGCTCAGATCAAGGCGATCCCTTCCCCCATGTTCTTCATCTTCGGAGACGCCGATGGCATCCGCCTCGATCACGTCGCCGAAATGTTCCGCCTAAGGGGCGGCGAAACCCACGGAGACATGGGCCCGCGCACCGCCTCGCGCCTCGCCATCCTGCCCGACACAACCCACGTGACTCTGATGCAAAAGATGTCGCTGATCATCCCAATGGTTAACGACTTTCTTAACGCGAAGTCGTAGTCTCGGGCCGGTCTCTCAAACCAGAGGAAGGGCAGAGACCGCCGAGATCTTGACGGCAACCTGTTCGGCATCCGCCTTACTGCTGAATTTCAGAAGAGGCAAAAAAATTGGTCTTTTCGTCCCGACAAACGCAACCGAAAAGACCAAACCATCGATATCCTCGGTCAAAACGGAAACCCCGGTCGCGCCCTGAAAATCTATCGCTTCCTTCCCGTGCCGAAGGACAGTCGAACCTCGCTCAAGGGTGTATGGCGTCCTTGCGCCGCGGAGATAAAAGGGAACCGCGAAAATCAGTAGCCCGGCAAACCCGGACAAGAACCCGGCCCCCGCCGAATCCCAAGCGCCACCCCCCTCAAACAAGCCGCGGAAAGGATGGTTCTTCCAGATGTAGAAACCGATGCCGAGCGACACAACCGCAAGCACCCCCGCTCCGACGCATTGAGAGACCCTCGCACCCTTCGCCGGCCAATAATGCAGGGACAAGGGTTGCTCGGAAAACTCAACATCCCCCACCCAATACCGCTTCGATCCTGCAGAGCCAGGTATCCCCATGCGCCTACGCTACCGGATGCCCCACCCTTCTTCGCAACTTCGCCCGAGCATCGTTGGACCGTGGATTAACGTTGGCCAGGGTCTTACTCACTCAGCGTGGCATAGAGTGTCTGTCGTTAAGGGCGTAGACGGACAGCTTCATACGCACGCAAAGTACCTTCGGACGGTCGCTCAAACGTAATGGACAATTCTTGACTTCGGTTCATACGACGGTCGCACCGTGATTTTGGCTAAGCCACTTCTGTCAATGTGGCCGACTTTGCAATGGGCAAAGGAAACTCGCGCCTCAATCATGGCCTTCATTGAGATTGGAACAGTCTAATTCTATTAGGATCTACGCCGAGTGGATTGCTGATACTTGAACAGAGGCGAACGTCTTTCCAACCGCGGCTCCGCCCTAAACAGATCTCAGCAAGGTCTCGCCTGAATGGCGGCCTGTTGTACGGTCAGAGTGGAACCCGGTCGCCTCATGGTTGGAGATTTTGCCCGGTATCGCAAAGCTGTACTTGACTCAACTTCCACTGAGTGCCGTCTGGATGAGCAAAGCCTTTTACGCTGACGACGAACACCGGCGTTCGCTAATCCGTGTGCAGAATTCGTAGAACTCCGATTACAAACGTGATTCTCGGCGACGATTTTCTACGGGCCCATTCGTCGTCTTTCTCAAGTATCATGAGGTAATCGAATGGCTACCGCAGAGCAAATAAAAGCCCTGATTCGGTCGCACGTCGGTGACGACTCGGAAAGATTTTACACTCTGGCCCTCCAGATCGCAGCTCACGAGGCTCACCAGGGCCACGGAGCGTTGGCTCACGAAATTCGAGACCTTGTGGACAGAGCGCGTTCACAAAAGAAAAAGCTCCTCGCTGGCACTATCTCACCAGAATTGGACGGACTGCTTCAATCCGAGCTGCCCGGCTCCCCCATGTCCGCCCTTGTCCTTCCGCTTCAACTCATCGAGAGGATCGAGCGAATCATCTATGAATATCGACAGAGAGACAAGCTGCGCCAGCACGCTTTAAAACATCGTAGGAAGATTTTGTTGATTGGCCCGCCGGGCAGTGGCAAGACCATGACTGCCAAGGTTCTTGCTCACGAACTCAGATTGTCTTTGTTCACGGTTCAGGCAGACCGTCTGATTACCAAGTTTATGGGCGAGACGAGTGCAAGGCTTCGCTCGCTCTTTGAGACTATTCGGGATCATGAAGGAGTCTATTTTTTCGATGAGTTTGATGCGATCGGCGGTGGTCGTACACGCGAGAACGACGTAGGCGAAATGCGTCGTGTCCTTACATCGCTCCTTCAGTTCATTGAGCAGGACTCATCGGACAGCATCATCCTGGCGGCAACGAATACTCCGGAGATGCTCGACAAGGCATTGTATCGCCGCTTTGACGATGTCCTATCATACGGTTTTCCAGATGAACAAGAGCGAAAACGGTTGATTGGCAATACACTCGGACTTTTCTTGAGCAAAGGCTTCGGTTGGAAAACCGCCCTCCATTCTAGTATTGGATTGAGCTCCGCTGAGGTAGTTCAGGCTTGCGAAGACGCTTTGAAGGAAGCAATTCTAAGCGACGAAAAATCTGTGACTGCTGCACGGATGAGTTTCGCGTTCCAAGAACGCCAGTCGACACATCGGGGTGAGGTCCGATAGCGGATCACGACTACCCGTTAGTATTTCTCCCTGATTCAGTTCAGGGAGAACCGTATACAAGCCCTCGAAGCGGCCGCGATAACCAAGTATTCCCTTCCAGAGATAGGGTTGAGCATGCGCAACGCCTGCAAACTCGCTTTGATGAAGCCTGGAATGAAGCCGAGGGTCGGAGCGCTGTCGCCCACGCGAGTAAAGATGGAGTCTATCTTGAATTTGAAGGCTCTCCAGGGTACGATCTTCGGACCAAGAGCCTTGACAACCGAACTCATGGCATCAAGCTTCTTAATGTTCGCTCCGTATCAAACGCTGGCCATAACGCCTATTTTGCGACAGTTTACGTTCCGAAATCTAAGAGTGGCTTCTTTGTTAAGAAGCTCTCAGAATATCAGTCTGAGGACATCGAAGCGTCCGGCAATCCGAAAAACGCGGCGCTAATAAACAGTATCGAGGATATTCGTCTGGCTCTCGTTAGGTCATTCTGGACGGATGCTCTCGACAAATTTCCTGCGGAACAGCGTGTTTGGGTTGAGGTTTGGATAAGACGAGAATCCGACGATGAACTGTTTCGGGCCAAATTACAGGCACTTGGCCTGACTGAACACCGTGATCTTCCCGTGCTTCACTTCCCGGAGCGTAGCGTCTTTCTCGTTTGGGCAAACGAAAAAGACCTGGCAAAATTGATCGACCATTCAGATCAACTAGCCGAACTTCGCCTTGCGTCTGAACCCAGTTCGTTTTTTGTCACCTTGCCAAACAGCGAACAAGTAGATTGGTCAGCAGACCTTCTAAAAAGGTGTACTTACCACAATCCACATGATGTTGTGATTTGCCTATTGGATGGTGGGCTCAATATTGGCCATCCCTTGATATCTCCAGCAACATCTCCCGCAGATGTTATGGCTGTGGATTCGGCATGGGGTACAGGTGATACAGGCCGTCATGGCACTTTGATGGCTGGACTAGCCTTATATGGTGACTTGTACTCAGTGCTGGCCATACGGCAGCCAGTGAATGTATACCACCGTCTTGAGTCCGTTAAGATCATTCCTCCAAAGGCATTCGGGGGAACGCCGAAGAACCTTTGGGGCTATGTAATGGCTCAAGGTGTGTATCTCGCAGAAGCAAATGCGTATAAAAAGAACCGGGTGTTTTGCATGGCAGTAACAGCAACTGAAACGAGAGCCCGTGGGAAGCCGACGTCGTGGTCCGCTCAAGCTGATCAGTTGGCCGCTGGCGTTTCGGACCCAATACGGCGATTTCTGATCGTGAGTAGCGGCAACATTGACGAGTCAGAAGAATGGAAACTTTATCCTTCAAGTAACAAAACAAATGAAATCCATGATCCGGGACAAGCTTGGAATGTCCTTACAGTTGGTGCATTTACTTCTAAAATTGTAATTAGTGACCCAACTTACAACGGATATGAACCGATTGCGCCTTCTGGAAGCCTTTCACCATTTAGCACTACTTCACTAACATGGGCGAGCGGTCAACCAATTAAGCCTGAGGTGCTGTTTGAAGGGGGTAATGCAGCCAAGACACCTGGAGGAGACGCAGACAATCCCGACGATTTGCAACTGATTTCGACATATCACAACCCTATGATTGCGAACTTCGGTAGATTCAGTGCGACGAGCGCGGCGTCAGCCCAAGCGGCTCAATTCGCTGCAACAATCTTGGCACGCTATCCAGAGACCAACCCAGAAACACTTCGAGGTCTCATAGTGCATTCTGCCGCTTGGACACAATCGATGCTTGATGCATTCAAGCAAGGAGCAGGCAAAAATGCATACAAAGATTTAGTAAGGATATGCGGATATGGCATTCCAGATATTGACCGCGCGATCCGGTGTCTCAGTAGCCGACTGACGATGATCTGCGAAGGTCAATTGCGACCATTCAAAAAGAAGCCAGATGGAAGAGTTGTCACGAACGAGATCAAGTTTTACGATCTGCCTTGGCCAAAGGAAACCTTAGAGCAGCTGGGAAATACCAGGGTTAGTATGCGCGTGACACTTTCCTATTTCGTTGAGCCGAGCCCAGGTGAGGTTGGCTGGAATCGCCCGTCTGGTTATGCTTCACACGGGCTTAGATTCGACGTGAATAATCCGAGCGAGACCAAGGAAGAATTTGTTATTCGGAAGAACAAAGAGGCTCGGGATGAGGAGGATGCGCCAGGAAATTTCTCAGCCAGTAACTTCTGGACTCTCGGCAAGCTCAGGGACGTGGGCTCCATTCATTCAGACGTATGGAGCGGAACTGCCGCAGACCTTGCTTCCTCAAACTTCATAGCTGTTTATCCAACAATCGGTTGGTGGCGTGAGAGGCCACACCTTAATCAGTGGGATAAGCCAGCGAGATACAGCTTGATCGTATCAATTCAGACCCCGCCGACCGAACTTGACATCTATGCAGAAGTTCAAAACGCTATATCTGTTCAGGTACCCATTGAGACTTGAAAGACTCCATAAGCGCAATTCAGGATGCATGCGTGCCGATACACTGCATAGCACTTTCCAAGAGCTATGCGCATAAAAGTGCTAAGTCCAAGCCGGATAACACAACACTTGAGAATCATTGAGCGATGTAGAACCTTCGGCCAATTTCCCGTAATGTCATAATTGTAAAGGGTCAGCTTTACCGCCTCCATTTTCCGGTGATGCGCCTGACTACTCCAAGAAGAGTTTAATAAAATCAAGCGGGTGCGTCAGGAATTGCCTGCAGCAAATGCAGCTCAGACCCGATCGACAGAATTCAGCTCTCTAAAATGGGTTGTCGAACAGCGATTTCTTCGTCGATTCTCAAAGGTCCATCGCGAAGCAACACCCAGCATGACCGGAACCCCATCTCCGTCAAGGCATCGACGCGGTGGTTGCCGTCAGCCAGGTTGATAACGCCATCTAGCTCTTGCCATGCAATCACGGGCGGAAGGCTGTCCGGTGAGGGGCGGGTGGCAACAATCGCCTGTATTGCCCTTATCCACTCATCCGGAACTTGAGGGAACCGGAATGACTCGGATGGTCCGGCGATCCGTTGGAGGCGGGCAATCTCAATGAGTTGTGGCGGTAGCCATGATGACGAGTGGGCCCGAACCCGCCGAAGCAGCCCCAGATTCTGCCAACTTTCCACTTGCAGATATCGTTCGATCCAATCTTGGTCCTCGCCCCGTTCGAACGCCATCTGCGCCGATTTCAAATCCCATTCGCTACTCAATTCACTGCGCCCTGAATGCACTCTGGTTCGTTCCTGCACTCAAGGAAGCAGATCATTTGTCAGACTCGCCTTCGTGCTCGATCGATAATGGGTCTTCGTCCTCAAACCACTTGCTACTGAAGTTAGGCATGAAGCAAATCACGAGGTAAGCGGTGCACAAGCATAAGACTGTGATGCTCACCAGCAGTTGAATCGGCTTCACCTCCGGCTTTAGCGCCAGAGGAATCGTCCAAATGGTCAGGGCCATGCCGAGTATGACAAGCGGTGCAATTCGCCTTTGCATTCGCTTAACCTCATCAATCCCTTTCGAGATTTCTTCAAACCTCTCATTGAGTGCCTCCACCAACTGCTCGGGCGGCAGCTGACTCATCGCCTCGTACTCGCGATTGATTGCTTCCCGCTCCGCAGCATTCTTGCGCTCTTGTGCCTGAATTCGGAAGAACGCGACGAACGGGAGAACCACCATAATAACGGCCGTACCGATGGAGATTGGCGTCATCGGTTTTTGCAACTCGATCGCTCGATCGACTTTCGCAAACATCAGCCCCGTGGTTATGCCGCAAACATTCGCTAGCATCGTGACACCTAATGGCGACTTGCCGCGATGAGCCGCCAACCAAATGATCAAAAGCAAGGTGGCACAACCAATCGGCCACTGCACGCTCCCCGCAATGCCGGTCCACTTCGGCATCTTGAAGGTCACCGCCGTAAGCAGGCCCGAGCCAACCATCAGCCAATAGATGCGCCGTTCCGGGAACTGCTCCACTATTGAATTATATGCAAGAAAGGCCCTTGACGGAACGTCTGCGCAATAAAATTGATGGGTCGTCGATCAAACACAAAATGACGCAACCGAAATTGACCAAATTCCCAAAATCCCAGGTTGACATTTCCCCCTCGCCGCCGCTATAAGTCGGCGAGGCAAGGACGTGTGAGTCGAAAATTTACACTCCTCGCGTAAGGCGGGAGTTGTAAATAATAAAAACGGCGCGCACCTCAGTTGAACCTAAACGGCCATTTAATTAATTAATCTGGCTGGGGGGGAGCGTTAATTAATTCCACCCAGATGTCCAGAGCGGACACGCTATGGACACGAGAAAATTGGTGGGCGGTACAGGATTCGAACCTGTGACCCTCCCGGCGCGCCGGGATGCTCTACACAGGCGTGCCGCCTGAGTTTTAAGACGGGAAAAGATGGTGGGCGGTACAGGATTCGAACCTGTGACCCTCCCGGCGGGCCGGGATGCTCTTCACTTTCGTTCGATCTGGAGGGATTCGTAAGTTGGTGGGCGGTACAGGATTCGAACCTGTGACCCCTTCGGTGTGAACGAAGTGCTCTACCACTGAGCCAACCGCCCGGACGGATAGAAGAGATTACCTGGTAAACACCCAGGCATCGGGCCGGGTCTATGATCGCAATTCTTCTTCCGCTCATCGTCCTGCCTCAAATCGCAATCGAGCGTCCGCTACCGATCGCTCGGCGATTCCTCCGCAAGGGGCACAAGTTCATCGTTTGCGCCCACCGTGGGGACCATACGGAGGCCCCGGAGAACTCGCTCGAGGCCTACGATCGCGCCATCAAGATCGGCGCAGACTTTGGCGAGGTGGACCTGCGGATGACCAAGGACGGCGTGATCGTGCTGATGCACGACGCGACCGTCGACCGAACCACCGACGGACATGGAACGGTTTCGAACCTAACGCTGCAGGAGATCAAGGCGCTGAAGTTCAAGCGGGCAACGGAGAAGCACGAATCCGTCCCGACTTTTGAAGAACTCCTGAAGGCGGTGCGCGGGAAGATCAACCTGTATCTCGACATCAAGGCGGTCCGAGCGAAGGATGTTTTGCCCCTCCTGAAGAAGTACCGAATGGAGCGCAGCGCGATCGCCTACGTCTACGGGCCCGCGAACGTTGATGAATGGCGACGAGATGCCCCAGAAGTCCCGATCATCTCGGACATTTCAAAAATGACCGATGCCGAGCAAATCGAGCGAGACTGGCGCGCGCATCCGTTCGCGATCAGCGACGGCCGCGCGTCGGGCTACACGCAACAGATCGTCGACATCTGGCACAAGCTGGGTGTGGTGGTTGTTCCGGACATCCAAAGCGGCGACGAAGGGCCCGCAAAGTGGGCGCCCCTGCTTGCAATGCGAGTGGATGGATTGCAAACGGATCACCCGAAGGAACTGATCGAGTATCTGAAGTCGGTGGGTGCCCGGTGATGGGCACCCATTTGGCACGCTAACCGACCAGGTGCTTCGCTCGGCGCTCCTCAGGGAGCTCCATGTCGCGATTCTCGTCGATCAGTCCGCCGCCGACGCCGTCGCCATAAACCGCGCTCAGCAAGGGGCCGTCCTGGAACTTCTTGCAGGCAACCCAACCATCCCGGGCCATCGCCTCGAGGGTCTGAACCAGCCGGGAATGGGTGTAGCCGTCGTACGGTTCACCAATCTCCGCCAGCTTCGCGCGGATGAACTGGAATGCATGTTCCACGCTCGGCGAGTACTGCAACCCGGCCACGATCCAGCCGAAGAAGCCGATGAGCGGAAGAATCTTCCCGTCTCGCCGATAAGCCGGAACCGGAATGACGCGACCCTGTTCGTAGTACGCGAACTCAATCCGCTCGGCATCCTTCAGCCGAAGCGAGAATCCGCTGTACCCATCGATCGGGCTCACCGGCGGCTCGTCGGAGAGTCGGTTGGAGATGAAGTGAACGCAGTCGAGGCTGAACCCGGCAATGCCGCCCAGCCCAAGGTCCTCTTCCACAAACCCACCGGTCCCGAGCCATCGGAACGCGGCATTCGCGTCGAGGTCCAAACCGGCATCCTTCGCGATCTCTCGAGTGAACTCTTTAAGCTCCCCAAAGTGGCCGTTGGCGGTGTACCAGTAGTCGGCAAACCGAATGTGCTGCAAAATGCGCCGTCGATTCCGCTCGTCGTACTGCGTTTTCAGCCACTCGTCGCGGCCCTTGCCAAGTTCCAGAATCGAGCAAGCCGCTTCTTGAGCCGAAACGTGCGAAAGAGTCATGCCAGCGGCAAGAATCGGGTCGGCAAACCCAGCCGATTCCCCGGTCAGGAACCAGTTCTTTCCGGCAAGCCGATCGGCAAGGAACGACCAGTCTTTGGTCGTCGCCAGCTTCTCTTCGCGGGTTGCATTCTGGAGCAAGCTCGCAATCCGCGGCTCCTCGGCCAGGGCCTTCAAGTAGAGCTCAGTCGGCTTCAGCCCGGTCTTCTTGTAGTAGTCCGCCGGGCAAATGAACCCAACCGAGGTTCGGGTTTCGCTGATCGGAATGAACCAAATCCAGCCGTAACCCAGCGACATCACCTGAACCCGGGTGCCGCCAACGCCAAGGCTAACCGCCCATTCGGCGCTCTGCCAATAATCCCAAATCGCAATGTTCTTCAGCGTGCTGGGCTCGGAAACGTCAACGCCCATCGCGCGCCGAAGCACACCCGCATGCCCACTGGCATCAACGTAGGTCTTCGCACGAACAATGTCGCCATTGTCCAAAACCAGGTGATCAATCAGGTCATCTTCCTGGATAACCTTCCGAACGCCGGTTGCCTCAAAGACCTCGCAACCGAGCTCCTTGGCGTGGTCCAGAAGAATCTTGTCGTAGACGGCTCGATCTACCTGGAAGGCGGTCTGCAGCCGCTGCCCTTCGAACTTCGCCGGCCGAGCTTCATCGGCAAAGGCACCGTGGGCAATGAAATTAAAGTCCCACAGATCATCGCTTTTGCCCCACCGGTAGGTCGCCCCGATCTTGACCGGAAATCCGGCCGCCTCGATCTTGTCCCAGGCTCCCAGTTCATTGAGAACGCGACTAATCAGGGGCAGCTGGCTCTCGCCGACATGATCGCGCGGAAAAATTTCTCGCTCAAAAATCCCGACTTTAAGGTCCGGATTGTATTTGGCAAGAAACCCGCCGCAAGTCGATCCCGCAGGACCACCACCAATGATGACGACATCGTAATCTGTGGTTGACATTTGTTAGCCCCGTTTAGTTGCCGGCAGCGCCAGGTGCAACTTTTCCAATCACGTCTTTAGCTTGGTCTGGCATGTTGTTGCCGTTTGGAGCGTTCGGATTGGTCATTGGCTTAACCGGTGGGTTTGGCGTGGATACCTGTCGGGTTTCGCTTGACTTATCTTCGGCGCAACCAACAAGTCCGAGCACAACAACGAATGAGGCGAGAAGGCTGAGTTTTTTCATGAGAGGTTTTGCTGCGGCCCATTGTGGGCCGCAGCGATTGTTGTTACCTTAGCGGTACTCAGGGAACAGGTTCTGGGATGCGAGCTGTCGGTCAGCAATCGTCCAAGGCGTACCCGAGACAGGATTGTTGGACAGGTTGGATGCCCAGTCGTCATTAACCGCATCGTTGGTGCGAAGGGTCTGCGCGTAAGGTCGAGCCTTAGCGTGGCCGTCGGCCCAAACGAAGTTCGAGTTCTTTCCAGCGGAGTGGATAGGACCGTTTCCGATGGCAGGGCAGGTTGGGGTAGCAGCGCCGCGAGCGGTGATGCACCACGAAGTGTCGTTGATGTTTGCAACGCCGCCTGGGAAGCCAACAGCACCAAAGTGCCACTTAAGGTCGTTCCACTGCGATCGGTTCGGGACCATGATGATGGTTCCAGCAACGTCTGGAAGGATGTCGAGGCTGCTCTGTCCGTTTGGCGTGTATGGTCCGCCGCACTCGCCGTTTGCAAATCCGATGAGGGAGTTGTTCACTGCGAAGTTGGAAGATGCGTACTGGTTTGCGTTAGCAACGCCCTGTCCGTCGAAGGAGACGGTCCAGAAGTTCTCAGCCTGGAACGGGTTGGTTGGGTCCTGAAGAAGGCCCTTGCTCTTCGTGTATGGCTGCATCGCGTGGCGCCAGCTGTAGAAAGCACCAGGCGTGCCCCAGGGAACAGCACCCCAGTTGCATCCGCTAGGGAAGCCGAAGTATTCCTTGATCAGAGCGTCATCATAGTCGCCCATGTAGATCATGTTTGCGGTTGCCAACTGCTTCGCGTTGCTGAGGGCAACGGTCTTTTTGGCGGCGAGCTTAGCCTGTGCGAAGACAGGGAAGAGAATGGCAGCGAGAATCGCGATGATTGCGATAACGACGAGAAGTTCAATAAGTGTGAACGCTTTCTTGTTTTTCATGATTCCTTCATTGGAACGGTGGTCGAGGACCGGACGACGAGGGTTGGTTCAAAAGTGACGTGCCTAGGCACGGGCTTGCCGTCGATGAGGTCAAGCACCGATTGCACGGCGTAGCGACCCATTTCAGCGATTGGCTGAAACACGGTAGTTAGGGGAGGAATTGTAAGTTCGCTGGCCGAGGTCTGGTCGAAGCCACAGATGCTCATTTGACTCGGAACGTTGACGCCCATTTCTTGGCAAGCTCGGAGAGCACCTATCGCCATATCGTCGTTTGCGCAAACCACGGCAGTCGGCGGATTCGGCAGCGCCAGCAGGCTTTTCATTGCGGCGTAACCTCCATCTGGATGAAACTGGCCCTTGAGTACCCACGAGTCGTGATACGCCAATCTGTTTTCGGTCATGAAGTCGGAGTACGACCGCAAGCGCTCGATGGCGTCCTGCATGTCAAGCCGACCGGCAATATGGGCAATCCTTCGGTGGCCGAGATCAAACAGGTGCTTCATCGCCAGTCGCATTCCTGTCTCGTTGGCAACCGAAAGCGTGTGAACGCCGTCAATCTCGGATCCAGCGAGGGAGATGCAAGGGATTCGGAGTTCTTTGGCTAGCAAAACGGCGCGATTGGTGCTGTTCGGGGCAATGAAGACGGCCCCATCAACACGACCATCGAGAATGGTCGAAAGCACTTCTTCGTGACCAGATCCGGCCAGTCGGGTGAATAGGATGAGGTCGTGGTGCGAAGAGCCAGCCGCGTTAAAAATGCCGTTGAGGGCGAGTTGGAGGTATGGGCTGAGAAGAACGTCCTCAACGATTTCGGGCGGGACGACTCCGATTGTCCGGCTACGGCCGGTGACCATCGACTTGGCAACTCGATTTGGTCGGTACCCAAGTTCACGGGCGGCATCGAGCACCTTCTCTTTGACTTCCGGGCTCACGGTCCGAGGGCCGCCGTTGATGGCGTAGCTCACGGTGCTGACCGAGACATTCAGCAGTTTCGCAATATCTTTAATCGAAGTCGGCATTGACTTGTTTAGTTGGAGTCGAAACGTTTCGACGCGCTTACGATTTGACTATACAGCTTTTTACGTCCGGAATCAACCACTTTTTTATTATTCTTCCCGAATTTGGAAAATTTCTTGACTTGCGGGTTGTCGAAAGGTTTCGACGGTTGCAGGGGGACTTGAGGTTAAGTCAAGGATTGATCGATGTCTGTGCTTGGTGTATTTCGACAAAGTTCTCACGATGAGAGTTGGTCTGCATAAGAGTAAGTTCGGATACAAAAACCTAGACCAAAAAAACCATAATTTCCATCTTGTTCACTGGGAATATTGTTGTTATAATCCGGTCAAGCGACGTTTGGTGTACTAAAGTAGACCAAAAAAGCCAAAAGTGCGGAGCTAGGTTCCATGAGTCGAACATCACCTCTAGTGAATGCGATCAGCGGAAAAATCCGGGAAGCCATTATCAGCGGTAGGTTCCCGGCTGGTTCCACAATGCCTGCGGAACGAGACCTTGCCGATGAGTTTGGAGTCAGTCGCACCGCGATTCGAAGCGCCATTGAGTGCCTAGTTCAAGAGAAGCTGTTGGAGTCCATGCCGCGTTGCCGACCGGTCGTAACGGGTCCAATGGCTTGGAGGCAATCGGCCGAGCGAAAAGATGTCGGCGTTTGGCTCTGGCCCAATTCCACCGGGTTTGCGGCTTCGCATTTGCTGTCCGGAATCCAAAGCATCTTTAGCCATGAATCGAACGCCCGGCTTATCATCGGGAGTGCCACCGGCGACGATTGGGATTCAATGTGGGATTCGGAAGCGAAGTTCCTTCGCTCGATTGCTGAAGACCCCAACATCTCCGGCGCGATCCTTTGGTACATCGACGGCGTTGGGCACCGGAACGAGCTTGAGCGGGTTCGGCAGGCGGGGGTCCAACTCGTCTTCGTGGATCGGTATCTCGATCCGAACTATCCAGCCGACTACGTCGGAACGGACAACACCGGCTCTGCAGAGATCGCAGTCAACCACCTGATCGAACTTGGGCACACCCGGATCGCGATGATCCGAAACTTGGACTCTGCCAGCTCGGTGCTCGAACGAGTTGATGGCTGGAGGGCCGCGCTTTCGCGTGCCGGAATCACTTACGATGCGGACCTTCTAGAGCGGCTCGATGAGTCTGGAAGCGACCGCGAACAGGTCGCTGGTCCTCTTAAGCGGTTGCTTGCTCTTCCGTCACCCCCTACCGCAATTTTCTGCGTTAACGATCTCGTTGGGCTGACGGCCTACGACTTACTGGAATCCTGGGGGATCGATATCCCAGGCCAATTGTCCCTCGTTGGATTCGATGGACTCATGTCTTGGCTACCCGGAAAAGGACACCTAACCACCGCCGTTCAAGACTTCCGAAGAATCGGAGAGATTTCTGCCCGCCTCGTTCTCGACCGAGTTTTTGGTCGAGCTCCTCGTCCGCATCGACATACGATGCTGGCCGCCCCACTCTTGGCGCTGGACTCCAGTGGTCCCGTGCCCCAAACCAATGCTCGTATCTCAGCCCCTTTAGCAGGGGCAATATAGCCATGAATAGAACGGAACAGAGAGGTTTCACCCTCATCGAACTCTTGGTCGTCATCGCGATCATCGCAATTCTTGCGGCGATCCTATTCCCTGTGTTTGCCCAGGCAAAAGCAGCAGCAAAAGCTACCCAGTCGCTTAGCAACGTTAAGCAGATTGGTCTCGCTCAGCTGATGTACTCCAATGACTCAGATGACCTATTCAGCCCAGTTTTGGCCTTCAAAGCTGACTGGATCATGCCATCGTTTATCGTTCTCCAGCAGCCGTACATGAAGTCGCTTGACCTCATCATCGACCCGCTCGGGCCAGCGAAAGTCACCGACAACAACTTCATTCTCACCAGCACGTGGGGAATGCCTCCTCGACGAGATGCGACCACCCGTACCTCTACTTCCAACTCCTTCCGAATGGGCCTGCGCTGGCCACTCAGCGGTCAGTTCACCGGCGGTCAAGTTTGGGACGTAGACGGAATCGGCGGAGTTAGCAAGGAACCAGGCACTTGGATCTGGCCCTCGTCCGCGTACAAGGACAGCACGTCGTCGCTAAGCACGACGGCGGTAGCACGACCGTCAGATCAGGTTATGATCGCTCAGGCAAACCACCCAGACTTCAACTGGCCGCTTGGCTGCGAACCATTGAACTGGTTCCGATATTGGGGTGATCCTCCCTTCAACCTTTATGGCGACAGCAACATGATCTGCGCTCCTGCAGGTCGCGTTGGCGCTCAAGGAATCCAGGCTGGCATCATTCCGGTCTCGACCGACCGAGGCACGATTACGACCTTCCCAGTTGGCCGAAACATTTATGTTGCGACCGACGGACACGCAAAGTCCACGCCTTGGCGGCAGCTGATGAGCAAGCGGGCCGTCCGCGGATCGCTTACGACTCTGGATGCCTTCTGGCCAGCCGAATAGGATGAACAATCGGTACTTCACTCTGCTGTTGGCAGGCGTCGTACTCGGGTTGGTGGGTTGCTCTGGAAGCGATGCAATGCCTGAAAAGGACAAAGACGCGCTCAAGAGCAACCTGAACACTCCGGTTGATGTTGAGAAGATTCGGTCGGAATACGCAAAGGAAAAGGGCAACCAAACCGGCGCGCCGGCCGACAAAATGTGAGCCAAAGCCCGAGGCAACCTCCGTTGCCTCGGGCTTCTTTGTGCCTGGATGGCCGCTTACTGAATCGGTTCAGTTGGTAGAATCCGATCACTGCAATGGCGCACTTGGCAAGTCGAAAATTCATCGTCGCGGGCAAGCCTGCGCTTATCCTTTCCGGTGAAGTTCACTACTTCCGACTTGCCCGGTCCGAGTGGGAAGACCGCATTATCAAGACCAAGCAGGCCGGATGCAACGCGGTGGCGACGTACATCCCCTGGCTCTTCCACGAGGAAGAAAACGGCTTCATCGACGTCACCGGCAAGACCCGCCCCGAGCGCGATCTTGGAGCCTTCATCGACCTCTGCAAGAAGCACGATTTGTGGTTCATTGCCCGGCCCGGCCCGTTCATCATGGCGGAGGTCAAGAACGAAGGCATCCCCCACTGGGTTTATGAAGCCTGTCCTGATGCCGTGCCAGAAATTTGGGATGGGAAGCCAGCGAAAAGCAAAGTCGTTCGCTATAACGATCCCGATTTTCTACGGTACGTCGAGCGCTGGTACTCGGAGGTTCTAAAACCCGTTGCCGCGAGATTGGAAACAAAGGGAGGCAACGTAATAGCGGTGCAGCTCGACAACGAAATCGGGATGCTTCAGTGCTGGTCAGAAGATCCCGATCTGAGCGAAGCGACGCTTTGTGAATTCGCTGAGTACGTTCAGTCCAAGTACTCGGCTCCCGAGCTTGCGAAGCGATACGGATTCGACATGGGCGACCCTGCTCTCCGAATCCGCACCTTGCGAAGCGGACAAGGCCCAAGCGCGCTCGCTTTCCACTCGGACTACACCTGGTTCGCCCGGACCTTGTTCACCAGGTTCGTCTCGTCACTCCGAACGTTTTCCGAGAAAGCCGATGTCTATGGAGTCCCCTTCATTGTCAACATTCACGGCAGCGGCGGCGGGAGAGCCACAACGTTCCCGATCGGAATTGCGCAAACCTACGAAAGCTACACGCAGGCGGCCGGGTATTGGGGATCGTCCGATCACTACCTTGGTGAACTGACCCGTGATAACGCTGGCGACCTCTACATGCTGAACGCCTTCATGGCGGCAGTTAACCGACCCGAGCAACCGCTGTCTTCGGTTGAGTTTGAGGCCGGTACGGGCGACTATGGCGAGATTGGCGGAATCCGCTATTCGAACAAAGCCACCGATTTCAAAGCTCGTCTCAGCGTTATTCAAGGCAATCGGATGCTCAATCACTATCTCATCGCCGGAGGGCGAAATCCGATGCTGGATAAGCCGCTGAACGATGGAAATGGCCGCGTCGGAACAACCGGCGAAAGGCACGGATTTGCTGCCCCCATTGGCCCAGAAGGGCAGTTAGACCCGGTCTACTTTGGATTGAAGGACACCAATGAGACGCTGCTAGCGGTTGAGCCTTGGCTCTCCGAGGCTCGCCAAGAATTGGACGGAGTTTCCTTGGGATTCATCCCGGATTATTACTCCACGGACCTCAAGCCAGTCGGCCCGATGCGTGATCTTGCGGGCAAGCTCGAAGCGGCGCGTGGCTGGCAAGAACGGCTTGTTAGGGCGCTTCTCGATCAGAGTGTCAGCTTCGATGCCATCAACTTGCAGGCAGAAGGGGACATCAAAACGCCGGTATTGGTCCTTGCCACCTCGGTTTGTATGGCACCGGTCATTGCCCGGAAGCTCCAGAAGTACGTGCAAAATGGCGGCACTCTCGTGCTCTTTGGCCCGGTGCCTACGGAAGACCTGGAGGGGAACGCGTTGCCTCTATGGACGGACGCTTTGGGGCTGACGCTGCATCCGGGGCTAAGGGCCTCGCACGAATCGTTCCCGTCTATTCAGGGCATTGGTTTTGCATTCTTCGAACCTGAGACGCGAATTTGGGAAGGGACGCCGTTCACCGCAAAATCGGGTTCAACCTTCCTTAAGGTCGTCCAATCTGACCATTCCGGCGGCGCGATCATCCCGTATGGTTCGGGCAAAGTGTGCCTCCTTACCGTTCAACCTCCGCAGCATCGCCGACTCTGGAAGGCGTTGTTTGATGAGCTCGGAATTCGAGCGGGAGTCACGCACGATTCTGCGAACGGGGGCGTTTTGCTCCAGCGAGTCCGCCACCATCAAGCGCGATTTGTCAGCCTCATCAATCTGGACACCGATCCCAAGGACCTCACGATCAAAGATGGAGGGCAAGTTCTCTTTGGCGGAAAGGTTCACTTGCCCGCGAGAACGGCAAAGCTTCTGCCGATGAGCTTGCCGATTGGTAGCTTCCTTCTCAGCCACGCAACCGCTGAGATTGTTGCTGCCGACTCAGCATCGGTTTCGTTCCGTCGCGGACCAACGAAGGAAATCGTAATCCTTCGCGGGAAGCCAAAACTTGCGGGAACTGGTGCGAAACTGCAGCTGATTCAGGGCGACGAGTATCGGCTCGAGATTGACCCAGGGATCGGTAAAGTCGAAGTCCGAGCGGCCAGTCCAACAACTGAAAGAAGTATCTAACTTTCCACGATGGAATAGCTGGCTGCCGAGGAAACCTTCGGCAGCCGAAATTGACGACTACGGACCGATGGTTGGGCCGCCAACACAGTACGTGCCGGCTCGACCTTCAAAGAAGAGCGGGTCGCCAGGGCGCGGACCTTCGGGATGGATGCCCAAGGTTGTTAGGATGTAGCTTGCATTGTGGAACTTCGCGTGGCCATCGCCGTATCCAACGGTCGAGCCGCCCTCATTTTGCTTGGTGCCAGAAGCGCTGCCGTGTCGGCTTCGCTGATCAGCGCAAGGAACATTGTCAGGGCTGGTGTTAGACGAGTTTGCAAACGCGATTCGTGATCTTCGGTTTGGTCGAGCGTAGAAGTCGCCGAGGCTGCCGTCGGCCATGAATGCGGTTCCGGCTGGATCAACGTAAGACGTCGCGGAAAAGTTTGGGTCTGGGATTGCCGTTACGATGTGGGTGTTGGTTGCGTAACCGTAGTAGGTCAACAAAGGATTTCGATTGGCGGGAGCTTTGTAGTCTGGGCACTGAACGATCTGCTTGTTCTTAACATAGGGCTGAATCAAATCCACCCAGTGTTCTGTACCAGAAGTGTTGGTGCCGACCAAACGCTGCATGTAGTAGTCCTCGTAGTCATTGGTGTAAAGAATGACGCCTAGACTTAGTTGCTTGACGCTGCTGATGCATGTCGTTTTCTTCGCCGCTGCCTTGGCCTGCGCAAAGACGGGGAACAGAATTGCAGCCAAAATGGCAATAATTGCGATTACGACGAGGAGCTCAATTAGGGTGAAACCGGATCTCTTCATGAGTGAATTTCCAGAGTTTCCTCCGGAGATTGCTAATCTACTTGTTCACTCTTTAAGAGATAGTTAAGGTCGGCAATAAATAAACTCTTCACGGAAGCTGCTGCATTTATCCATTGGCGCAGATGTGTTTGTCTTAACAATTCTAGCCCCTCGATTAAACCGTTGACGGGTTCTTTGTTCGTCTTTTGGGGATGAGCAAAGAGGGCAAGGCTGGATTGCCTTGCCCGCTTTGACTCTACAAGCGACGCTTACTGTCCGCCCATCTGGCTCGGGTCCATTTTCTTGCCATCCATGATCATCTCGGACGATTTCCAATCCATGATGGCGAGCTTCCACTTTCCGTCTTTCTTAACGTAGGTTTCGACGGTCTTGCCAGACATGGTCAGTTTGTGCATCTTCTTATCTGGCCCGGTCATGGTGCCAGACATCGATCGCGTCATTTCGGCGGTCGCTTTGTCCCCTTTCTCGTTTAGCTTGATCAGTTTGCTCACGACGTCGGTGATTTTCTGGAGCGACCCGGTTCCTTGCTTCATCCCGGCCAGCATCTGATCAAAATTCATCGTGCGGCCAGCTTCGATGTACTTAAAGTCTGCCGTGATGTACGGCTGCATGGACTTTTTGAATGCGGCCATGTCTTTCGCCATGAGCGCCTTTTTGCTCGCCGCATCGTTCTTGAGAATCATTGACTTCAGTGACTCGGCGTGGGTGGTCGATCCGAGAACGAGAAGCAGAGCGGCGCAAATTGGGAGTCGATTCATGACGCACATACTTTAGCCGTTCGCAACGTCATCTGCAATCCGTCTCGTACTTTTGGCGGATGCCCAACGTGATAAATTGTAGGCATGCCATTTTTCGGCGCGATGTTGCTCCTTCTCGGCCAGGGGGCTGAAGCCCCGCCTTACTCGGTTGCCCAAATGTCGGGCATCACGGTCAAGGGGCTGCCGCCCATAACCAGCCGAATTCACGTCGATCAGTTCGGCTATTTGCCCAGCGAAACAAAAACCGCCGTTCTCTCCGATCCTCAAGTTGGCTTTAATGCGGAAGCGGTCTACACCCCAGGAAAGAGTCTTCACGTCAAATCTCTTGCAGGCAAGACGGTTTTCACCGGCTCCGTAGTGATCTGGAATGGCGGCAAGACCCACCAAGACTCGGGCGACCGCGGCTGGTGGTTTGACTTTTCAAAGGTAACCACCCCTGGCGAATACTACGTTTACGACCCGGCTAACAAAGTTCGAAGTGCGGTCTTCTCCATCAAGGCAACCGTGTTTGCGCCGGTGATGCGGGCTGCAATTCGCACTTTCTACTACCAGCGTCTGGGCGTCGATATCAAAACCCCGTACGCCGAGCAGCCCTGGACCGAGAAGGCGGCCCTCACGCAAGACTCGCGCGCCCGGAACGTTCTTGCCAAGGATGACGCCAGCCAAGAGCGAGACCTCAGCGGCGGCTGGATGGATGCCGGAGACACAAACAAGTACCCGCCGTTTAACGCCGACGTGCTCCATCCGCTCCTATATGCCTACAAAGCCAACCCGAAGGCGTTTGGAGAAGGGAACGGCATTCCGGAGAGCAAGAACGGTCGCCCGGACATTCTCGATGAAATCAAGGTCCAGCTTGATTGGCTCGTGAAGATGCAGTTCCCGGATGGCGCGGTGCCCGTGAAAATGGGCAACATCGACTACAACGGCAAGTGGCCCCTGAGCGAGGACAAGCGAACTCGGTACTACGGACCGAAGGATAGCGGAGCCGCCATCTACACCGCCGCTAACTTCGCCCACGCGGCCCGCGTCTATCGAAACTTCCCGGCTTGGATGGGGTTTGCCGAGGACTTGAAGCGGCGCGCGATCCTGTCTTACAACTGGTTCGAGAACAACCCACCGACCTTCAAATCGGACACCGGCGAGATCAAGAGCGGAATCGCGAACAAGTCCGCCGAAGACCAAGATCGGTACCACTGCTTCACCGCAATCCACCTGTTTGAGCTTACAGGCGACGAGAAATACCACCGAGTCATCAAAGCGCTGGCGGGGAAAACACGCCAACTCTCAGAGCCAACTTGGAGTCCATACGACGCGGGGGCCGGTGAGGCATTGGCTGAATACACGACGTTCAAAAAGGCTGATCCGGCGCTTGTAGCAAAGATCAAAGCGCAACTGAAGCGTTCCGCCGCTAGTACAGCCTGGGCACCGGCGCCCTCGGCCGATCTTTATCGAGCTTGGATGGTTCCGACCAGCTATCACTGGGGCAGCAACTTTGTGCGCGCGAGCTACGGACTCAGCAGCATGGTTGCCGCAAAGTACGGTGGACTTGATGCCGCGACGAAGGCACGCCTGAAGGTCCGTGCGGCCGATATGCTGCATTCGTTCCATGGAACGAACCCGCTAAACATCGTTTACCTCTCCAACATGGGCAAGCTCGGGGCGGAGAACTCGATCCGCAGCATCTATCACGAGCGTTACAACGTGAACACCCCGTTCGCCTACGATCCGCCGCCAGGATATATCGTAGGCGGCCCGAACCAGAGCTACTCCGGCAAAGCCGCCGAAGGCGCACCGTCGGTCGAATGGATTAAGACCCAGCCTCGCGCGAAGGCCTACGCCGACTTCAACCGCGTTTGGCCGGAAAGCAGTTGGGAGCTCAGCGAGAACGCGATCTACTATCAGTCGATGTACGTTCGCCTCATCGCTGAATTTGCTCGCTAAGCCGGGCAGAAGGTCCGTCATCGATTGTTAAGATTCGATTTCGGACCTTTAAAAAACTCCATATTCTTGATGAAACCGAGGCAGTTATGGAGTAAGTTTCTTGGTATGAGGTGGCTGGCCGCTCTCCTGACCCTACTCCCCGCATCAATGGCGCTTGCCCAGGTGCGATCCCTGGAGCCGATTGCACCGGGACTGCCGTTCACGGGCCCGGACGCGCCGGCCTCTGATGGAGTCTTGAGTGCTGACGGCAAGGTTTTCGCGTTCAAGTCGTACGCATCGAATTTGACCGCTGATCTCAAGCCGAGCTTCTTTTCGCTCTACGTTCAAACCTTGACGGACGGGAAAATCCATCGCGTACCGACGACAAGCGATTCCGGTTTTGGCCCATTTCTCTTGAGCCCAGACGGACGACGATTGGCGTTCTCCGACTCAACCACTGCATTTTTGTATGATCGGACAACGAATGTCGTTCGACCGGTCGGATTCCTTCCAGACGGCAAAAAAGTGAAAGGGGACGTCGTTGGGATGAACCGTGATGCCTCAAAACTGCTGCTTCACCTGAACAATGGCAAGCGGTATGACTACGGCTATTTCCTTCGAGATGTGTCAGCGGGAACTACTACCCGCGTGCAGACCAATTCGGCCGGTGAAGGGATTAAGAGCTTTCTTGAGGCCAAACTGACGCAGGACGGACATGCGGTCTTTTTCCGGTCAAATGATGCTCGTCTGCCTAAGGGGCTTGGTGAATACAGCATATACAAAAAGTCGTTACAGACCGGTGAAGTCACACTGATAGAGGATAGTGGTGATCTGCTGGTCGACATCGATGCAATGGGCGAGAAACTCCTTCTGACAAAGGACCCCTATTTTAAGTCGGGATACTCTGTTTACGACACTAAAGTAAAGAAAAAACATCGATTACCTGATACTTTTTCAAAATTAAAGCTCTCGGCTGATGGCTCCTGGGTTCTTGGGACTTTTCCAGGAGAATGGTATTACTACGCGGGGCCGATTGTAGCCTATCGCATTGCTGATGGAACCTGGAAAAAGGTGCGTGATCGCAGCGCTCAAGTGCACCAAGTGACCAGCCTTTCTCGAAACGCCAGTCGAATCGTTTATGCGGAGTCGATTCATTCGCCTACTCCAACGGTTTCAGTTTGCGATCTTGATGGAGTTGAAGTGCCGAACGTGGACGCTAACCTACCTGGAGCAGCAAACAGTCATCTCACGTCAATTTCCATTTCCGCGAATGGGTCGCGTATCGCTACGGTCACGAGCGCCACAAATTTGGCTTCGAAAGTCGTTCCTGGTACCCCCCAGGTTTACGTGCGCAATGTGCCCGAAAAGACATCCACCTTGGAGAGCATAGGTGGAGACGGCGAACCTGTACGCGGAACCGTTGAGATGGTCAACATCTCGTCTAATGGGCGTTACCTTGCTTATAGTGTAAAGAGGTCCTACTTCGCGACTGATTTTTCGCTTGTTGTCCGCGACCTTCAAACAAGAAAGAACGTCGGGTCGAAGAGTTATCCTGGCAGAGCTCAACACATCCGTGTTGCGAATGACGGTCGCGTCGTGATTGTCTCAGACTATGTTGCGAGCGTTGCAAGGCAGTTTAATCCGTTCACTGGTCTCGATGTCGATATCAAGAGCCAAATTCCGGCCGGAAGTACCCTAGGCAATTCCTTTTATGGCATCTGGAGTACCGCGGACGGAAACGAAGTTTTTCTACCGGTTACTGACACGACCAACAACACGCGTTCTGTCCTTAGAGTATCAATGAATAGTTTGACTATCGATGCGATTCCTTTGGCGCGCAACGATGAAGTCGTGAACATTTCTGAAGATGGCAAGTACGCGTTACTTTTGAGCGTTACAACGATAGGCGTGTCGCAGCTTACGCGCATCGAAAAGAAGCTGAATCTGCGAACTCGGGAGATCACGAGCCTGCCGGTACCTATCGAGTGGGGATATTTATCCATCTCAAGAAATGGTCGGTACGCCAACAAAGGGGACCTTGTTTTTGATATTGACAATGCGGCTGGCTGGAGATTAAGCAACGAGGAAGCTAATTCCGTCGGTATCACGAACGGCGCCGATCCCGTTGTCTATGCCTCGATGAACCTGGGTGGATTGCCGATTAGCCACTTGAGCCAGCCATACTTGGTGCGAGTTGGGCTTCCCGATCAATCTCCGGATACCTACATCTACCCAAGCACAACCCTAGTGAAGTCGGAAATTGATCTAAACTTGCGCGGTCAAAGTTTCCAAGAGCTCCCTCAGAACCTGAAATTCCAGGTCCGGATCGGTTCAGGTCCATGGTCAACCCCGGGTCCTGCTCAACAAACCCACACCTTGCCAAACAATGGCGTTCACCAGATTTCCGTGCGGAGCGTAGACTCGGCTGGCCGAGTTGATCCCTCGCCGGCTACCCTTTGGGTCACCAGTGACACGAGCGCACCGGAAGTATCCGGTGCCGCTAGAATCTCCAGAACGACCGCTAAGATTTCTGGGTCTGCCTCGGAGTCCGTGCGATGGCGAGTCCGCATCCGCCTTGCTGATAATGGTGAAACCGTTTATGAGCAGGGTGAAGATGCTCCGTTCACCTCGTTTGAAACCATCGTTAGTGGTCTTGTCCCGAACACGAGTTACGCGTACGAACTTATAGCCACTGACCGAGTCGGGCTTGCGACCACGTTTGCTGGCACGTTTGTTACTGGCGTTTAGGTAGGTCTTAACCTGGCTCGGGTCTGCTTTCCGGGAAACGACTCCGGGAGGTAGAACGTCGGATCGTCGTGATCTTTCGCTGGGTTCTTTTCGCCTTCATTCTCCTCGCATCTCAAACCGTCGGCTTCGCGCAAGGCGGATTCGTGGGGCAGGGAGGTGGTGGGCTCGGCGGCGGTGGAGGAGGTTTTGGAGGAACGCAGGGGCCGAATGGTTCTTACTCCGACGAATCGCGGCTGCCTATGGTAGATCGGGACCAATCGGATCCATTTTGGCAAACGCGGAGTGCCATCTTAACCCCCGGGGATCGGGTCGAGTTCCGATTCTCGCTGAAGAATGGGGAAACAATTCTTGCAGGAGCAACCAGCGAAGCGTTTGATCCTGCACTTGCCGTCACCGACGCCAGCGGAAAAGAACTGCTCAGGAACGATGATCGCAAGGAGGGGAACCAAGACCCATTTATCAATTTCAAGGCACCGGCCGACGGTGATTACCTGCTGAAAGTGCTTAGTTATCGCAGCGTCGCAGGCGGAAAGTTTGAGGTGCGTATGAGAACGCTGCATCCTACAGATGTGCCGCTTGCACGTGCCGAAAACTTGCCACTAAACTTTTCTTCTAGAGATAGAAGCTACCGCTTTTCTTTACGGATTCCTGTAAGAGCGGGCACTACATACGATCTCAGCGGAATTGAAGCTAAGATTCATAATAGTTCGGCCTATCCTCCTTCTTTCAAAATAATCGGCCCGATCGGAATTCCTAGTGAGGAATATCGTTCGTTCGGTGGCACGTTTGGAAACATCATCGAATCAAAAGTCGATGGAGAATTGATCCTTGAGTACTCCGCGCCAGAAGGTGTAAGTATCTCGACAAACTTTCAGATTGTGCCGGTTACTAAGTTTGGCACTGCCCAAAAACTTTCGCTTCCTGCAGATCGCGGACAAACCGTTCGGCTTGAGATCTCGGTAAAGAAGCTTCAAGTAGTTCGTACGATCATTCGCTCCGCTGCCGAGTCTTTAGTAACGCCAAAACGCAATTTGACCCAGTCCGAACCATATCGGGCCGATGACTCAAGCGGTTCAAAAGGTAACCCCTGGTTTGCGATTCAAAGACGACAAGGCGAAGAGCGCGATGTGACTCGCGTCTATCAAGCAGATGACACGATGATTCTTCTTGTTAGAAACAATGTTAGAGGTGCGAATATTGAAGTCGAGAATACGGAGTTCATTCCGGACTTTACGCCCGAACAACCGGCAAAGGCAGATCTCGCCATTGGAGACACGCACGTGTATCGGCTTAGAACACCCAAGGGTGAGCTGGTTCGATACGAGTACCAGGTGCAGGGCTTTTTGCTGAATGTCTTAACCTATTCCCTCACCGGTGCATTGGCGAATATGCCAGTAGCGCCTGCAGACGTGTTTTATCAAAAATCGGATGACTATCTCGTTGTAGTCAGCTGCGTGGGGCACGGAGGTTCGGGCAGTTATCAGATTACTCAGAAGGTCATACCATCTCCGGTAATCCGAATTGGGGAGGCCATGAAGACGGTGCCGAATCGTGAAGGAACTTCCTACGTCGCGGTGAAGCTGGAGGCAAATCAGTCCTATGAGGCCATCGTCGAGCCTATGGCAGCCGTCCAAGGTGGTTATGCATATTTTCAGCTAGTCAATCCTGGAGGGACTAGCGAACCGGTTCAGACTTTGGTCACAAGCAAGGCAACTCTTAACTACTTCACACCGAAAGAATCGGCTGTCTATCGAGTTTGGATCCGAAGTTCAGGAACGGGAGTGCGACTGAAGATCCGCCCGTTTAAGATTCCAACCGTTGACGACAAATAGCAGGACCGATATCAGTAAGTTCGGGCGGATTCAGCCACGATCGGAGTCAGCGAGCGCACATCATGTCCGTTCCGTCACTCGCTCCGACATCATTTCAACCTGAATCACCTGCACTTCCATTAGTCGCTTCATCTGCCTCGTCAGCAGGTGGTCGATTTTGTCGTGAAGCTTCCGGATCTCCAGTTCCGCCTTCAGGTTCGTTCTGTAGTCCCGTTCCGCACGGATGCGGTCTTTGGCTTCCTGCCGGTTCTGGCTCATCATGATCACCGGCGCTTGCATGGCGGCAAGGTAAGACAGAACCAGGTTCAGCAGGATATAGGGGAACGGATCAAACCGAACCGCAAGCGCAAACGTGTTCACCCCAATCCAAACCACAATCACGCAGCCAAAGAAGATGATAAACGCCCAACTACCGCCAAACGCCGCGACCTTATCGGCCAGCCGATTTCCGAAAGTCACCGTTTCCTGAAGGTCCTCAACAAATGCGGTGTTCTCCGCATCCTGAAAGCTCTTGGTCACCAGCTTCTCGATGACATCAAGGTCGCCCTCGTCCGTTTGCAGACCCTGGTTAACGTATTCCGTCCGGTAGAGGTTTAAGCAATCCAGGCAGAGGTCGTCGCTTTCAGTCCAGTCGGGGTGATCGATCCGAATGAGACTCAAGATGGCCCGAGGAATGGGCCTTCGGACTCGCGGTCCCGCCTGTCGTCCACACCGCAGGCATGTCACTGGCTCACCCATCTTTTCGTCCATCCTCCCCTTTATCACGCCTTTCTCCGGTCGGAGAGCCAAAGAAAACTGCAAAACGTCCAAAGGGCCCGAAAGCCGTAGGCTAGATGCCGTAATATAGTCGCGTAAAAGTCATGAAACCTTGGATGTGGATCGTAGGTGCGTTGGTTTTGGTACTAGGATGCTGCGGCGGAATTGCTGGCCTAGGCTTCTGGGGAGCAAAGCAGGTGGTGTCGGATGCGAAAAACGCGAAGCCGATCGCTCAGGCTTTTGTCGATCGGCTCCCGTCGGCTAAGGAACTTAAGGCACTGATCGCGAGCTCAACCACCAATGGCATCCGAACCGAATCCTCCGGATCGTGCGTGGCAAACGCGGCCGCAACCGAGAAGTTGGCTCCCACTACTGAGCTCGAACTTGGCAACTTTTCGTCCAGAAATGCGAACGGAAAGAGCACGACCGTGGCCGAATACTTCCGGGATTACACCCTAGGAAAAAGCAAGCTCCGCATCGTAGCAAACGTCGGCAAGGTTGGCGAGACATGGAAAGTTGAAAGCGTTTCCGTCGAATGCGACCCTCAGCCAAAAGATAAGATGCCGGACATCCTCCAGTAAGCCTTACGCCCAAGGATCGATAACCAGCTTAAACGCTCCCTTTTCTCGGGGGGCAGATGTCACCCGCTCGAACCACCCCGGAACTTCGGATAGCCGAACCGGGGTGAGCCAATCCCGCACCTGCAGCCGCCCGGATTCCAGCCAAGCGAGCGCCCGCGGGTAATCCCCGACTTCAAAATTACAAGAAGTCACGATTCGCCGCTCCGAACCAAGCCGGAGAAAGTTCAGCGGAATCTCCTCATCATGAACCGCGAGGTTCACCAGCGTTCCAGCCTTGCCAAGATGCTCGATGCCAAGACGAAGCGAATCTGCAGAGCCGACCGTGTCGAAAACGGACCCAAATCCCTCCGGTGCAAACCCTTTGATCTGCAACGAAATCTCCGAGTCCGAGAGCCCTGATACATCAACTGCGGTCCCGATGCCTTGCGACTTGGCAATCTGTACCGCCACCGAAGACCGCTCTAGCAAAAGCACCCGGCTTGCCCCGAGGTTCAGCGCAACCTGCGCCACCCCGTTCCCAGCCGGACCCGCGCCGATGCACAAGACTGGTCGCCCCGGCTGAATCGCCCCTTGCTCGGCCACGTGCAAACAAACGGCGAGAATGTCCATCATCGCCGCGTCGTCGAAGGGCAAAGTGTCAGAAATCGGGAAGCAAGTCGATCCCCAAGCAAGGGCGTATTGGGCGTAGGCGCCGGGGAAATACTCCCGATCGCCCCAACCCTGTCCGTGCCCCATGTGCACCGTGTCCGCGCAAAGCCGCGTCCGCCCCGCCAGGCAATCCGCGCACCGACCGCAAACCTTGCTACAAACCGGGGCCACTCGCTTTCCGAGCAGTTTCTGATTCGCCGATGAAAGCACCGCCACAACCGTCCCCGCATATTCATGCCCTAGCACAATGTTCGGCGGATTCGGCACAAACCGCCCTAAGGTGTGCTGCGCCCAAGGATTCTCCCCGGCGTAATACCGAAAGTCCGAACCGCAAACGCCGCATGCCGAAACTTTGATCAGCACGAGGTCATCGTCGCCATAATCGGCCAAGGGCCAAACCGGAATCTCTCGAATCTCCAGCTGACGCGGGCCAACCAGCACCCCCGCCGGCATCGTCGCCGGAACCGTTTCAACAGAGAACATGAACGGGAGTATAGACAGCACTCGCTGTAAACTGGCGCCCAAATGCGACGCGATCTCCAAACCCTCGAAAACGTTCACCCTACGCTTTCGGTACTCATCGAGACCTGGCGAGATGGCTCGCGCGAATGGCTCCAAAACATCGAGGAACCACCGCCCGTAGAGGCGATCACATGGCAGCCGTTTGAAAACGGCCCGAGCATCGGTGGCCTCCTTTTGCACATGATCGGCTGCGATCTGTATTGGCTCGAATCAGTGGTGCACGGACGAGCATTAGGCGCCGAAAATCCCGCCGTCGCTTACGATTCAACTGCGATGCAGGATATCGCGTTTTGGCCCGCGCCCCCAAAGAACGATTGGGACTGGTACCTAACGCTCTTCACTTCAAGTCGTGAGGCGGCGATTGCCGACGTCATTGCCTTCAACGAACCCAAGTACACCGTCCAACGAAACGGCCGCGAATACACCTTCCAGTGGATCATCGCCCACCTCGTGGAGCACGATTCTTACCACGGTGGTCAGATCGTGATGCTGCACGAAATGTGGAAAAAACTGCACGTGCGCTGACCAGACATGTCTATACTTGCCCCGAGAGGGCAGGGAAGATGAACGGGAAATTTGTATTAGCAGTCAGCGCAACGATCATGGCTTTTGGTGCCGCCGGATGGATGGCGCAAAGTCGTTTGAAACTCGGCTCCCAGCCAGATGGCAGCATCCTCGTCTCTACCAATCAGCGCCTTACGCCGATCGGCAACTTCACCCGGCTCGAAGGTCAGCGGCCCAAAGACCTCGCGCTTAGCCCGAGCGGCGAGTTCGCCGCCATCCTTGCCCACCGAAAGCTGATCATCAGCAACGCAGAAAGCAAAGTCCTCGCCGAGCTACCCATCAACGCCGGGCCCGTCGGCGTGACTTGGTCCGCCGATGGAAAAACGGTGTACGCATCCACTGCGGGCGGAAAAATTCTGATCGCGAGCTGGAACGGTCAACAACTCACCAAGGTCCGCGATCTCACCGTCAACCCGACCAAAGGTGGCGATCCGCATCTTGCCGGACTTGCCGTCGTCGGCAACAAACTTTTCGTCGCCATGACGACCCAAAACTCCGTGGCCGTCGTTGATCTAACGACTAACGCGACCGATGCAATCGTCACCGTCGGTGCCGCGCCCTTCCACCTCGCTGTCTCGCCGGACGGCAAAACCGTTGCCGTTTCGAACCGTGGTGGAACCCTCGTGGCTCCAAGCGACGCGCAAATGGACCCGAACACGAAGCGGCCGTTCCAAGGCACCGGTGTCCCCACCGCCGATTCCGCCGGAACCGAGGTTCAAATCGACCCGGCAACGGACGCCGCGTGGAAAGGAAGCATCTCATTCATCGACACCCAAACCAAGGTGATGCGCGAGGTCGCGGTGGGTCGCCAACCTTCGGGCCTAACCTTCTCCGCAAATAGCCGCGAGTTGTTTGTCGCGGAATCAGATTCCGATTCCGTCAGCTTCCTTAACGTGCCAGAGGGCAAGGTCATCGGCAACCTCAGCATCCGCCCGGCCGAAGACCCTCAGTTCGGGCAAATCCCGACCGATCTTGCGCTCAGCAAAGACGGCAAGCGGCTCTATGTCAGTTGCGGTGGCCTTAACGCGGTTGCCGTTGTAGACCTCGAAAAAACCCCGAAGGTTTCTGGATATGTCCCCACCGGCTGGTACCCCATCGCGATCAAAGCCACCGGAGACCATCTCTTCGTCGCCAGTGCTAAAGGCGTTGGTAGTCAGCCCGCCGCAAAGAAAACCGGCTTTGGAGTTCACGACAGCGTTGGTGCCTTCCAAACCATCCCCGTCTCGCAACTGAAAAATCTTAAGGCGCACACCAAGCAAGTTGCCCAGAACAACGGCTGGACCGAAACCCTCGCTGCCCGAAAGGACCGACCGGCTAAGCCAATCCCGCAACGGCTCGGCGAGCCGAGCGTCTTCAAGCACGTCGTCTACATCATCAAAGAAAATCTCACCTACGATTCTGCGCTGGGAGATATGAAGGAAGGCAACGGCGACCCTAGCCTGTGCCTCTTCGGCGAAAAGGTAACGCCGAACCACCACGCCCTCAGCCGGGAGTTCGTGCTGATCGATAACTTCTACACCAGCGGGACCAATAGCGCGGATGGCCACCAGTGGGTCGCCAGCAGCATCGCCAACGGCTACACCGAACAGAACTACGCCACCAACGTCCGCAGCTATCCGTATGATGGCGGAGACCCCCTCGCCACTTCGCCCGAAGGCTTCCTCTGGAACGCTGCCGCAAAAGCCGGAAAATGGGTCCGCGTGTTTGGCGAGTTTGTGGATAAGCCAAAGATCGTAAACCCCGCGACTGGTAAGAGCCCAAGCTGGACCGAAGCTTGGCAAGACTATAAGAGCGGCAAGAACTCAATGGTCATCGAGGCGCACACCTCGCAGAAGGCACTTGAGCCGCACCTCCACCCGAACTACATTGGCTTCCCCAGCATCATCTCCGACCAATGGCGAGCCGATGTCTTCATCAAAGAACTGAACACCTGGGAAAAGAACGGCCGCATGCCCGCGCTCAGCATGATGCTGCTCCCGAACGACCACACCGCCGGAACCGGCTCCACCATGCCCACTCCCCGCGCCACCGTCGCCGATAACGACCTCGCCCTTGGCCGAATCGTGGAAGCCATCAGCAAGAGTCCGTTCTGGAAAGAGACCCTCATCCTCGTGGTCCAAGACGACTCGCAGCTCGGCGTCGACCACGTCGATGGCCACCGCTCCATCGCCATGGCGATTTCACCCTACACCCGCCGCGGTGCGGTAGTGAGCGACCTGTACAACCACACGTCCTTCATTCGAACCCTCGAACTCATCCTGGGCATCCCACCAATGAACCGCTTCGATCGCACCGGAGCCCCTCTCACCTCGTGCTTCGTCGATTCGCCCGACTACCGGCCCTACACCCACAAGCAGAACCAGATTGAGCTGAATGAGATGAACCCGAGTCCAAAGCAACTCACTGGCGTCCAGCGCGAGCTGGCTCTGGCGTCCGAAAAGCTGGACCTAACCGACGTAGACCGTGGCCACGCCAAGACCATGGCTAAAGCCGCCTGGTACTCCGTCCACCCGAATCGACCATTCCCGAACCAGTTCTATCGGCCGCCTGCGGATCAAGATTGAACGAAGACTGGGCTTGGTTTTCCCACCAAGCCTAAGCAAGAAAACCTCAGGGCTGAAACGCGCGGCCCGGGACGCCGTTGATGAAGTCCATTGCCGTCTCGTACGCGCGCTCCCCAACCTTCTTTCCGCAAGCCCGTGCGTCGAGGTCGCCCGCTTTGAAGTGGATTCCTCCGTATCGCCGGCTCATGCCCGCCTGATCGGCGGCGTCCTTAAAGGTCGGCCAGCTCAAAGTCACCGGCGCTGCCGGAACTCCTGCCTGAATCGTCAGAGAGTTCGCCGGAACCGTGACCGAGTAGCCGAAGTAGTCGCTTCCCGTAAACCTTCGCAAAACCTCTGCCCCCGCCGCACTAAACGTGCTGTGACCACTGGCATATTCGGGGAATGGCGGAGTGACAAAGTTCGGAGATTGGAACGGCAGCCACTGCGAGCCATCCACCATACCGAAGCCCGCCGTAGGCGAAATGAAACTCTTGACCTGCCGACCGGCATAGTTGGCCCGAATCGCCGTGATCGGTCGCGAGGTGTTGTAAACCCGCTTCATGTCCCAGCAAGCAATGCTCGCGTCCATCACTGCATTCCCGACCATAAAGAACAATTGAACGGACTTGTCGAGGGTCATCTGGTCTCGTTTCGCAACCTCGGTCGCAAACAAAAGCCAGTGCCCGGGCGGCGTCACCGTCCGAGGGCCATCTGCCCAATACTCCGCAATCACCTTCTGCTCATCCGTCAGGTTCGCGGTGGTTTCCACGATCTCGTCCAACTGGGCTAGATACTGAGGCGATCCATAAGTCGGCCCGCCATTCGTGCGGAACTCCGAAGCGGAGGAGAGCCCAAACGGAATGACCTGACTCCAATGCGGCGCCAGGAAGCCCGGCGTCGCACCGTTTGCAAAGCGCAGCGGCTGCCACTTACTTGGATCGTTCACAACATCCGGCGTATTGACCGGCACATAACCCGTCGTATCCGCGTAGTTTCCGCTCTGATTCGCGCCGTCATTTCGCCGGTACTCAATCAGCTTCGCTGCAACGTGGTTCCCGATTCCCTGTGGGGTCGTGAGAGATTCCGAAGCGTCATCGGGGTCGTAGCCGAAGGCGACCATCTTCGCCCGGAATCGGTCCGCCTGCGTTGGATATAGGTTCAGAAGGGTGCGATACATCGCGTAGCTAATCGCCTTCTGCTTGTTGGCAACCGTTCGTTCCGCCGCCGGACGACGCAGCGATCCGCCAAGTCTTGTCCCGATGGCTTTGGCGTCATACGCCGCCCAGGCGTCAAAGCCCGCCGTGGAAACAATCCCCAACGATCGTGCGATTGCGGGTGGCCCGATCGTAGAGTTGCTGGCGCTTGTTAGCAACTCCTCCGTCCACTGCAAGCTCGCATTCGCAGGGGCCGAGGAAGTGGAACTGCTACTGCCGCCACAGCCAGAAATCGCCACCATCGTGGCCGCCAAAAATCCAAACTGAACCGCTCGTTTCATCGAATTCCTACTTGCTCCCTAAAACATATCACGGGTGTGATCTCAGTGAACACACTAACGACGTGCTATCCCTTAGTTTTCGGCGCAAATAACCCAAAGCTTTAGGTTGCGTTTTCAGCACGTACCCATTAAAGTCCGGTTTAGATGTTGAACTCCGAGCTATTCACCGCAATTGCGGCCGGGGACATGGCCGTGGTTGGAGCCTATTTTCGAGCCTTTCCCGAGCATGTGAACGTTCGGAACCTCGAAGCCGACGATAACAAGCCGAATTGGGATGAGCTCACTCCGATTCACGTGGCCGCTAAATTTGGCCATCTCGCGATCGTCAAGCTTCTCGTCGAACTTGGCTCCGCCGTCTACTCGCACCCGTTCTCGACCTATCCGGCGGTCATCGTCGCCGCCTGGAAAGACCAGCAAGCGGTCGTGGACTACTTCCTCCAGGAAATCCCCGAGAAGGCCGAAGGGCAGCGCGGCGTCGGCGTTGCGATTAACCTCGCCGGAAGGGAAGGCTGGTTCCGGCAAGTCCAGATGCACGTCGAACTCGATCCCCTCGCCGTTCACCAACGTGGCTGGATCGGAGATTCGCCCCTCCACTGGCCCGCGCACAACGGATTCACCGAGATCGTCGACTTCCTCCTCGCGCACGGCGCGGACCCGAACGCTCACGAAATCGGCTGGATCGGCGGAACTCCTCTTCATTGGGCATCCGAGCGCAATCCAGAGATCATCCGCAAGCTTGTCGCCGCCGGTGCAAACGTAAACGCCCAAGTCCAAAAGTCTGGTTCCCATCATCTCGGCGGAACCCCGCTCCACTGGTGCGCCCGGCAACGAGACGATTGTGGAGAATGCATCTCAACCCTGCTCGAATTCGGTGCCGACCGAAGTGTTAGCGATGCCGAAGGCAAAACGGCCCTCGACTGGGCAACCGAACTCGGTAACGAAAAATGCCGAATCGCGCTAACATCCTAAAACCATGGTCCTCGCCGCGGTTCTGAGTTTGGCAATGACGCAACCCCTCGAAACAATCGACCTTTGGCCCTCGGGAAATCCGAACGGCTGGACCCGAACCGACACTGAAGTGACCGAGTTCGACGAAAAGTCGAACTTCAAAATCGTCAAAAACGTTTCGAAACCCACCCTGCAAATTTTCAAGTCGCCGAGCGCTCAGCCGAACGCGCCGACTGTCCTTGTGTGCCCCGGCGGCGGTTACTGGATCGAAGCGATTGAGCACGAAGGCACCGAAATTGCCGAGTTCCTAAACTCAAAGGGAATTCACGCTGCCGTCCTAAAGTATCGCCTGCCGAACCGAGAGCAAGACAAGCCGCTCCATCTTGCCCCAATGCAAGACGCCCACCGCGCCCTCCGCATTCTTCGCAGCCGATCTAAGGATACGAGCAAGATCGGCATCATGGGCTTCTCTGCCGGGGGACACCTCGCCGCCGTCACGAGCACCAACGAGCCCACCTACACGAAGGTAGATGCGATCGACCAAAGCTCCAGCCGCGCCGACTTCACCGTCCTCGTCTACACCGCCTACTTGGTGAACGACGGTGAATCGACGCTAAAAGATGAGGTGCCCGTGTCTTCAAGCACCCCACCAACCTTCCTCGTGCACACCATGGACGACCCCATCCCGGTCCAAAGCGCATTGACCTACACCGCAGCCTGTAAAGCCAAAAATGTCCCCGTAGAGTTCCACCTGTTCCCGAAAGGCGGGCACGGATATGGCCTCCGAACCAAAGAACGCGGCCTCAAAAACTGGGGCAATTTGCTCGTGGACTGGCTTTCTGATTTTTAGGCTTTCGGCTTAACCGAGAACAACAAAGAAATTCCCGGTTCTGCCGGGAACGACTCCGGATAGAACTCCAGGGTCGGCGCTCCGCCGCTGACATATTCGCTCGCCGGGAGCCACTCGCTGTAAAAGCCATGGATGATCGGCATCAACTGGCTAAGGTCCGGGCACTCAACCTTGGCATAGTGGCCGCCAGGTAACTGCCATTCGGTCAGCCCCTCGGGAACCTCTCCGTCCGACTCCACTCCCGCCAAGTATTCGAACTGGCCCGCGGGTAAGGCGTCGTTCATTCGAACCGCGCCATAGAAATCCCCGCTAATCTTGACTTCCGGAATTCGGGGCTCAAATGTCCCCCACAGAGCTTTGATCTCTTTGTTGGCATTGTCGCCAACGTACTCAAGCCCAACGATGCGTCGGGGCGGCTCGGTCACAAATGTGGGTTCCATCGCCGCCCATACTAACGCATCACTTCGCGACGGTCAAGCCGCGATGTTCAACAATAAACCGATCCTGCTTGCCGTGCAGCTTCCACGATTTCAACTCTCCGTTCTGCCAAGCAATGTCCACGGTCGCCCCACCTCGAACCCGCAGACCCTTAACCGAGCCGCTTGCCCAAGCCTTCGGTAAAGCAGGCAGGAGCTCAACAATCACCCTGCCATTTGCGTCAGAACGATGCGACTGAACCAGCATCTCTGCCATACCGGCCGTCGTTCCAAAGTTGCCGTCAATTTGGAACGGTGGATGCGCTCCGAACAGATTCGGATACACCCCGCCCCCGCCTGCATACGTCGTTTTGTCCGATCCAACAAGCCGAATGAGATAGTTCAGCATCCGATGCGCCGCCTCGGGCTCGTGTAGCCGCGCACGCAACGCAAGCTTCCAAGACATTGACCAGCCCGTGCTGTCATCGCCCCGCATATCCAAGGACTTAGAAACGGCGGCGGCAAGATCTGGTCGTGATTGCGGCGTGATGTCGGCCGCTGGATAGGCACCAATCAAATGTGAAACGTGCCGGTGCAAAGGTTCAGCTTCACCGTACTCCTGCGACCACTCTACAAGTTGTCCCTTCGAACCCATTTTTTCCGGTCGCAGTCGACCTCGCGAAGATGCTAGCTCAGCCCGAAACTCGGGATCGACGCCAAGCTCCTTCGCTGCCCGCTCCGTCACCCCAAACAGCGCGCGCAAAATCGCCATGTCCTGGGTCGTGCCGACGGAGACCTCGTAGCCTTTCCCGTTGAACAAGAACACGTTTTCTGCCGAAACCGAAGGTGCCGTCACCAATGCGCCGTCCTTCTCGTAAAGCGCGTCAAGCCCAAATTGTGAGGCCCCCTTCAAAACGGGATACACGCGCTTCAAAAACGCTCGGTCCTGCGTAAAGGCGTAATGCTCCCAAAGTTGGAGTGACATCCAAGCTCCGCCCAAGTTGAAGTTCGCCCAAGTTGGCGAACCCTCACCGTAAGCACCCACCGGTGCCGTATGCCGCCAAACGTCAGAGTTGTGGTGTGCCGTCCATCCCCGCCATCCGTAATTCGTCTTCGCCGTTTTTGCCCCGTTGACTGCTAGCTCGGAAATGAAGTCGAGCATTGGCTGGGCGCATTCCGGCAGATTCGTGGATTCCACCGGCCAGTAGTTCATCTGGGCATTGATGTTGGTGGTGTAGTTGGCTGACCAGGGTGGCCGCATCATTGGGTTCCAAATGCCTTGCAAGTTTGCCGGCTGCCCGCCCTTACGGCTGCTCGCAATCAGCAGGTAGCGGCCGTATTGGAACAGCAACGCTTCCAATCCGGCATCGCCGTTCTTCTTCCAATCAATGACACGCTGGTCCGTCGGAACATCGTTGCGGCCCGGCCCGAGGTCAATCGAAACCCGATTAAAGAGTCGCCGGTGATCCGCTGTGTGCCGAGACTTCAACTCGGTAAAAGTTCGCTTTGCGGCTTTCTCGACCGTCTTCTTTGCCCTGTCCATCGACCGCTCTGAGTCGTTCTCTGGATGCTGATCAAAGCCCTTAAAGCCGGTTGAATTGCTGATGATCAAAGTCACTTCGGTCGCGCCCGAAACCCGAAGCCCGTTCGCATCCGCCCGAACCGTACCGCCGCTCGTCACCGCTCGCAGTGCCGACGCAAATCCCATTCCAATCTTTTCGTCGTAAACGATCGCTGGCTCTTTGCTCCGGTAGTTTGGTTCGGCATGGGCAGGCGCACGTCCTAAAAGGGCTAACCCGTTGGCCCCCAGCACCCGGACCGTGGTCGGGCACTGACTTCGAAACGCCGCCCGGAAAGAAATCGCCCCTGGCTTAGAGGCCGTAAACCGGTAAACGATTACGTTGTCGGGATAGCTAACGAACGCCTCGCGTCGAAAATCGATCCCTCCCTGCGAAAACTCCGTCGTTGCGACCGCATCGCCCAGTGGCAACTCGCGGTGGTAGCCGGTGGTCGGGCCGCTTGGCAGATCAAACTCAATATCCAGATCGCCAAGAGGAACGTACGACTGGGTGTACGGCCCCTGCATTTTTTGCGTCAGCGACTGAGCCAGCGCGTAATCTTCCTTCGCTAGCGCCGCTCGAATGAGCGGAATTTGTGCCTTGGCGTCCGGGTTATCCCAATTTTTCGGACCGCCCGACCAAAGCGAAGTCTCGTTGAGCATGACTTGCTCTTTCTGCACACCGCCGAAGACCATCGCCCCCAGCCGCCCGTTTCCAAGCGGAAGGGCATGCAACCAAGTCGGCGCCGCCTCCGGATACCAAAGACTCAGCGGGCCGGGCGTCCTCACCGGCGCACCCCAGCTGTTCGCCAAAATTCCCAACGCCACAAAACTACCGAGCACTTTTCCCATCGCATCCTCTGGTCACCCGCACTAACCGAATCGAGAGATTACCGTTGGCATCCACAGCGAAAATAGCGTAGACGCCACGTTAAGAAAACATTATAAAGAAACCTTAATAATGAATTTCGCTTTTCCCGGCGCTCCGGGATTTAAACTCAAGCGGTCGCAGGCTGCGCCGGTTTTCCCGGCAAAGATGCAACGCCAAAACTTGGTCAGGAGCGTGCGAGCGATCCCGGCTATCCTATCTGCAATATCATGAAATCCCGGTTCTTGTTTGCCTCCCTTTCCGCCCTCGGCGTCGCCGCGCTGGTGCTTGCCTTCCAAAGCAATCTGAGATCCGCCCGCCAAGCGGGGCCCGGCTGGAGTTCTGACAAAACCGCTTTCACCCTCTTCAACGGCTGGCGCATCACTCCGGTAGGAAAGGGAATCGACCTCCCGGGCGACATGCCCGGCTCGATCATTTTCGTCGATGGCGGAAAGAAGGTGCTGGTGAACACCGCCGGGTACCACGACCACTCGCTGAACCTCGTCAACATCGAGTCTGGACAAATCGAAAGCACCCTGAAGTTCGACCGAAACTGGATCGGCCTCGCTCAAAAAGCCGACGGTGAATTCTGGCTATCCGGCGGCAAAGTCGAAGACGCCGCGAAGCACAAAGCCATCCTGAAAATCAGAAACGTCAACGGCAAGCTGGAGCAAACGTCCGGAATTGACCTCGAAGGCATCGCCCCTCGAGACCGATTCGTCAGCAGCATCCTCCCCGGGCCGAACGGCAACTACGTGCTCAACGTCCAGAGCGACGAAGTCCTCCTGACCGACGAAGCGGGCCAAATCAAGCAGCGAACCAAGGTCGGCTACCGCCCGTACATGGCCGCTCTCAGCCCCGATGGCAAGACCCTCGCCGTCAGCAACTGGGGCGACCAAAGCGTCAGTATCCTCGATGCCAAAACCCTGACTTCCGTTGACCGAATCAAAGTTGAGCAGCGACCCACCGCCGTCGTCTACACCAAAGACGGCCGCCTCTTTGTGAGCAACGCCGGCTCCGATTCGGTTTCCGTCATCACGAACGGACAAGTCAGTGCAACCATCCGCACCGGCTTTGGCGGACGATCCAAAGTCGGCTCGACTCCGGTTCACCTCGCGGTTTCCCCGGACCAAAACACTCTCTTCGTCGCCAACGCCGGAAACAACTGCGTCACCGTTGTCGACATTGCCAACCCCAAATCGGCAAAAGTCACCGGATACATCCCGACCGAGCGCTACCCGGTCCTCGTCTCGGTCACGCCAGACGGAAAGAAGCTCCTCATCGGAACGGCAAAAGGCAATTACGGTGCGAACGCCGGAAGCAAAGTCACCCTCGAAGGTGCCCAGATTCGCGGCCAACAGTACGGTGCGCCCTACCGCTACATCGGACAGCAGCTCACCGGTCGGCTTACGATTCTCGACATCCCATCTGGAAAAGAACTCGACAAGCTCAGCGCGAAGGTGAAGGATAACATGCCCGACCAGAAGGCACTCCTTGCTAGCGCGGAGTTCCGCGACGTCGAGCGAAACGCTCTCCGAAAGATCAAGCACGTCATCTACGTGATTCGTGAAAACCGCACCTTCGACCAGGTTCTTGGCGATCTCGGACGCGGCAACTGCGACCCATCGCTCACCGTTTTCCCACGACGGGTCACCCCGAACGGCCACAAGCTCGCTGACACCTTCGCGACATACGACAACTTTTATGCCGACGGTGAAACCTCCCAATCTGGCCACCAGTGGACCGATGCCGCCTACGCCAGCGACTACTGCGAAAAGCAATGGGTCCTCGGCTACGGTCGCCATGGACAGGTTGATAGCGACAAGCGCCTAACCAGTTCGCCCGGCGAATATCTCTGGTCCCAGGCTCGAAAGCACGGCCTAAAAGCCCGCGTCTACGGCGAATATGTTGACGTTCAGGAAGATCACAACTCGCTGAACGACCCCGAGCTGCGAAAGGACCCGGAGCAATACGGCTACAGCGCCAAGTTTGAGGAGATCTTTGCTCGTGGAGGACGCGATACCGAAAAGGTCGAAGAGTTCCTGCGCGAAATGCGCGAGGCGGAGAAGAACGGCGGCTGGCCGAACCTGATGGTCATGGCCCTGCCCGACGACCACACAAACGGGTTTAGCGCAGGAAGCCTTTCCCCCTACGCCATGGTCGGAGATAACGACCTCGCCGTCGGCAACCTCGTGGAAGCCGTGAGCAAGTCGAAGTTCTGGAAAGAAACTGCCATCTTTGTCGTCCAAGACGACGCCCAAGACGGCCCCGATCACGTCGATTCGCACCGAACGGTGGCGTACGTTGCCTCACCGTATGCCAAGCGCGGAATCATCGACAGCACCCACTACAGCACCGCATCCATGCTGCGAACCATGGGCTTGATGCTCGGCCTCCCGCCGCTCACCCAGTTCGATGAAGCCGCAACCCCGATGGTCAACGCTTTCACCACCAAGCCGAACTTTGCCCCGTTCATCAAAGTTCAACCAGCCATTGACCTGAACGAGCGAAACCCGTCGGGCACCAAGCTCGCCGAGCGAAGCGCAAAGCTCGACTTCTCCGAAGTCGACCGCGCCGACTTCGGAGAACTGAACCGCATCCTCTGGGAAGGCTACAAACCCGGCGTCCCGTATCCGGCGGAGAAAGGGAAGCACTAAGCCAGCCTTAGTGCTTCCAGCCGCGAATCAAATCTCGAACGTACAGCCCCGATTCGGTCAGCTCCGTGTCCTTCCAGCCGCCGTTGCCCGAAGAGCCCGGCTTCAGGATCGCCGCGCCTTCCACCTTGTCCGCCACTGACCAGTTGAAGTGACTCAGTTGATTCTTCGCGATAAAGTCCATCCAAGCCTGGGTGGACTCCCGGTCAACCTTGCCGTCGCCGTCTGCGTTCACCGTGCCCCACTCGGTCACCATCAGCGCGAGCCCGGCGTCGAGTGCCTTCTGCGCCTTGTCGCGAAGGTACTGCTTGTGTGTACCGGCATAAAAGTGAAGCGTGTAAGCCACGTTCGGGTCCTTGATCGGGTCTGGAATCACCGCGTCCACATCCTGCGACCAAGTGGGCGTGCCGACGATGATCAGGTTGTCCTTGTCGTGCTTCCGAATCGCCGCGATCACTCGCTCAGCGTACGGCTTGATCACCTGCGACCAACTCACCTTAAGTGGCTCGTTGTAAATTTCGTAAATAACATTCGGCTTGTTGCCGTACTTCGCCGCTAGCTCGCCGAAGAATTTCTCCGCCGCCTCGGGGGTCTTTTCGGCATCGTGAGAGTGCCAATCGACAAGAACGTACATGCCTTGCTTGATCGCCGCATCTACAACGGCATGCGCCTTCTTAGTCTCAACGTCCGGCTGGGTCAAGTATCCGCCGCTTCCTACCGCAATCGCCGCACGAACGCCGGTCGACTTAAAGTCGGATTTCAGCCAAGCGACCGTGCCCGCCGTGTAGTACTGCGGCATCCATTGGCTCCAAAACAGGCTCATCCCGGCCAGGCTCGCCGGCTTCCCATCCTTGCCCACAATCCGATTGCCCTTAACCTGCAACCGCCCGTGAACATCCACTGGGCTAGCCTGTGGGCTCATCTCCGAACCCATCCCTGCTGCCAGCACCATCGCCGCCAATCCGATCGAAAAGACCATGCCCTTACTATAACGGAAAGCCGACTTTCCCTTGGAATGCGGTAGCTCTGCTACCGCTTTTGTGAGCCGGAAACACCACGGAGTTTCTACATCTAAGTTGAAATCGAAACCCAAGTCCCCAGCCACGCGAAGCCACACACGGCCACACATGGCGCGTAAGAATATTGAAGCCATGCTCGCCGCCATCTGCACGCTATCAATCACCGCCGCCAATCCGAACGTCGCCGTCATGATCCATGGCGCGGGCGGAGGCGGCTGGGAGTACCGATTTTGGAAACCCGCGTTTGAACGGGCCGGCTGGCAAGTCATCGCTCCCGACCTCGTTCCGGCCAAGGGCGGATTGAAGCAAACAAAGTTCACGGACTACGTCGATCAGGTCATTTCGTGGGTTCCCAAGAAGCACGGAAAGGTCGTTCTCATTGGGGCAAGTCTCGGTGGAATTCTCGCGCTCAAGGCGGCCGAACGCATCAAGCCCGGCGCGGTCATTCTCATCAACGGTGTGTCTCCAGCTGGTGTCGATCCCGCGAAGCGAAAGTCGGATCCCATTCCCGATGTCATCCGATGGGCGAACGGTCCGCTGAAGGACACTAGAGACGCCATGCCAGACAGCGACGAGGCAACCATCCTCTGGGCCCATCCGCAATGGCGAGATGAGTCCGGTTCCGTCCTGAGAACCACCCGCGCTGGCGTCAAAACCACTCCGCCGACCTGCCCCGTTCTGGTCGTGATCGGCACAAAAGACACCGACATCCCGCCTGCCACCTCCCGTGCCACCGCCACTTGGGCCAGGGCAGACGTTTTCGAATACGCCAACACCAGCCACGTCGGCCCTCTCCTAGGCCGCCGGGCCAAAGAAATCGCCGAAGCCTGCGCCACGTGGATTGAGAAACGAGTCACCAACCTTGGAGTGCGGTAGCTCTGCTGCCGCTCTGGGTATCCCGAAGGTAGCAAAACTGCTGTTCTGAGTCAGAAATGTTGCTTGACGGTAGTTGACTTTTTGCCTCTCAGCGCCCGTATAGCTGAGCCCAATGACAAAAACAAACCAGAACAAAACCTAACCGCACCGAGCCGATCCGAGCCTAAAACACCCTGTAATTAATTAAAAACCCTGGGGGGGAACGTTAATTAATTCGCCCCCAAGCGACTCAGAGCCATTCAAAGCCACACAAAGCGCGAAGCTCAAGGCGCCCCGAAAAATCACACCCCGATGCCGTCGCGCAACACCGGAATCTCGACTTCGATCAGCTCGCCGTCGGCCACCCGGTGAAGCGGATAGGCGCTGTACTGAATGACGTAAGCCTTCCGGACGCCCTTGCTCCGGTTCGAGCCGCTCTTGTGCATGGTCAGCGACCAGAAGCAGATGAGGCTGCCCGCACGGATCGGGGCCAAAACGCCCTGGTCTGGGTCGTCGCTGGAATGTCCCACCCAGCCAATTGGCGAAGGATGATGCTCGCGCAGTCCGTCCTTGTGTGAGCCCGGAAGCACGGAGATGCAGCCGTTCTCTTCCGTTGCGTCGTTCAAGGCGAGCCAAAGGGTGAGGTAGGGCGCCGGAGTCACTGGCGTGTAAGCATCGTCCTGGTGCCATGGGAACTCCCGTGCTCCTTCTGGCTGTTTGAAAACCGTCTGGTTCCAGTAAAGGTCCACGTTGTCGCCGATGAACTCCTTGCAAAGCGCCTGAAACTCGGGTCGCTTCGTGAACTCCCGCACCAGCGGATTGCGTTCGGCAATGTGGTCGTTGAAGGTGATTTCGTCCGCTCGAGAAATCCCCGACTCTCCGCCCGAGGCCGCGAGGGACGCCCGCATTCGCGCTTCGTCTGCTTCCAACTCGGTGATGAGATCGGTCATCTCGTCCACCGTGAAGATATCTTCAAAAACGACGTAGCCAAGTTCGCGCATCTGTGCGCGCTGATCATCGGTGATCTGCGGGACCATGTGGCAATGATACGCAATCTCGGCTTCCCAAGATCAATAGAATCCGTTACAATTCCCCTCGCATGAACAAAGCGCTGGCGTTTGCGGGAATCATCATCGCCGCGCTCGCTGCAAGCAACTGCACGGCAAAAACCGACCGCCGAATCCAGCTCCGCTACATGGCCTGGGGCAACGTCGAGCAACTCGCCCTCGAGCAGGAACTCGTCGACCGATTCAACCGAAGGAACCCGGACCTGAACGTCCGCCTCTTCAAAGTCCCGCAGTCGGCCTACGGCAACAAGAGCATCGTGATGTTCGCCAGCCGAACGTCCCCGGACGTCGTCCGCGTCGACCACTTCAACTTCCCGCAGCTAGCGGAACGGAACTACTTCCGCGACCTCTCGGAGTTCACCGAAACCGACCCCGAGTTCGACGCCAAAGAGTTCTTCCCGCTCGCCATGCAGGAGAACTACAGCAACGGCAAACTCCTCGCCCTAAATGTCCTCTTCGGCGGCGGCGTGATGATCTACAACAAGACGCTGCTCAAAAAAGCTGGCCTGCCCGACCCGTTTGAACTCTGGAAACGCGGTGAATGGACCACCGACCGCACGCTCGAATATGCCATCAAGCTCACCAAGTTCGACGCCAACGGACGCCCTTCGCAGTTCGGCGTCGGCTTCCCGAACATGCCCTTTTATGTCGGAATCATGTATGGCTACGGGGCAAACTTGCTCAGCGAAGACCTGACCCGCTCCGCCATGGACACGCCCGAGGCTGCAGAGGCGATGCAGTGGGTTGCTGACCTTCGCTGGAAGCACCGAGTCTGCCCCTCGCCATCCCAAGGCGCAAATGCCGCCTTCGGCTTCGAAACCGGTCGCCTTGCGATGGAGTTCAACTACATCGGCGTCACTTCTCGGTACCGAGAAAAAATCAAGGATTTCGAATGGGACATCTGCCCGATGCCTGATGGTCCGAAAGGGAAGTCCCTGTTCGTAAAAGGAAATCAGTTGGTCATGTACCGAGAGACCAAGCACCCGGCCGCTGCCTGGCGCTTGCTCAAATTCATCGTGAGCGAAGAAGCCGAACGGTTCCTGTACATAGAACAGCGACGCCAGTCGCCGACTCGCATCAAGCTCGCCCAATCCAGCGACTTCCTCCAGCCCAAGGCTCCGCCGTTCAACATGCCGTCGGTCACCGCGAGCGTCGAATCGGGCAAGGTCCTCCCCATTGGGCCGCGCTGGCCAGAGGTCATCACGGTAGTCGGGTCCGAGTTCGACAGCCTTTTCGCGGGCCGCGAACGCGACGCCAAAGTCGTCCTACAACGCGCCCACAAAGCCGTTAACAAACTGCTGTCGGAGGACCCGGGTCTATGAAGAAGCACCAACCGGGTCGGTGGGGTTTCATTTTCATCCTTCCTTGGCTCCTCGGTTTCATCTTCTTCACCGCTGGCCCGATGATCGCCAGCCTGGTCCTCAGCTTCACGCGGTATGACCTCAGCACCATCCACTTTGTGGGGACCAAGAATTACGAGCGCATCCTGTTCGATGAGCCGCTGTTCTGGAAGTCGCTCCAGGTCACCGTCACTTATGCCTTCTTCTCCGTACCGCTAGGGATCGCAGGTTCTCTCGCCCTCGCGCTGATGCTCAACCAGAAGGTCGCGGGCGAACGCATTTTCCGCACCCTGTTCTATCTTCCAAGCCTCGTGCCATCCGTGGCCTCCGCACTTCTCTGGAGTTGGATTTTCAATGCCGACAATGGCCTGCTGAACTACACCCTTGGCCTTTTCGGCTGGGGTGGGGTGGAATGGCTAGCCGACGAAAAGTACACCCTCGGCGCGTTCGTCGTGATGTCGCTATGGGGCATTGGCGGTGGCCGAATGATCATCTTCCTCGCCGGACTTCAGGGCATCTCGGAGTCGTATTACGAAGCTGCCCGACTCGACGGCGCTTCAGCCTGGCGACAGTTCCGAAACGTCACCCTCCCGCTCCTCTCTCCCGTGATGTTCTTCAACCTCATCCTCGGCGTGATTGGCGCATTCCAGGTCTTCACCCAGGCCTACATCATGACGGCGGGCGGCCCCAACAACGCGACCTACTTCTATGCCCTCGCGATCTTCCGCAATGCTTTTGAGTACTTCAAACTCGGCAAGGCCAGCGCACTTGCGTGGATCTTGTTCCTCATTCTCATGGGCATCACCGCGCTTCAATTCTGGGCATCAAAACGCTGGGTGCACTACGAAGGGGAGGCGAAATCGTGAAGAAGGCACCCCTTCTCTTTTTCCTGATCCTGCTGTCCGTTGTGGCGCTGGTGCCCTTCATCTGGACCGTCTCAACTGCGCTCAAAGATGATCAGGAAGTCTTCGCCTTTCCGCCGCGCTGGATTCCCGAAACGATTCAGTGGGGCAATTTCCAAAAGGCTTGGACCGCGCTACCGTTCACCCAATGGGTGATCAACACTCTCGTCGTGACGCTCGCGTGCACGATCGGGCAAATGTTGACGGGATCGTTGGTTGCCTACGGTTTTAGCCGCTTCAAGTTCAAGGGCCGCGACACGCTCTTTGGCCTCGTTATCGCGACCATGATGCTGCCGGGGCAGGTCACCATGATCCCGGTCTTCATGATCTGGCGTGAGCTCCGAGCAATCGATACCTACTGGCCGCTGATTCTTCCCGCATTCTTTGGCGGCGGTGCATTTAACATCTTCCTCATTCGCCAGTTCTTCCTCAGCATCCCGAACGAGCTGGACGAAGCCGCGATGATCGACGGCGCCAGCTACCTTCGCGTTTGGTGGCAAATTCTCCTGCCACTCAGTGCTCCGGTTCTCGCCACGGTTGGCGTACTTAGCTTCATTGGCCACTGGGATGATTTCAACGGGCCGCTGATCTATCTCAACAGCCCGGAAAAGTACACCGTGAGCATCGGCTTGCGGATGTTCCAGGACTCGTACGGTAGCGAGACGAACTTGTTGATGGCGGCGTCGCTCATCCACATCTTGCCAACCATCGTTCTGTTCTTCTTCGCCCAGCGGTACTTCATGCGAGGAATTCAGCTCAGCGGGCTTGGCGGACGGTAAGGGCTTGACACCTTAGCGTATATCGCCCAAGCTATCCATAGTGATGAATTGGAAACTACTCGTATCGGCCGTCGCCGTCTCCGCCCTAGCCTTTGGCTGCTCCCCTAGCGAAGCGCCAAAGGAAGAGACCAAGACCGAAACCACCGCCAAAGCGCCGGCTGGCGCACCGTTTCGCATCACGATGATCGCGAAGAGCAGCATGAACCCGTTCTTCCTCAGCACCCGCGTCGGGGCCGAAGAGCGCGCGAAAGAATTGAGCGAAAAGCTCGGCCGCGAGATCACCATCGACTGGCAAACCCCGCCGGAAGAAGATGGGCAAATCCAAGCTCAGCGCGTGCAGTCTGCGGTCAACGACGGCACGAACGCGATTCTGCTCTCGTGCAGTGACTCCGGCAAGCTTAAGGGCGCCATTGATGACGCGGTCGCAAAGGGCGTTGAAGTCTGTACCTTCGACAGCGACGTGCCGGACAGCAAGCGATTCAGCTTCGTGGGATCCGACAACTACGAGCTCGGCTTCAAGGTCGGCGAAGAGTTGGTCAAGTTGACCGGTGGAAAGGGGAACGTCGCGCTGCTTTGCGGAAACCAAAATGCGCCGAACCTAGCCATCCGCCGTCGAGGCACCGAAGATGCAATCAAGAAGGCTCCCGGTCTGAAAATCGTCGGCGTTTTCTACAACCCAGAAAAGCCGCAGGACGCTGCTCAAGAAGTGATGCGAGTGATGAAGGCACAGCCAGAAATCGACGCCTGGGCGTTCATCGGCGGCTGGCCGCTGTTCACCACTACGCTTCTCACTGAACTCGATCCAAAGCGGATTCGGGTCGTAAGTGCAGATGCTCTGCCGCCACAGCTTGCCTATGTCGATTCCGGCGTCGTTCCAACGCTCATCGCTCAGCGCAGCTACGATCTCGGCGCCCTTGGCGTTCAGGCCATCGTGGATAAAGTCATCGAAAAGAAGCCAGTCGAAGGGAATGTGAACCCCGAACTGACGAAGGTAACGAAGGAGAATCTGGGCGAATGGGCTCGCCAACTCAAGGATTGGGGCTTCACCGACGTGCCGGAAAAGTACCTTTCCCTCAAGTAAGGCTTGCGAGAAAGTCGTAAAACGGATAAAACTGGCGGGTGACTGACACCCCCGTTCACACATCCCCCGCCGCTGTGGATGCGAAGACCCTCCGAAAAGTGATCTTCGCATCCTCGGCAGGAACGCTGATCGAATGGTACGACTTCTATCTTTTCGGCTCGCTGGCCACCATTCTCAGCACTAAGTTCTTCCCGAGCGGGAACGAGACTGCCGCATTTCTTTCCACCCTCGCCACCTTCGGCGCAGGTTTTGTAATCCGACCATTCGGTGCCCTTGTCTTCGGGCGAATGGGCGATCTTGTCGGCCGAAAGGTGACCTTCCTGCTCACGCTGGTGATGATGGGGCTGAGCACGTTTGCCATCGGCCTTTTGCCGACCTACGAAACGGCTGGCGTCATCGCCACCGTAATCCTGGTTCTCCTGCGTTTGATTCAGGGGCTTGCCCTTGGCGGAGAATACGGGGGTGCGGCGACTTACGTAGCCGAGCACTCGCCACCCGAGCGACGCGGCTTTTACACTAGCTTCATTCAAACCACGGCGACCCTTGGCCTCCTTGTTTCCCTCGCCGTCATCATGACCACGCGCATCAGCCTGGGCGAGGCAGCGTTCGCGGACTGGGGCTGGCGAATTCCATTCTTGGTGAGCTTCCTGCTCGTCATTGTCAGCTACTTCATTCGCCGCAGCATGGAGGAATCACCCATGTTTGCCGCGTTGAAGGCTAAGAAGCAGATCAGCGTCAACCCGCTCAAAGAGAGCTTCATGAACCCCGAGAACCGCCGCTGGGTGCTGCTCGCCCTTTTCGGCGCAACGGCTGGGCAGGGCGTCGTTTGGTACACCGGGCAGTTCTACGCCATGACGTTCCTTGAAAAGGTGCTCATGATCAAGCCGCTGACCGTGAACTTCATGGTCAGCACCGCGCTGGTTCTCGCCACACCGCTTTTTGTCTACTTCGGCGGACTCTCGGACAAGTTCAGCCGCCTTAAGCTCATATTGATCGGCTGTACGGTAGCCGCGATTTGCTACATCCCCATCTATCAATTCAAGCTGAACTTGGTCAATCCGGGCCAGACGGCAGGCATCGCGGCTCCGGCCGGAATCGTAGTGGGTGACCCAGTTCCGAAGTCGCTGACGAAGATCGTGCAAGACGAAAACTTCAAGCGCACCCTGACGTGGAACGTGACTATCAAGCCCGGCGAGAAAATCGTAATCGACGAAAAGCCTAAGCTGGAAATAGAACCGAGCTTCGCAATCTGTGCGATCCTGACCGCCCTGGTCTTCATCCAGGTCGTTTTTGTCACGATGGTTTACGGGCCGATTGCCGCCTTCCTCGTTGAGCTCTTCCCAACTAAGATTCGCTACACCTCGATGTCGTTGCCGTATCACATCGGAAACGGGGTCTTCGGCGGCCTCGTACCGTTGATCGCCACCGCCGTGGTTGCGGCAACCGGAAGTCCGCTTGCCGGGCTTTGGTATCCGATTGGCATTGCGCTCATGACGGTCGTGGTCGGTGCGGTCTTCCTACGGGAGGATCGAGTCATTGAAGACTAACATTCCTATCTGGTTTGGCCTTGCCGACATTGGCACCCGCCGAGATCGTCGGGAGAGCTTCCTCGCCATGGATGCGTACTTTGATGCCGGAGGCCGTCAGTTCGATACCGCGCATTGCTATGCGGCCTGGCTGGAAAATGGGGAGGGGGTCAGCGAGCGCCTCTTTGGCGAATGGATCGCGGAGCGGGATGTTCGGAAGGAGATCATCATCGCTACGAAGGGTGGGCACGTTGGATTCGGACACTATCCGCGCCCGGAACGTTATTTAGACCCGGCGCTGGTTCGCCGAGATTTTGATCAGTCGTTGGAGCGTATGCGGGTGGACCGTGTCGAGGTGTACTTCTACCACCGAGATCACCGGGGTGAATCGATCGAGAATCTGGCCGGATTTATGAGCTCACTCTTGGCGGAGCGATTGATCGACCATGCCGGAATCAGCAATTGGACCGCCCCGCGGGCCAAAGCGATGGCAAAAGCGTTACCTAAGGTGAAGTTCTGGCAAAACCAGTGGAGCCTTGGTCGGCCTACCTGGGAGCCCACAGAACATGAAGGCACCACGCGATACCATTTGCCGGAAGATTTGGTCGTTGCGGAAGAATGTGGCTATGTGGTGATGCCGTATTCATCGACCGCAAACGGTTTCTATGGCAGTAACGGTACGAGCGGTTCTCGCTTTGATTCGCCCGAAAACCGCATTCGGTTGGAGCGAGTGAATCTGGTTTCGGAGAAGACTGGTTTCACGCGGAACCAAGTCGCGTTGATGTTCATGCTGAGCCAGCCGATTCCTCCGGTGGAGCCGATTATTGGGACGCTTGACCCGGAGCGAATTATCGAACTACTCAGCGTGTCGTTCCAACGACTGTCGCAGGAAACGCTGGATTATCTAGACCTGAAAACGGATACTTGGTTGTCGTAATTCTCGCGGAGAGTTGCCAAACGCCAAGCGCACGGCCTTGTTGAACACTTGCAGGTCCGGCATCCCAATGCTTGTGGCAACTTGTTTCACCGGGATGTCGGAGGTTTCCAGCAAGTACCGCGCGCGCTCAAGCCGCTTTTCCCGGACCGTTTGGATAACGGTCCGGCCAAGGTGAGTTCGGAAGAGCCGCGCGAGGTGTGCGCGACTGATCCCAAGACCCTGAGCGATTTCGGCCGGGCTAAGCGGTTCGGCCAGTCGTGAATCAATCAGCGAGATGGCCTGGGTCAACACAACCGGATAGCTTGTGCCGAGATCGGGCTGTGATACGGCAACTAGCGATGCGAGCACATCCCACGCACGGATATCGGCCCGGAGAGGCTGCGACTCGCGCCACGAGACGCATGCCTCAAGCTGTCGCCAAATCTCTGGAAAAGTAGGGCCAACCGGAAAAACGAATGGGAGCTTCACTGTGGGCAGGGCGTAGTGCGGCCACACCAGATGAGCGAACAGGTGCGTGGATTCCCCTCGAAACCGATACTGCATCGTCACGCCGGGCGGCGTGAATCCGGCGAAGCCGGGCTGGATTTCCATGCGCACCCCGTCCATGAAAACCGTCGCTGCGTAGGTGTACAGGTGCATTCCCCATGCCCCCTCAACGCGAAACTCTTGGCGCTTCGGAAGGTGATGCGTACTCCGCCAAGACATGACGACCTTCGGCATCGTATCGGCCGGTAGTTCGGCGAGAGACATCATGCTCGTTTTTTACCAGTAAACGGCAAGTTTTGACGATTATCAAAACTGTTTTAGTTTGGAATAATGACATCCATGGTTGACGCCGCTGTGCACCCTTGGACCGAAGTTGCCCCCTATCGCTTGAGCGTGGAGGAGTACATCCGGTTTCGTCGGGAAGGGTTCCTGATCATCAGGGGGCTAGTTCTTCCCGAGCACGTTCAAGAATTGGCTCAGCATTGCGACGATCTGCTTGAAGGTCGGATTGACCTGACACCGTACGTTCACGTGCCCGAGGGCCGCACGCTGACGCCCGCAGAGTTGCTCCTGCGCGTCCACATGGGTCATCTGCATGCCGAGCTTTGGGAGCGATACCTGCTGTATCCCCGCCTTCTGGACGCCCTCGAAGCTCTGATCGGCCCAGACGTGATGGCCCTCCAGACGATGCTTTTCACCAAGGCACCGGGCTCCAACGGACAAGGCTTCCACCAGGACAGTTACTACATTCCCGTTTTTCCAGACACGCTTATCGGCGCTTGGATCGCGATTGATCGGGCAGACGAAGAGAACGGCTGTCTGCGGATGTCGACCGGTAGCCAAGCGGAGCCCGTCTTTCCGCCCGAAAACGGCCACGGATACGGCGACACGGCCCTAGAAGACGTTCCGTATGTCTCCGGCGTCGGGGGGCATAGCAACGACGACAATGACCCGAACAATACGTTGAAGCCGATCGCGGAACGGTACGCCACGGTCGAAACCCCGGCGATTATGGAACCGGGTGATGTCGCGTTCTTTGGTGGGCACATCTTCCACCGATCGCTCAAGAATCGATCGGAAACTCGATATCGCCGGTCGTTCGTGAATCACTACTGCAACGCCCGGAGCTTCACAACTTGGGGCGGCGGGAACGAGGCTCACATCTTGGCGCGGGGGAACACACACCTACCGTTTGCTTTGCCGAAATTTGGCACGCCTTGTGCCGCGCTCGATCCGCAGCCCAGCCCAAGTGACTTTGGTGCGGCGCCGATGATGATGATGGCAACCCCAGCCGGGGACATGGCAGCCCAACCTCCGGGCCCGGAAGATCATGATCATTGACCAACTTTTTCCTCCGAATATTCTGATTGGTCGGTAAATCAGTTATCATCGGAATATCTCGATGCTGAGCCGCATACTATTTACGATCACCTTGTGCCTCACGATGTTGACGGCCGGGTTCGCGCAATCGGAAAGCGCTTCGTCCGAGAAACCGATCACCCTACGCTTCACGGTGTGGGACGGCGACGAAGCAAGCAAGGTCCTCCGCAAGGAAATTGCGAATTTCGAGAAAGCGCACCCGAAGATCAAGGTCAAACTTGAGCCGGTTAACTACGACCGCTACTTCGAAAAGCTGCTGACTCAGTATGCGGCCGACGTTGCTCCGGATGTGGCCATGATGGACCCGGGCAACTTCCAGCGGTTCTCGAAGCGCGGCGCAATCTTTGCACTGGAAGAATTCTTCGACGACGTCCCCGGCTTCGACATCAAGTCCTACTATCCGAGCATCGTCAAGGCGCACTCCTACAAGGGCGAGCTCTTTGTTCTGCCGCGAGACATCGCGCCGATGGCGGTTGTCTATTACAACAAGGACATGTTCGACAAGGCGGGAATTCCATATCCAGACGGAAACTGGACCTGGGATTTCAAGCCGCATCCAGAGCTGGGCGACAAAGACTTCCTCACCTTGCTCCAGAAGTTTCAAAAGAAGGATGCCCGAGGCAAGGTCACCCAGTGGGGCTACGTTCCAGGATGGCCCGAGCTCTTCGTGGACATGGTGGTCTTTGGGCAGGGCGCGAGATACGTCAACGACGCCGAAGATCCGACTAAGTTCAACTACGACGACCCTCGCGTTATTGACAGTTTCCAGTTCTATGCGGACCTGACTCTGAAGGAAAAGCTCATTCCTAGCTCTTTCGATCAGGCGGGAACTTCTACCAAGCAGCTCTTCACGCAACAGAAAGTTGCGATGTTCCAAAGCGGAATCTGGGAAACCCCGCAGCTCCGCGTGGAAATTGCAAAGCCAGACAAAGGCGGGTTCAACTGGGACATTGCCCTCGCTCCCAAATACGCCAACGGTGAGCGCGCTTATCCGACCGGCGGAAGCGGGTACAGCATCATGAAAAAGACCCGGCACCCGAAGGAAGCCTGGTTGCTTACCCAGTGGATGGCCGGCGCACCGGGCATGATGGCAATGGCGAAAGCCGGCATTGCTCAGCCCGCAATTCGAGAGCTCGCGCTTCAAGAACCATGGATCCCCGGGCCAAACACGCCGGAGGATCAGCAAATTCCGAAGAACCGGATCATCACGGACCAAGCCGAACCGTTCGTTGTTTTTCCTCCGACCGGAATCCTCTATCCTGATTTGAACCTGATGGTCCGGCAGCCAGTCGGCCTAATCTACACCGGCGACTCGACCGCGAAGAAAGCTTTCTCCACAAGTCAGCCGGTTACTCAGGATCGCCTCGATACGCTTCGCCGGGAAATGGACTTGCCAACCTTTAACTGGGTGGCGGCGGGAACCATCGGCATTCTAATCGCACTTGGAATCGTGGCCTGGATCTATTGGCCCGAGCGAAAGATCAAGCGAACCTCGAAAGAGCAACGGGAAAACCGAACGGCCTACCTGTTCATCATGCCGTGGTTGGTCGGAATCGTCATCTTCACCGCTGGGCCGATGATTCTCTCGCTCCTGATGAGCTTTAGCGATTGGGACATCATCACGACCGCGCGATGGAGAGGATTCGGCAACTACACGGAGGCGTTCACGATTGACCCAACGTTCTGGAAGTCGCTGAGTGTAACGCTGATCTACACCTTGGTTTCGGTTCCACTGGGAATCGGGATGTCACTCGGCCTAGCGATGCTGCTCAACACCAAGGTCAAAGGCATCGCGCTCTGGAGAACCTGCTACTACATTCCTGCGATGGCATCTCCGATCGCCACATCGCTTATTTGGATCAAGTTGTTCCAGCCAGAAGGCGGATTGCTCAATGCGATGATCTTCGGGCCAAATGGTCAGGGAGGAATTCCCGGACTTCGGCAACTCCTCGAGCCGCTGGCGGGCTCCAACGGTCAAATCAACTGGCTGCAGAACGAACAAATTGCACTGCCGTCGCTCATTTTGATGAGCATCTTTGGTGCCGGAGGCGGCATGGTTATTCTGCTGGCCGCGCTTCAAGGCGTTCCGCAGTACTACTATGAGGCGGCTACGCTCGATGGAGCCAGCGCAGCCAAGAAGTTCCGCGCGGTCACCGTTCCGCTTATCTCTCCGGCCCTGTTCTTCTCATTGATCACAGGATTCATCGGAAGCTTCCAGGTCTTTACTCAGGCCTTCCAGATGACGCAGGGTGGTCCGAACAACGCCACGATGTTCTTCATGCTGCTCACCTATAACAACGCGTTCCGAACCCTACGAATGGGTTACGCGTCGAGCCTAGCATGGGTCCTGTTTGTGGTCGTGCTTATCTTTACTGTGCTTCAGCTGCAAGGCAACAAGTTCGTGTATTACGAAGGAAGTGATCGCTAATGGCCGTCGTGCCCCAATCAAAAGAAGTTGCCCAAAAGGCCGCCCAGAAGTCTGCGAGCAAGGCCGCTTGGAACGGCTACTTCTCTCGCTACGCCACCCTTATCGTGTTGTTCGTTGGCGCGGCGCTGTTCCTCATCCCGTTTTACGTGATGATGGCGATTGCGCTTAAGTCTCCGGCAGAAGTTGCGGCGACCGACATTTGGTCTTGGCCCAAAGCGCCGACCTTCCAAAACTTCAAGACGGTTCTTGAGAACACGAACGTTAGCTTCTGGAACTTCTTCCGAAACACGGCGTTCATCGCGACGGTTACCACTGCAGGCGTCATTTTTAGCTCAAGCGTTGTCGCTTATGCTTTTGCCCGACTCAACTTTGCTGGTAAAGACCGCTTGTTCATGCTGCTTCTAGCAACCATGATGTTGCCTGGCATCGTCACGATGATCCCGACCTACGTGCTGTATGCGCGAATCGGCTGGGTGAACTCGTTCCTGCCACTGACTGTCCCGGCTTGGTTTGGCGGCGGCGCGTTCAACATCTTCTTGCTCCGACAGTTCTATCTCGGCATTCCGCGCGAGCTAGACGAAGCAGCATTCTTGGACGGAGCGTCGTACTTCACGATCTTCAGCCGCATCATCATGCCGCTCAGCGGTCCCGCGCTAGCCACGGTTGGCATCTTTGCCTTTATGTACAACTGGAAGGACTTCATGGGTCCGTTGCTGTACCTAAACGACCCTGAGCTTCAGACCAATGAGCTTGGCTTGAGCACGTACAACGCGCTTCAAGCCGCTCAGTGGCACCTGATCATGGCGGGTTCGGTTCTGGTTATGATCCCGATCATCATCCTGTTCCTCATCGGTCAGAAGTACTTCGTGAAGGGAATCGCCATGACCGGCGGCAAGTAGCCTTACCTGACCTGAGCGATGATATCTTTCACAACGGACGTGCTGCCGTTGATGATGAACTGAACGCCGATTACGGCGGTCAGCAGCCCCATCACCCGGTTCAGCGCGTCGGCTCCGACGCGTCCCATTCTTGTGACCAAGAGTGGGGCGAGGATCAAGGTAGCCATCGCAATCAGAACGTTAGCAACGATGACGACGCCGAGCACGGCGCTGTGCATGCTGGACTTCGCTTGCGCCGCGAGCAGCATCACCGTACTCAACGCTCCTGCACCCGCAAGCACGGGCACTCCCAGCGGAACGATTCCCGGATCGTCGCCCGTAGCTTCCTCCTCGTCCCGGCCGATGCCCTGTAGGGTTCGGATGGATGAAACGGTGAATAGCAAGCCACCGGCAATCTGAAACGCCGGAACGGTGATGCCGAAGAAAGCAAAGACCGCGCTACCCGCCAGGGCAAACAGCACCAGTGCGATTCCCGCGGTGAGACAAGCGCGAATCGCAATCTGCCTTCGCGAATCCTGGACGCCAGAAGTCATCGAGACAAAGATCGGTGCCGCCGAAATCGGGTTGATCATCGAAAACAGCGACGAGAAGGCGACCAATCCAAACTGGAGGAGTCCGCTGTTCATAGGTCCTTCTTGATTGGGGCAGTGGTGGTGAACTTCTGCGTCGAGAGCACCAGGATGGTCTTCACGCGTCGAACGTGCTCGTGGCCGGTAATGTGATCCAGTAGCAGTCGCTCGTAGTCACGTGCACTGGTGGCAACGACTTTCAGCAGGTAGTCCTCGTCGCCCGCGATGTGATGCACCTCTTGCACTTCGGGCACCAGTTTCATCGCGTCGATAAAGGACTGACACTCCTTTTCGCCATGGCTGCGCAGGATTACTGCGACAAACGCACTGAACGACAGGCCAACCTTTTCGGGATCGACAAGTCCGCGGTAACCGGTGATAAAGCCGGTCTCTTCGAGCTTATTGACGCGTGCCAACACCGGACCAGGGGTTAGTCCGACCCGGTTTGCCAGCTCAGCATTCGTGATCCGGCCATCTTCTTGGAGAATCTCCAAGATCTGTCGATCCACTGCATCCATTGCCATGCCTCTATTATGCGGCACTTTCGCCAAAACTCGCAATAATATGCTGTGAACTTACGTAACAGTGGGCATTTCGTCTGAAAGTTCATCGAAGATTCGGTCTTTCATGACTTTCGTTAGCCGATGCACGGCAGTCGCTACCTCTGCGAAGCTGGTCGTGAGCGGCGAAAATCCAAACCTCACCATATCCGGACGGCGAAAGTCGGGGATCACGTTCATCCGGTCGGTAAGAGCGCGGGTGATCCGCCACGCTTCAGGATGTCGGAGCGACACGTGAGCACCGCGCTGGGCCGGATCGAGCGGGGTGACGATCTCAAACTGCCCGGGCATCTCGCTGCAGACCATATCGATGAAGAACGCCGTGAGCGAGACCGCCTTCTGCCAGATGAGTTCCGAGCCTGCTTCCGGATAAAGCTCAAGACCACTCTCCAGTGCAACCATCGAGAGAATGCTCGGCGTGCTGACTTGGAATTTTGCGATTCCAGCGACTGGCTGGTACTCCGGTTCGAACGAGAACGGTCGATCTTGCCCGAACCAACCTTGGATGGGGTTCAACACGGTTTCGTGAAGGTCAGATCGCAAGTACAAGAATGCTGGTACGCCGGGCCCGCCGTTTAGATATTTGTATCCACATCCGACCGCCATGTCGGCGGTACTCAAGTCCAGCGGGACCACGCCAGCCGAGTGCGATAAATCCCAAAGCGACCAGGCACCGTTCTTGCGGGCAATCTCCGAAAGATGAGCGATATCGCTTCGCTGTCCGCTTCCATACGCCACGTGGGACGCGGTCACGAGCGCCGTGTCGGCCGAGATTGACGACTCAAGCAAGTCGGGTTCGACAACTTGAAGCTCGGCGCCGAGACCTTGCAGGACGTACAGGTCGCTTGGGAAGTTATCTGAAGTTGTTAGAATCGCTCGTTTGTCATGGGCACGAAGCGCCCCGAGGGCCAACTTGTACAGATTCAGCGACGTCGTGTCACCAACCAGTATCTCCGTCGGTTGCACGTTCAACACTTTCGCGAGCATTCCGGCAAGACGCACGGGGAGGTCGAGCCAACCGTCATTCCAGCCTCGAACCAAGCGCCCTCCCCATTGCTGCCGAAGCGCAGCCTCTACCCGAGGGATCGTGCGCTTTGGCAGTCGCCCGAGGGAGTTTCCATCGAGGTAGCAAAGGTCGGGTTCATCAATAACGAACTCGTCCCGAAAAGTAGCCAGCGGGTCGGCGGCGTCTAGATCAGCAGCGAGCGCGGTCCAGTCGGGCATAGATTAGTTTGAATCAAACGGGAAGCGTAGTTGCCTCGGTTGCACCGGACTGAGCTTCGTACAGGCGTCGATACAGGCCGTCCGACTGGAGTAACTCCGTGTGGGTTCCGCGTTCAACGATCTGCCCGTGCTGCATCACCAAAATTTGATCAGCACGTCGGATGGTTGAAAGGCGGTGGGCGATCGCAAAGGTCGTACGGCCCTCCATCAGCCTCTCCATGGCTCCTTGCACCAGGCGTTCTGATTCCGTATCGAGGGCAGAAGTAGCTTCGTCCAAGATAAGGATTTTCGGATCCTTCAGGATCGCGCGGGCAATTGCGATGCGTTGCTTCTCTCCGCCGGAAAGTCGATAGCCTCGTTCTCCGACGACGGTGTCATATCCTTCCGGCAAAGTTGCAATGTGATCGTGAATGGCGGCAGCGCGGGCTGCGACTTCGATTTCCTCGTCGGTTGCGTCGGGCTTGCCATAGCGCAAGTTTTCGCGGAGGGTGTCGTGTACGAGATAAGTTTCCTGCGTAACGACGGCGAGCGCCTTTGCCAGCGACGCCAGCTGAATCTGGCGGACGTCGATGCCGTCAATCAGCACTTCGCCACCGGTGACGTCGTAGAGCCGTGGAATCAAGTAGGCAAGGGAAGTCTTTCCAGCACCGCTCGAACCCACCAGGGCGATTAATTGGCCGGGGTTACCCTTCAAATTGATTCCTTCGAGGGTTGGTCGTTCTTGGTTCTCTTCGTACCGGAACGAGACATCCTTGAACTCCACTTCGCCTCGAACTGCCTTTAGCTCGACGGCATTCGGAGAATCCTTGATGTCCTGCGGAAGGTCGAGGTACTCGAAAATTCGGTCGAACAGCGCCATGGCGCTCCCCAGTTCAACCTGGGTCGAGAGCAGGGAAGTCAGCGGGAAGAAGAGTCGTCCTTGGAGCGCGGTGAAAGCGACGATGCCGCCGATGGTGAGCGGGTCGGTCGCTTTGGTCGCCATCAGCCAGCCCGCGAGCCAGTAGACCAAGATCGGCGTGAGGGAAAAGGTGAGCTGGAACAGCGTGCCGAACGACCGGAAGATCATCGACATCTTCACGTTGATCTTGGTGAGGGCAGTGTTCGTTTTGCTAAACCGATCAAGCGTAAGCGCCTGGCGTCCGCTGGTTTTGGTCAGCAAAGCGCCAGAAATCGACAGGGTTTCGCTCATCGTGGAGTTCAGGTCGGCCAGGTGCTCTTGTGATTCCTTCCGTACGTCCCGAGCCTGATCACCGACCCACTTTGCAACAAAGGCAAAGATCGGCATGACGCCGATGGCCATCGCGGTGAGCCGCCAGTCGAGAATGAACATGGCAACCAAGGTTGAAACGACGGTCACGACGTTCGAAAGAATGTTAACTGCGGTGTCGCTGACTACCGACTGGATTCCGCCGACGTCATTCGCTAGTCGAGACTGGATTTCGCCCGTCCGCGTCGCGGTGAAGAACTTGAGCGACATGCTCTGCAAGTGGCTGAAAAGCTTCGTGCGCAAATCCTGCATGATGCGCTGGCCGAGCTCTACGCTCAAAAAACCGAACCACCAGCCGAGCAAACTAGAAGCCAGCAGCGCGATCATGGTGAGCACGCTCATCTGCGTGACCAAGTTCAGATCCCGCTTCAGCAAGCCATCGTTTACAATCCGCTCAAGCAGGAATGGCGGCGCCAGTCCGATTGCGGCGGTAATGATGACGAGCACGCCGATGAACCACAATCGTCCGGCATGGGGCTTGAACAAGGCGGTCACCCGATTCAGGTTTGCCTTGTTTAGCTTCTTCTTATCCGGTGGCCCACCACGTTGCATCCTCGGACTTTAGCACGGAGCTCGGCTATGCTTGCAAGCGGAGTTCCTGACTAGCGTCAGATTCGGCAGCAAACTTCGCCAGATTCGGATCGGTTGCCGTTGTGCGATCGAGCAGCTCCACGATCTCTTGCCACTTGGATTCCGCCGTTCGACGTCCGCCCTGGCTCAGGAACCAGAAAATCGCAAAGCCGACGAGGATTGTGACTAGGCCGGCCATCGAACCTACCAAGTTGCCTCGTGCTCCGAGGGCGAGGGTGAGAATACAGCCAAGAATGAGCGGACCATGCAGGCCGGCAAAGTACGCGACAAAGGGGGATTGTCGGAGCCGAACCGTGGTCTTTCCGAGGCGAGAAGTAACTTCTAGCGTGCCAAACAACAATCCACGCCCCACATGCATTCGCTTCGTGCTGCCCACCGTCGTGGATTGAGAGATTTTGACGCTGGCACTGAGTTCGTCAAAGAAGTGTCGCTCGGCGTCGGCCGAGAGTTCGTAAGGCAATTCGTAGACGAACTCTTCTCCAAAGCCAAAAAAGAGTTGGTTCCGACTGCTTTCTGGCTGGGTCTCGGCGAGCTCTAAAAATTTCGGATCGATGCCTGCTTCTTGCGCAATCCGCCGAAGTTCATCCTGAGTCACCCCGCCGGACAGGGAGCTTGCGGTCGCATCTTGAAGCTTCGCGGCTTTCTTCAACAGCCTTGCCGCTTCGTCTTCTGAGTACGTCCGAGCCATTTCCTTTATGTTATCGCCTTTTCGCGCGAGGCTCATAGGCAGAAACTTAGGGCTTCGCAAAGCTTATCGCGGGATTTGTGAGGGTGATCTGCCCGGCAACCGATCTGCCCGGCCAAGACGTGAGGACAAACGGGGCAACAAGCCGGAGCGGCAATGTGGGCTTTCCATTGCCTTTACCGGAAATACGTTGATTAATGCCGCACCGAAGGGAGAAGGACACGTACCGCCACCCGGACCACGTAACGGCGATGCTTGCGGGCTGGAAGACTTCGCCCTCGGCATCTGCGAACTGCAGACTGAGCCGCACACCGGAACCATCTCCTTCGATCCACAGGCCGTACTGAAGCGGTCGTCCCGGCCATGCCTCTGGTTCCGGAGACTTTGAGATAATCGGCTCGGAGGTTGGGCCGAAGCTGAACTGGATCCGCCTCCCGTCGCGCTGGTCGTTTGCGGGCAGTCCGATCGGAATGACTTTCTCCGATTTCACCTGAGCGACATTCGGGATGCTCTCTTCCGCATCTGCGATTGCGGAGGACGTCCACAAACCGGGCACTTCCGCCATCCAGACGGCCCGTCCGCTGGACTCCAGAACCACATAGGCTGGCTCGTCGCGAACCCAGGGGAACTCGATGCGCGCTGAACCATCTTTCTGGACTTTCAGCGGCTGATCTGGGATTGGCGTCGATGCCGTGATGCGGCCGATTCCGTCGACCTCTGCCCCTGATACTCGAAGCGCGATCGTCTTCAACGGGGAGGGGACGCGATCTACGAAAAGTGCTTCACGATTCATAAGCATCGTGGAGATCAGGAGGTTTGGCTCGGAGCCAACCTCAATCGTTAACGCAATCGGGTCGTCAGTTCTTGGGAGAAAGAGCCCGAGGCGATCCATTTTTCGCTCCAGTTCGGTGTCTTCCGGGGATGTTTCCAGGCGGCGTACGCCAATCACGGGAAGATCTAGCTTTACGAGAAGCCGAGTTGCGGGCGGGGCAGAACGCGCGACGGAGCGAACCAGTTTTTCGATGTCCTCACGGCCCGACACGATCGTTGTGGGAGATACAAACGGAAGCGCGGCCGCGAGATCGAGAATGCGTTGTCGCTTCTCGGGAATCCAGGATTGGGGTTCCGCAGAAATCTCCATCGTGGCATCGCCCAGGCTCATCTTCCGCGCGGCGCCTAGCGTCCAATACACGACCATCGGCTGGTCACCACGCATAAATAAGAGCACCCATTCTTCAGGATTTCCAGTTGAAATGCGCTGCTTTAGCGCAAATCCAGAGGCACGGGCCAGGTTTGTGGAGGCAGGTTGAAGTTGGCTCCAGTTGCCGAAAATGGTGCCGGTGGCCCCATTCAATTGGTGATGTAGGGCGGTCCGTACAGATTGGCTGGCCGATTCAGAGCGATTAACTCCAAGAATCAGGGGCTTAGCTGCCAGGCCGTGCTGGGCGAGAAGCGCGCGTAGCGGCAGAACAGCGGGAACTCCGCTTTCTGGCACCGTTACCGTGTCTGGCTGCAGGAGAACCAAATCCCAGGACGTGCCAAGGCCCGACGTAAGACACTGCTGCAAGAAAGGTAAGTCATTCCCAATCACGCCTGGCCCCGCGATCCACTGTTCTGGTGTGGTTTGCCTGATCGCGTTCGATGCGAGCTTCGCGAGCTCTAGATAGGGATTTGGGGCAGAAGTCTGACCCCAGGGTTCCAAATTCGGGGCATCCCATATTTGCCAGATGGCTCCGAATTTCCGGTAGCGGAGGGCAATTCGCCGAACAAAGGCGGCGTACGCTTCTTGGGCTTCCTTCGAAGTTGGCAAGCCCTTTTGGTAGAGGTCATTTCCGCCGGTCAAAACCAGGATCGGGCGGACCCCGATCCGGCGTAGTTGCCGAAGGTCGCTATCGCAGCGTGTCCAATCAAAAGTGCCCTTAACTTTCTCGATGTCGCGCCATAAGATTGGCCGCTGAACCCATTTGATGCCGGAATCTCGTAGGCGCAGCTCTTCCTCTGCTGGCAGGGTTTCCGCTCCAATCCGAGCTACCCAGCCGGCACCAAGCGTGGTGGAGGGCAAAGGAAACTGTTCTCGAAAGGGCGCGGCTTGCGGAGTTTGAAGTGCGAGCAGGCAGCCCAGAACGGAAGTTAATATCATCTAGCTGAACCGTAACCGTACCCGCCGGGTAGCGCATCCGCCGGGACCATGAGTAACCTTGAAACGCAATGATGCAACCTTGGTTCCAAGACGCCAAACTCGGCATTTTCATTCACTACGGAATTTACGCCGTGAACGGAATTTCCGAGTCTTGGTCCTTCTTTAACGGGCAGATCAGCCACGAGGACTACATGAAGCAACTCGACGGCTTCACGGCGTCGCAGTACGACCCCGAAGTCTGGTGTGAGCTGTTTGAGCGCATCGGAGCCAAATATGTAGTTCTCACAACGAAACACCACGATGGTGTGGCGCTTTGGGATACAAAAGCAAACGACCTGAGCACGGTCAAGGCCACGCCCGCAAAGCGCGATCTCATCGCGCCGTACGTCGAGGCATGCCGAAACCATGATTTGAAAGTCGGCTTCTACTTCAGCCACCTCGACTGGACCCATCCGGATTATGCGAGCGTGTTTCCCGCCGATAAGGACCCGGAGATCGCCGGGAACGAGAACTACTATAAGAACCGATTTGCTTTTCCAGAACCAGGCAAGGAGGACCCTGAAGCTTGGGCGCGCTTCATCAAGTTCCACCGAGCGCAGCTTGAGGAACTGAGCACGCAGTTTGGCGATGTCGACATCTACTGGTTCGACGGTGAGTGGGAACGCACGCCAGAACAGTTCGACATGGCCGGGCTCCGAAAGCAGCTTGAAGCCTGGCAACCGAACGCGATCTTCAACTCTCGCCTCCTCGGACACGGGGACTTTGCCACCCCCGAACAGGGCTTTCCGATCGTTCCGCCAGAGGGCCCCTGGGAATTCTGCGTCACGATCAATGACTCTTGGGGCTACCAAACCACCGACAACAACCACAAATCGGTGAGGCAGCTTGTCCGCATGTTTGCCGAAACCATCGGCATGGGCGGAAATATGCTGTTGGACGTCGGACCCTACGAGGACGGTCGATTGCAACCCGAGCAAATTGAGCGGCTAGAAGGTCTGGGAAGCTGGATCCACAAGCACGAGGAAGCCATTTACGGGACAGAGGCGGGCCTTCCGCTGGGATTGTTCTACGGTGCGTCCACCCGGAGCAAAGACGGCAAATCGCTTTATCTGTTCTTCTTCGATCCGCCAGTCGATCAGATTGCGGTTAAGGGACTCCGGTCCGCAGTAGTGAAAGCTACGATTGTTGGCACCGGCGAAGAGCTCACGCACAAACGCATCGGCGGGCTGGGAGAAACACCAGGAATTGTTTGGATTGATGTGCCTCAACAATTAACCGATTCGAACGCCACCGTCGTACGGCTAGACTTCGAAGAGCCCTTCAAGTACTACCACGGTGCTGGACGGAGATAAGGATATTCAAATGGATGATCTGCTAAAGAAAGTGAGCGATGCGGCCAGTAACTTGGTCAACGAAGTAAAGGAAGAAGCGACCGAATTTGCCGATAAGGCGAAGGAAGCCATCAAAGATCCAGGCACCGCCATGGACAACCTGAAGGAAGACGTCACCGAGTTTGGTGCGACCGTTAAGGACAAGGTCGAAGGTCTCGTTGAGAAGGCCAAAGACATGATGGACGGCGACGATGACGCCGCCACCGAAAAGGTTGCGGAAGAAGCAAAAGACGCCAATCCGGCATCAGAAGCTTAAGGCATGAGCGTGGATTAAGCGTTCGTGGTCCGCTGACACGCGCAGCGGGCCACGAACGGGGTCCGTCTTCAATGACGGTTAATGAAGGTTTTGAGATGAAGATTGTATTTGCCGCTTTCATGGTGTGCACGTCTGCAGCATGCTTTGCCCAGCTAGATTTCTACGAAACCAGCTACGTTCTTCAAGCTGGAATAAGTGGCAGCGCGTCGCCTGGAGTCAGCTCGTCCCCGTCGCTTTCCCCGAACGGCAAGTATGTGTCATTTGTGTCTTCGAAGTTCGGATTAAGAACTAGCGACGCATATCGAACGAATGACGTCTTCGTCCGAAATGTCTCTACTGGCGGTGTTTCCAGTCGTAATAAACATCTCGGAAAGCAGATTTGGCTGGGATTTGACAGATCCCAAATCCAACGAACCTTTGTTTTGAATGATCAAAGCAGGACTTATTACAAGAGCCCAGATCCAATTCCTGGACTCAGCGGCTTACCAAGTCAGCTTTACTACTACGATAACATCACGGGAAATTCTGTCTTCGTTTCAGCTCCAACTGATTCAGCTTCTACGTTGCTTCCAACCAACCTTTTTCGTGTTTCTGACGATGGGAAATTTGCACTGTTTGGGACCAATACTGGCCTCTATCTTCGTGATCAGACAGAGCCATTTAGCCGATTGATTCAGTCATCGGTCACCCATGGGGCTGTCATGAGCCGAGACGGGGCGAGTGTGCTATATGGGATGTCCGATGGAATTTGGCGCTATCGAAATGGCGTTAAACAGCGAGTGCTCGCACGTGCGCTAAGCGGGAAAAGACTACAGTTGCTATGGACGGACGGCTTTGGAACCAAAGCCATCGTGCAGACCGACGTGTCTTTTGACCCGCTTGATTTAGCAGACGATGACATTTATCAACTTGATTTCACGTTAAACACAGTTCAGAAGGTTCTTCGGCCATCTGGGTTAAAGTTTTCACGCGCAATCGATGTCGCGAAGAGCGGCAATTATATCGCTGTATGCCCATATGGTACTTCGGTCATGCTGTATGACGTTCGAACCAAGGCTTGGCGGAATGTTTCGCCCAAGTACCAAACAGACGACTATCCGAACTCGGTATCAGTTGATGATGCCGGGGCCAATATTGCGGTTGGAACAGAAAAAGGTGATTCCATCTTGGTAAGAACTGTTCTAAAAACCCAATCAAATCTGGATGATGTTGGCCAGAAGGCTCCAGCCGAAGATATCGCTGGCTTCTGTGTCACTCCGGATGAGCGCTTTGCGGCACTAAAAGGTTCAACAATCTTTTCCGACGGAAAATACCGGAGCGTTCGCCGTGACTTGAGTACTGGCGCAGATGTCGTCATACCGAACAACCTTGAACCCCTAGCGTTGAGCGATAATGGGAGATATATCGTTGGTAAACATTATAGTATCAACGGCACAACGTGCCATTTTGTCGACTTAAAGCTAGGATTCATTCACGATCTCGGCTCCTATACTGCTTCGATGGATCGCAGCGGAATGTTTACTGTCTTCGAGCGCTCTGGGCAGGTTTACCTTTACGACTACACGCGGAAAGCCGAACGGCTCTTAAGCAGGACCACGACCGGCCGACCGGGCTCAGGTTATTCGGAGGGACCGAAGATTTCCGCAGACGGGACGGTGGTGTTCTTTACATCGACTGCGCGAGATCTCGTCGGTGGCTTCCAGTCTGGATCAGCACTTAACTCCGTTTTTCGCTGGAGTCGTCTCCCGGATAAGTTGGAGTCAATACAGTTGCCCAATCCTGGCACGACATTATTTAATGTGAATCATTTGGCAACAAATGCAACGGGATCACGCATTCTTTACATGCTCCTCCACGTTGGCGGAGACGCATACAGTTGGCCAATTTTCTATGACTTGACAACTCGAAAGGCGCGCTACTTACCGCAAGACTACTTGTCGATGGACTACTATGCGGATAGCATGGATGCCGCAGGTGAACACGTGCTGTTTAGCCACGCTGGATTCTCCTTTATCAACGTAATGCGCTACTCAGACCTTAAAAGAGATCGGATAAAGCCAACAGAGTGGTACATGGACGTTAGTAGTCCACACAAGGGCTCGCTTTGTAATGGTCGGCGACTCTGGGCGCTGACGGGCGGCGTCTTGCTCAAAGGGAAGTTCGAGTTCCGGTAATTTCTAGCGAGACGAATACAAGCACGTGATGTTCTGTTGCTCCCAGCCAGCTTTTGGCCGGGAGCAACTCCAAAATACATCGGAAAATGCTTAACTTACTTCCAGTTCCCGCGCGTGAAGTCTGGGAACTTCTGAGCCGAGCCGCCCTTGGCGACCGAAGCTTCGCTGAGCGGCGTTGGTGCGCTCCAAGCCGCGGCATCGTAAACATCCATATCCGGAGCAAGTCCGTCTCGCATGCACTCGATCAGGCGTGCGCACATAAGGAAGTCCATTCCGCCATGCCCGCTGTACTTTCGGGCGTAGTCACCGTTCTTTTTCCACAGCGGATGCTCGTACCTTTCCTTGAAGGTCGTGAGATCCTGCCATTCGTCGTTCCCCATGGAGTCAAGATAAATTCGCGCGGGGTAGTCGGCAAAGGTGCCTTCGGTACCAGCGATCATATTGTGTCGGCTGTACGGACGAGGCGTCACCACGTCGTGCTGCAGCATGATGGTGCGGCCCTTGGCGGTCTTGATGATGCTGGTGTTCATGTCGCCGCAGACGTACTTTTCGTTGAGCCGTGGATCACCCGCCTTTAGGTTTTTCTTACCGTAGGCAGTCAGGCTCTTTTCGGCCGAACTGACAGAGACGATGGACTCGAAGCGGTCGCCGGAGTGAACGCCCATGTACTGAGCCACGGGTCCGAGGCCGTGGGTTGGATAGAGGTTTCCGTTCCGCATCGCATGCGGCTTTCGTCGCCAGAGACCCTCGCTGTAGGTCGCGAAAAGAAGGCCGCGCAAGTCATGGATGTACGCCGCTTCTCCGTGCGTAAGCTCACCGAATACGCCTTGCTGGCACATGTTCAGAACCATCATCTCGTTGTATCCGTAGCAACAGTTCTCCAAAATAACGCAGTGCTTACGGGTTGCTTCGGAAGTATCGACCAGCTCCCAGCATTGCTTAAGGGTCACGGCGGCGGGAACTTCGACGGCGGCGTGCTTACCGCTCTTCATGGCGTCGATGGCCATGGGCACGTGCCAATCCCAAGGCGTTGCGATCACAACGAGGTCGATGTCGTCGCGGCGATTGAGCTTTTCGAATTCTCGCTCTGTCGCGCCGTAAGTCGCTGGGGCCGGTTTGCCCGCTTTCGTGATCTGGCTAACCGCACCTTTGAGAGCATCCGGATTGATGTCGCAGATCGCGATGACATCAACTTCCGGCACCGCGAGGAAATCCCCGAGCAAAGATCGCCCGCGGCCGCCGGTTCCAATGAGACCGATTCGGATGCGAGAACGTCCTTCGAACTTCACCTTTCGCATGGTCGGATGCTTCTGCGGCGGTTCAGCGGCCTCAGCCTTGATCAGGCTTAGGGGCGACAAAGCAGCACCAACCGCGGCGGCGCCGCGCAACAATCCTCTTCGGGTCAACTCGAACATGCCGAGATGCTACCAAGCTACCGGCAGAACTCACCAGCTAAGCGCCGTGCTCGAGTTCCGCGATCTGGGCAAGCGACTCCGATGGCTCGGCTCCAACTGACTCGCACTCGGCTAAGAGTCTGCCGAGTGAGGACAGTAAAGTGGCGCGCTCGATCGGCGAAAGTCTGGCGAGCGCGTTCTCCGCAAGCTGGATTCTTGTTTCGCGCCGATGCCGCATCAGCTTCGACCCAAGGGCAGTCAGCTTCACGGTACGAATTCGCCGATCCACGCTTTCGCAGTCCACATGAACCAGCCCCGCGTCAACCAGTCGATGTACAAGCTGGGAGGCAGAGCTCAGACTCATCCGAAATTCCTCGGCCAACTCGCTCACCGTATGTGGGCTGACTTCGAGCGCGCGGACGACCCGAAGCTGCGCGAGCGGAAGCTCACCGATCGTATCGTCCATGACCGGACGGAACAGCTTCCGCATCAGTTTTGGCAGCAGCGATTCAATCAGCTCAGCTTCTTGACGAAGATCATTCACGTCCCGCCCCTACCGCCGCATCATCTTCCAGAACGCTTGGTCCGACCGATGCAGGCGTTGGCTCGATTCCCACCGCCGCGGCGAAATCGCGCGGATCTTTTCGAACCTTTCTGGCCATGTCATCAAAGAACGTGTAGACAACAGGAACCACGAACAAGGTGAGCAAAGTGGAAGTCGCGAGTCCGCCGATGACGACGGTTGCCAGCGGCGCTTGAAGCTGCGAGGCTGCGTTCGTCGCGGCAGCAAGGGGGATCATTCCGAAGATGGCTGCAATCGAAGTCATCAAGATCGGACGAAGACGCGTTGGAGAAGCAACGAGAATTGCTTCATCTCGAGGCACACCCCTCCCACGAAGTTGGTTCGTGTAGTCGACCAGCAATATGCCGTTCTTCACGACGATGCCAATGAGCATCAAAAGCCCGACAAACGCCGTTAAGCCAAACGCCCTGCCCGTTAGAAAGAGCGCGAGGATGACTCCGACTACGCACAGCGGGACCGTTGCGAGAACGACCAATGGATAGATGAAGCTCTCAAACTGCGAAGCGAGCAACATGTAGATAAGCACGACTGCCAGCGCGACGGCAATTCCGAGGCCGCTGAACTCTTCTGCCTTTCGACGCTGACGCTCACCAAAGGCCCAAGTCGTGCCTTGCGGCAACTCCATTTTTGCCATCTTGGCTTCAACATCGGCGAGAATTTCGCTCTCGGTTCGATCGCTATACCGTCCACCAACCGAGATAAACCGCTGCCGGTTCAGTCGATTGATTTCGTTTGGACCGCCGGTAATGATCGGGGTGGCAACTTGTCCCAGCAGAATCGGTGAGCCGGTGACTGGGTTCAGCCGGACCGGGATTTTTACCAGCTCCGTGATCTCGCGTCGTTCTTCCACGGGAAGCTGCACATAGATTGGATACTGGAATCCGTCCTCTTGGAAGTAGGTCGAGAGCGTGCCGTTTGTACTTCCCTGGATTGCAGAAGCGATGTCTTGGTAGCTCACGCCGAGCGCCTGCGCCTTTTGTCGGTCAACTGACCACTGGACTTCTGGGGTCGAGTCTTCGACACTTACGTCCACACCTTCGAGACCCGGGACGTCCGTAATCTCTTCCTTAACTTGCTTGGCGACGATGCTCAGTTGCTCGAGATTAGCCCCGAGGATGTCGATTTGCAGGCCCTGCGCATTGCCGCCGATGATGTTCGACACGAGGTCAAACGGGCTTGCCGTCGCGCGAATGCCGGAAATGTTCTTCAGGCTCGCCTCGATGCGCTTCGAGATCTCCTCGGTGGTTCCTTTTCGTTCGTGCTTAAGGTGAATGTTGGCCGCGCCTGCGTTTGCCTGCGCACCACCCACCGAGCCTCGGAAGGAAATGCCAGCGCCGACCGAAAGGAACACGGTCTCGATGTCGGGATCAGCCAGAAGAGCCTTCTCAACCTGGTCCATCTTGTCCCGAGTCGTTGACAACGCCGTTCCAACCGGGAGCCTGACGCGCACGTTGATGTCTCCGGAGTCCGTCTTAGGCAAGCTCTCTGAACCCACCATGTCCCAAAGCGGAATGACTGCCGCGGTGAGCAGAGCGGCTCCGCCGATCACCCACCACCGCCGCTTCAGCGCCCACTCCAAGCCTGATCGATAAGACTCGTCGATGGCGTTGAACATCAGCCCCATTCGGCCCGAAATCTTCGCGCCGATGCTGCGTTGCTGAAGCTGCCGTTCTGGGTGTTCGAGGTCGATCACCTCCTGGGCCCGAATGACTCGGGAAGCCAACATCGGCACAACCGTCGCGGCGTCAAGCAACGAAACGGCCAGCGAGAAGATGACGACGAGGGCCAACTGGGTGAAGATTTGCCCCGACTGACCCTGGATTAGGAACAGCGGAATGAAGACGACCATGACGGTGATCGTCGAGGCGACAACCGCCTGCATGATTTCCTGGGTGCCGGAAATACTTGCATCGACCGCGCCCTTCTTGTCGCGCTCCATGTGCCGGAAAATGTTCTCCAGTACGACAATCGCATCGTCCACGATAAGCCCGGTAGACAGGGCAAGCGCGCTGAGGGAAATCGTGTTCAGCGTGAAGCCGTTGAAGTACATCAACGCGAACGTACTGGTGATGGAAATCGGGATGGACAGCGCCACAACGAGTGTGGATCGGGCGTTCCGAAGGAAGAACAGAATGGCGAGAATCGCCAGGGTTCCACCGATGACGGCGTGCTCTTGGAGCAAGTGAATCGACTCTTTGACGAAAGCGGACTGGTCGTAAGCCGTGCTGAACTTCAGGCCCGGGTATCGGCGCTCGATCTCGATGATCGCCTTGCGAACGTTGGCCTCGGTTTGCACCGTGTTGGCATCGCTCTGCTTTGTGACCGATAGTCCGACGGCTGGAACGCCATTAACTCGAGTCCAGACTCGCTGCTCGGTAGCCTCGTCTCGCACGGCGGCAACGTCCTTGAGCAAGATCTCACGGCCGTTAATCGTTCGGACCGGGGTGTTCTTGGCGTCATCGATATTCTTGAAGTAGCCCGAGGAACGAAGGATGTACTCGCGCTCTCCCGATTTGGCGAGGCCAGCGGGTTGGCTGATGTTCTCAGCTTGTATTCTTGAAGCGACGTCGGCGAGGGTAAGTCCGTACGCCTGGAGCTTGTCGGGATTAACATCGACGATGATCGCGCGGTCGCGACCGCCGCTGACCGTGGCCTGGGCCACGCCACCAGCTGATTCGATAATGGGACCGATCTCGTTGACCAGCAACGACTTGAGCTTGATCGGATCGTCAATCCCGCTGACGCCGAGGATCATGATCGGGAACGAGTTCGGGTCGAGCTTATAGACAACCGGCGGCGTGATGTTCGGATCGTTCGGGAAGGAGCGCGAGGCTCGCTGGACGTACTGCAGCACGTCGACCGTCGCTTTGTCCACGTTGACGCCGTAGTTCAGCGTGACGCGAACCTGAGACTCGCCCAGACGTGAACTCGAAGACACCGAATACAGACCGGGGATCGTCGAAACCGCCTGCTCGATGGGACGCGTGAGCTGAGTTTCGATTTCCTGAGGAGGCGTATTCGGCCAGTTGGTGTTGATCGTGACGACCGGTAGGTCGACGCGCGGTAGCAGGTCGATCGGGATTCGCAGGAAACAAATCGCGCCAAGCAACACGAGCGCGGCAATGCGCATCGTCACCGCGACCGGACGACTTACGGACCATTTTGCTACGCTCACTTCTTCACGTCCTTCTGATCAGCCTTTTTCGGGGTCTCAACTAGCTTTCGGCTTCCGTCTGGCAGTCGCTCGGCCGTGATGTTGACCTTCGATCCCGGCTTCACTGGGCTGTACGAAAGCACGATCACCTTTTCCCCGGGCTGGATGCCCGAGAGAATCTGGACTCCTCGCGCATCGGCCTTGCCGGTTTTCACTTCACGATTCTCGGTAGTTCCGTCTGCGAGCACCACGGCGATGGAGCCTTCTTTGATGGCATCGCCCGGGACGACGATGGTGGATTCCGTGCGATCAATTTCGATTGAGACCTTCGCGAACATTCCCGGCTTGATCTGGCCGTCAGTGTTCTTCACCCGCATTCGAACCGATACTTGGCGGTCGCTGGGGTTTGCCGACGGCACAACTGTGTCCACCCGAGTTTGGATCGGGGCACCGGTTGAACCATCGAGTCGAATGGTCACTGGCTGACCCGGACGCACCCGTGCGGCGTCGGTGACGGGGATGGCCGCGATCACGAATAAAGAGTCGGCGGATTCGACTCGTAGGACGGCCTGCCCCGGGCTGGCTAGTGTGCCCGGATCGGCGGTGCGCGATGTCACGATGCCCGAGAATGGCGAACTCAGCTCGGTATCTTTGCGTTGCGCTTCGGCGGCTTGAAGCTGGGCTTCGACCGAGGCCACGCCGGCTTGTAGTGCGTTTACGTTGGCGCGGTTGGCGGGCGATTGAGCTCGGTTCGCTTCGGCGGCGGTGACGGCGGATTTTAGCTGCGAGACCCGGGCGGCGGAGGCCTGAATTTCGGCTTGGCCGCTTGCCTGGGTTGTCGTGAGCGCGGTTCGGTCAGCTTCCAGCTTCGCTTGGGCCGCATCAATGTCGGCTTGGGCGGATTCGACTTCGCCTTCTTTCACCCGGACCGCAGATTCGGCGACGCCCACCGCGGCGGTTGCGTTATCTACGAGCGATCCGGCAACGTAGCCTTTCTCAAAAAGGCCCTTCACTCGTTCGAGCCGGATCTGCTCATTCTTCAAAGTCGCTTGGGCGCCGGTGAGCTCTGCGGCGCGGTTTTTCTTTTCGGCTCGGGTGACGGCGAGGGCGGCTTCGGATTGGCGAACGGTTGCCGCGGCATTGGCCACCCGCCCTTCAACTTGCTTTCGAACTTGTTGAAGCGTTGCTTCCGCGCTTGCAAGCTCGGCGCGGGCTTGGCGGATGTTGGTTTCGATTTGAACTTCGCTGGCTTGGATCGTCGCTTGCGCTTGAGCAAGTCGGCTTCGGCTCTCGTTCACGTTGGCGGTGCTTTCGAGAATCTGGGCTTGGGCCTGGTTCGGGTCGATGCGGACGAGAACCTGTCCTGCCGTTACGCGATCGCCCTCACGGACTTGAAGGGAAGTGATGAGCCCAGAAATGCGTGGGCTCAGGTTCACCGTGAACTCGGAAGTCACGTTCCCGATCGCCTCGATGGTCTGGACGATCGGCCGCGATTCTGCGGTTGCGACTTCGACGCTGGCTGCCGCGCCTTTCCGTGCGCCGGCCTCTGCCTTCTGCTTTGCCTCCGCACCCTCAACGGCTCGCACGCGAGAGAAAACGAAGAATGCCAGCACCAACACCGGGACAAGAATCAGAAGCCAGCGTCGGACCGTCGCCATGAATACTTTATACGCATAAACAATGTCGATTACGCAACCCTTAAGGGCAAAAAGCGATCACTTAACATGCGACACGTTTGTCGTATGATGCCTTTCCTAGCCGAAAAGCTTCAAGACTGCGATAATAGACCCCATGAAATTCGTTGTCGCAATCGCTTCGATCGCCCTGGCGGCTGGCCTTGTCGGATGCAACTCGACCGCTGCTCCCGAGGCGAAAGAAACTGCCGCGCCGACTCCGGGCGGAAAGCTGACTGGAGCGCTTGAAGTGCAAGCCTTCCAGGGCGGATACGGCATCGACTTTTATCAGGCTTCGGCGAAGGAATTCGAGAAGCAGCATCCAGACCTCAAGATCACCGTCGAAGGGGGGCCGCGCGTTTGGGAATCGTTGACCCCGCGGTTTGCCAATGGAAATCCTCCTGACCTCACGTTCCCCGGCTGGGGAATGAAGCATTGGGATCTGGCCGAGGAAGATCAGCTGGTTGACCTTGGACCGGCGCTTGATGGCAAAGCGGCCGAAGGTGACGGAACGTGGCGTGAGAGCTTTGACCCGCAGATTCTGGCCCTGGGACAGCTTAAGGGCGTTCAATACACCCTTCCGTATTACGTCATGATCTACGGCTGGTGGTACGACCCCGAGGTTTTCAAGAAGAACGGCTGGACGGTGCCGAAGACTTACTCGGAATTGCTGACCCTTTCCGACAAGATTAAGAAGAAGGGCATGGCGCCCATCACCTTCCAGGGCAAGTATCCGTACTACATGATCGATGGGATGCTGTTGCCTTGGGTGCAGAGCATTGGTGGCATCGACGCGGTCAATGCAGCTCAGAACCTAGAAGAAGGCGCTTGGAATTCGCCCGCGATGGTTCAGGCGACGGAGCGGATTGTTGAGCTCAAGAAGAAGGGCTTCTTCCAAGAAGGGGCGACTTCGATGAGCCACACCGAAGCTCAGCAGGAATTCGTTCAGGGCAAGGCGGCGATGGTGCCTTGCGGCAGTTGGCTGTTCAGCGAGATGAAGAAGACTATGCCGGCGACGGCGAAGATGGAGTACTTCCTGCCGCCGTTCATTGACGGTGGGAAGGGCGATCCGACGGCGGTTTTGATCGGGATCGAGCCTTGGATGGTGCCGACCGAGGCGAAGAACAAGGAAGCGGCGATTGAGCTGTTCAAGTACATGACCAGCCTTTCGGTCGCCAAGAAGTTTGTGCAGGAAAAGGGCACATTGATGGCGATTAAGGGCAGCGACGATGGCGAATTGCCCGATGTTTTGAAGGCTCCGAGCAAGACCTTGCGCGAGAGCAAGGCGGTTTACTCGGTTCAGTTCCGGCACTGGTATCCGACCTTGAGCACCGAATTGGAGAACGGCTTGACCAGCCTATTGAATGGTCAGCTTACGGCTCAGCAGTTCTGTGACCGGGCGGAAGCGGCGGCGGATAAGGTTCGAAAGGACCCGAACATCACGAAGCACAAGGTCTGATTTCGGCATGCGACATTCGAAAGGTAGGGGCGCGTTTATTGTTGCGTTCCTATCGCCGGCGGTTTTGCTGTACGCGGTCTTTTTGGTCTGGCCGCTGTTGCAGTCGTTCCAGATGTCGATGTACCGATGGCGGGGCGTTAGCCGGAACCGGAAGTTCATCGGCATGGAGAACTTTCAGAACCTGAGCCAGGATCCGGTGTTTTGGAAATCGCTTCAGAACACGGGAATGCTCTTGGTATTGGCCGGGGTTGTGACCATCGGCCTTGGGGTTTTGCTGGCGCATTTGACGGACGGTGCGGGGCCGGTGCGGAAGTTTGCGCGGGCGATTTATTTGTTCCCGCAGGTGATTTCGCTGGTCGCCGTAGCGCTGATTTGGCAGTTTCAGTTGAACCCGAAGTACGGATTGGTTACCGACATGCTGTTCCGGGTCGGATTGCCGGTGCGTGATCCAGGGATTGTTCGCGACCCCCGGTATGCCTTTGGAGCGATTGCCGTGGCGTTTGTTTGGCACGCGCTCGGCTTCTTCGTTTTGCTCTTTAGCGCTGGGCTTAAGCAAATTTCGGAGGAGATCAAAGAGGCGAGCGCGCTCGACGGTAGCGAGGGCTGGCATCGGTTTCGGCACGTCACTTGGCCGTTACTTTGGTCAGTGAAGCGGACGGCGATTACCTACCTGTTGATCCACATCCTCACCGTATTCGCCTTGGTCTTCGTGATGACCGAAGGCGGGCCGGACCGGGGGACGGAGACGATTGTTTCGTACCTATATGAGCAAATCGCGAAGAATGGCCAATACGGTTATGCCTCGGCTTTGGCGGTCGTTGTGTTCGCGGTTAGCATGCTGGCGAGCTTGGCGGTTTTGGCTTACTTCCGTAAGGATCCGACTGCGGCGGCGGGGGCGCGGGCTTGAAGGGGCGGCAGTGGCTGGGAACGCTGGCGCTGACCGCCTACCTTGCGGTAATTGTCGTGCCGCTGGTTTGGGTGCTCATCAGCTCCCTTAAGACGAGCCCCGAGATTTTCGCGAGTCCGTGGTCGCTTCCGGCGCAGCCGAAGTTTGAGAACTACGCGGCGGCTTGGAACGAGGCCGGGCTGGCCAAGTATTTTTGGAACAGCGTGATGGTGACGGTCGGGTCGCTGGCGGTCTTGATTCCGGTAGGCGCGATGGCGGCGTACATTTTCGCGCGGTATCCGTTCCCAGGGTCAAAAGCGCTTTATGCGATTTTCCTGGGCGGGATGATGTTCCCGAACTTCCTGGTTTTGGCTCCGCTGACCGACCTGCTTCGGCGGCTCGGCTTGTCGGAGTCGTTGCTCGGACTGGGCATCGTTTACGTCGCGTTCTCCTTGTCGTTCACGGTTTTTGTTCTCACCGGGTTCTTTCAGAACGTCCCGACCGAGCTCGAGGAAGCGGCGGTTTTGGACGGCTGCGGGCACCTCATGGTCTACCAAAAGATCATGCTCCCCTTGGCCCGTCCGGGCCTTATCGTCGCCGCGATCTTCAACGGCCTCGGGCTCTGGAACGAGTTCAACCTTGCGCTGGTTTTAGCGAACTCCGAGAGCATTCGGACCTTGCCGATCGGCCTCGCGAACCTAACCATGGCGCGGCAATATCAAGCCGACTGGGGCAGCGTCTTCGCCGCGCTGGTGATCGTGATGCTGCCGGCGTTCGTTGTTTATTGGCGATACCGCGAGCGGATCTACGAAGCGATGTTGGCGGGGGCGGTCAAAGGGTGAGTTCGGGGGCGCTTTGCGTGGCCTTGCGTGGCTTTGAATTGCTCTCGGAACGGAATTAATTAACGTTCCCCCCCAGGCGGATTAATTAATTACAGGTTGCTTTAGGTTCGGGAGGGGTGATTTGCGGTTTGTGCCGCGGGGTGTCAGAAATTTAATTATAAATACTCCGGCCTTAGGACGGAAATGTAAATTTCTTCTGGTTGAACCTAGCATGTCTATCTCTAAGGGCCGACGGCGCGAGAAAGTGAACCTATTGGATTCGAATTGGTCATGTCAGGATTCCTTCAGTAGTCTCAGGTTGTGTTTGGTCTTGTAGTCGAGGATTCCAGGGTCGAAACTGGTGAAGATGCCGGAGACGTCTAGAGTCAGGATCTTTTCGTAACGGGCGATGGCTCTTTGTTTGTTGCCGTTCTCGGCGTCGAGTTGGGCGGCGAGGAAGAGGAGTTCGGGATCGTCGCCGACGGTTGCGAGACCGGTTTCGAGGGTGTCGGCCGCTTCAGCGAGTTGACCTAGTTTTTTGTATGAGCCAGCGGCAAGGGCGTATGCCTTGCGGAGGTGGGATTCGGTGGGGCCGGAGACGGCGATGGATTTGTTGAGCCAGTCAATTGCCGCTTCGTGCTCGTCGGTGAAGTGGGCAGTCATGCCGAGGTTAAAAAGCACGAACGGGTGGTTCGGTCGGTCGGCTAGATCGAGTCGCAGGAGTTGTTCGTCGCGTGTTCTCTTCTTTTTCTGTCCAGCGTCGCTCGTGTCGTAGCCCGAATGTAAGACTTGAACAGGCAAACGCACGATTTGACCTCCGTCACGAATACCACGCGCCGCAGCAGCTGCCCGGAGGCTTGGAAGGATCTGCTCGTGGATTCGTCCTTCCCAAGATAGTTCCGGCCAGTTGCGGAAGATCTTGACGTGGTCCACTTGGGTGCCGCCGCCGGCTTCTTCGAGGAAGCGGACGGGGACGACGAACCCAATGACATCGGAGGCCGCGTTTGCGACGGCGTTTAGGATGGTTTCGCCCGTGATCGACATCATCGTGTCATCGGCATCGATCCACATGATCCATTTGCCTTTGGCACCTTTCATGCTCTCGTTGCGGGCGAGGGAAAAGCTATCTGGCCAATCACCTTCGGTGACAACCGCGCCAAATTTTCGGGCAATCTCGATTGTCCGGTCAGTGCTGCCGGTGTCGTGAATTAGAACTTCGCGGAAGTACGGCGATGCGGATTCAAGGCATTCGGCGATGACTCGCTCTTCGTTCTTCACAATCATGCAAAGCGAAATGTCGGCTTTGTTGACCAGCGCGGCGGCGCGAGCGCGGCGGCTTTCCGGTTTGTTGTCGGGATTGAATACAACCGGCTCGCCCGAAGTCCCGGCGAGGTGGTTGACATATTCAGATTCAAGGTCGTCTCGCCACTTGGCCACATACTTTCGGTGATTCTCTTCGAGCAAAGCTTGGAGATCGAAGGACTTTTCCGAGCGTGTTACGGCAAGTCGCCGCATGGTCTTTGAGCCTTCGTGGTGAATGTAGGATCGGCGTGAGATGACGAGGCGATAGCCAGCGCGGCGTAATCGGTAGGAAAGATCGTTGTCTTCGAAGGTGCCGAGCCCAAATCGTTCATCGAACAGCCCAATTTCATCAAGTGCCGACTTCCGCACGGCGAGGCAGAAGCCGACGAGCATATCGGTATCGCGGTCGTCGGTCGCTCTCGCGGCAAATGAATCGGCGAAGAGATCGATCCCGGCTTCATCGAGATAGGTTGGCGAAATCCGTTGAAAGTGGCCGCAATTGTTGGTATATGGACCAGCGGCAGCAATGGTGCGACTTTGGCTTAGGCTCTCAAGTAGGCGCATCAATCCGGCTTTTGGCACCACGGTGTCGCTATTAAGAAACAGAATGGTTTCGGCCGTCGCCATTCGAGCGCCTTGGTTCGAAGCGACGGCAAAACCGAGGTTAGAATCGTTTAGGATCGGCTTGACCCATGGATAGTCCGGAATGTTTATCCCGCTGCCGTTGTCGATGACAATAACTTCTTCGATGTAATCGAGACAGTTCGCAAGGCTCAGGATACAGCGGTCCAAATCTTCTTGCCCGCCGTGTACGGGGATAACGACGGACGCCTTTGGCAATGCTGGGAAACTGACGGGTGGAAGAGGATGCGCCAGGTTTTCAATGCTCTTTAGAATGGCCGGAGTTTCGATGCGCTGGACGAACGCGTACGAACCAGGGTGAGTTGGGTGCACCTCCCGGAGGAACGGGTCAAGTTCCCACCGTTTCCAAACCCTGTCCCACCAATCCGGCACGATTTCATCACGGTGGCTCCAGGTTGTGATCTTCTTCAGGATCCGCTCGTCTCCGCCGGCATAGCTCAGGTGGTGAACAATGCCAAATTGCTCGTTAAGGAACAGTGATTTTCCGCCTTCGAACTCGCGGATGTGAACGTGCTGCGCGTTGTGCAGATTGATGAGGATGCAAGGCGTAAAAGGTTCACGCGGACGGACCACGAAGTCGGTGCCCTTCCAGTAGGTGTCCCATGTGATGTACACGCGGTCGGCGAAGGTGGTTTCGGCCACGAGTTTCAGATGATGGAGCAGGCTAGGCTCGATGACCTCGTCGGAGTCGATGGTGACGGCATAATCAAATCCGAGTTCAACTGCCTTCGCGTAAGCAGCCTGACGGTGGGCGTTTTCTTCGTTCCAGTCCCCGGTGAAGATGATTGCCGTGTGCTCTTCGCCGATCTTAACGGCTTGTTGCCAATCCCCTGATTCGCCTCGCCAGTTAGTAGTGCTAACACATATGAGAACCTGAACGTCTCCTAGAGACGCTAATGTAGCGGCAAGAAAGACGACGTCATCGTGAACGCAAATCACCGCGCAGAGACTCATGCTGCGTGCATTGTACAAAGAACGGTGGTGAACTTTTTATCAAAAAATATTCTGAACCTAAAAGTCATTGCCTTAGGTTCAAGATGTTAAGATTCGTTAACCTTCGGTCATAAAAAAGTCCTACCAGAAATTCGGGACTTGGTTTATATTTGATTTCACGGAGAGAGGAATGATGGTTGAAGCAAGCTTGAGACAAAAACAGGAGACCCTTCCCGATGCTGATTCGGGTGTTTTTGTTGGTCACGGTGGCGTCCCAGGCGAGGGGCCGTACATTTCAATCTGGCTCACTCTGGCCCAAGGAACGGTGCTCGACGTCCGGTGCCGTTGTAACGGTTGTCCTTCGGCACTGCAGGTTACGGAGCGATGCGCGCTTGTGCTGCGGGGACGAACTCTGGCGGCGATTAGGCAGTTGGATCGCGCTGACATCGAACTTATTGCCGGAAAATTGCCGGATGGCAAAGAGTACTACTACGATTTGGCGCGGACAGCGATTGAAAATCTGAGTAAAGAGGAACTGAACTAAATGAGAATGGGATTACCGACATACATTGGCCTTCGGCCGACCATTGGTCCTCGATTACCGATCCGCCCTGGTGGCGGCGGCGGAGGCTATGGAGGCGGCGGAAGCGGGAGCGGTGGCGAAGGAACCACTTGTTCGCCCGACGATCAGGGAAGCGGCGGTGGATTCTGTTTGGACGGCTTTATGGGCAGTCTGCCGAATGGCCCGCAGAACAGTGCGCCGTCCTCATACTCAAAGAACGCAACCCTTCACCCTTGCACCCTCGACGAATACATTCCAGCGTGAACTTTTCCATGAATCAACCCCTAGCAAAATATAACGGTTGCGCAGCACCGACTGAGCGCATGCATCCCACCCGACCATTGCCGGATTTGTATACGGGC
>CAMCWC010000009.1 GCA_945882415.1 Chthonomonas calidirosea
CTTGTAACCGCGTTAGGCGCGGTTGCATTGCCTGACGCATTCTTGCGAAAGACGTTCATCAGCGATCGTGCGACCGACTCAACGGGCTTGACGATCGACGACGAGGGTATTTTGCCGCGACCAATATACAGCGCTCGACGGCCCACCGACATCTTCGCGATTCGGTTCGCAAAGTCCGGCGGCATTCTGAATCCGCTTCCGTCACAGGCGTTCATCTTTGGTGGCGACGGTGAGGATCGGCTTGCAGGCTTTAGTATCAAGCCGTCTGAGAGTCCTGTTGCGGGAGACCCTGTTGAGTTTATTCTCGCGGGTAACAACGAGTTCGACATCCCGAACATCACAACCACTTGGAACGGCAACTCGAGCTACTTCGCTCGTTACCAGTACAACGGAACCTCCTTCACGCTTCAATCGGCAACCTCTGGCTACTTCAGCGACAGTCGATCCACCGTCATCGGTGGCGCGGTCCTGGACGCGGAAGGCAGCATGTATATTGGCGGAGCCGTCAATAATTCAGGGAACATAGACACTGCAATCAACCCAGTCTTCGTGACGACGCCAAATGCGTTCGAGGGCGGCAGACTTCTGCGCAACTCGGATATGTTTGCTCGGAAGTACAGCACATCTGGAACATTGTTGTACTCAGTTCTCGTGGGTGGAAACAACTCTGAAGCAATTGGCGGCGTTGCCACGGATTGCACCGGGGCGACGTTCCCATCGGGCTCCTCAATTGCCATTGACTTGCAAGGAAATGCATATCTCGTTGGCCTGACGAACTCGTTCAACTACCCTCGAACACGAGGAGTGTATGGTGAGGTCTTCAGTAACAACACGGTGATGGTAGCGACAAAGATCAACACCGATGGTTCCGCGATTTCCTACTCTACAAATTTGAGGACCTCTGGCGGCCCTCGTGGTGGTTACTTGCTTCCCGCAGGAATCGCCGTCGACTTAGCTGGAAACGCTCACATCACTGGAAACCTGTACTCGTACTCGATCTTCCCGGAAAACAACAATGCAACTCCAGGGGACCCCAACGAACCAGTAGAAAACGGTATCGGGGCGATTCCTATCACTGGAGATGCACTTGACCCAGACATTGAAATCCCAGAGCCAGGTGAGATCGCTAGTTCTGAAGCGTTCTACATGGTTCTGAACAACACTGCCACCGACCTGCTTTACTCCAGCTATATTGGTGGATTGTTGGATGACGTCGTGGTCGGTCCGTATGTTGACGCCTTCGGTGACTCATGGATTGCGGGATACACCGATTCTTATCGAGAGTACACAGTCCGGAGCTCGACTGGGGTTCCGACAACGTATCGGACAAACGCATCGTTGCCGGCATCGTTGATCACACCGCTTGCTTTCAAGGCAAATCCTGACCAGGTCGGTGACTTTCAGGTCAGCGGGGTTTTGTATGGGGCGAGTAACCCGGATTATCCGGATGTGAACCCAGTCGGATTTGAAGATGGACCGCCGCGTCCGACGGTTTCGGCATTCTTCCGAAGAGACGGATTTGCAATACGACAACGTGTCGCATTCCCGTCCGCGAGTTCACTCACTCTTGGGCCGAACACTATCCCTGGCGGACTCGGTGCAAACAGCATCGCGACCTTCACCCTCAGCGCAGCAGCGCCAGCTGGTGGAGCGGACGTCACCGTCACCCTCAACAACAGCGCGGTTGCCTCGTTTGCTAACGGCGCCGACCAGACCACGCTGCAGTTCAACATTCCAGCAGGCCAGACCACCGCTACGTTCCCCGTCTTCTCCAAGCCGGTGAACCAGAACGCTACGGTCGACATTCGTGCAACCTATCTCGGTAGCTTCAAGATTGCTCGATTGAACGTGATCCCCTGGCTCCAGCAGCTCGGACTTACGCCAACCGACGTGGTCGGTGGCAATACGGTTAGCGGCCGAGTTACTTTGGCTGCGGCGGCACCGGCAAGCGGTGTGACCGTTGACCTCTTGACGGACAGTCCAAGCCTGATCAACTTCGGCACGGGCGTTACCACGGTAACGATCCCAGCCGGACAGCAGACCGGTAACTTCACGATCAATACGCTCGGAGTTGCGCAAACGCGATTCCCGACCGTAACCGCCTCGCTCCTCGGAGTGGGTCGAACCCAGTCGATCACGGTCCGACCGATCACCTTGTCTAGCCTCACCTTCGCTCCTTCGCGAGTCGCAGGTGGTGCCACCACAACCGGTACGGTCGTCTTTAGCGGTCGAACTGGCGAACCATTCAATCTTCGAATTCGCTTGAACGCAGGAACCGGTGGATATCGATTCCGAGCTGATGCGGCTTCGCCACAAGTTGGAGAACTGGTTCTTCCGATCCCAGCTGACACTACTTCGGCAACGTTCCTTCTGGACACGAAGTTTGAAGCCGTGAACACGCAACGAGTAGCGACCGCTCAGGTCCTTTCGACGACCGGTACGGCAGTTGGCACCCCAGCCAGCGGCACGATCTTTGTCGACGCGATCAACCTGACCGGATTCTCGATTAATCCAACATCGATTCTCGGTGGAGGAACGGCACAGGCAACGGTCACGATCGGTGCACCGGCACCTCAGGGCGGCGTTACGATCAACCTTGAATCGGCTAAGCCAGCGATTGCTCCAGTCCCAGCTTCGGTCAACATCGAGCCAGGACAGACTTCGGTTGTGTTCGACATTCCAACGAGCGTTGTGTTCGGAAACAACGAAGCGGTTGGATTCAAAGCTCGACGAGGAAGTCTCGTTCGATCGGCTTCCTTGAACGTTCTTGCCGGAGAATTTGGTCTCACCCTCGATCCAGCAACGGTAACGGGTGGAACTCAGAACTCGGTCGGAACTATCGACATCGGAAGCCCAGCCCCAGCGGGTGGTCTCGTGGTCCTCACGCGATCGTCCAACACGGCGGCCGCGGTGGTTCCTAACTCGATCACGATTCCTGCCGGAGAGCAGATCGGTACCTTCCCGATCACCACGCGATCAGTAACGGACGAAACTCCGGTTACGATCTCGGCAATCCTCGGAAAGATCACGGTTACGCGAACGCTCACCGTGAACACCACGAAGCTCTTGGGCTTCACCATCTCGCCGAACCAACTCCGACCACTGCGAAATGCATTGGCGACTGTGGAACTGGCAACGCCGGCTCCAGCAGGCGGAGTTGTGGTGGACATCCAGCTGAACACAAGCCTCTTCGCCGTCTATCCGACGACACTGAAGGTCACCGTTCCTGCTGGCCAGACGACCACGACCTTCAACCTCCAGGCGAAGGCACTGTCGATCAACACTCGAACCACGGTTCGAGCAACCGCAGGTGGTAGCACCATCGGCGTGATCGTAGACATCCGACGATAATCGTTCGGACCTTAGCCCCTCTCGGTGGAACAACCGAGAGGGGCTTTTCGTTTATTCAGGTACAAAATGAACGTGAGTCGAGTAGCAACAGGATTGTTCATTGGTATCGCGGTAGGGGCCGTCGGAACTTTGTTAGTTCGTCGCCTGCAAGAAGTCATCGCAAATCGCGATCCCGATTTGTTGCTGGACCGATTGGCTACCCAAGTTGACACCCTAGAGCAGCGGTTCAGCCGCGTCGAAGAAGGCCGCGCAAGCTGAGCGTGCGTAAAGCCGTCGTCGTGCTTGGAGCGGGTGTAGGTGGCCTCAGCGCCGCTATCCACGCTCGCCTAAAGGGGCACGACGTGCTCGTGTTGGAGCAAAGGGAAGTACCCGGTGGCAAAGCAGCTTCGATCTCTACTCACGGATTTCGGCTGGATCCGGGCCCAAGTATCATCATCCTCCCAGAGGTCTATGAAGCGGTCTTTAAGGCCGCGGGCAGGAAGATGTCGGACTACCTCCAGTTCGTGCGGCTAGACCCGATCACACGCGTTTTCTTCGAAGGGCAAGAAGCCATCGATCTCCCTGGAGATCGGCAAGGGTGCGAGCGTTTGGTCAGCTCGTTCGGCGCGAAAGACGGCGAGAACTTCAAAGCCATGTTCGAGCGCTTTGACAAGATCGTTCCCCTGGTTCACGAGACGATTTTTGACCACCCGATCGATCAGTGGTGGCAGTTCGCTTCGCCCAAGTTCATCAAGATGGGCCTCGGCATGAGCCTGCAGGGTAACTATCGCCAGCAGATCGATAAGTGGTTCGAGAGCCCGTTGTTCAGGGCATTCTTCTACGGTTTTCCGTCGTACAGCGGCCAGTCGCTCGACGGCACCGGCGCTGGAGCGCTCTTTATTCCGTACTTCATGATCGCCGGCGGTGTGTTCTATCCCGTCGGTGGAGTTGGACAAATCCCATCGGCCCTTTACAAGTTAGCCACCGAACTCGGAGTCGAGTTCCGCTTCAACACCAAAGTCACGAGACTGAACGTGACGAACGGCCAAGTCAAGTCCGCGACTCTCGAAAGTGGGGAGCAGGTTGAGTTTCAAACGCTGATCTCGAACCTAGATCGGACCACCGTTCAAGGCATGCTTGGAACGCCGTCAAGCAATGCCCCGTCGTTCAGCTACTTTACGCTTCACTACGGGCTCCCGCGCACATTCCCTGACCTCAAGCATCACTCGCTCTTCATTCCGAAGAACTACGTACAAAGTTTTGAGGACCTGTACGACGCCCGGAATTTTCCTGGCGAGCCCATCGTGTACGTGAACGAAACCACGGAGCTGGATCCAGAGGGCGCTCCTCCGGGAACGAGCAATTTCTTCGCCGTCGTAACCTGTCCGGCAGAAGAGCAGCATCTCGACTGGAAGACGTTACAATCTAAAGCCAAGGGCCAAACCAGGTCCGTTCTTAAAAAGTTTGGAATCGACCTGTCTGAACCCATCTTCGAGCGCGTACAAACGCCGATGACCTTCCGAGAGCGAGACGGAAACTATCGAGGATCGCTGTACGGGGAAGACGAAAAGCACCGGCCTTTCAAAGGGATGCTCCCCCATCCAAACCGTGATCCCAAGATCAAGAATCTGATCTATTGCGGTGGAAGCGTGCAGCCCGGAGCCGGGCTGCCGATGGTAACGCTCGGCGGCAAATTCGCCGCCAACCTCATTTAGAGGATTTCTTTTCCGAGCACTTCGCCTTCGTTGCTCAGGTCATAAACGACCGGAACGGCGGTACCTAGATTTAGGTTCAGAACTTCTTCTTGAGTGAGGTTGTCGAGCTTCATCACGATGCTGCGATTGCTGTTTCCGTGGGCAACCACAAGAACGTCCTTGCCCTGAGCAATGTCACCGAGGATGCATCGCTCGAAGAACGGGAGCGTTCGAGCCGCGGTCATTTCGAGGCTCTCACCGTTTGGCGGTGGAACGTTGTAGCTTCGTCGCCAAATGTGGACCTGCTCCTCGCCGTATTGCTCGGCGGTTCGCTTTTTGTTGAGGCCCTGGAGGTCTCCGTAATGGCGCTCGTTTAGCGCTTCGTCCTTGATAATCGGCACTTGCTTGCCGGTCGCTTCCAAAATCAGCGCCAACGTGTTTTGAGCTCGAGCAAGGTTGCTCGTGTATGCCACGTCAATGGAGTACTCGGCCAGCTTGACGCCTGCCTTAGAGGCTTCTTCGCGACCCTGCGCGGTCAACGGCACGTCTACCCAGCCGGTAAAGCGGTCTTCAAGATTCCAGAGTGACTGACCGTGTCGAACGAGAATGAGCTTTGGCATCGAACAAATTTTACTCGTACCCATCTTCACCGCTACGCGGCGCGAAAGAAGGCGATCATGTCGGTCTCAGGCCAGACAATGCCGTCTTCCTCGGCCAGTGCCCGCAACTGTCCTCGGTGGTACTGACCGTGAAACACGACATGGCGGAGAATCTGGTGCAGGGGTTGGCGGAAAGTGTCGCCGCGGAGGTTCCGATACTCGAGCTCGTGGGCCAGATCAGATTCCAGAACAAAGGCGATGTATCGCGCGTCAAGCTCGATCTCTCGAACATCGTGAGGTTCTCCGGTCATACGCTCAAGCCAAATGCGCTTCGCGTTGGTCATATGACCTCGCGTTTCGTTTGCCCGTGGGTTGGACCATTCCAGGAGCGTCTTGTCCCAAAGGTCGTTCGCCCACTGATCGTATCTCAGCCCGTCGAGAATCGCATCCTTGACCGTCATAGATTCATTTAACCCAGCTAGGACTATCCCAAGAACCGATACGTGGCGACTACGGGATAGTGATCGGAGTGTGGTACCCGGGGCGAATCGGCATCAAGTAACTCAAAGTGCGGCGCAGCAAAAATGTAGTCGATCTGGTCCGTCCCTTCGCCAAAGTTCCAACCGTGGAAAGTCGCCTTTCCAGCCAAATCGGCCTGCGCGAGTGCATCTTTGCCAAGCTTGAAGAGCGGCTTTAGGTTTGGATTGCTCGGAGCCATGTTGAAGTCGCCAAGAGCCAAGAAGGAAAGTTGGTAAGGCTCCAGAAACTCGGTCAGGGCGAGGACGCTCTTTCGCCGACTCTCGTCCGATTCGTGGTCCAGATGTGAGTTGGTCACCACAATCTGACCTGCCGGATGGTCGATCTTCACCCAGCTCGTAATGCGAGTGATTCGGTTGCCCCAGTGCATGCTGTTCGGCACGGTAGGGGTATCCGAAAACCAGAACGTGCCCGAGGCGGTCGCTTTGAGACTGGCGCGGATGTAGATTGCGCAATGCTCGCCCTTAGACTTGCCGTCTTCTCGACCGACTCCATACCGTTGGTAGCCCGGGAGCGCTTTCTCCAGAGCCTCGACCTGATCGGGCAGCGCCTCCTGAATCCCGACGATGTCGGCGTCTAACTCGGCAACGTAGTCACACAACCGTTTTGCCCGAAACGGCCAAGAATTGGGCCCATCGTTTCCGGCGGAAAGACGAATGTTGTAAGTCACGACCTTGAGTGACGGCATGTTGAAGTATGGATGCGTAGAATCGCTCCATGGTTCGCAAAGTTGCGCTACTCAACGGATTTCGAGAATCCACCCCGTTTACGCTGGATATTGAGCTCGACGGAGATACGGCCACGCTCCACATTGATCAAGACTTCGCTGGCAGAAAGGTAGAAGAAGAACTCCCCCTCGCCGTCTTGAACGACCTCGCCATAGGTGCACCGCAGAAGAACGATGATCTGCTGGGCTTGACGTTTGAGACCACCGAAACAGAGGTTCATGGCCTCATCGGTGTCGGCAGTGGGAACGAGCGTTTCATTCTTTCGAAGTCCGAACTGGCCGAAGCACTCAAATGAAAAATGGCCCCCGATCCGCTGGATCGGGGGCCATCGACAAAAAGGAATTACTCCTTTCCGCCGCCTGCGCCGGTCAAGTCGCCGCCGAGGTCTTTTTCACCCGCTGGTGCAGGTGTTGCCGCGCCCGCTTGCGCTTGAGATTCAAGCGCAAGCTCTTTTTCCGACTTGTGGCCTTCGGGCATTTTGGTCACGTTGTCGATGACCATTTTGTCCCCTTGGCTCATGTTATAAGCGCTGAATGCAGCCGCGCCAACCGCGAGCACGATGATCGCAACTAGTCCAGCTTTCTTCGCGTTTTCGTTCATCAGTTCTTGTAGCGCTCATCCCAGTGGATGAGGTTTCGCGCGTTGTTAGCAATGGCGTCAGCTGGGTTAGATGCCCACCGAGCGTCCATGATCCCGTTTCGGTTCATCGACTTGCTGTGACCATCGGCGAATCCGAAGTTCGTGTTTCCGCCGTAGTTACCAAGGGAGATGGCATCCTGGGTGTTGCACCAAGCGCCTGGGATCGAGTTGACCCTTGGCCAAAGTGCGTGTCCGGCAACGCCGGGCGTTCCAGGAGCAAAGGCGTACTCGCGCTGGTCGTTTCGATGCTGCATCAGACCGTTCCAGTAGGTCCAGGAAACGTAGCTTGGGATCAAAAAGATCGTGGCTCCAACGTTACCGACCGAAGTTCCAGAGCGAGAGGAGGAGGCTGAGGTGCTGGAGGTCGTTCCAGCGGCCCCGGTGCTGTCCCAGCCCGAGAGTCCAAACGCGTATGGGCGGCTTGCTAGCGTGCTGTGGTACGTGAAGACGTAGCTAACGACTCCGCCAGTGGCATGGTTTTCGTTCGTCGAATAGCCGGTCGAATTGGCATCGCACCGACCCATCGTGTCGTTTGGTGAGCGCCACATGGCTTTGTTCTTGATATACGGATTGACCATGATGTGGCCGCTGTTGATCTGCGGTCCGGTCACGTTGGCTGTCCAGAAGGTCTGGCCGTTTCGGAGCATCGGGTAGATGTCGTCAAAGTCGCCCATGTACATCTGCGTTGCAAGCAGAATCTGCTTGTTGTTGCTGAGGTCTTGAGTCTTCTTCGCGGCTTCCTTAGCCTGTGCGAATACGGGGAAGAGGATTGCCGCCAAGATAGCGATGATGGCGATGACAACGAGGAGCTCGATGAGCGTAAAGCCCTTTCGATTGAGGTGAGTGCGTGCCATAAAAAAGTCCAGCCCCGGTAATGCGAAGACATCACTGGTTGCCTAACCAATATACAACTCCTTTTGGTTTTCTGCTAATTTCGCTTTGGAAAGAAGGCGTTTTCGACGTCGGTGACTTCGGAAAGTTCGCCTTGCTCAAGATTTGATAGGTCAATGGGCCCAATGGCCCAGCGAAAAAGCCGAAGCGTAGGAAGTCCAACCGCCGCCGTCATCCGGCGAACTTGCCGATTCCGGCCTTCGGTGATTCTCAACTCGATCCAACTCGTTGGAATGTTCGCGCGAAACCTAACGGGCACTGGCCGTGGAGGAATGGTTGGAGGTTCTTCAAGCAGCCGGGCTTTTGCCGGACGCGTTCGCCCGTCCTTCAGCTCGACCCCGGTCCGTAACTGTGCGAGTTGATCGGCTGATGGAATCCCCTCCACTTGAACCCAGTACGTTTTCTCGTGCGCATATTTTGGGCTTGTGAGCCAGGCATTCAAAGCACCGTCAGAAGTGAGAATCAGGAGTCCCTCGCTATCAAAGTCGAGCCGACCCGCGGCATAGACGCCCGGGACCTTCACATAATCGGCGAGCGTTGGTCGACCTTCCGGATCGGTGAATTGACAGAGAACCCCGTAGGGTTTCCAAAACCGGAAGGTCGGCACGGCGTTAGCTCGGCCAGGTCGGCAAGGTTCGCGCCAGCGGTTTGTCGGATCGATAGCCCAACTCGTACTCGGCCTGCATCAGGGTGTGAATTTCGTGGGTGCCTTCGTAAATCATCGCACCGCGGCTGTTTCGGAAGTACCGCTCGACCGGGAAGTCATCGATGAAACCGTAAGCACCGTGAATCTCAACCGCTTTATTTGCGGCATCGAAGGCTCGCTCACAATTGGTCCACTTGGCCATGCTGCACTCTCGGGTGTGGCGGAGGCCTTCGTTTTTCATCCAGCCCACTTGGTAGTAAAGGAGACGTCCGATATCACGGCCCTGGACCATGCTGGCAATCATCTGCTGAACCAACTGCTTCTTAGCAATCGGTTCGCCCTGCACGGTTCGGTCCTTGGCGTATCGGGTGCAAGCATCCAGACAAGCCGTGATGATGCCGACAGCGCCAGCGGCGACGGTGTAGCGACCATGATCCAGCGCCGACATCGCGACTTTGAATCCGTCTCCCTCTTCGCCGATTCGGCAGTCCGCCGAAATTCGCATGTCTTCGAAAAAGATCTCGCCGGTGTTGCCGGCGCGGACGCCGAGCTTGCCGTGCAGCGCGCGGCTGCTAAAGCCAGGCGTATTCCGGTCAACGATGAAAGCGGCATAAGGTGCCTTCGCATCTGAACCCGAAAGCCGCGTGATCAAAAGGAACTGGTCGGCATAGTCGGCCAACGAAATCCAAGTCTTTTGGCCGTTGATCACGTAGCTATCGCCGTCTTTTACGGCAGTCGTTGAAATGTTTGCCGCGTCCGATCCTGCGTTGGGCTCGGTAAGTCCGAAGGCGCCGATCAACTTTCCGCTTGCGAGACCAGGTAGCCAGCGCTGCTTCTGCTCTTCGGTGCCCCATTGCAGCAAGGTCAGCGCATGAAGGCCACTGTGGACCGACATAACGACTCGTGCGGTGGTGTCTGCTCGCTCAAGCTCTTCGCAAACGAGTCCGAGCGAAATGTAATCGGTTCCGGAGCCACCGTATGCCTCCGGAATGGAGACGCCAAGAATGCCGGCGTCTCCCATTTTCTCAAGCATGGCGCGATCTGATTTCGCTTCTCGATCTCGGGCGGTCACGTCAGGGACAACTTCCTGCTGTCCAAACTTGTAAGCCATTTCCCGGATCAGTTCATGCTCAGCGGTGAGTCGAAAATCCATGCTAGGAGTGTACCGGTGAGGCAAAATACATCATCTATTTACATCTGGGTCTGGTTGCGGTATGGTCCCTGCATTCCGATGAATCGAATCCGCACCTTAATCGTTGCCTCCGGCGCGTTGCTGGCGATATTCCCGGCGGCCTTGGCGCAAGCGCCCGCTGACCTATCGCCGTGGCTGCAAACCCTCTCTCCGCGCAACATCGGACCCACCACGATGGGCGGCCGAATCAGTGACATCGCGGTTTACGAGAAAGAGCCACGGATTTTCTATGTGGCCAGCGCTAGCGGTGGTCTTTTCCGCACCGATAACAGCGGCTTAACCTTCGCTCCGGTTTTTGATAAGGAAGGGACGATCTCCCTCGGCGCGGCGGCGGTCTCGCAGAAAGACCCGAACGTAGTTTGGGTTGGTACGGGTGAAGCGAGTAGCCGAAACTCAGTCGCCTGGGGTGATGGCGTCTACAAGAGCACGGACGGCGGAAAGAGCTGGAAGAACATGGGTCTCAAAGAGACCATGCATATCAGCAAGGTGCTGATCGACCCACGGAACGACAATGTGGTCTACGTTGCGGCGCTTGGCCGGCTCTGGGGAAGCAACCCGGAGCGAGGCGTTTACAAAACGACCAACGGCGGCGAAACCTGGCAGTTGATTTTGAAGGTCGATGACAAAACGGGATGCATTGACCTGATCATGAATCCGAAGAGCCCGGACAACTTGATTGCCGCGATGTGGCAACGAGAGCGAAAGGCGTACGATTTCACCAGCGGCGGCCCTGGTTCGGGGATCTACCGAACGGAGAACGGAGGCAAAGCCTGGAGCAAGATTGACCGTGGCGTTCCTCGCTCGAACCTCGGACGAGTCGGCCTGAGCTTCCACCGAAACGATCCCAACAAGGTCGTTGCGAGCATCGAATACAAGCCAAGCGCCGAAGAAATGAAGGGACGAACGCCCGAAGGTGGCGCGATTCGAATGAACGGCGGCGGCATCTTCGTTTCCGAAGATAGCGGAAAGTCATTCAAGTTTGTGAATGCGACGAACCCGCGTCCGTTCTACTTCAGCATGCCGCGATACGACGTGGCGAACCCGGACCTGATCTATCTGCCTGGAGTTGAGCTTGCGAAGTCCGAAGATCGAGGCAAGACCTTCAAGCAGCAGAACACGAACGTCCACCCAGACTGGCACGTGCTCTGGATCAACCCAGCCGATTCGAAGCATTTGATCTCCGGAACGGACGGCGGCGCCTTCGAATCGCGCGACCAAGGCAAGACTTGGCGTCACCTGAACGGAATGGCGATCGGCCAATTTTACGCAATCGGCGTTGACATGCGACGGCCGTATTGGATCTACGGTGGACTTCAGGACAACTCGAACTGGGGAATGCCGACGCAAACGGCGTACGGCAACATCCAGTACTTCCACAGCGTTCCGCTCGGCGGAGGGGACGGCTTCTACAACTTGGTCGACCCAACCGACTGGCGCACTGTTTATTCCGAAAGCCAAGGCGGCGCGGCCTACCGAACCGACCTCGTGACCGGAGCGAATCGCTCGATTCGGCCTCGAGGACAGGGACTCCGGTTCAACTGGAACACCCCATTTGCGATCAGCGCGCACAACGCGAAAACGCTCTACTTCGGCGGAAACAAGCTCTTTAAGAGCGTCAACCGTGGCGACAATTGGGAAGAAATTTCCCCTGACCTAACAACCAACAATCCGGCGAAGCTTTCGCCCGGAAAGAACAGCGTCACGCCCGAGAACACGGGTGCGGAGCAACACTGCACGATCGTCACCATCGGCGAATCGCCTCTCAAGGCAGGCACGGTTTACGTCGGCACAGACGACGGCCTAGTGCAGCTGACGCAGGATGACGGCAAGACCTGGACCAACCTGACGCCCAACATTCCTGGCCTCCCGGCAGAGGTGTGGTGCTCACGTGTAACCGCCTCAAAGTGGGTTGCAGGCCGAGCATATGCCACGTTTGACGGTCACCGCTCGAACGACTTCAACCTGTACGTTTACGTGACGGAAGACTTCGGCAAGACCTGGAAGAAGCTGAACAACGGTCTCCCTAGCAACGATTCGACCTACGTGATTCGCGAGGGTGAGAAGAACCCAGATCTCCTGTATCTCGGTACGGAAATGTCCCTGTACGTTTCTTTGAACCGTGGTGAGAACTGGACCCGGTTCCGAAGTGGCAACTTCCCAACCGTGGCGGTGCACGACCTATTGGTTCATCCGGTTGAGTTGGATCTCGTAATCGCGACTCACGGCCGTTCGATCTGGACGGTTGACGTGAGCGGGCTTGAGCAACTTACGACCAAAGAGATGGAGAAAGAGGTTTCCGTGTTTCGTCCGCAAGACGTTCTGCTTCTCGGACGAGTGGGTGGCACTCAATGGGCCGGAGAAAACGGCTTTGCCGTCAACAACTCCCAGCCCGGAACGCGCATCTTCTACTGGCTGAAATCGGCACCCAAGGGAACCGTGACGATCACGATCACCGATGCGGCAGGCGTTGAATCGACCGAGCTGCGCGGAGTCACCAACAATGCAGGCCTAAACGTGGTCACTTGGAATGGCCGACTGAATCGCCTTCCGGTTGCGGGTGACTATCGGGTCGTGCTCAAGGTCGGAGACAAGGAATACACGTCGTCGGTGAAAGTGGTCGAGGCTTACTTAAACAAGTGAGGCTCGTCAACTTTTGAATCGCGAAGCGTTCGCCGCTGGTCTCGCCAGCCTCGGCCTCGAACTCTCTACGGAGCAGTTCGAGGCCTTCGAGCGGTTTGAAGAGGCACTCTACGAAACGAATGAGGTGATGAATCTCACTCGGATTACCCGGGAAGAGTGCTACATTCGGCACTTTCTCGATTCGCTTCTGTTTCACGATCTCATTCCATCTGGCGCGGACGTGCTCGACATTGGAACAGGGCCAGGATTCCCAGCGTGGCCGCTGGCAGTAGCGCGCCCGGATTTGCAGATGACTGCCGTCGACTCAAACGGCAAGATGCTTGGATTCTTGAAAGAGAACGCGGTGCCAAACCTCATGCCGATCCAATATCGGGCGGAAGAGTGGGGAGTTAGGGAAGCCTTTGGCGTGGTCACGGGTCGTGCGGTTGCGCCTTTGCCGATTCAACTTGAGATCAGCGCTGCGCCGTGCGAAGTCGGCGGACTGGTGCTGCCGATGCGCACAAGCACCGATTTGGAGGCGATCCAGCGTATGCCGGTGGACTTACTGGGCCTCAAGCTCGAGAAGATTGTTGACCGAGTCTTGCCGGGCACGGACATCACGCGGCTCTTCCCGGTGTACCGAAAAGTCTCAGAAGGCAGCCCGAAGTACCCCCGCCGCTGGGCAGAAATTAAACTCAATCCGATTGGTTCCAAGAAGCTTTGGATGTGATGGCTCGGTTGAACCGAGCATCATATTCTCGCTGATCGTTAGAATCCGCGGCCTCGTTCGTTTTGGGATGAGATCACTTTGTTGAACTCTTCCTGGCTAATGTGTTTTGGCTTGTACGTAAACCCAGCATTCGATAGATTCCGCACAAATGCCCGAAGGTGATTACGGGATCCACGAGCTAGGTTTTCGTAAACCTGCTGAAGATCGGCTCGGTTCGTGGTTTTTGCCCATCGACTCAGGTCGAAAAGGTCCATTTCCTCGATTGTCGCACCGACCTTCAAAGCCTCAATCCGAGAGATGCTGCCTTTCTTTTCGAATTCGTTGTACAGCTTTTGGAGTGTTGGGTCGGCAAACTTGCCTGGCGGAAGCGAAGCCGACGGATCGGTGATTTCATACTTTTTCAACAAAGCGGACACCCATGCCGTGTGCGCGGCTTCCGCTTGGAGGATGTTTCCAAACGGTCTCGGCCCCCACTTTTTGGCCAGGAACGAGTACACATTCTGGGCAAGCTTTTCTTCTTCGCGTATGAAAAGCAGACCCGCGGCCTCTTCGCGAGTTAGGGCGGTCTGCGTTTGAATCTCCGCTTGAACACCGAGACCGGACTCGGCAGGATCCAGCCGATTGAAAGATTGTCCGTATCCGCTGGCAACAAGGCTCAAAGCAAGGAAGGAAGTAGCAATTGTGACGGCAAGTGTTTTCATGTTTGCTCTTACTCACTCAGAGCTCGTGAACCGATGAAGAGATTCTTTTTGCCTGCCGGTCTCTGGCGACAATTTGCCGGTAATGAACGGAAAGTCAAGAATCTCGTATAGTTCGATTGTTATGAAGGCGAAAATTCTTTGGGGGCTAGCCCTTGCGGTGATCGTTGGTTGTGGCTCGACGGGCGATACGGCCAAGACGGAAACGAAGGAAGGCGCACCAGCCGCCAGTGGCGAATTCAAGGTCGCCCTGTTAACTCTTGGTTCCGTCAATGACTCCGGCTGGAACAGCATGGCTTACGAAGCCTTGAACGGCATCAAGTCCGACATGTCGGCGACGGTCGACAACCAGGAAGTGCCGCCAACGAACGCAAAGGACGCTCTTCGATCCTATGCCCAGAAAGGCTATAACTTGGTCTTCGGCCACGGCTATGAATACAACGAGCCGATGGCGGCCGTGGGACCAGACTTCAAGGACACCATCTTCATTTCCAGCTCCGGCGGAAAGACCGCCTCGAATGTAGGCGCTTTCCGGTTCTATCTGGAACAGAGCTTCTACCTCGCGGGAATGCTTGCCGCAAAGCAGAGCAAAACGGGCGTGATTGGCTCGGTTGCAGTGTTGGATATCCCAAGCATCAACTCGACCCTGAAGGCCTATGAGGCAGGGGCGAAAGCGGCGAACCCAAACATTAAGGTTCTACCGCCGGTTTACTTCGGCGTCGAAAACGATATCGCCAAAGCGAAGCAGCTCACAGAGAGCATCATTGCTCAGAAGGCAGACTTCGTGATTCACCAAGCCAATGCCGCTGCAAAGGGCGTGTTCGACGCTTGTGCGGAAAAGGGCGTGAGCGCGCTGGGATCGAACCTCAACCAGAACTCGGAGAAGGGAGTCGTCGCTTCCGCCTTCATCGTCGCGAAGCCAGCGTTCTTGCAGCTCGCGAAGTCGGTGAAGGATAAGACCTTCAAGGGCGAAATCGTGCTGGTCGGAATGGATTCTGGAACCATTGATTTCGAGATCAATCCGGAGTACAAGTCCAAGGTTCCGGCTGACTTGATCAAGCTCCTGGACGAAACGAAGGAAAATATTCGCACCGGAAAGCTCGTTGTGCCGAAAGACGAGTTCTAACCTACGTTGAAGTAAGGACGCGTCCCGCTTGCGGAGCGCAGCCAAGTGGACATGACTGCCAAATCAGGACTGCATGTCGAAAACATCGTCAAACGTTTCGGATCGCTGACCGCGCTCGAGAACGTCAGCGCCAGTTTCCGACCGGGAGAGATTCACGCCGTACTCGGCGAAAATGGAGCCGGAAAGTCAACCCTTATGGGGATCCTTTCCGGCTTCGTCGTGCCTGACTCGGGGACGGTCATGCTCAATGGAAATCCGGTGCCGGTAGGGCGTCCATTTGATTGCAAGCGCCTAGGGATCGAAATGATCCATCAGCACTTCACGCTGGTTTCTGAGTTCACGATTGCCGAGAACTTTGCCCTCTCGCGATTGCCAGGGCTCTTGAGTTCATCCGAAGTTTCGGCTCGAGCTGAGCCGTCATTGGCTGCGGCGACGCGACTTGGGTGGGAGTTGGAGCCTGGTCGTCGCGTGAGTTCGCTTTCCGTTGGCGCGCAACAGCGCATAGAGATTCTGAAGGCGCTCGGTGGAGACGCTCAAGTCATCATCTTCGACGAGCCAACCGCGGTGCTTTCGCCGGATGAGGTGGAAGATCTCTTCCGCGTCCTGCGCCAATTGAAGTCCGATGGACACGTGGTCATTCTTATCGCTCACAAGCTGTCGGAAGTGCTCAGCATCGCCGACCACGTGACAGTTCTGCGTCGAGGCAAGTGGATCGCTTCGGCACCCATTGCTGACGTTGATGAGCGCAAACTCGCGGAATGGATGGTCGGTGAACTCCCACCACCGCTCGCCGAACGCAAAGGTACTGAGCTGGTACCTGGCCTCGTAGGGCAAGACCTAACCGTACTCGGAGACAGAGGCGAGGCTGCCATTAAGAATTGTTCCTTTGAAATCAAGCGGGGAGAAATTCTCGGCATCGGCGGAGTTGACGGAAACGGTCAGTTAGAACTTGCGGAAGCGCTCGTTGCCGTGCGACCAGTGGCTGGAGCCCTTAACTTCGCCGGAAAGCAGGTCAATGCCGAGGAGATGCGAATCTCTTATGTCCCGCAAGACCGGCAGCACGACGGCCTGGCGATGGGCATGACGATCGAAGAGAACTTGCTGATCACCGGGCACCGAAAGCCGATGCTACGAAAGGGGCCGTTTTTGAATTTTCGCGCCTTGAACCAGTGGGCCAACGAGCTGGTCAAGCGCTTCTCGGTCAAAGCAAACAGCCCGGCAGATCGAGTTGCCGGACTTAGCGGGGGCAACCAACAAAAGGTGGTCGTCAGCCGCGCTCTGGATGAGCAGCCAGACCTTTTGGTGGTCGTAAACCCAACGCGCGGACTCGACATCCGGGCCACCGAATACGTGCATTCCAAAATCCAGGAAGCCCGAGATGCGGGCGCGGCCGTCGCCTTGTTCTCAACCGATCTCGATGAAATTTACGCCTTGGCCGATCGAGTCATGTTTCTCTCGCGCGGCGAGTTGATTGCTGATACCGGAGCTGAGTCGCTCTTTGGAGCCAAGGCTTGAACGGTTTTCTGCGCTTCGGGCTATTGCTCGCTGGGTTGATCGTTGTCTTGCTCCTGACCTTGGCGGCGTTTCAGCTTCCGATTGTCGACAGCGTGAAGCTGATTTTTGACGGAGCGTTCTCGGACAAATTCGCTTGGTCCCGCTCCGCCGTAAAGATGACGCCCTTGCTGTTAACCGGCCTTGGCATGGTCATTGCTTGGCGAGCGGGGGTGTACAACATCGGTGGAGAAGGGCAGTTTGTTGTCGGAGCGATCTTTGGTGCGGCGGTCGGGAAGGGGCTGATTGGCGCGAACGCGGCCGCGATACCGGGTGGCTCGCTGTTGATTCTCGTGGTCTGCGCGATTGGCGGCGCGCTCTGGGCTTGGATCGCCGGTTGGCTGTACGTCCGGCGTGGCGTCGAGGTCGTGATCAGCACGATTCTTCTCAACTTCATCGCCATTCAGCTCCTCGGTTTTGCCGTGAGCGGACCTTTGCAAGAGCAGAAGCGACAAGTTCCCCAGACCGATTTGTTGCCCGACTCGCTAATGCTGGCTCGGTTTGATCGGCAGACCGATGTCCATCTCGGCACGGTGCTGGCACTTGTGATGGCGGTCGTGCTTACGATTTTCCTCTACCGAACCGTCGCCGGATATCGGCTGCGGCTCGTCGGAGACAACCCAAAGGTCGCGCGGGTGAACTACATCGATCCGGGCCGCGTGCAGCTCTCTGCCATGGCCCTTTCGGGTGCGATGTGTGGCTTGGCAGGAGGGGTCGAGTACTTGGGCTTGGTCGGTCAACTAGGCACGACGTTCCCGCAGCAGTGGGGTTTCCTGGGCATTCCCGTCGCCCTGCTAGGTGGCCTCAACCCGATGCTTACCGCCGGGGCGGCGTTCTTCTTTGGTGCATTGTTCGCCGGTACCGAGAATCTGGCCCGATTTACTCCGGCCGGGACGACGATCGTTTACGTTATCCAGGCGACGGCAGTATTGGCGTACGTCGGACTATCCGGCCTGAAGAAGGCTCGCCCCAAGCCAGAGGAGGAGACAGAATCGACCCCATCTTGATCCTTCAATACGCAACGCCAGTTGCCCTTGCGGCCACCGGCGAGACCATCGGGCAGAAGTCCGGCGTCATCTACATCGGTCTTGAGGGCAGCATGCTCGCGGGAGCATTTTTCGCAATGCTGGCGGCGCAAAGTACCGGGTCTCCATGGATTGGCTTGGTCGCGGGAATTGCGGCTGGCCTACTGTTGGCGCTGCTCTTTGGTTGGTTCACGATTCGACGAGGGATCGATCAGGTCGTAGTTGGAACGGCCATCAACCTGCTCGCCTTGGGCGTGACCGGCACGATCTACCGAACCCAGTTCGGCAAGAGTGGCACGCTACTCAGCGTCGCCAAGCTGCCACCCGTGTTCGGGAAGATTGACGCGGTTGAGATTCTTCTCTTGCTCTCCGCCATAGGGCTAACCTGGGTCCTTCAGAAGTCGGCACTCGGACTGGCGTTGCGAGCCACAGGCGAGTATCCAAAAGCCGCCGAGGCGGCAGGATTCTCAGTCGCGCGACTGCGGTTTATCGGCGTCGCGTGCAGCGGAATCTTTGCTGGTCTTGCAGGTGCGTATCTGTCGCTTGGGATCTCAGGATCGTTCGCGGAGAACATGACGGCAGGACGTGGCTTTGTCGCCATCGCAATGGTTACCTTTGGTCGCTGGAAGCCGATGTGGGTGCTGGCCGCCGCGTTGCTCATCGGCTTTGCGGAGAGCCTCCAGTTCACCTTACAAGCCGCCGGAGTTCAAGCGCCATACCAACTGCTCATCGCGCTGCCGTACCTCGTGGCTCTGACCGTGTTGGTTGTGGTTGGGCGTGGGACCGTTGCGCCGGCGGCGCTGGCCGAGCCGTACGTAAAGGGAGACTAACGATGAAGCGCACCGTACGAATGACCCGCCGTATCACCTTTTCCAGCGGGCATCGCTATTGGCGCAGTGATCTGACCTCCGAACAGAACAAGGCGCTCTTCGGCCCCATTTCATCGCCATTTTCCCACGGGCACAACTACGTTCTCGACGTAGAGGTAGCCGGACCAGTTGGGGAAGTGGACGGGATGGTCGTCAATATCAAGCGGGTTGATGACTTGCTGAAGGCAAAAGTTAAAGCGGTTTTTGACCAGCGAAGCATCAACGACGAAGTGCCGGAGTTTGCTACCGTCGCGCCATCCGTCGAGAATCTTCTGTTGGACCTTAAGCACCGGTTGTGCGATGCTGACGGAAATCTGGCGGTCAACCGGATGATCACCGAAGCTTCTGAAGTCGTACCGATTGCCCTCGTCGGGCTTCGACTTGAAGAAATGCCCACGCTTTACGGAGAACTGAATCTCATGAATCCTGAAATCTTGCTCACCCGGGTCTACGAGTTCGCCGCCGCGCACCGGCTGAACACGAGTCAACTCTCTACCGAAGATAACGTCGGCCTGTACGGTAAGTGCAACCACGTTCATGGTCACGGTCACAACTACGTCCTTGAAGTTACCGTCGCCGGTCAACCGGACCCGACGTCCGGGTTCATTTGCGATCTTTGTGAGCTCGATGCGGCGGTCGAAGCGGAGATTCTTGACCGGTACGACCACCGAAACCTCGACCTTGACGTACCGGAGTTGGCAGGGAAGGTGACTACATCCGAAAATGTCTCGCTGGCGATTTTCGACCGGCTGAAAACAAAAACACCCGCGCGGTTGGCGCGGGTGCGATTGTGGGAAACGGCTCGAAACTGCTTTGAAGTTTCGGCTTAGGCGTTAGCCAGTTCGACGATCAGCTTGGCTGCTTCTTGAACCGTCTGCGCAGGAATGATCTGCGTGCCTTCGAGGATCTTTCGACCTTCTTCAACTGCGGTGCCTTCGATTCGGGCCACGACCGGCACCTTCACGTCGATCTGAGCGAAGGCGTCGAGAACGCCCTTTGCAACTTCGTCAACGCGAGTGATTCCACCGAAGATGTTCAGGAAGATGCCCTTGACGTTTGGATCCATCAGGATGACTTCCATGCAGCTCTTGACTCGATCTGCCTGAGCGCCACCGCCCACGTCCAGGAAGTTTGCGGCTTTTCCGCCGGCAGCCGAAATCTCGTCGATGCTCTGCATAACCAAGCCGGCACCGTTGCCCATGATTCCGATCTCTCCGCCAAGTCGAACGTAGGCGACGCCTCGCTTGCTGGCTTCGGCTTCAATCGGGTCTTCGGCGCTATCGTGCGAAGTCGCTCGGTAGTCGGCGTGTCGGAACAAGCTGTTGTCGTCGATGCTCACCTTGGCGTCGGCGGCAAGAAGCTTTCCTTCTGGCGTCAAGGCGCAAGGGTTGATTTCGATCATCTCTGCGTCGCTCTCTTGGTACGCCTTAACGAGCTTCTTGATCATCTGCGCCATCTGGCTGCGCGCAGGCTTCGGAATGTTGGCCTGTGCGACGGCGTTGCGAATGTCGTAGTCGCTGACGCCCCACTTAGGGTCAATCGGCATCTTGACGATGGCGTCGGGGTGCTTTTCGGCAACCTCTTCGATCTCCATTCCGCCTTCCTTCGAGATCATGACGATGCTCTTCTGGATGTTTCGGTCAAGGAGAACCGCGACGTAATACTCTTCGGCGATATCAATCAGCTCGGCAACGAGGACCTTTTCGACGACCATTCCGGCCGGGTTCTGGATGCTGATCAAACGCTTGCCAATGAGTTCGGCCGTGAATGCGCCGGCTTCCTCAGACGAGTTGAAGAGCTTAACTCCTCCTGCCTTTCCGCGGCCACCCATAAGGACCTGGGCCTTGACGACGACCTTGCCGCCGAATTGCTCGGCGATCTCGCGAGCCTGGGTTGCATCCGAGGTGACTTCACCGCGGGGAACCGGGACGCCGTACTTGGTCAGCAGTTCTTTGGACTGGTACTCGTGGAGCTTCATACGCGCTTACCAGAGTACCAGTTGAAACTCCTTCAGGCCTTACCGCGAATCGGAACGGCGCACTTATAAACCGACTTCTGGGCGGTGATGAACAAGGTCTTCATGTCCTTTTCGCCGAAAGCACAGTTGGTTGGATTTTCTGGCACCTTGATCAGCCCGAGCTTTTCGCCGGACGGCGAGAAGACATGGACGCCGCCGTTTGCGGTGCAGTACACGTTTCCTTCGGAGTCAACCCGCATTCCGTCTGGGTAAGGCAACTTCGCAAACTCTTTGCCGTCGTAGAAGTCACCCTTTCGATCCACGCTGAATTTCATGATGTTGCGATTTGCGGTGTCGCTAACGTATGCGATGCTCATGTCCGCTGAAAAGGCGATGCCGTTCGGACGGTTCATGCCCTTTTCCTGTAGCGTCACTTTGCCCGAACCGGTGATTCGGTAGACGCCAGCGAAGCCGATCGCGCTGTCCTTCGGGTTGATTCCGTAGGGTGGATCGGTGAAGTACAGCGACTTTTGCGGACCATAGGCCACATCGTTCGGGCTGTTTAGCTGTTTGCCATCAAACTTCGTCGCCAGATCAACCGACTTGCCTTTTCCGTTCCAAGATACAACCGAGCGGCCCCCGTGCAAGCAAGAGACCAGCTTGCCGTTTCGGCCAATCAAGTTGCCGTTGGCGTTACCGGAAGGATCATGGAGCACCGTCGGTTCCGAACCCGGCTTCCACTCGTAAATCTTGTTGGCCGGGATATCCGAGAAAACGAGGGTTCCCTTTGGCGTCCAAACGGCCCCTTCGGTGAACTGGTATCCAGTTGCAACTCGCTCCACGACGATGCTGTCGAAGTCAGGAGCGAACGGCGTCGGAGCGGCAACGAGCAGCAGTGCTAGAGCAGCGGTCATGCCTTGACTATCTCATATTTTGGGATCAGCGGGAAACGCCAAACTGCCGAATCACGTAGTTTCGTCGCTCCAAAACCAGAACATATTCGTGGAAGTTAATCTGGGTGACTCCCCATGGGTCGAGGTATTGATGCCGAGCCCGGATACGGGCGGTTTCGCCGTAGAATTCCAGTCGCTCAATCCTATAGCCCTGAGTTCGAACGTTCAGGACGCCATCCATGAACAAACTCTCGAAGTTCTGTGGATTCACGGTGTAGCCGTATTGGCCGTTTAACGTGATACCAACGCCATCGCGGCGTGGCATGAGTTCTTCGATGAGATCCCTGTCCCCGGTCCGGAAAATTTCAATGAGATCATCGACGGCCAGGTCGAGCCGCCGTTGGTCACCATATCGATACGGACTTCCGCTCCACTGGCTAAAGGCTGGGGTGCTGACTTGCACGTATCGAGCATTGACGTACGGAGGCAGAGACGGATACAGATACCACGGCGAGGGCTGGACCGAGTAATTCACCGTTGGCGTGAATTCATAGAACGAGAAGAAGAACCAGTTGTCGTTCCAGTTGGTGTTGTAGTGGTAGTAACCGTATCGCGCGCCGTTGCCAAACAATTGCCCCCTTCCAAAGAGGTTGCCGCCAGACCCCGCCCCAAAGTTCGGGCCGAAGTTTTGGCAAGTCGGGTAGGTGGTGAAGCTGGTTCGGGTCAGCGGTCCAAATTGGAATTGGTTGAACGTTGTTCCACTTCGGAATTTGGATTTACCAGCCCAGTTCCGCTGGTAGTTCATTTCCGTGAGGTTGACCGGATTCGTGGCGTGGAAACTCGGTGGGAGCGGAACCCCCGGAAATGCCTGTCCATGCGCGCTCGTGGCCGCGATGAGCGGCAGGGCAACCAACATTCCTTTCTTCATCTTCTCTTCAAACGTTCATTTTTCCTTCACGTTTCCAGAATTAGGACTTCAGATTGTTCACAATCTGAGATATGGCAAATAGACGCATCGGCATGATTTCCGGAGATGGAATTGGACCGGAGATTTCGGCCGAAGTGCGGCGAATTTTGTCCGCTGCAGGTTTCGACCCAGAGTGGGTGGAACTTGAAGCTGGGCAGCCGGCCTTGGACCGAGGATTGCCGGCAATGCCCGAGGAAACGATTCAAGCCATTCGAGAACTGGGCATCGCCCTAAAGGGGCCAACGGCAACGCCAATTGGCAAGGGCCACGTCAGCGCCAACGTGGCGCTTCGCAAGGCACTTGATCTGTTCGCCAATGTTCGACCATCGATCACTATTCCGAACCTGAAGGGACACTTTGAAGACACGAAGATCGACCTGATCATCGTACGGGAAAACACCGAAGACCTTTACGCCGGAATCGAGTTTCAGCCGCACAAAGACATCGCGCAGGCGATCAAAGTCATCACCCGCCCGGGTTGCAAGCGAATCTTCAAATACGCGTTTGAGATGGTGAAAGCCCAGGGACGCAAGCGAATCACCGCGGTCCATAAGGCAAACATCATGAAGCTGACGGACGGAATGTTCCTTGAAGAGTTCTATCTGATGGCGAACGAGTATCCCGACATCATTGCAGACGACATCATCGTCGACAACTGCTGCATGCAGTTGGTCACGCGACCCGAACAATTTGACGTTCTCGTTACCGAAAATCTTTATGGCGACATCGTCAGCGATCTGTGCGCCGGATTGGTCGGCGGCCTTGGACTCGCGCCGGGAGCGAACATCGGAGAGCATTACGCGGTCTTCGAAGCCGTGCATGGCTCCGCACCGGACATCGCGGGCAAGGGTATTGCGAATCCGACCGCGCTGCTTCTCAGCGCGGTATTGCTCCTACGCCATATCGGCGAGCACGAGAAGGCCACAAGCATCTCGAACGCGGTGTTGAAGGTCCTCGGAGACGGCAAGATCATGACGGGCGACCTCGGCGGCACAGCCACGACCCGTGAGTATGGCGATGCCGTCATCGCAGCGTTGGCATCATGAGCCAGACCAGCTTCGACTCGTTCACTCTTCGCATCCTGATTGCCCGAACGCCCGTGGACGTGTTTCGCGCCTGGACGGTACCGGACGAGATCGGAAAGTGGTTCCTTGACGCCTTTCACACCAAGGATGGGGAAGTCCAGCCGCAAGATGTGGTGGCGGAAGTCGGTTGGAACTACGAATGGACCTGGCTTGAGGGAACCCGAGAAGAGGGCGAGTTTACGAATATTGTCGCCAACGAAGAGGTCGCCTTTACTTTCGGGCCCGATTGCGCCGTGAGGGTTCGATTCTCGGAGGAACTGACGCGGACCTGCGTGGAAGTTGTACAAACGCAGAGCCACGAAGATGAAACGAAGCGAGCCGAGTGGGCCTTCGGCTGCGTACAAGGTTGGACGTTCTATCTTACGAACTTGAAGTCGGTGCTCGAGAACGGAACCGATCTTCGCGAAACCCAATTCCTGGTTCCTAAGATTGTTAATATCTAAATAGCGTAGAATCTAGGAGGACAAGATTTACCTGCAAGGGGAGCCACACGGCTGAGAGTTCTGGTATTTGCCAGATGACCCTAGGAACCTGATCCGGTTAATACCGGCGGAGGGATTGCGGTGAACGATGGAACGACGGATGGTTTAGCCGCCCGGAGCGCCAATCGCTTTCGCAGTCAGCGGAGGTGATTCGCGTCCGGAAAAACCATGAAAGCTGCGTTCACACTCATTGAGCTTCTCGTCGTCATTGCGATCATCGCCATTTTGGCGGCCATCCTTTTCCCGGTCTTCGCGCAAGCCAAAGAAGCGGCCAAGCGAACGGCTGACCTCAGCAACGCCAAGCAAATTGGAATCGCGAACAAGCTGTATCTCGCGGATTACGACGACACGATGCCGATCTTCTACGCCTACAACTCCGAGCCATCATTTGGCCGAGTCGGCCACAAGGGAACCGAGCTTCTTCTGTTGCCTTACACAAAGAACCAGGAAATCTTCCGAAGTCCGCTTGACGCCGGGGGGCCATATCTCGCATCCGACCCTGGTCTGATTGCCGCCGGTGGCTCATTTCCGACTTACTATTCGGCTTACGGATCTTCATACCGGTTCGGCAAATGTGTCCACACCGTAGTCGCCGGAGAATCATCGGGGAACAACTTCACCTACGATTACAACCAGATCGTTAATGAGACTTCGGTTGAGTTTCCGGCTGAGACTCGCTTCATTCGGCTTGAGATGATGCCGTTCTTTGAAGCGAAGAACGATCCCGATTGCACTCGATATGGCTACGACTGTGGCTACTTCCGGAAGTGGAGTTCGACCGGCGGCAGCGTGATTTATATGGACAGCCATGCGAAGGCAGCGAACGCGCCGGGGCAGTTCGACGACATCCGAGTGAACGTTGCGGGTAACCGCTCCGGCGAAGCTACGGGTTCGACCGAGGCTTACGACAACACTTGGTACTGGCGCTGTGACTGATCTACCCGGAGAGGTTTATTCGACGACGGCGCCGAACTTGCGCACTCGCGCTTGGTAGGTTTTGACCGCTTCGATCAGGTGGTCCGGCTTGAAGTCGGGCCACGACACTTCGCTAACCACGAGTTCGGTGTAGGCGGACTGCCAGATCAGGAAGTTGCTCCAGCGCATCTCGCCGGCAGTTCGGACCATGAGGTCGGGATCGGGCTGATGCGGGTTGTAAAGGTTTTCGGAGATCATCTCTTCGGTGATCTCATCGGCAGGCGTCCCATTGCGGACGATTGCCTTGACTGCGTCGGTGATTTCCGCCCGACCACCGTAGTTCACGGCCAGGGTGAACGTGATTCCGGTGTTCGTAGAGGTCGTTTCCATCCCTTCGCGAAGGGCTCGTTGCAGAGTTTCGGGCACCTCATGAACCCTACCGGTGATGTTCACCCGCACATTGTTCTGGTGCATCAACCGAAGCTCATCGCGCGCGGCTTGTTCGATGAGCTTCATCAGCCCCATCACCTCATCTTGCGGACGTCGCCAGTTCTCCACGGAGAAGGCATACACGGTCAGGTAGCGAACGCCAAGTTCGCTAGCCGCAAGAAGAATTCCGCGCAATGCCCGATAGCCTTCCCGGTGGCCTAACAGGCGGGCGAAGCCACGTGCTTTGGCCCAGCGTCCATTGCCATCCATGATGATGGCAATGTGCTGCGGCAGATTTTCCAAATCCACTCCAAGGGACCGCGCCCGCTCCCGCAGAGCAATTGCGGAACTCGTCATGGATAGGTGCGGGGCCGGAGCAGGAATGGACATCGGAAAATTGACTAACTAGATTGGAGAGGAAAAGGTTCGGCTCAGACCTGCATCAGTTCAGCTTCTTTGCGCTTTCCGAGGTCATCGGCTTGGGCAATGTAGCTGTCGGTCAGTTTCTGGACCTTGGTTTCGTTGGATTTCACTTCGTCTTCGGTGATTTCCTTCTTCTTCTCCAACGCCTTAATGCCGTCAATCGCTTCACGCCGGTTGTTTCGGATCGAAACTCGGGTGGTCTCTACTCGCGCGTGAACGGTCTTGGCCATTTCCTTTCGTCGATCTTCCGTCATCTGAGGGAAGTTAAGGCGAATCGAACCGCCATCGTTGACCGGCGAAATGCCGAGGTCACTTTTAAGGATCGCGCGCTCGATGGCTGGGATCAGGCTCTTCTCATATGGCGTGATCAGGAGCTGTCGTGGCTCAGGAATGGATACGTTTGCGACCTGAGAAACCGGGGTTTCCGTGCCGTAGTACTCCACGCTCACGCGCTCAAGGACGGCCGGGGTTGCGCGTCCGGTGCGGTACGACGCGAAGTCGTGAACCATGGCGTCAAGCGCGCCTTTCATTTTGTGTTCAGTGTCTTTGAAGATTTGTTCGAGACTCATGTTCATTCTCCTCCGACGAGGGTTCCGGTTTCGTTGCCAGAAAGGGCAGAGGTAAGGCTGCCTGAGGCGTTAAAGTTAAGCACGATCAGCGGCAATTTGTTCTCGCGGCACATCGTGAAAGCGGTTTGGTCCATTACGCCAAGTCGTTCTTGGATGGCGGTGCTGTAATCCAAGGTGTCGTAGCGAACGGCGTCATCGTGCTTCTTGGGGTCCTTGTCGTAGACTCCGTCGACTTTGGTAGCTTTGACCAAGACATCAGCTTCAATTTCAAGCGCACGGAGAACCGACGCGGTGTCGGTGGTGAAGTAAGGGTTTCCGGTTCCGGCGGCAAAAAGGACAACGCGTCCCTTTTCAAGATGCCGAATCGCTCGACGTCGAATGAATTGCTCGGCAACCGCCGAAATCTGAACCGCGCTTTGAACTCGCACGGGAACGCCGGCCTGTTCGATTGCACCTTGCAAAGCAAGTGCGTTCATCAGAGTGCCAAGCATGCCCATCTGGTCAGCCACCGCACGGTCAATACCGCCTTCGGCTGAGAACGATTCGCCGCGAACAAAGTTTCCGCCGCCTACAACGATGCCGATTTCGTGGCCGGCCGCATGGACGCTAGCGATTTCTTGGGCAATGTACTTGAGTACATGAGGATCGAGGCCAAAACCAAGGTCTCCCGCGAGTGCCTCACCGCTAAGTTTGACGAGTGCACGCCGGAATGAACGCCTTTCGAATGCCATCGTGAGTACCTCGGCTTTGCGATCAAATTTGATGCCAAACGAACTACAAAGCTCCGGCAAGTATACCGTCGCGAGCGCCGAACCTTAACCTAAGTGTTATTGCTGAACAGCCGAACGGCCTCTGGACTTCCCGGTACGAGTTGAGCTTGCTCAAACAACTTGTTGGCATGTTGTGCCTGTTCGATGAGCGATTGGGCGACCGCGGCATCAACAAAGCGTCCTTCGTCATCGGTGGCTTTGCCGCCGATTCTCTCGCAGAACGCGCGCGCGGTTCGAAGGGCACCTTCGATCGCCTTTTCTGGATTTGGGCACATTGGAATCGAGCAACCAATACTGACGCCCTCATGCTGTACTCCGGCTTGAACGTTGCCAAGCGAGAACTTTTCGACCGGCCCTAGAGGCAAAACTTCAAACAAGGCAAGTTCGCTCCCGCGTACGCGGTACACAAACGAACCATCCGGCGAAAACTGTAGCCCCAGCGCGGCGCAGGTGCGCCAAATTTCAAGTTCAGAAACCATGCGACGGGTCGGATGGAAAGTCAGGCAAAGACCGATGTCTAAGTTCGCCAAGACACGACGAAGGTCCATGCTGAGATAGTCCACGTCCTCGATTCTGGGCAGACAAACCGCACGACGATTCACGGCTTCCGCGAAGTGGTGGGTCGTTTTTTCGAGCAAGACCGCCGCTTTAGTCTTGAGATCGCCATCGTGGCGGGCGACCGGCCAAGAGAGCGCTAGCGAATCATAGGACCCGTTCTTATCGCCCGTGAGAACGTGCCATTTGGTGTCACTGGGCCGCATTGCCCACGCTTGTGGATGCCCAAGGGCGACGTACCAATCCTGATCCAGAATTCGGGCCGCGGCGTGAGCAGGCACCGAGTACGGCCCAACCATTTCGATGGTGAACTCAATGCGGGGAAGCGGACCGTTTTTCCATGCTGGCACCGGGATCGCTCCAGGAAGTTCAATCTTTGGATCTGGCAGCAGCGGGCCACCAAACAAGTCGTCGGTTGTCAGCATGGGATTGTGGCGAGAGGGTTCTTACTGGTCGTATTCCAGCTCGTGGAGAATTCGTGGCGACATGCGCCAGTCTTCCACAACCTTTACGTGTAAATCTAGGAAAAGTGGCTTTCCTAACAGCTCTTCAATCTCTTGACGGGCTGTCGTTCCAATTCGTTTGATGAACGCGCCCTGCTTTCCGATCAGGATCGCCCGTTGGCTTGGTTTTTCGACAATGATGTTCGCACGAACCCGGATGATGTGGGGCTCTTCAGACCAGTCTTCCACCGTCACTGCCGTGGCATGCGGAATCTCTTGGCGAGTCAAATTCAGAATCTTCTCCCGAACAAACTCACCGGCCATGAACCGGCTGGATTGATCCGTAAGCTCGTCGGGTCCGTAAAGCGGATGCCGTTCGGGCAACACTTCCACGATCATCTCGGCAAGCTTGTCGATATTTCGTGCCTGCGTTGCCGTGGTCAACATGTAGTTGTCGCTACCTAGGAGTTCGCAGAAGGCGTCGACGTTCCTTTGAACGTTTTCAGCCTTGAGCTGGTCCATTTTGTTCAGACACAGGATGAGCGGAAGCTCCCGCTCTTTGCGGTTTGCCCGAATCAGGGCGGCGATTTGGTTGTCTGGCTCACCCGGGTGGTGAGAGACATCGCCGACGAATACGATGGCGTCGATCTCGGCAAGCGCTCGCCGAGCCTGCTCGTTCATCGCTTTCCCGAGGGCAGTGTGTGCATCGTGGATTCCCGGAGTGTCCACGAAGACGATTTGGTAGTCCTCGGTGGTTGAGATTCCGACGATGCGGCGGCGAGTCGTTTGCGGCTTGTCGCTCACGATGGAGACCTTTTGGCCAACCATCGCGTTCATCAGCGTGCTCTTACCGACGTTCGGTTTCCCGATAAGCGCAACTTGTCCCGCGCGAAATTCGCCCATTAGTCTCGCTTCCTGAACATGACATTCACGACTTGATCTGCATTTGGAACCGCGGGGGCGTGGAATTCGCTTTGGCGATTTGTCGGCGCATTATTGCGGTCGTTCGTTCTACCGGTTCGGCGACGTCGTCTTCGGTGTCCAGGTTCATCTACATTGCCAACGGCAGGAGTAAGCCCTTCTTCCTCGACCTGTGGCCGAAGGAACCATTCATCCACGCTTTCCTCAGGATCGGCACCGGTCATCCACTCACCGAGCTTCATGACTGGAACATCGAACGCTTCGATGTCGTTGCGAACGTTGGCCACGCGAGCCGGGATGTCTTCGATGTGAAGGACGTCCGTCGGATTCGTCTTGAGCATGTGCTCGATCTCGGTCTTCTGTCCGACCAAGAACACGTGCGTGCTGCCATCAACCGCCGTGAAGCGAAGCTGCGCGGAATCTATCGATGCCCATTGATCATTGACGAGGTCGTAAGCGCTGAACTTCTCTGGCAGCGCAATGTTGCGCGATCCAGCCCCGGTGCAGTGCACCGTAAGGAACGGCGACCGAACGTGAACAACGTCGTTTTGGAAGTTCCAAACGTGCGCCCCTGCCATTTGCGCTAGGGCGCGAATGAGCTGAGGGTTGACGACCGGTTCGCCAAGGAACACGCTAGTCCAGTTGCCTTCGGCATCATCGTCGAACTTGCGGACGACAAAGCTGGCGAGGCCGGACTGGGAGTATTCGCCGAGGACGGTTGCGTCTTCGGGAATGGCAAAGTAGCTTGGCTCGAGCTGAGCGTTTCCGCTGATTGTCTTCTCAGGGAAGGCTTCGGCCAGCGGGTGGCGTCGGTTGACCAGATTGGTTCCGGCTTTGCTGTAGAACGGCTGTGGCTTCAGCGCGATACCGGTGACTTCACGAGCTCGCTCCAAGGCATCTCGACCGCTGTCGAACATGCCGGCGGTGTAGAGCCAGAAGAGCACCTTTCCGTCCTTCTGCAACCGCGTCTTGATCGCAGCGCGAAGGTCGGGGCGGATATCCCAAGCGTTAAGGAACAAGTACAGCTTGCTCTCGGGGAACACCTCTCGGTGTGCCAAGTCGCTGAGCAGATAGAAGCCAACGCTGACGCCAGCCCGGAGTACGGACTCTCGAACGTTTTGGACGAGGAGCGCGAAGGCGTTTTGGTCCACCAAGTAGGCCAGCGAGCGCTCGTCAACGAAGACGGCGACTTCTGGATCGGGTGACGTGGCTTCCATGCGAAGAATGAGCGCTTCTCGTAGCTTCGCGGCTCGAGACCACACGCTGGCGGTTCGAAGCCAGCCGTTGCCCCAAAGGTCCATCCATGCCGCACCAGCTCCGTGAGAGAGGGCGGCACCGGCACCACGCCAGTGAACGCTCTCGAGCGCCTGTGGAGTCTTCAGAAGCGGGTTGTGATCGCTATCTGGGTCAGCCAACTCGCCGAGAGAGGTGCGATAGTCCTCGAGGCTTACGTACAACTTGCCGTTCAATGCGAAGCTATCGATTGGAGCGGGGAAGGAACCCGTACCGCCTGGCTCACGGTTTCGGTAGCTCGGCGGACCGGCGATGTAATCGACCTCTTCGGCACGGAGTAGCTTGCCAAGGGCAAGGTGTCCGTTTGAAGGGTGAGACCATTCAAACGTGTAGCCGTAGCTCACACCAACCAGGAAGTAACCGTTCGAGGCTTCCTTTGCCGCGTAGGCCAAGCTGCGAATCCGTCGCACCGTCTCATCACTCAAGAAGAGGTGGTAATCGACGTATCGTCGCTGGCGGCGCGAGGACCGGACGAATCGCTCGCCGTCGGCACCCTCAGGCAGGAACTGCGGAACGTCGATGTCGGCGAAGTTTGCGCTACCATCGAACCAGGAAGCGCGCAGAGCGACGACGTCTTGGTTGTAGCGAGTGCGAGCCCAGTCGCGGAATTTTCGTTGCGCAGCGTGGGAATCGTCGTATCCGTCGAGGTCAGACAGGAACCACTCATTTCGCTCCAAGTGAACGCCCATGGCGTGCCCCTTGAGCGGTCCAATGAGGAGGTTCCGCACAAATTGCGCGAGGTGTAGTTCGGCGTCCTGCCAGAAAGCGTCGTCGCAGATGCTTGGCTGAGCAAGAGAACCATCAAGGCCACGGAACTTTGCATCCGGGTACTTGGTGTCCCATCCACGGTCTGCGGTGAACTCCACCCGGAAGATGACTTGCGCCTCAGGGTCGACCTTGACGATGGCAACCAGCAGGTTTTCAGCCAAGGTTGTCGCTTCTTCGAGCCCGGTTTCCGAGACCTCCAGATCGATGGCGACCATGTGCAAGTGAATGCCCGAATCAGAGGCCAGCTTGACTTCTTCGAGCAAGATGTCGGTGCGCTTGCTATCCCGAGCGCGGCCGTAAAGCATCAGCGGTGGGTAGACGCGGTGGTCTCGAACCAGCGTTGGCAAGCCGTTTCGAAGCACGACCTGCGGCGCATCACTTGGAATCGCGATTTCTCGGGCTCGTGGTGCCGCGGCAGGGGCGACTGGCTCTTCCGCCGCTACGACTTCGGACGATTCTGGAGTCGCTTCGGACCGCTCACGGAATCCGCGTCGGCCACGTCGACCGCGTCGGTCGTCATCGCGCTCGGTGTCCCGAGCTTCGCGGGCTGGCTTTACGGTGTCGTTGCCGACCGTACGCCAGTTGATGGTTAGCACGCCGTCGGGAGTGTCTTCGTCGGCAATCGACGTTGATTCAAGTGCCACCGAAGGAGTCAGAACCTTTACTGCAGCAACTGGCTGGCTTGGTTCCTCGACCACCGGAGTTGCTACCGGCTTCGGCTCGCGGCGAGAAGTTGGTTTAGTAGTTGAGCGGGTGCGGAAGGCGACAGCAAGACCGTCGTCCGTTCGTTCAAATTCCAACTCGGCCGAAACGGCAATCGCGGGCTCGGCAAGGTTGATTTGCCGTGCTGGCTCTTCTTTTGGTTCGGGCTGGCGATTTCGCGCTGGCTTCTTCTCCGCAGCCGCGCGGCTTCGGAAAACGGGCAAGAGCAGGTCGTCGTCGTTCGCGGAAGACGCTTCTTCAACCGGGGCAGCCTTGGCAGCAGGACTGGGTGGCGTGACGGCAGGCTTAGTCGACTTACGCTGGATCGGGCGCAACGTGACAACAAGGCCCTCTTCAGCAGAATCTGCCGAAAAGGCTTCGATGGCAGTTGATGGCGCTTCCGCCACTTCTGGCTCGGTCGCTTTCTTAGTGGTTCGTCGAGGCTTCTTGACGGGTTCGACGGTCGGTTCTGATGCGCTGGACTTTGCCCGGGCTTTCTTAGCGGGGGTGGCGTCTACAGGTTGGTCAGAGGAGATGACAGGTTCGGTCGTTACTTTCTTCCGGGGCATGAGGTTGTGTTTTCAGCGGTAAGAGCCCAACTCAACAAGGATTCGGGGGTGGGGAAATAGAGTTCGGGGTCGAAGGCCAGCAGGTCTTCAGTTCTCCCGGCACCGTATCCGACGGCAGCAGATTTCATGCCTGCGGATTTCGCGCATTGGATGTCGAAAATGGAGTCGCCGATGAAGATTGCTTCGCTCGGCTTAACCTCGAGCAATCGGCAAGCTAACCAGGCACTTTCAGGATCTGGTTTCGGCTTCTGTACGTCCGACGCAGATACGGTTGCATCTACGTGGCGAGTGGCGTCAAATCTTTTCAAAAACGGAGTCAGCTCGTTCTTTGACTTGCTGGTGACCAAAGCGATTTTCAAACCGGCAGCTCGAGCGACGCGCAATGCTTCGATCGCGTCTTGAAAAGGCGTCTCGGCGTGGGCGTGAATTTCGAACATCTCCATGGCATGCTTTGCCATATCGCTAAGGACGACTGGATCATTGGTTACGCCTTCGTAGTTCGCTAACTGTCGAGTGAGCGGAACCCCAATCTGACCGAGAATCACTTCTCGCGTTGGGCAAGGCTGTTGGAACCGATGAAACGTATCCGTTATGCCCAGTACGATGACGTCGATGCTGTTCACCAACGTTCCGTCGACATCGAAGAGTACGGCACGAAAATCCGTGAGCTTCGGCGTCCGGGGCATTGGATCACAGTATGACAGATTCTGCTAGGTAACCTGCAGGCATGACGCGTGATGCGATTTCGACTCCAAACGCTCCGGCCGCAATCGGCCCTTATAGCCAGGCGATCAAGGCAAGCGGGAACTTTATTTTCTTGAGCGGACAGGTCCCTCTCACCCCGGCAGGCGAACTCATTACGGGCGATATCAAACTTCAGGCCACGCAAAGCCTTAACAATCTGAAAGCGGTACTTGAAGCCGAAGGTCTTTCGATGGACAACATCGTGAAAACCACCATCTTGCTTTCTTCAATGGAACACTTTGCCGCGGTTAACGAAGTCTATGCGACCTACTTCGGAGACGTACCTCCGGCAAGGGCGACCTACGCGGTAGCCGGACTACCTAAGGGTGCCGACATCGAAATCGAAGCCATCGCTGTATTTTGAGCAAGCGTATCGTTTCGATCAGCCTTGGAACATCTGAGCGCGATCTGACCCAAACCGTGCACCTGCTTGGCGACGCCTTCGAGCTGGTGCGGGAAGGGGTGGATGGCGACTTGTCGCGTTTTGCTCGTCGTTTCGCGGAGCTGGATGGGCAAGTAGATGCGCTGGGAATCGGTGGTGCGGACCTCTACGTGTTTAGCGGCGGCCGTCGGTACACCTTCAAGCAAATCGAGAAACTTACACGGGCGGTTCAAAAGACTCCTCTCGTCGACGGTTCCGGCTTGAAGAACACCCTCGAATACGACACGATTCAGTGGCTACAGCAGGAAGGGGTTGTGGACTTCCGGAAGGCCAAGACACTCCTTGTAGCAGGCGTGGATCGATCCGGCATGACGCAGGCGCTCACCGAGATCGGGGCGGATGTGACTTTCGGCGACATGATGTTTGGACTCGGCTTGAACGTGCCTATTCGCTCGATTGATCGGCTGGAACCACTTGCCCGAATCTTGCTGCCCGTCGTCACGCGATTGCCTCTGAAATGGATATATCCAACCGGGGACAAGCAGAAGGTTCGAACCCCAAAGTTCGGTCATTACTTTGCGGAAGCGGAGATCATTGCGGGAGATTGGCACTTTATTCGGCGCTTTGCTCCAGACAACTTGGCCGGAAAAACCGTGATCACCCAGACCGTTCGAGAGGCCGACGTCAAACTGCTGCAAACCATGGGAGTAAGACAACTCGTCACCACTACTCCGCTAATCGGGAATGCAACCTTCGCGACGAACGTCATGGAAGGGGTGGTAGTCGCTCACTTGGGCAAAAATCCCTCTGAAATCACCCAGGCAGACTATCGCACGGTGATCAGAGAAATGGGCTGGAAACCGGGCGTCATCAACCTAGCAGACTAACCGCCAACCGTGTACTTGCCCCTGTGGTACATTCAAGGAGTTAACAGTTTCTTAACGTGAACCGATTCGCATTTATCATCCATCCGCTCCATCCTAAGGACATTGCGAAGCAGTATCCGATGGCGCGGCATATGCCGGATTGGCTCATTGAAATGTACACCGCCCGCAAAGGGCCGATCTTGGTCAGCAAAATCTCTGGAATCAAGTCCAAAACCGGTGCCGAAGCCGAAGGCTGGTTTATTGGCTGCCCCCTCACCCCGGCCCAGATGACGCAAAAGCTCCCGCTAGAACTGGTTTATGACCGGCTCGTCCAGTGCACCGACATGGCGGCCGATCTAGGGGCAGACCTCGTTGGCCTTGGTGCGTTCACAAGCGTAGTTGGGGACGGCGGAATGACAATCCGGGAGCGATCGAAGATTGCGGTCACCACGGGAAACAGCTATACCGTCGCAACTGCGATCGAAGGCACCATCCGAGCTTGCCGGCTTCTTGAGATTGACATAAGCCAAGCGGTGCTCGCCGTCGTCGGAGCAACCGGTGCAATCGGCAAAACCTGTGCTCGGGCGTTGGCTCCGCAGTTTGGACAAGTGCTCCTGGTCGGACGAGATCAGGAACGGACGGAACAAGTCGCCAGCGAAATTCCCGGCGCGATTGCGACTACTGAGGTTTCGCGCATTCGCGAGGCAGATGCGGTCATCGCAGTAACTTCATCCGATTCAGCGATTCTTTTGCCAGAACATTTCAAGCAGGGAGCGATTGTGTGCGATGTGGCCCGACCGAGAGATGTCTCCGTTAGAGTTGCAAAAGAGCGCCCCGATGTTTTGGTCATCGAAGGCGGCGTCGTCAAAGTTCCGGGCAACGTCAACTTCAACTTCGACTTTGGTTTCCCGCCCGAAACCGCCTATGCCTGCATGAGCGAGACGATGATGCTTTCTCTGGAAGGCAACCCTGACCTCTACAGCTTCACACTTGGTAAAGACGTGAGCCTGGAACAGGTGACGCAGATCTCCGGTTTGGCCGAGAAGCATGGCTTCGACCTTGCTGGGTTCAGGTCGTTCGAGAAAGAGGTCGATGCCATGAGCATCGATCGCGCCAGACGAGCACGAATCCTTTCGGGAAGCGTTCCACGCCTGTCCCGATCCGGGATCTGAGCGAGCGAATTAGGCGCCGTTTTCTCGTCGAGCAACTAACGCAGCAAGAATCGGGTCGTTTGACTTGAGAGCAGCCACCTTTGCGCGGCCGCTATCGGTCGTCAAAAGCGATCGCAATACGGCGTCGGCCAGATCGCCTTGCTCCGAAAGTTCGAGCTTCTGCAAAGTAGCCAGCAATGCGGGAACCAGCGTCGCTCGCTCGGTGCAGAGCTTCGCAACTTCGGCCGCAATGCTCGGATTGCTAAGGGCTTGCGTCAGAGCGCGATCGGCGCGAGGGCCTGTGATGCCAGACGCGACTTTTGCCGTAACCAAGTCGAACGTCGTCCTATCTGTGAGCGCAGGGTCGCCAGAGAACTGAAGTCCACTGATAGAACTGTTTGCGAGCTCGCGTTCATCGGAGTACGCGTATTGCCAGAGCAGCCTCGTTGCGGACGGAGTTCCAATTCGCCCGAGTCCCAGTGCCGACTGCGATCGCAGAGGAAGCGGCTCTTTCGCGATGGAAAGCACGTCGCGGAAAATGAACTCATTACGTGGATCGCCGATGCTGCTGAGCGCGGTCAGGAATGCCGCCCGATCAGCGGGAATCGCCTTGTTATAAAGCTCTTGTAGTTGCGGGGAAGCTTCTTGCGCTTTCAGCTTCCCAAGGGCATCGGCTGCACTCAGGACAATATCTTTGTTCTCGCCCTTCAGCAACGGCATCAAAGCCGGCACGGAAGGTGTCCCCTGCGAGACCAGAAAGCTCACAGCATTTGTTCGGGCATCCGCGACTTCCAGAGTTTTGATCACGAAGGGAATTGCGCTGGAGCCAAGGGTTTGGATGGACTGCGTGATCGCAAGCTGCTGGAAGCTGCCACGCTCTTTGAGCTGGTCGGCGACCGCCTGTGGCTGGGTCTTTGCGAGCTTCGTCAGCGACTTTCCGAGCTCTGCACGAGCCTCGACATCGAAGTCGGCGAGCAGTTTTGCAATCAAGGTCGCCAGCTTTGGATCATCGTAGCGGGCGATGTTCCGTGCCACGGAGATCCGTTCCTCCGGCTTGAGATTCTTGAAGAACACCGCGACGTCGGGTCGGTCAGCCGCGGCGATAAAGAACTGCTTCTGACCGTCCGACTCTGGCCCGACTGCAGTGCGGATGTCAGACTGCAGGGTGAACGTGTTGATCAGCGCGAGGGTGATTCCGATGCCCGAAATCACCAAGAGGGAACGTATCGTCCGCTGGAGCCGACTCACCGGACGCCGTTGTGCCGCAGACGATGCCATTCCCTCAGTGTAACGAAACTACGCCGAAACGTGGTGACGGTTTAGAACGAAACTTTGACGTTCTGTCGTTCGATCGGATCTTCGATCTCGAAGAGGTCCTTTGGCTTGAAGCCGCTGGAGTTCGCGATGATGTTGCTTGGGAACGTCTCAATCTTCGTGTTGTACGAAGTGACCGTGTTGTTGTAGTATTGGCGAGCGAAGGAAATCTTATTTTCGGTGCTCTTCAATTCTTCCTGCAGCGAGAGCATGTTCTCGTTGCTTCGGAGCTCTGGGTACGCCTCAGAGAGGGCAAAGAGACCGGTAAGAGCCGAAGCGACCTGGCCTTCGGCGGCTGCCTTTTCGCCAACGCTGTTCGCGCCGAGCGCTCGGTTTCGGGCCGAGATGACGCGCTCAAGCGTGTCCTGCTCGTGCTTCATGTATCCCTTGACCGTTTCAACGAGGTTCGGGATCACGTCGTAGCGACGCTTGAGTTGAACGTCGATCTGGCTAAATGCGTTCTCGGTTTCCCGTCGAAGGCGAACTAGGCCGTTGTAGGCCGAGATGCCAAAAATCACAAGTGCGACGATCACCGCGAGAAACACTAATACTGCCCACATAGATGATGAAGGTACGTCTGAGCGTGCGGGCAGGTTGCGCGAATTTCATTTCGGGCTCAATTGCCGTAATTCAATTGATCCTTCGAACTCAAGTCGGAGCGTCTCTCCTGTACGAGAGAGCTTTGCCGGGGCCTTAACCTCGGCGGGTCGCCCGTTCATTTGTTCGATCTTCAGTGTGCCATCGGGTTCGATTTGACCTTCGAGCGGCAAACTGCGATCCACGAGGGTAAAGCGACCATCTGGTGAGACCGTAAGTTCCACGCGAGTAGCCGTGTATTGAATCGACGGGTCCGTATTCGGCACAAAATCCAGGCTCCGTTTGCCTTCCCATTTTCCTGCGAACGGAGACACGGAGTTACAGGCGCCGAACGCTAAGAGCAGCAGGAGCGAGACGGCTCGCCCGCCCACAACCGATATACTTCTCCTCATGCCCGCCATTACCCCTGAAGTCTACAAGTCGATGGGCTTGAACGACTTCGAGTACTCGCTGATTCTTGAAAAGTTGGGACGGGAACCGTCGCTCACCGAATTGGGCATGTATGCGGTGATGTGGAGTGAGCACTGCGGCTACAAGTACTCGCGCCCGGTGTTGGCTTACTTTAAAAAGTACCGTGAGGCGATGGAAGGGGCAGGGCTCGAGAACGCTGGCATCGTCGATATCGGCGACGGGCTCGGGATCACGATGAAGGTTGAATCGCACAACCACCCTAGCGCGGTCGAGCCATATCAAGGCGCGGCAACCGGCGTTGGCGGCATCATCCGCGACATTCTCACAATGGGCGCAAGGCCCATCGCGGCATTGAATTCTTTGCGTTTCGGACCCCTTGAAGATGGCAAGGCTCCAGCGGAGGTCGTTGCTCGAAACAAGTATCTGTTTGAGCACGTGGTCTCTGGAATTGCCGGCTACGGAAACTGCGTCGGCGTACCAACGGTTGAGAACGAAATCGGCTTCCACCCCCGCTACAGTGGTAATCCGCTGGTCAATGCAATGTGCGTTGGCATCTTGCCGCTTGCCGAGATCACGACGGCCGCCGCAAGCGGAGTAGGGAATCCGGTCATCTATCTCGGCTCCGCAACCGGAAAAGACGGCATTCATGGCGCGACGTTCGCGAGCGACGCCCTGGGCGAAGACAATGAAGACAAGCGGCCAAACGTTCAAATCGGCGATCCATTTGCCGAGAAGCAACTGATCGAAGCCACCCTTGAAGCCCTCCAGACCGGAGCGATTGTCGCTATCCAGGACATGGGCGCGGCGGGATTGACCTGCTCAACGATCGAAATGGCAGCGAAGGGTGAGGTCGGGATGACGGTTGATCTCGACAAAGTCCCGATGCGGGAGTCGGACATGACTGCCTACGAGCTAATGCTCAGCGAAAGCCAAGAGCGGATGCTGGCCGTGGCAGAACTTGGTCGAGAGCAGGAAGTGCTCGACGTGTTCCGAAAGTGGGGAGTCCATGCCGAAGTGATTGGTCATGTCACAGCTGAGCGTGTGGTCACAGTGACGCGACACGGAGTGGTTGAGGCTTCGGTCTTCCCGAATGCACTCGCCGATGAATGTCCGACCTACTCCAATGAACCCGTGGAGCCGGAGTACTTCCGAGAAGCGGCTAACTTTGATCCCGCCTCCTTGCCAGAAGTTGGCGTTGTGGAAGCACTCAAAACGCTGTTGGCCTCGCCCGAAATCGCGAGTAAGCAGTGGGTCGATCATCAGTACGACCAGCAAGTCCAAACCCAAACCGTCCTCGGATTTGCCCGTGGCGATGCTGGCGTAATCGCGCCACGAGGTACGGAGAAGGGAATTTCGCTGTCTTTGAAGGGTAACGCCCGACAGGTGTATTTGCATCCGTACATCGGAGCGATCAACGCCGTGGCGGAAACGGCAAGGAACGTCGCTTGTACCGGCGCAACGCCAACTGCGGTTACAGATGGCCTCAATTTCGGCAATCCGCAGCATCCGCACGTGTATTGGCAGTTCGATGGAGCGGTCCGGGGGATTGCTGACGCCTGCGAAGAGTTCGAAACGCCGGTCATCAGTGGCAACGTGTCGTTCTACAACGAAAGCGATCTGGGCGAGGTTCTGCCGACGCCGCTGATCGGAATGCTCGGAATCTTGGAATCGGCCAAAGACGCGGTGCCGAGTTATCCGACTGAGGCGTGTGAATTGGTTTTGGTCCACGTTCCGTTTTCCGTCTCAAGCCAGCTCGGGCTTGGGGCATCCGCTTTTCTTTCGACCGTTCACGGGCTGGAAACGGGCTATCCAGAAATGCCGAACATCGCTGGGGAGCGATCACTTCACGGCTTCCTTGTAGAAGCGGCAAGTGGGGCGATCCTGGCCTCTGCACACAACGTTTCGGTCGGGGGAATTGCCGTCGCCCTGGCCAAAATCGCCATCCGAAGTGGCCTTGGCGGAGCCTTCAATCTCAATCCGAGCGCATCCGAATTGTTTGCGGAAGTGCCAGGAACCGTGTTGATTGGAACGAACGACACAAACGTGCTACAAGCTCTCGCCGCCAAGTACGGGCTGATCACGACGGCCATCGGTAAACTGGCACCCGTAGAATTACTAGAATTCGTCGGTGAAGTTGATCGTGTTGCCGTGCCTATCACGGATTTACGTGATCCCTTCTTCCGTCAAATTCAGGTTTTAATGCGTGGGTAGGCAACGTGTATGTCCTTGTTTAAAAAATCAATTATCGTAACGCTTGCGATTTCGCTCGCCACGGTGGGTCTGGCTCAGACGCCACCCCCGGTCGTGCAGGATCCGCCGGCAGCCGCTGCCACAACCCTTGAGAAGCGAGTCGCGGAGGCTGGCGACATGTATAAGGCTGGCAAGCTCAAGGAATCGATCACCGCTTTTGAAGCCCTGTACGTGGAAGCTCCAAACGCGATCACGGTCAAGTCTTGGCTAGGCTTCTTGTACGTTCGAGACAACCAGGCCGCAAAGGCAGTGCCCATTCTCGAAGCGGCACGCACGCAGTCGCCAAACGACATCGAAGTTCTGAACAACTTGGGCACGGCATATACCGCCACCAAGGAGAACGACAAGGCCCTTGAGGTTTACAAGATCGTTCGAGAAAAGGACGACAAGCGATTCGAGGCGTTCTACAACTCCGGAAATATCTTCCTTGAGCGACAGGACACGGCTCAAGCCGAGGCCATGTTCAAGCGGGCTAGCGAACTCAACCCAGAAGATGCTTTCGTTTGGAACAACTTCGGCATTTCTCAAGAGATGCAGAAGAACGACGTCGGCGCAAGCGAAGCGTACGCGAAAGCGGCAACCCTTCGACCAGACAACGCCACTTTCTCGAGAAATGCCGGCATGTCATTCATGCGGCAGCGAAAGTTCGATGCCGCCATTCCGTTCCTGGAGCGAGCGGTTGCCGCGAATCCGCAGGACGTCTCGGGCCGAGAAGTTTTGGTTGAGGCCTACGCCAAGGAAAAGCGATTTGCCGATGCGAGCCGAGTCAGCGCGGGCCTAGCCGATTCGAGAATCAACGATGCCCCTTATTGGTACAACGTCGGCTTCTTGAAGCAACAGCAGGGCGACGTCAAGGGCGCGAAAGCCGCCTACCAGAAGTCTCTTGCCATCAACGACAAAGACATCGACACGCTGACCAACCTCGGCATGTTGCAGTTCCGAGATACCGAGTTTGACGCCGCGCAGCGAACATTTAGCAAGTTGGTCGGTCTCGATCCGAAGTCGATCACTCACAAGCTGAACCTTGGAGCGGCCGCGGCGCAGAACCGAGATTACGCCGTTGCCGTGACGAACTGGAAAGAAGTCATCAAGTCCGATCCGAATCGCACTGACTTGCGACTCGAATTGGCGAACGCTCAGTGGGAAATTTCTGATTACGACGGTGCGTACGCGAACTTCAAGCTCGTCGCGGCTAAGGACAAGAAGAACGCAAACGCTCTAAACGGCATCGGTTTGTACTTCATGCAGATGGAAAAGTACGCGCAAAGCGAAGCTGCATTCCGTGGAAGCATTGAAGCAAATCCGAAATTCATCCCTTCCTACCTGAACCTGGCGTTCACGTTGGAGCGAATGAAACAGAAGAAAAAGGCCATCGATATCCTTGAGATGGCACAAAAAATCGCGCCGCAGGACATTGAAGTGAAGCGAGCCCTCGCGCGTATGCGAAACTCTAGCTAGTTTGCGCATTCACGTCGTAGCGAATATCCATCGGAAAGATGCTCTGAAAACGGCCCAGGACACCGGCGATTGGCTGGTGTCTCTGGGCCACTCTATCGGGTTTGAGACGGAGTCGGCCCGGGCGATGGGGCTGGCACCGCTACCCAACGATCAGTTTCCTCAGGCAGACCTGGTCATCGCCTTCGGCGGCGATGGCACCCTGATCCGCGCGGCGCACCTTTGCTCCCCTACGGGCACCCCGATTCTAGGCGTCTACTTCGGCCGCTTCGGCTTTGTGACTCAGTGCACCGCGCATGACCTGAAGCGCACGGTCGAAGCCTTTATCGCCGGAGAATGCGAAGTCGAGAGCCGGATGATGATCCAGGCGAACTTGATGCGCTCAGGCACTCCGGTCGCCGTGCTGCATGCCCTGAACGAAGTTTCGCTCCAGCGAGCGGTCACGGCGCGAATGATGACCTTCCGCGTTTCGGTTGACGGCCATAAGCTCACGAGCTATCCGGCGGACGGCGTCTTGGTTAGTACGCCCACGGGCTCGACGGCTTACAATCTTTCGGCGGGTGGCCCGATTCTCGACCCAAACGTGCAGGCCATGGTCCTGACCGCAATTGCGCCGCACACCCTGTCGGCAAGAACCCTTGTGATTCGGCCAGACAGTGAAATCAGTCTTCGCGTGACCAGTGAAGGGGAATCGATGTTGTCCGTCGATGCGATCACGAGGCTGCATTTGCTGAGTGGAGACGAGGTCCGTGTCACGCAAAGCCCGCGCGTGACAAACTTGGTGACCGTGTCAGATAACGACTTTCTTCTGAAACTCGGGCACCGGCTCTTTTGGAGCAAAGGAATGGTAGGAGACCCAAATTGAGCAAGCCGCTACTTCAAATTTCGAATGTATCCGTTGAGTTTTCGGTTGGTGGTGGCGTCGTTCGAGCGCTAGACGGTGTTTCGCTGAGCGTGAATAAAGGTGAGACGGTCGCGGTTGTCGGTGAGTCGGGCTGCGGAAAAACGACTTTGGCCCGCGCCGTATTGGGGCTTCAACCGCTATCGGCTGGAGAAATTGAACTTGACGGCCTGAATGTGAAGGGTGCGTCCCGTGCGTTGGCCGAAAAGGTTGGGATGGTTTGGCAAGACCCTTACGCCAGCTTAAACCCGAAATGGCCCGTCAGCAAGTCGGCCTTGGAGCCTCAGCGAATCGTCGGGAAGCAAGGATCAGCTGCGACGATTTTCAAGGAAGTCGGATTGGACGATCGATTCCTAGATCGATATCCGCATCAACTTTCTGGCGGTCAGCGTCAGCGCGTGGCCATTGGCCGAGCGCTTGCCCTGAAGCCGCCACTAGTGATTTGCGATGAGCCTACGGCGGCTCTTGATCTCTCGATCCGTGCTCAAATTTTGAACTTGCTGAAAGACGTTCAGCAACAGGAAGGCTGTGCTTTCCTCTACATCTCACATGACCTTACAACCGTTCGCTACCTTGCGGACCGCGTGGCCGTGATGTACTTGGGGCGAATCGTGGAGGAAGGAGTCACGGAAGAGGTCTTCAATCGGCCCAAGCATCCTTACACCCGGGCCCTACTCGAATCTGCACCGACCCTCGAAAAGCTGATGCATTTGCCGGAGGCTCCACAAGGTGAGATTCCCGACCCACGAACAAGATTCCCGGGTTGTCGCTTCGCGGGAAGATGTCCAAACGCGCAGGAGCTTTGCATTAGTTCCGATCCCGTTGAATCCCGCGATGGCGATCATAGGTACTTTTGCCATTTCCCAGTACAAAACGCAAGTTCCTAACGTCTTAATCTCTAGGAAATTCTCCCAGAATGCAAAACATTGGTTTCGTCCGCGCTGCATACACCGAAGAGCTTCGAGCTATTGAGCACGATTTGCTTGAAATGGGCGCGCGTGCGGAGCACATGGTCGAAATGGCGATCGATAGTTTGACTCGCCTCGACAACGACTTGGCCATGGAAGTTTTGCGCAAGGACGACGAGATCGATGAGCAGGATCTCAGCATCGAGTCGCGATGTTTGCGCTTCATGGCCCTTCAGCAGCCACTAGCGGGAGATTTCCGCATCATCGGCACCGCACTGAAGGTCATCACTGATATCGAGCGCATTGGCGACCTAGCCGTTGACGTCGCGAAGATCGGCATGAAGATCGAGAAGGAGTTTGGAAATGCCGACGTGGTGGACATTCCGAGGATGGGTGCGCTTGCCCGGGAAATGCTTCGACTCTCGCTTCAGGCGTATTCCCAGCACGATACGGCGCTCATTGCACGCGTCAATCAGCTTGAGGACGAAGTCGACGAGATGTACCGCGTCTTGCGCGGGCAAATCTTTGAGAACATGAAACTCAGCCAGGAGAATGTCATCACCGACGGCTGGCTCCTCATGGCAATTCATCACGTGGAGCGCATTGCCGACCACGCCCTCAACATCTCGGAGCGCGTGAAGTACATGGTTACCGGGACCTTCCGAGACTCCGTTGCGCCGCCTGAAGCAACAAGCTAAAGCTAAATTGCACCATCTGACCATTGCTCATCGTTTGAATGGGTATGGATCTCGGTTTAGTTTTGGCAGCGTTAGTTCCAGGGGTGGTCGCGCCGATCTTTCCGTCCATTGTCTTTAAAAGCCCAGACATCGTCGTTTTCGAAGTTAGCCGGGCGAAGCCTTCGATCCTGCCCAAGTTATCGGAAGTGAGATTTCGAGTTCTCGATCTTGCCGGGAAGATGGTCGCAGATTCCGATCGCCGAGGCTTGCCCGTGTTTGTAACCCCGACAAACTCTGACCCTATGCTGGCGATCATGACCGTAGACCTTGCACCTGGTCGTCTCCGATTGGTCTATCTGCCGGCCGAGCATCGGTTCCGAAATCATCTGGCCGTAGGCAGCGGCGCGCTGTTCGTGTGGGTGTCGGTTCGGCCAGCGAACGAAGCGGAGGTATATTCGAAGCTAGATGAAGGAGGAGTTGCGCGAACTTTGGCGCTACCGAGAGCTTCTCTTTACTATCGTCGAACGCGATCTGCGAATTCGCTATAAGAACAGCGCGCTCGGATTCCTTTGGTCGCTGATCATTCCGATCGTTACAACCGGTGTTCTGACCTTTGTGTATGGCTACCTGGCCAACAACGGCGTCAGCAACTTTAGCGCGTACGTCATGGCGGCGTACCTACCGTATCTGTTCTTCCAGCAGTCGATTCTGGACTCCGCTCAGTCGGTCTTGTCGCAAGTGCCGCTGATCAAGAAGATTTACTTCCCGCGCGAGTTACTGCCGCTGGGGATCATCATTGCCAACTTCATTCACTTGCTGTTGGGCTGGCTGGTGTTCTTTGCGTTCCTCGGGTTCATCTACCTTCGAAATCCGCAGGTGAATCCGTTCCAACTCAGCACGATCCAGCTGCCGTTGTTGATGCTGATTTCACTCTTCCTGTCAACGGGTCTCGGTTTGATCGTGTCGGCGCTCAACACCTTCTACGAAGATGTGAAGTACCTAACGGGTGTAGCGATGTACCTGCTGTTTTTCCTGTCGCCCATTACTTACACCTCCGAGACGGTTGCGTATTCCAACATCAATCAACGCACCAATGGGATGTTGTTCAGCCTGTACCACCTGAACCCAATCGCGGCGCTGTCGACCGGCTATCGGCAAGCCCTACTTGCGCCCGCGAGCATCACCATCGGAAACACTACGCATCCGCCGATCGGGATGAAGCCGATGTACTTGTACATCGCGGCGGCCGTTTCCGTGGTGGTGCTGATCGGTGGCTACGCCATGTTCAACCGGATGAAGTGGCGCTTTGTGGAGCGGCCATGAGCGAGGCAATGGCAACTCGCACACCAACGATTTCGGTCCGGAATCTGCGCAAGAAGTTTCGGGTCAGCAACTCCGCCATTGGCGGATTGAAAACCCTTCTGCTGTGGTGGAAGAAGCGCTCCGTCCGCGAGTTTGAGGTCCTGAAGGGGCTCGACTTTGATTGTTATCCTGGCGAATGCGTGTCCGTGATCGGGCGAAACGGAGCGGGGAAGAGCACGTTGTTGGCGATCCTGGCCCGGGTCTACCGACAAACATCGGGCGAAGTCAAAGTAAATGGCCGCATCGCTCCGTTGCTGGAACTCGGCGCTGGTTTCCACCCCGACCTGACCGGGATGGAGAACATCATTTTCAACGGCGTTGTCCTCGGCCTAACGCGAAAGCAGATTCGAGAGCGGATCCCGCAGATCATCGAATTCTCGGAACTTGGCGACAGCATCAACTCGCCGGTTCGAAGCTACTCCAGCGGCATGCTCGCTCGGCTTGGATTTGCCGTGGCGATTCATGTTGATGCAGACATCCTTTTGGTGGACGAAGTCTTGAGCGTCGGTGATTACGCCTTCGAGCAAAAATGCTACGACCGCGTGGACCGATTCCGCAAGGAAGGTGGAACGATTCTCATGGTCTCGCACAACTTGCAGGCGGTCGAGCGATTCAGCGACCGGTGCGTTTGGCTACGTGACGGGCAGATGGTCATGAGTGGCCTTCCCGACGACGTCCTGGCCGCCTATCTCAAGGACCAAGTTTCGGCCCAAGTCGCGGAAACCGAAGCACCTGAGTAAAGATTCGCAGCTGTTCGCGGAAGCGGGACACTCTCCCAAGGGTCAGAAGGGTTAGAAGTCCCCAGATAAGCACCCGGTATAGCGCTCCGAGTCGGTCGAGCAGGAAGCAAACGGCAGACGCAAACTTGCCGTGATGAATCTCGAAGTAGAGCTCCTTTCCTCGGTTGTACAGGCCAACGGCTCGAGCCCGGTTCTTGCTGCTTGAGCCCAGCTCATGCGTGAACTTGGCGTACGGAACGTAGAGAATCTTCCCTTGGGTCGAGAGACGAAGGCATAGGTCGGTGTCCTCGCAGTAAAGAAAGAACCGCTCGTCCCACTTGATGTGAGATCGGCGAGTCATCAAGCATGCTCCCATCACCTGGGGCGTCTCGGTCGGTCCATCGGTCCGAACCAGTTGGTGCGTGTTCCAGTACGGTGAAAACAACTTCACCTTCGGCAAAAGTTTCTCCAGCCAGAACTGCTCGCAGAACACCGCCCAAAGGGTCAGCTGGTTTGCCGTGCTCGTTTGGAGCGTGCCATCCAGATTCAAAAGCATTCCTCCGGCCGCGACAACCTTTTCGTCGTCAAAAACCTCAGCAAGGTCTGCGATGGCGTGGGGGAAGGCGTACGCATCGCTATTCAAGTAGAGGACCAACGACCCGGATGCGACGGCGGCCGCCTGGTTATTCGCAGCGCCGAAGCCTCGATTGACCACATTCTTGATCAGCTGAACGTGTGGGAAGTCGTTTTCGACCATCTCCGAAGATCCATCTGCCGACGCGTTATCGACAACGATGACCTCGAATTCTTGCGAAATCGCTTCCAGGCACCGCCGAAGTTTGTCCTTTGTGTTGTAGCTAACGATGGCTACGCTAACGGTCCGGGGTGGCATCTGGACATGATGCTACAATAAATGTCCTATGTCCAAGGACATCCAGGTCACAAAAGAAGGATTCGACGCTCTAAAGGCGGAGCTGGAAGAACTGAAAGGCCCGGTTCGGAACAACATCGCGGAAGCCATCCGCGAAGCCAAGAGTCACGGAGACCTTCGTGAGAACGCGGCTTACCACGAGGCCAAGCTCAACCAGACGCGACTTGAGAAGAGAATCTCCGATCTTGAGCGAGCCGTCCAGTACGCCAAGGTAGTCGAACGTCCAGCCGACGCGGGCAATGGCGCATACATAGGATCGACCGTCAAGTTGCTCGACCTAGAGTTTGATGACGAGTTCGAAGTCACTTTAGTTGGCGCCTACGAGGCCGATCCGAACAAGAGTCAAATCTCCATCGATTCTCCGCTGGGTCTCGCACTCAACGGTCGCGAAGCCGGTGAAGAAATCGACGTGGTTGCGCCGGCGGGCAAGCAGAAGTACCGCATCCTCGGCGTCGCCGCACCGTAGTTTGTTTTGCTTGATAGGGAAACAAACGTGAGCAAGCCCATCCGAAGTACGCAGTGGATTTTGGCCATCGTCGCGATTGGGCTTGTCGGTTGCGCCGGCCCTGCGCCGAGTGCTGCTTCCGGCGAGACCACGGTTCCGGCCGAGGAAAAGATCGTTCTCGCCCCAAGCTTTACTGAGAGCGAACTTTTTCTGATTCACGAGGGAAATTCTCTCAAGCTCGGTTCGTCCTACGACCAGGCCGTGAAAGTCTTCGCTCCGGAAGCCAATTCGTTCGAGTTCGCCGAATTGCCGAAGCGATTTCAGCAGCCATATCGTGGTCAAGGCTGGGAGACGGCGAGAGAATCTTTCGGCACGATCATGTACCAGCAGCGCATCGCGGTGGCGATGTACCAGTTAGACCGGGCTACGAAAGTTCAGCTTGAAGACCTCGTGAACCTCTACACCAGCACATTTTCTGGCGTGACTCCCGAGAAGGTTGAAGGCAAGACGGTCCAGAACTGGTTCTGGAAACAAGGCGGGCAAACCCTGATGATCTCGGCCACCCAAGCGAGCACGGGAACCCTCCACGTTGCGGTTGCGCTGGGGTTGGACGACACCATGAAAGAGATCGGCGCGACTGAGACGGCGCTCGCCGATCAGGTCAAATCGGTCGATTCGAGATTTGGCCGAGAAGTCCCAAAATAGTTGACGCGATTTCGAACAACCTCGCGTATATTTAACTATCCCAACTAAAGGAGGTGGTGCTAAACAAAATGAGTTCAGATAATAGCCACCGAGAGGGTTGTGGGTTTTAAAGACTCGCAATAGTTAGGCGGGTTCTTCATGAACCCTTCCTTCTCGGTGTACAAAAAAACTAAGGGTCGCCTCGGCGGCCCTTTTTCATTTTTGGGTTAAGTAGTCAGGTGAAAACGGTCATCGTGATTCCGGCCCGAATGGGAAGCACTCGTTTCCCTGGCAAGCCATTGGTTCATCTGGCAGGGAAGCCAATGGTGGAGTGGGTCTATCGCGCGGCAATCGATTCTTCCTGCGCGGATGAAGTGGTGATTGCGACCCCAGACCAAGAGATACTTGATGCGGCGGCTCTTTTCGGCGCGCCTGCGATCTTAACACGGCAAGATCATCCAAGCGGTACCGACCGATTGGCTGAAGTGGCAGACTCGCTTGCTGCCGATGTTTTCGTAAACCTCCAGGGCGACGAGCCGCTCATCGACTCCGCCACAATTCGCGCCTGCGCAAATGCGCTTCAAGCCTCGCCAACCGCTCATGCTTCGAGCGTCTATGCAGAGTGTTCCGAGTCGGAGGTCGACGAGCCTTCGGCAGTGAAGGTAGTGCTCCGATCCGATGAAACCGCACTCTATTTCAGCCGGTACTCGTTGCCGTATCCTCGGAATCGGCGGGAGCTTCCGGTTTGGAAGCACATCGGAATCTATGCGTACCGCCCGGGAACCCTCCGACGCTTCGTCGCGCTCGGACCAAGTCCGCTAGAGCTAACCGAAGGGCTTGAACAGCTTCGCTTGCTAGAAAACGGCATGCAGATTCAGATGGTCCAGGGAGTGGCATCGCCGATCTCGGTGGATACGCCAGAGCAGGCCGTCACGGCAAACGAGCTTCTTTTGTCACGTGGTGCGTAAGAATCTCGAACGTTTGTTATACTGACTCCATTGTTCCGTGACCGTGGAAGGCAGCGTCGCCTCCTCCGGCCAACGATGCCCATGGACTCGCTCAACAGTGACCAATCTGCCAGGGTGTCGGATGAGTTTGATGCGCTTTTGGCCCTGATTTCCGACCGGCGGCCCGAAGCAAATCTTCCTCGAATTCGACGCGCCTTCGACTATTCGCGCGATGCCCACAGCGATCAAGTGCGCTCCTCGGGCGAACCCTACATCCTGCATCCTATTGCCGTCGCGCACATCCTCGCCGACCTTGGGATGGATGACGACACGATCTGTGCCGCGCTTCTGCACGATGTTTTGGAGGATTGCCCGCAGGCAACTTATGCCGAAATCAAACGTGAGTTCGGCGAAGAAGTAGTCGAGCTGGTGGAATCCGTCACCAAGCTTAAACTTGACGACAAGCCAGAACACACCGCCCGAGAGCGCGCCGCCGCGAAGACCGCCCGCACAGCAGAAACCCTCCGAAAAATGCTCCTCGCGATGTCGAAAGACTTTCGCGTGATGGTCATCAAGTTAGCCGACCGGCTTCATAACATGATGACGCTCGACGCGCTCGCGCCGGCAAAGCGAACCCGGATCGCGAACGAAACGCTTGATGTCTACGCGCCCCTTGCCGCCCGACTCGGAATCTGGCAGATCAAATGGCAGCTTGAGGACCTGGCCTTCATGGCCCTCCACCCCCGTGAGTATCAAGAGGTCAACGACCTTGTTGGCAATACGCGGAAGCAGCGCGAGCAGGAGCTTGAGAAGGTCATCGTTGTCCTTCGCGAAACGTGTCTTGAAAAAGGCGTGAGCCTGGTCGACATTCGCGGGAGGCCGAAGCACCTCTTTTCGATCTGGAACAAGATGGTGCGGCAAGGGTTGGATTTCGAAGAAATCTACGACCTTTTGGCTTTGCGCATCATTGTCGAAACCATCCCGGATTGCTACGTCGCGCTAGGTGCGGTTAACGAAAGCTACGTCCCGATTCCGCAGCTTTTCTACGATTACATCGCTCGCCCGAAGCCGAACGGATACCAGTCGCTGCACACCAAGGTCATCGGCCCGAACGGGCAGCCGCTCGAAATCCAGATTCGAACGAAGGAAATGCACCAGATCTCCGAGTTCGGCGTCGCAGCGCACTGGAGCTACAAAGAAGGCAAAGCCGCGGCAGACGAGCAGAAGCGCCTGCAGAATCTCCGGCAGCAGCTGTTCGACTGGTCCTCAGACTCACGAACGAGCAGCGACTTTCTTCGAACCCTATCGACTGACCTCTTCTCCGAACAAACCTTCGTCTTTACGCCGAAGGGAGACGTCATCGACCTTCCGGCCGATTCCACGCCGGTGGACTTCGCGTTCCGAGTTCACACCGAACTAGGCATGACCCTCATTGGCGCGCGGATCAATGGCCAGATGATTCCGCTCAGCACGCGCCTCAAGAACGGGGACGTCGTCGAGATCATCAACCGATCCAACGCTTCACCGAGCATGGACTGGCTGGAGTTCGTTAAGAGCGCCCATGCTCGAAGCAAGCTCCGCACGCACTTCCGGAAGCAGACTCGAAACGAGGATGCAAGCCGCGGTCGAGAGCTGCTCGAAAAGGAACTGAAGTCCTTCGGGCTCGAGCCAAAACAGTATCTCGGCGAAGACAAATTGCGTGCAGTTGCGGATCAGCTCGATAGTTGCGATTCCGCTCAAGACGTACTCGCAAAGCTCGGATCCGGACTCGTCTCGGTCCAGAACGTTGTCGAAAAACTTCGTGGCAACCCGAACGAGCGGACGAAAGTTGACCGTATCGAAGTCACGAAAACCAAGGAAGGCAAGCTTGCCCTTCACGGCGACGGTGTCGATGGCATTTTGGTCAGCCGTTCGAAGTGTTGCAGCCCAATTCCCGGAGATGAAGTCGTCGGTTACGTCACACGTGGACGAGGGATCATGGTGCACCGCAAGGTTTGCCCGAACGCGATGGCGTACGTTACGAGCGAACCCGAGCGCCTGATGCCTTACGCGTGGCCAAAAGATGGAAATCTTTATCCGGTTCCGCTTCGGATTCTTGCCGTCAACCGTCTCGGCTTGCTGATGGATGTTTCCACGATCTTCGGCGAAACGAAGACCAACGTTTCAGGTCTCAAGGCGCATCCACTGCCAAACCAGACTTACGAAATTAATGTTGCGATTGACGTTACCGACACCGATCACTTGAACCACGTGATGACGCGCATCGCAAATCTCAGCGATATCCTCAGCATCTTGCGAATGTTTAGCCGGGTGGGCAAGTAATGCGCGTGATCATTCAGCGCGTATCGTCGGCGTCCGTTTCGGTCGATGGCGAAGTCGTCGGCTCATGCGGGCCAGGACTGTTGCTTTTGGTCGGCATTCATCGCGATGATGAATCTGGCGGACTAAAGAAAGTGGCCGACAAAGTTTCGAACCTGCGCATTTTTAACGATGCGGAAGGAAAAATGAATCTCTCGCTCCTCGACCTTCCGGAGGGTGAGCGTGGAATTCTGGCCGTTTCGAATTTCACTGTCTATGGAAACGCGGAAAAGAGCCGTCGCCCAAGCTTCTCGGATTCCGCCGGATTCGAAAAGGCAAGCACCCTGTTCGAGCAATTCGTCGCTGCCCTCAAAGAAACTGGCATCCCCGTCGGAACCGGAGTCTTTGGCGCGGACATGCAGGTGTCACTTCTAAATGACGGTCCGGTCACTTTGGTGCTCGATATGCCTACCGTATGAAACTCCAACCTAAAGCATTCGTCAGTACGATTGGTTCAGAAAAGGAGCCAGCGGAATTCATGGAAGGAATTGTGAGCACAATGGGAGCAACCGCCACCGGTCGGCTTGAGCTTGAGTCCGACGAGCGGCTAGTTCAGCGAGCGCGGAGCGGAGAGTACGAAGCATTCGAACACCTGTTCGATCGCCACCGAATCTTGGTTTACCGATTCGCATACCAAATGGTCGGCCGCCGGGACGACGCCGAGGACATGGTGCAGGAAGCCTTTGTTCGGGCCTATCAGAATCTTCACCGCTACCGAGATGAAGCGAAGTTCACCACGTGGCTTCTGCGGATTGTTACCAACCTTTGCACCGACCAGGCTCGAATGAGCCAGCGCCGATCTAACCTTGAGCAAAAGGAAGCCGCAGGTGCCTTGGATTGGATGACGATCGGAATGACGAACGATCCGGTTCAGAACCTCGAGGACGAGCGCCGCAAAGCCGCACTGCGGTCCGCGCTCAACGCCCTTCCGGCCCACCACCGAACCATGATCGTTTTGAGAGATTTAGAAGAGCGAGAATATCCAGAAATCGCCAAAATTATAGGGTGTACGATCGGAGGCGCAAAGTTGCGCGTGCTCCGAGCCCGACGAGCGCTCAGGGATCGAATCGCTCCCCTGTTGGCCCAGTAATGATGAGAAACAAACGAGATCAAGAATTACTGCGTTATGCCTTTGGAGAGCTCGAAGAGGGCAAAACCGAAGCGTTGCGTAATCAAGCCGAGAACGATTCTGAGTTGGCCGCCGAGCTGAAAGCACAGGAACGTTTTGCGGTGAGCCTGAACCTCCTTAAGGACGTTCCAGAAGATCAGTATTCAAAAGAGCGACTGCGAGCGGCAATCCTTGAAAGATGCCTAGAACCCCGAGAGCCCGCAAAAGCGAAGCTCGGATGGTTATGGATGCCCGCAGTAGCGTTCGGTCTGACCTTTGCGATCATGCTGCTTCCAAACCTGCAGCCAAAGGCAGAACCGATGGTCGTTAAGGATCCGAACCCGATGCGCAATCAAATGACGCCGCCGGTGGTGCTCAACCGAACGACAGTTGTCGCAAAGAAGCCGGAGCCCCAGATGACTCAAGCCGCAAAGCCGAATGCTCTTGCGTTTGGCACCGCGCCGGTCCAGGCTAGCCAGAAGCGAAACCGCAAGTCGTATGCAACGCTGGTGGCGTCTCGAAGCGGAGAACGGACGGCTGCCCCCGCTGCGACTCAATCTGCGGATCCTGCGGTCAAGCAGCCCGTCAAGCAGACGACAAAGCCGGAATCGGACCCGGTTGTGTTGCCAGCTTCAAACGACGAACCCATTGTCATTATCGGTGCGCTGCCCGATGCCCCTGGCCGGGCAACGGAAACGGAGGCCGTAACTGGTGTCCTTGTCGGCGGTTAGTTTAGTTGCTGGAATGTCCTTGCTTGCCCCGGGCTGGCAGGGATTTCCGCCCCAGGCATCGCAATCCGCCGTACTCGGCAAGCCGCTGCGGGCCGAGGCGGACGCGGTAAGTGATGCCGTTGGCTGGTCAACCTTAAAGCCGTCGTTGCTGATGGTGCGAACCGATGGCGTCGTGCGCGGCGTTGCCGGCCTGATCGACGCTCGTGGTTTGTACGTCGTGAGTCGATATGCCGTCCGCGGCAACCGCATTGACGCCCTTGATTACGATGGGCAGACGGTCAAGGTTAGCCTGCTCAAAGTCGATGAACTGAGCGACCTCGCCCTTATTCAGCGCGACACGGCGGTGACCGGGAGCCAAGCGTTTGAACCAGCAAGCGAAATCAAGGTTGGCGAATTGGTTTATGCTGTCCTCCCAGACGGCATGTTTCGGGTTGAGCTTTCCAGTAGTGAGCTCATTGGCGTCTCGACCGAGCGTCGGCGCACGGTTCCGGTGATCCGGATCGCTCTCGAACAACCGGAGCAAAACTACGAAACCGCCTTGTTTGTCCGAGGATTTCGGTTCTACGGCGGTCTAAGTTCCGTTCAGACCGAGCTTCAACAATCGGCTCCGACAATCCGTGACAAGCGCTATCAGCAAGGTTTTCTCAACCAGTCTCAGTTTGCGCCGGGGCTGCTGACCGTTGGCTATATGACCAGCCCAACGCTGTCCAGTCGCGTGGTTCGGGGCTTTAGGTCCCCAAACCGCGTCGTCGCGCATCCCTACCTGGGTTGCATCTGCCGAGACTCTCTCTCGGGTGGAGCAGAGCTGGTGGTTGTGGAGCCCGGCTCCGCGGCCGAGAGAGCCGGGCTGCGGGTTGGAGACGTGGTGGTGCGACTGGGGGATTACTCGGTGCGAAACCAGTACGAATACGCGCGAGCGATGTTTAAGCAAGTTCCCAACACGGAACTGCGCATCGACTTCTTCCGGCAAGGCGTTCGCCGTCGCGCGACGGCGATTGTCGGGACATTGGCGGATTAAGCGGGGCGTACGCCTTTCACTCGCCAGCGGAACGTTCGCCGACCGTTGAACTCATTAATTTCGGGTTGGACTGCCAAATCAACCTTTGCGCCGGTTCCAAGCGAAGAGAAGTACTCGCCTTGCCCGAAGCAGATTGCATCGATGTTTCCGCCGGATTCGGGTCGGAGCACGACGTTAACGTGAGCGGGATTTCGCATCGGCCGAATCGAGCCAATTGTGATACCACGCACGAGGAAGGTTGGCTCTGGGTTGCCGATGCCAAACGGGGCCAGACCCTCAATCTCGGCAAGCACTCGCTCATTCACTTCCTCGGCTTTAGCCTCGATATCGGTCTTGATCGTCGGCACGAAGTCGGATTCCTGAAGCGTTTTGCGCGCAATCTCGTCCATTCGCTTTCGAATTTCGTCGAGATTTTCTTTCGGGAAGCTGCAGCCCGCGGCCATGGCATGGCCACCGCCATCCATCAAATCCTTCAGTTCGTGCATCGCATGAGCAAGGTGGAAACCTTCGATGCTCCGGGCGGAGCCTTTCAACTTGCCGGACTCGGGATCGACGGTGAGCACAAACGTCGGCCGTCGATACTCCTCCAGAACTTTGCCGGCCGCAAGGCCAACCACTCCTGGTCCCCAGCCTTCTTTTGCGACCATGATAACGAAGGAGTCGGACAGCCCTTGCTCTCGGACTTCTTCGATCGCCTCTCGCGTGGTCTTTTCCTGCTCCAACTTTCGCTGCTGGTTGTGTTCCTCCAGCACGCCGGCGAGCTCACGAGATTCAGAATCGTCGGCGCTCACGAGCAAGCGATACGCCATCTTCGCATCGTCAATTCGGCCAACGGCGTTGAGCCGCGGGGCAAGTTGAAACCCGATATGGGTGGCTTTGAGGGTTTGGTTGGTTAGGCCGGAAACGGCGAGCAACGCCCGAATCCCGGTTTTGTCCGAGTCCGCTATCCTCTCGACGCCAAACTTTGCGATCACTCGGTTTTCGTCCACCAGCGGCATCATGTCCGCGACGGTGCCAAGAGCAGCCAGGTCGACAAACCGCCGGTAAAACACGTCCTCGCTGTGTCCCAGGTCTCGGAATAGCCCCGCACACAGTTTGAGGGCCACACCGGCCCCTGAGAGCTCATTAAAGGGGTATGTGGAATCGGAGCGGTGCGGATTTACGATGGCGTGAGCGATGGGCAGAGTCGGTTTCGGCTGGTGGTGGTCGGTGATGACCACGCGCATTCCGAATTCTCGAGCTTTCGCAACTTGTTCGTGGGCGGAGATACCGCAGTCGCACGTGAGGAAGAGCTTTGCCCCCATCGCGTGTGCTTTATCCACAGCGTCCGGGTGAATTCCGTAGCCCTCCAGCATTCGGTGCGGGACATGAGCATGCACGTTTGCACCGAGCTTGTTGAGGAAGCGATAAAGGATCGCGGTACTGGTGACGCCATCGGCATCGTAATCACCATGAACGTAGATCAGCGATTTTTCCTGGACGGCACCGAGAATCTCTGCTTTTGCCAGCTCGTAGTCCGGCAAAAGTGACGGGTCATGAAGCCGGTGGAGAGATGGGGTGAGAAAGACCTGAGCTTCACCTGGGTCCGCGTAACCACGGTTGGCCAGCAACGCGGCGACCAGCGGCGTGATTTTAAGTTCCGAACTTAGCCGAGCCTCGGCGGCTGCGTCGCGCTCACCAGTGACCCATTTGGCAGGGTAGATGCGTGGCGCGGAATGGGACATAGATAGTTAAGACGGGCTCGAGAAAGCGAACTGACCACTGAAAACGAAAAACGACCCCGAAGCACCACCGGTGCAGTTCGGGGTCGTTACCGTGCGAAACGCTAGAGCTTTTCGACTTGGTTGAAGTCGAGCTCGACTGGAGTGTCTCGACCAAAGATGTTGATGAGTACCTTGAGCTTCTCCTTTTCCGGGCTGACCTCTTCGATCTTTCCGGTGAAGTCGCTGAACGGCCCTTCCACAACGCGGATGGCATCGCTCTTGTTCCAGTTGACCTTTGGAGCTTCTCGGCTCGCTTCCAGGTTTTTCTGGATTCGGCTCACTTCGTAGTCTTCAAGCGGTACAGGTTTGTTGCCGCTCTGCACGAAGCCAGTGACGCCCGTGGTGGACTTGACGAGCTTGAAAGCCTCGTCCGTCATCATCATTTGAACGAGGATGTAGCCAGGAAAAACTTTTCGGTCAAGCTCGTATCGTTTGCCGTTTCGCGTTGACATTTCGCGTTCGGTTGGGATCAGGATGTCGTAGATGTCGAGTCCCCAAATGCCTTCAACCTGAGCACGGCGAGTGAGAACGTCTCGAACTTTGTTTTCATGGCCGGCAATTGTGTGCACGGCGTACCATGATTTTGGCATGTGTTAGATGGTTCCTTTTGTGATTAGCTTGGTCAAAATTTCAAATAGTGAACTCAAGCCGGTAAGGATGGCAACAAGAGCGAGGCAAACGGTCAGAACCACGGCGGTTAGTCGGTGGGTTTCTGGAACGGTTGGCCAGTCAACTCTTTTTAGTTCGCGCACCACGTCGTTAAAATACGCCTTTGCGCCGCGTTTGCTACGCGGTAGAGGAACGGAACCAGTAGTTCGCTGTTCCTTGCCGCCCGATACGGAGGATGAATCTTGTGCCATTAGAATGGGTCCAGCTCCTAGAAACTGGGGAATGTTGAATGGTACCACCAAGGGGCCAACCGTTAGGCCCAAAGCTATCTCCAATTCAAGGCTGAGTCCAGCGATGTGCTCGGGTATAAACCTGACTGCGTTAGATTTTTGTTCTAAAACTGCGCTAATAATGAAAAGTTTTCCCTACAGTGAGCTAGAGAAATTCGTTCTAGCCATGATCGGCGCAGGTGTGACGTCAGGATACGCGATGCGCAAGCTGATGCTTCGTCGTCCTGGCAGTCGCTGGAGCGCGGAGAGCGGCTCGATTTACCGGACCCTACGACGCCTGCAAGACCAAGACCTCATCACTCTTCTTGGTAAGGCAGGTAATCCAAATCGTGCTCGTAGCGAGTATCAGCTGACCATTCTCGGAACACAAGTGGTTCAGCACTGGCTTACGAGTCCACCTGAACAAACGGAACTCGGGCACCTTGCCGACTCAATGCGCACACGCGGTTATTTTCTTGAGCTGCTAGAACCAGAAGCGCGAATTAATGTGGTTGCGACCTGGATGATTCAGAGCGACGCCTATCTGAAAGAATTGAGGAAGTCCATCCAGGAAGAGCCGATGGACACAGAGCTCCGCAACATGGTTGTACAGAATCTGCTTTTTCTTGCAACCGCACGTCACGAGTGGCTAGTGCGGTTGCATGAGTTCGTTCGAAGTCAGTACAAGGGAGTGCCTGACCAGAAATTTCCGCCCGTTACCGAGTGATCGAAACGATCTTGAACTTTTTGCGACCTTCCGGTGCGTCGAAATAAACTTCTGTGTTCGGTTCGATTCCATAAATCGCCGTTCCCATCGGAGACTCGTTGCTAATCAAGTCTCGACCTGGGTCGGCTTCAATGCTTGAGACCAATCGAACTTCAAATTGCTCGTGGTACTGCAAGTCGAGGAGCGTGACTACCGATCCAATTCCAACTCGATCCGTTGGAATACTTGCCTCGTCCAAAATTTGGGCATTGCCAAACAAGGTTTTGAGTTCGGCGATCCGGGTTTCTACCATCGCCTGCTCCAGCTTCACTTCGTCAAGTTCGCTGTTGTCTTCGCTAAATTCGCCGTGCTGTTGGCTTTCGCGAATGCGCTCGGCAATCTCACCGCGCTTTACCGTGGTGAGGGTTTCAAGTTCCTTCTGCAGAGCGGTAAAACCTTCTGCGGTGAGAAGCGTCCCCGTCTGAGGCTCGTGGTGCAGCTCCATCTCGTTCATCTTTCTTTTTCCAAGCGGGTCATTATGACGCGTTACCCTTCGCGATATACGACGAATTTGAACAATCTGTTTGTTTCATTTTTCTCTTTCGTCTGGGGCCAAAAAAAGTGAGTCTAAATGCCCGCGGAAAATGGCGGGTAACGTCAACGAAATGAAGCGGGTGCTGGCATTATTACTATCGGTTGCCGCTACCGTTGCGTTCGGCCAAGAATCCTCAACGTCTATCTTCAACTCCGTTCGGACGGACATCATGATCGTTGCCCGAGAGCACACCGGTGGTGCGGATGTGCTTGAGGTGAAGGTTCTTGATCCTAACTACAAAGAAGCCGAGTTGCAACGCCAAATCAATCTGTTGGGGGAAATTTTAAAATCGCCGCCGCGCGCCCTACGGATCTATCGAAATCGATTTGGTAACCAGCCGAGCGAGCAGTTCTTGGAAGCATCGTTCGGTGTGGACGGCCTCGCGGAGCCGGGAAAGCTCCGGCTGAACGCCATCGCCCAAGCATTTGCGAGCGAGCAAGTGCAGGGTATTGGGGTGGTTTTCGAGAACCGCGCTGTTGATGCAACGGCTATCTCGGTGTTTCGATCGGAGAGTATCGAAGTCGAGGGACAGCGCTTGCCTGGCTCGATCGGTCTGGAATACCGTATTCATCCTCTCACAACCGATACGGCGAAATATGATGTTCCCGACGCGAAAAACTCAAGAGTCGAATCTTCTGTCGCCAAGGTTGAACCTAGCAGGGGTCTCGATCCGTCCATCTACGCGCTGATCGCGGTTGCCGCTATAGCCTTAGGAGCGTTGGTATACTCGTTCCTTCGCCGCGGAAAATCAAGTTTTCGTTAGAAATTTGCATTCGCTATCAAGGAAACAGTCACCATGCTAAGTCTAGATTCGATCACCATGCACCAGCTCATTGAAATGGGGCTGAACAAGGATGCGGCAGACGTAATGATCAAAGCCGGCCAAGTGCCGATGATGAAAAAGTACAACTCGGTCTCTCCGCTTGACCCTGAGTTGCCGGTTTTGGACCAGGCCACCATGCGCCGACTCATTCAGTCGGTCATGAACCAGAAACAATTTGACTTCTTCGAAGACAACATGGACCAGGACGTCGGCTTCACCCTCGAAGGGAAGTGCCGAGTTCGATGTAACTGCTACATGCAGCGCGGCACCTATGCCTGCGTCATGCGAATTGTTCCGCTGAAGATTCGAACGCTCCAGGACCTCGGCTTGCCCGACGTTCTCCGCGAAATCACCAAGCATAAGCTCGGCCTTATCTTGGTCACCGGACCAACGGGTAGCGGTAAGACGACGACCCTCGGTGCACTCATTGACATCATCAACCAAGAGCGCGAGTGCCACATCGTCACCGTTGAGGACCCGCTCGAAATCGTGCACCCGGACAAGAAGGGTTACGTCAGCCAGCGAGAAATTCACATCGACACGAAGGACTTCCAACCCGCGCTTCGTGCCGTTCTCCGAGAAGCCCCCGACGTCATCTTGATCGGTGAAATGCGCGACCAAACCACGATGAACGTCGCGCTGCAGGCTGGTGAAACTGGTCACCTTGTTTTCTCGACGGTTCACACCGCGTCGGCGTATGAAACCATGGACCGTGTTATTAACATGTTCCCGCCGCACGAACGAGAGTACATGTGTAAGCGAATGGCCGGATCGCTCCGCGCGATCGTTTCGCAGAAGCTAATTCCTCGCGCAGACGGTGAAGGCCGAGTTGCCGCACTCGAAATCTTGATCTGCACGCCAACCGCGAGCAAGAAGATCGAAGACGGTGAATTCGCCGACCTGTACCAGCTCATGAACGAGGGCGAGTACTGGGGAATGCAAACAATGAACCAATCGCTGCTTCGATATGTCAAAGCAGGCATCATCACGGAACAAGTCGCGATGGTCAATGCCGGAATTGCTTCGGAATTGAAGATGATGCTTCGCCGCTGAGGCGAATTGTGTGTCGGCTGGTTCGGATTCAACCGAATCAGCCTTAGAATGATGTTGCTGAAATGGCGGTAACGCTTGACGAACTTTTAGGCCACCTCGTGCGGCTGGATGCTAGCGACCTTCACCTGAAGGCCGGGCAACCTCCTGTAATGAGGATTCGAGGAGAGTTGGAACGATTTCCATCTCTAAATCTCAACATGGCCGAGCATAACAAAATGCTCTTCAGCATCCTGAACGACGAGCGTCAGGAGCGACTACGCGACTTTAAAGAGGTCGATCTTTCCTACAACGTTCCGGGCCTGTCACGATTTCGCGTCAACATGTTCTGGCAGCGCGGGCATGTAGGCGCCGTCTTCCGAGTGATCCCGCACAAGATCAAGTCGATCGATGAGCTGAAACTGCCGGAGATCACAAAGAAAATCGCGCTCATGCCGCGCGGCCTTATTCTGGTCACTGGCCCCACCGGGTCGGGCAAGTCGACATCGCTTGCCGCGATGATCAACCACATCAACTTAAACACCCGAGCGCACGTGATGACGATCGAAGATCCGATCGAATACGTTCACTCCGACAAGATTTCGATCATCAACCAACGCGAACTATCGACCGATACGCGGTCTTTCGCCGACGCCCTGAAGCACGTGATGCGGCAGAACCCGGACGTGATTCTCGTCGGAGAAATGCGAGATTTGGAGACGATCCAACTCGCGATTACGGCGGCAGAAACCGGCCACTTGGTGATGTCCACCCTTCATACGGTCGATGCGGCGCAGACAATTGACCGCGTGGTTGACGTTTTCCCTCCGGAGCAGCAACCGCAAATTCGAACTCAGCTCAGCGTTACCTTGCAAGCTGTTGTATCCCAAACCCTATTACCGGTAAAAAGTGGTGTGGGACGAGTTGCCGCGTTTGAAGTCATGACTGCGACGCCCGCGATCCGAACCCTTATTCGTGATGGCAAGACACACCAGCTTTATCTCGACATCCAAACCGGCGGCGCCCTCGGCATGCAGTCGCTCGATAACAGCTTGTTGAACTTGCTCAAAGAAGGTCAGATCGACTATGAGCATGCACTCGCAAAGTCGAGCAATATGCAGGAGTTTTCGCGCCGAGCGCAGAACATGGGATTAGCGGAGGTGCCAGCTAGTGCAGTCCGTTGAGTTCTTCCTGGAGATGTGCGTCAAAGTGGGCGGCTCCGACGTTCACTTCAAGACCGACACCGGCAAGGTTTACATCCGCGTCAACGGCGACCTTCGGCCCGTCGAAGCAAACGGATTTACGGACGCTGAGTTTCGGTCAGAACTGTACAAAATTTTGCAAACCTCGCAGATCGCGAAGTTTGAAAACGACCTTGAGCTGGACTTTGCGATTGAGGTTCAGGGCGTCTCGCGATTCCGCGGGAACTGCTACCAGCAGCGCGGGCACATGCAGGCCGCCTTCCGGGTGATTCCGTACGAGATTCTCACGATGGAGGACTTGAAGCTGCCTCCAGCTTGCTTGGACTTCGTTACGCGCCCCCGTGGACTTGTTCTTGTTACCGGGCCCGCTGGCTCCGGAAAGTCGACGTCGCTCGCTGCGATGTTGGACCATATCAACCGCAACCAAAAGGTCCACATCATGACCGTTGAGGACCCGGTCGAGTTTGTCCACGACGACAAGATGGCCCTGATCAATCAGCGCGAGCTTGAAGTAGACACGCTGACCTTCGCAAACGCGCTTAAGTACGTCTTGCGCCAAGACCCCGACGTCATCCTCGTCGGCGAAATGCGCGACCTGGAGACGATCCACCTCGCGATCACCGCCGCCGAAACCGGGCACCTCGTCTTTGCGACCTTGCACACCGTTGACGCCGTCCAGACGGTTGACCGAATCGTCGACGTTTTCCCAATGCACCAGCAGCAGCAGATTCGCATGCAGCTTTCGGTGAACCTGATCGGCGTCCTGTCTCAAACTCTCGTCAAGCGAAAAGACGGCCGAGGCCGAGCCGCGGCGCATGAAGTCCTCGTTGCAACTTCGGCCGTGCGAAACCTGATTCGCGAGAACAAGAGCTACCAGATCAACTCGCTCATCCAAACCGGAGCGCGAATGAAGATGACCACCCTAGACCAGTCGCTTGTGACCTTGGTCGAAAAGGGGCTTGTAACGGTCGAGGATGCGCGGGCCCGCGCAAAGGATCCTGGTGAGTTTGATCGACTCCTGGCCCTTGGGGAAGATAGTTTTGCTGCGCCCGCGATGAACAACGTTGCGACCCGCCCTACAAACGTGAATCAAACACCGATAGCAGGTGGCGTGCGCGGCCAGCCTAACCGGCCTGCTTTTCGACGAGAATAGGCCCTAGCCTAAGAATTCGCGCAATCGCGACCCTTGAACCTCACCATCGAGCAAGAACGCGTCATGGCCGTATGGGAGGTCAATTAGGATGTGGTCGCTGTTGCGGCCAGAATTTTTCGCCATGAGGTGAAGGGTCTCGCTTTGGTGGGGCGGATACAGCCAGTCGGAGGTGAAACTCGCGAACAGAAACTCCGCTCTCGCCGGACTTAGATCCTTGAGCTCGAAATAGTCAAGGGCCCGCGTCAGGACGAGTAGTGAGTTCGCATCGAAGCGATTCGTGAACTTGTCGCCTTGATAGTTGAGGTAGCTTTCGACCTCGAACTCGACCCCGAAATGGTAATCAAAGGCTTCCTTTCCTTGAAGGCGCCGAGCAAACTTCTGCCCAAACGCGTCCTCGCTTAGGAAAGTGATGTGGCCGAGCATTCGGGCGACCGCGAGTCCATCGCGCGGCGGGTCGTTTAGTGGATAGTCGCCACCTCGCCACTTCGGATCGCGCATGATCGCCTGCCGACCGACCTCGTTGAACCCGATTTGCATCGCCGAGTGAGCCGCACCGCTTGCCGTGACAAAGCACTTGCGCACCCGATCCGCGTAACGGACAGACCAAGCCAGCGCCTGCATACCGCCCATACTCCCACCCGCCACGGCATGCAGCGTTTGGATCTGGAGCTGGTCCAAGAGCAGCGCTTGCGCATCCACCATATCGTTGATGCTGATGATCGGGAATCGGCTTCCGAAGGGCTGGCCGTCTTCGGCAAGGGAACTCGGGCCCGTCGATCCTTGGCATCCGCCCAGAACGTTAGAACAGATCACGAAGTACTTTTCCGTGTCAATCGCCTTGCCGGGGCCAATGAGCCGGGACCACCAGCCGATTGCATGCGCGTCTCCGCTCAGAGCATGGCAAACCAGAATGGCGTTGTCTCGCGCGTCATTGGGTTGCCCCCAAGTCTCGTAGGCAATCTGGATCCCAGAAAATTCGAACCCGCGCTCCGTTTGAAATGGACCCAAGTGGGCAATCTTCCGTTCGTCCGTTACGGCGGCAGTCCGCTCGTTTTCCTGGAAAAGGGCCGAATCCACCCCCAGAAGGTACCCCTGAGCGGCTTATTCGAACGGAAGGTTCGCTGGTGGCTCGGGACGCTTGTAGTTCCGGTGGGTTGGTGCTTTGGCAAGGGCAGCACACTGGAAGATGCTGGCCAGGTGGATGCCCGCCGCCACAAAGATGGGCACCAGGACAGTCAGGTTGTCGGGCCGCTTCACATTCGTGGGTAATCCCGCCATTCCTAGCAGGCCCTTCAAGTCATGCTGCTGCAAAAAGAGCCAGAAGATCATGATGATCCAGCCGCCAAAGAAGATGCCGCCTGCAACGCTGCGGCCGAGTACAAATTGACCAGCGCCGGGGATGAAGAAGGAAAGTAGCGTCGCGGAACGCGCACTTGCTAACGACTCGGAGGAGGTCGGCAAAAGCGGATCGCGAAGAGCGTTGCGAAGCTGGTCGTCGATCGAGCCACCGGTTGCCGACATCAGCACGACCTCGGCAAATTTCCGCTCCAAAGCGGCATTCTTCGGATCAAGATGGACTGCCTTCTCGAGAGCGGATTTAGCATCGCGCCAGCGCTTGCGCTCGATCATCCCATCGGCAATGGCTTCTAGAACGATTGCCGAACCCGGTGCCACTGCAGCGGCTTCGTTCAGAAGCTCGGCGGATTTTTGCTTGTTTCCGCGAATCTTTTCGACGTTGGCTAACCGAATCAGGTTTTCCGCCTGCTGAAGTTGCAGTGGAGTCGGCGGCTCGATCACCTCTTCAACCGAGGTTTCAATGGGCTTTTCCGCCGGCAAAGAATCCCGGAGCTGCTTCAGCTTGAGCTCAAGCGCACCGCTGATGTCGGGGTCGTCGCTGGCAAGCAACTTGGACTCGACGCGTTTGATCTCCGCGCGAATCTCCGCCACATCGAGGTTCTCGTTGCTCATCGCTAGTTAGACGTTTTCGGTGGAGGGTTTTGACCGTCAGGCTTCGTTGCACCCTTGCCAGACTGAGTCGCCCGGTACTCGGCATCGATCAGGTTCGCAATCTGCAATGACCGCTTGTGCCCGGGATCTAGCTTCAAGGCGTAGGCAATGTCATTCATTGCGGGTTGCATGTTGCCCAGTTGAAGGCTGCAACTCGCACGCGCCGAAAGGTAGTTCGGAGAGTTGTTGACCTGCTGAGCCGCATAATCTGCATCCGCAAACGCCGTCTTAAAGTCTCCCACGCTCTGATAGATCAGACTTCGCACGTAACGAGCCTCGGCAAGGGTGAGCCGCGTGGCTTCTTTTACCGATGCATTTCCGTTTGCCGTAGATTGTCGCAAAATTTCTTCGCCGCTGAGGATGGCTTGATTCAAGCTAGCCTCCGCCATATCGGTGTTTCCAACGGCGAAGTACGTTCGTCCGGCCTGGAACGCGGGCTCCACCGCCGTTGGACGGTACAGCATCATCGTTTCGTAAAGCTTCGCCGCTTTTTCCAGCTTCGTCTTATCTTCTTCGGTCAATTCTTCGGACCGATCAAATTTTTCTAACGCCGTTCTGCAGAGTTCCAAAGCTTCGTCGCTGCGGAGCTCGTACTCGCCATTGCTCGTCACCATCTGGACGCCATTTGGAGCCGCCGGAGGGCGATTGGACAAGAAAACGATCAGCGCAAGACCGCAAAAAACTAAGATCGGAACCGCCCAGTTTGGAATCTTCATGCTTAGTTCGCTACGATGTTCACAAGTTTGCCCGGAATGACAATAACTTTTCGCACCGTGTTTCCTTCAAGATACGGCAGGATTTTCGGATGCGCAAGCGCCAGCGCCTCGTGCGTCGCGTTATCTGTCCCGACCGGTAAGTCGAAGGTTCCACGAAGCTTGCCGTTCACCTGAACCGCAATCGTGACCTCGTCTTCAACGGCCAGCGCAGGGTTGCTCACGGGCCATTCCGCTTCAAGCGTAAAGCCAGCCTTTCCGATCGATTCCCACAACTCGTCCGAAGCAAACGGTGCAATCGGAGCGAGCAGCAGAATCAAGGTCTCGACTGCTTCCGAGAACGCCAGCGCTTGCACCCGAGCATCCGTCCCCGCGAAGTTGGCGGCGGCGAACTGCTCGTTTAGCCCGTTGACGTACTTCATGAGCCAGGAAACGTAGGTGTTGAAGCTGAACCGGTCAAGGTCGTCGGTGCAGGAAGCTATGGTTTGGTGGGTCACGCGCCTAACCTGGCGCGCAACGGAGTCCAGCTCCTCAAAAGAAAGCAGCGACTTCCAGTCCGAACTATAGTGCGTCTTGAGGGTCTCAACGATCTTGAAGACTCGGTTCAGGAACTTCGCTGCGCTCTCGACCCCCTCGCTCTTCCACTCGACGTCCGAGTTGAACGGAGCGACGAAGAGCAAGTAGATCCGCAGTGCGTCTGCACCATAAGTTGAAACCATCTCTTCTGGCGCAACGACGTTGCCCTTCGACTTGCTCATGCGCGCCCAGCGCCACATTAACTGGTCCTTCGGCAAGGTCTTCGCTTCATCGAAGCTCACCAAGATTCCATCTTCGCCAATGTCGAGTCGCTCGTCTTCCCGAGGCTTTCGGTAAGGCGTATGGGCTAGGACTTGGCCTTGGTTCTGAAGTCTCTGGAAAGGCTCTTGCACTTCCACAAGTCCGGCATCGTACAGGACCTTTGTCCAGAACCGGGCATAAAGCAGGTGCATGACGGCGTGCTCAGCCCCGCCAACGTAGGTGTCAACCGGCATCCAGTACTTGGCGGCTTCGGTGCTCCAGGGTTTGTCGAAATTGTGCGGATCGCAGAAGCGCAGGAAGTACCAAGAAGAGCAAGCGAAGCCGCCCATTGTGTCGGTTTCTCGCATCCCGAGCCGACCATCGTTGTCGGTCGCATTCACAAAAGCCGGAATGTGAGCCAGTGGGGAAGTCCCATCGCCAGATGGCTCGTAGTGGTCCACCTTCGGTAGTTCAACTGGCAAGCTCGTCGTGCTCACGAGGTGCATGTCGCCATCCTTCGTGTGAACAATCGGGATCGGGCAGCCCCAATACCGCTGCCGGGAAATCAGCCAGTCCCGAAGCTTGTACTGAATTTTGCGCTGACCAATCTGGTGCGCCTCAACCCATTCGCCAAGGTTTTGCTGAGCGAGCGGAATGGACATTTCGTCGTACTCGCCCGAGTTAATAAGCACAGATTCCTTTGAAGCGAAAACCGGATTGAACTGAGTGGCATCGTTCAAATACCGCTGGTAAACCTCGTCCACAGACTCACCCTCCAGCGCGAACGGTTCCAGGTAGTCCGTCGTTGGCTTGATTACCGGCACAACGGGGATGCCAAATTTCTCTGCGAAGTCGAAGTCGCGCTGGTCGTGTCCGGGCACCGCCATGATGGCCCCGGTTCCGTAGGTTGCCAGAACGTAGTCGGCGATCCAGATTTGGACGCGCTTTCCATTGCTCGGGTTGATTGCGTACGCACCGGTGAAAACGCCAGTCTTCTCGCGACTATCGGACTGTCGGTCCGCATCAGAAAGCGTCTTCGCCTGATCCTGGTACTCCTTGATGCGCACCCGGTCTTCTTCAGAATTCGGCAGCGCAGCGATCAGCGGATGCTCCGGCGCGAGGACGCAGAACGTCATTCCGAAAATCGTATCGATGCGTGTCGTGAAGACATCGAAGGTCAGCGGCTTCTCGGTTTGAGGATCGTCAACGTCAAGATCAATCGGCCCTTCGGGTCGGCCGGTCTCGGCAACTTTGAGCATGAACTGAACGCCTTCGCTGCGGCCAATCCAGTTGCGCTGTTGGTTCTTGATTCCTTCGGGCCAATCGACCAGGTCAAGGTCGTCAATCAGCCGCTGGGCGTAGTCGGTGATCTTGAAGAACCACTGCGGGATGTACTTCTTTTCAACCAACGCGCCGGATCGCTCCGCACGTCCGCCAACGACTTCTTCGTCGGCGAGCACGGTCTTATCGATCGGATCCCAGTTGACCGCGGCCAACTTTCGGTAGGCCAGTCCTCGATTAAAGAGGACGCCAAAAATCCACTGCGTCCACTTGTAGTAGTCGGCGTCGGAAGACTTGAATGACCGGGACCAATCGAAGGAAATTCCGATCAGATCCATTTGACGCCGGTACGTCGCGGCGTAACGCTCGATCATCTCGGCTGGGTGAGTTTGCCGCTTGATGGCCTCGTTCTCGGCGGGCAGACCAAAAGCGTCAAAGCCCATTGGATGCAGAACGTTGTAGCCCTGCATGAGCTTCATGCGGCAGACAACGTCGGTTGGAATGTAGTTTCGGCAATGGCCAATGCTCAGTCCCGCGCCAGATGGGTACGGGAAAAAGTCAAGGCCGTAAAACTTGGGTCGACCGGGAGTTTCTTTCGTTTTGAATAGTTCTGCTTCTTGCCAACGCTCGCGCCACTTGGACTCAAAACTCTGCGGTTCGTACCGATCTGCCATTTGCGCGATAAGGGTACCGCGAGGGCTACATTGGGTTGGTCGCGGGCTTCTTTTCTGAATCGGAAACAATGCCCTTCGCACGAATCACCGTGCCCTGGCTTTCTGCGGTTACGGAGAGCATGAGGAACGTGCCGGACTTCGTTCGGCCCATGATGTCCACGCCGTTCTCTTTCTTAAAACTCTGCAACGCAAAGGCACCTTCGTAAAACTTCGCGACCTTGTCCACTGGATCTTTCGTGACCATGGTCAACGCAAGACGATATTCGCCCTGATCGTTTTTGTAAGACTTGTTGATCGTCTCGTCATCGAAGCTGGCGCCCGGGTACGCCGGAACCTGCATTTTCTCCGCGACCTCCTCCGGCTTGGTGAACGCGGGCTTCAGTTCCGTGCCTTTTGGCGCACTGGCATTTTCGATTGGCGCCTCCTTCGTGGTCGGGGCTGGCGTTCCGCAGCCAACGGTAACGGCCACACAGATACAGGCGAATGCGAGGGGTCCCAAGCGCATTCCTTGAGTATGAAGGAAGAATACAGGAATGAAATTCACCGCAGATGCGCATGAAAGACTCGACAAGGCGCTTGCGCGGTGGCTGCCCGCCCACAGCCGGGCCCGATTGGTGAAGCTAATTGACGCTGGAGAAGTGCTTGTCAACGAAAAAACCGCGAAGCCAAGCCTGATGCTGGAAGTGGGTTGGAGCGTGGAAGTGCCCGTAATCTCGGAAGCCGCTGAGCACGACCTGACTCCGGCGGACATTCCATTGGAGATTGCCTACGAGGACGAGTACCTGCTGGTGGTGAACAAACCTCGGGGTTTGGCCGTTCACCCGGCGGCGACGCTAAAGGAGCCGTCGATGGTGAACGCCTTGCTTGCGCGGAACCATGAGCTCAGCGGGACCGGCGGCTCGTACCGGCCAGGAATCGTTCACCGTCTGGACAAAGACACCACCGGGCTGCTTGTAGTAGCCAAAACGGACTCGGTTCACGTCGCGCTTGCCCGACAGATCGCCGGGAAGACGGCGGAGCGCCGCTACATGGCGGTGGTCGCGGGTCGAGTCGAGCGAGAGAAATTTACGATCGAAGCCGGAATTGGCCGATCCAAGCGGAATCGCCTGCTGATGGCGGTGGACCACAACGGCAAGCCCGCGATTACCCACGTGAAAGTGCTCGCCAGAGTCGACGCAGGCACCCTCGTAGGTTGCCGACTGGAAACGGGGCGAACCCACCAGATTCGGGTCCACCTCAGCGCGGTAGCGCATCCCGTCCTCGGCGACCGGTTGTACGCGCCGAAGGAATTCCAGAAGACGCCGTTGCAGTTGCACTCCGCCTACTTGAGCTTCGTGCATCCGGTGACGGAAAAGCAGATCACCTGTACCGCCGACACGCCGCCGGACTTTCTAGCATCGGCCATCGGGAAAGAACAACTCGATCCGTTTTAAGGCAGGAAAGTAGCCCGCTCTTCGGGGGTTGGCAGGCGGCATGAATCCCGCTTGCCAAACCAGCGATACCGATTTCGTGCAACCCACTTGTAAATGGCGTCTCGCCCGAACCGTGGGACGATTCTCCCGAGGACTCCCAACATTCGGTAACCGGGTGAAAGGTAGCCCAGCAACTTGAGAACAGCGTCGCTGCGAACAAGCACGACGCCATCGGTCCAAACGAGGATGCTGTCCGGATCGCCTTCGGTCAGATGATCCGGCACCATTTGCGCTGCCGTGGAGCCTTGTAGCGAGGCGTACTGAATGCGATGCTCGTGATCACGCTTGACAAGCCAGTCGATCGCGCCGTTGCAAAGATTGCAGACTCCGTCGAAGAAGACGATGGGGCCCTCTGGGCCGCCAGATTCGCTCATTTGGCCATCGCAAGTGCGATTAGGTCGCGTGACGGACGGAAGGTGACATCCTCCTTTATTGTTTCAAGGATCGTCACGGGGACGTGCTCTTGACCTCGCAATAGTTCGCCAACGATGGCTTCCACTAAGTCCTCAGGCGTCGACGCTCCCGACGAAATTCCGATCGTGCCGTAGTTGGTTTTCCAGTGCGGCAGTATTTCGTCTGGCGTCATCAGAAGGTGAGATTCTGCGCCACTCACTTCCGCCACTTCACGCAATCGATTCGAGTTGGATGAGGTGGTTGAACCGACGACGAGAACGAGATCGGACATCGAAGCGAGCTCACGAATGGCAGTCTGCCGGTTGGTGGTCGCATAGCAAATATCCTCCTTCGCCGGGGTCGTGATTTGCGGGAACCGGCGCTTCAGCACGGCCATCGTTGCCCGGACTTCATTCACGCTGAGGGTGGTTTGGGTCAAAACGGCGAGCCGCTCGTAGTGAGGGATTTCTAGCTTTTCAGCATCTTCCGGAGTTTCAACCAGAACCATGCGTTCTGGTGCTTGACCCATGCTTCCTTCTGCTTCCACATGGCCGTCGTGGCCGATGTAGATCATGAAATAGTCGCGGGCAGCGTAGTGCTTGGCCTCGTTGTGGACCTTGGTCACCAGCGGGCACGTGGCGTCGATGATCTGCAAATCGCGCTCCCGGGACTGGCGGCGAATCTCCGGAGATACGCCGTGGGCCGAGTAAACGACCACGGCGCCGTTTGGAATGTCCGAAATGTCCTCGACGAAAACCACCCCTTGAGATTCAAAACTTCGAACGACATGCTCGTTGTGGACAATGGCGTGACGAACGTACACCGGCGCCCCGTGAATTTTCAGGGCAAGGCTCACAACTTCAATGGCGTACGAAACTCCGGCGCAGAAGCCTCGTGGCGCGGCAAGAACGATTCGGTCCACGTCCTATTCTACGTTCTCCGAGGCGTCGGCACCACGGACCACCACGAGGCGGCATCCGACCTCTGCGACAATCACCGGCGCAGGCGGCAGCGGTTTTCCGACCGTTATGCCTACAGACTCGACCTTCAAAAATTCCTGAAGAATTGCGTCCGCAATCACTCTGGCGAGCCGTTCCACGGTTCGGTACTGGTGGGTCTGGACAATCTCCGTCACTCGCTTCGCGATCGCACCGTAATCCACCGTGCCGTGGATGTCGTCAGATTCACATGCCGAACAATCTGGGACTTGCAGTTCGAGCGAAACCCGGTATCGATGCCCGATTTCTTGCTCGGCGTCCGGCACGCCGTGGTACCCGTAAGCCTCCAGTCCGGTGATGAAGACGGTCCCAAATGGTCCGGTTTGTTGTATTGCCATGCTATAATTTCAGCACAACCGAACAGCGACCAATGACAGGTGGCTCATGCCGCCTTTTTTTGTTCGTAAAGTTTAGTAAAAACGGAGGCACGGCGATGGATATTCTGCAACAACTTAAAGTAATCGCGTCTGAGCGCGACTTACCAGTCGAAGAGCTCCAGCTTGATTTGGAAGAGGCACTGGCAGCCGCGTACAAGCAGTTTATTGGGGCACGCGAAGGCGAAATCAAGGTGAGCATCACTTTGAACCCGCTGAGCGCAAATGTCGGAAAGGAAGTTGTCGGGCTTGTTACCGACCCGCGACTGCAAATTTCCCTCGAAGATGCGCGGAAGAAAGATCCGAAGATCGAAGTTGGCGAACTCTTGTTCGTTCAAGTCGACCCGCTTCAATTCGGCCGAATCGCTGCGCAAACGACCAAGCAAGTTCTCCAGCAGAAACTACGAGATTCGGAGCGAAATCGAATCACGACGATCTTCACCGAAAAACTGGGCGACATCGTCACCGGAACGGTTTCGCGACGAGAAGCTGACCGAGTGATCATTCAGGTCAACAAGGTGGAGGCAGAGATGCCACGCCGAGAGCAAGTGCCAACCGAGCCGTACCGATTGAACGACCGCCTCAAGGTCTTCGTTCTAAAGGTCGACGAGATGATGCGCGGACGAATTCGCGTTGTGGTTAGCCGAACGCACCCGATCCTGCTCCGAAAGCTTCTTGAGCTTGAAGTCCCAGAAATCGAGCAGGGAATCGTTGTGATCAAGAGCGTTGCCCGGGAGCCCGGACAGCGAAGCAAGATCGCCGTTCTCAGCACCGACGAGCGAATCGACCCAATCGGCGCTTGCATCGGACCTCGCGGCGCACGCGTTCAGGCCATCGTGGATGAGCTTTACGACGAGAAGATCGACGTGATTCTCTACAGCGAAGACCCGAAGAAGTTCATCATCGACGCTCTCTCACCCGCAAAGGTGAACTCGATCAAGATCAACGACATCGAGAAGAGCGCCCTGGTCATCGTGCCAGATAACCAACTGTCCCTTGCCATTGGTAAGGGCGGACAAAACGTTCGACTTGCTGCTCGACTCACCGAGTGGAAGATCGACATTCGAAGCGAAAGCCAGTCCTCCGGGGCCAAGGCCTAGCCTCTCTAAGAACTTAGCCCCGGGGGACACCTACTGCCCCGGGGGTATCATGTAGTGAGAAAGTCGTCCGTATGCCTGAGCCCATAAGAATGTGCCTCGGTTGTCGGAGGCGACGTCCGAAATCTGAGTTGCTTAGGTGGGGAGCCCTCTCCCAAGCTGCGGCAAGTCACGATGGAAGAGGGGCGTATGCCTGTCCAGATGCCCAGTGTATCGAACGGGCGACAAGTAAGGGACGCGCGAACCATGCGCTTCGGAAGCAGCTTTCCGAAGGTGAGCTTCGCGAGATACGAGATAACCTTTTATGCAGACTCAGGTAAAGAAAGCCACCGGAATGACCCATCAGATCGCAGAACTCGCCAAAGAATTTGAAGTACGCCCCGGCGTAGTGTTTGGAGTTTTGCTTGATCTTGAGGTCGAGCACGATGGACAATCCTTCGAAGCGGACGACGACACCGTCGCGCTCATTAAAGAATCCATGGGCGAGCTCATCGGTAGCACCGAACTCGTTCTGAAGCCGAACTCCACCCCACGCGACATGGCATTCGCGCTTGGCGTGCCACAGCCAGAAATTCAGAAGACCTTGGTCACGAAGCTCAAGGTCATGGCAACGCTCACGACCGTACTTAAGGACGATGTGATCGAAAAGCTCGCCGGCCTCTACAACGTCACGGCACGAGTTGGCGATGCCCCTAAGCCGAAGCCAGTTGTGGCTCCGAAGAAGCAGAACGGCGGTGCCCAGCCTCGACCACCCGTGGTCACCATCATGGGCCACGTTGACCACGGCAAGACGTCGCTCCTTGACTACATCCGAAAAGCGAACGTCGCCGGAAAAGAGCACGGCGGAATTACCCAGCACATCGGTGCTTACCAAGTCGAGCTACCAGAAGGAACGATTACCTTCCTCGACACCCCAGGCCACGCTGCTTTCACCAACATGCGGGCTCGCGGAGCTAAGGTTACGGACATCGCGATCCTCGTGGTTGCGGCCGATGACGGCATCATGCCGCAGACGATCGAAGCGATTCAGCACATCCAAGCGGCAAACGTTCCGATGATCGTTGCCGTTAACAAGATCGACAAGATTGATGCGAACCCAGACCGAGTTCTCACCCAGCTTCCGGAATACAACGTCATTCCAGAAGCCTATGGTGGACAGGTCATCACCTCGCCCGTGAGCGCACTCACCGGTGAAGGCGTTCCCGCACTGCTCGAATTGATCCTGCTTCAAGCCGAAGTCATGGAGCTAAAAGCAGACCCCAAGGCCGAACTCAAGGGAGTCGTCGTCGAAGCGAAGCTCGAAAAGGGCCGCGGACCCGTCGCTACCATGCTTGTGCAAGAAGGCACCCTCAAAACGGGTGACAGTGTCGTTGTCGGAACCACCTTTGGCCGAATCAAAGCCATGACCGACTATAAGGGCGGTCGCTTGACCGAAGCCGGTCCGAGCACCCCAGTTGAAATCCTTGGCCTTAGCGAAGTACCCCACGCTGGTGACACCGTCATCGCGATGGCGGATGAGCGAACCGCTCGCGAACTAGCCGAAAGCCGCGCCATGGATGAGCGGGCGAAGACCATCTTCCAGAAGTCGCGAGGAATTACCCTCTCCGACCTCCGAAAGCTCCAGCAGCAGGAAGACTTTAAAGCTCTTAACCTGATCATCAAGGCGGACGTGCAAGGTTCGGTCGAAGCCGTCAAGGGAATGCTTGAAAAGGTCCGAAACGAGGAAGTCGAAACCCACGTAATCCTCAGCGGTGTTGGCCAGGTCACAAAGGCAGACGTCGATCTTGCCGCCGCATCGGGCAGCATCATCGTCGGCTTCAACGTGAAGCCGGAAGGCGAAGCGAAGCGAGAAGCCGAGAAACGACACGTCGAAATTCGAACGTACACGATCATTTACGAATTGATCGAAGATATCGAAGCGGCGGCAAAGGGCATGCTCGAACCGAAGTTCGAAGAGCAGTACCTTGGCTTGGCCGAAGTTCGACTTCGAATGCAGTTCTCGAGAAAGGGCGTTATCGCTGGCTGCTACATCACGGACGGCAAGATCACCCGAAACGCCAAGTGCCGCGTCAAGCGCGGACGAGAAATCGTCCACACGGGCAGCGTTGCTTCGCTCCGTCACTTCAAGGACGACGTCCGAGAAGTCACGATGGGAATGGAGTGCGGTATCACCTTCAACGACTTTGAAGAGTTCGTCGAAGGCGACATTATCGAAGCGTTCGAGATGATCCAGGTCAACGCCTGATCACCTCGCTTACATTCGGAAGAGACTGAAACCCGGTTGTTGGAGCGGTGCATTTGCCGCCGCTTCAATGCCCAACGCGAGCACACGTCTCGTGTCGACGGGATCAATGATTCCGTCATCCCAAAGTCGCGCGGTGGAGTAATAGCAGCTTGACTCCTCCGCGTACTTGTCCAGGATTGGCTGCTTAAACTCCGCTTGTTCTTCGGGCAAAAGCGTCCCACCCTTGGCCGCGAGCTGATCAAGTTTGACCGTCAAGAGCACGTTGGCAGCTTGCTCGCCACCCATAACGCTAATCCGAGCGTTCGGCCACATCCACATCATTCGTGGCTGGAAGGCTCTTCCGCACATGCCGTAGTTTCCGGCACCGTAGCTGCCGCCGACGACGATCGTAAACTTCGGTACGGACGCGGTACTGACTGCTGTGACAAGCTTTGCGCCGTTCTTCGCGATGCCTTCGTTCTCATACTTACGGCCGACCATGAAGCCGGTGATGTTCTGGACGAAGACCAGAGGCACACCACGTTGGTTGCACAGCTCAATAAAGTGCGCTCCCTTGAGCGAGGACTCGGAGAACAGAATTCCATCGTTCGCCAAAATCCCGACTAGGTGTCCGTAGACCCGGGCAAAACCACAGATGAGGGTCTTGCCGTAGTTCGCCTTGAACTCCTGGAACCGGCTACCATCCACGATGCGAGCAAGAACCGCGCGCATATTCATTGGAACCTTCGAGTCGCTTGGAACAAGGGAATAGAGCTCCTTCGGATCGAACGCCGGGTCTTCTGGCGTAGCCGCAGGTTGGGCACCTGGCTTCTTTGCTGTCCCAAGAGATTCGACGATGTTACGGACGATTTGCAGGGCGTGGGAGTCATCCTCAGCCAGATGGTCGGCAACGCCGGAAAGTCGAGTGTGCACATCCGCGCCGCCAAGATCCTCAGCGGTGACTTCCTCACCCGTGGCAGCCTTGACGAGCGGAGGTCCACCGAGGAAGATGGTGCCCTGTCCGCGAACTATGACCGTCTCGTCGCTCATGGCCGGGACGTATGCGCCGCCCGCGGTGCATGAACCCATGACGCTTGCGATCTGCGGAATCCCGGCAGCCGAAAGACGAGCTTGGTTGTAGAAAATTCGGCCAAAGTGGTCTCGGTCTGGGAAGACCTCAGCTTGTAAAGGTAAGAATGCTCCGCCGGAATCCACCAAGTAAACGCATGGCAGATGGTTCTCCAGCGCGACCTCTTGGGCTCGAAGGTGCTTCTTGACTGTGATAGGGAAGTACGTTCCGCCTTTCACCGTAGCGTCGTTCGCAACGACCATGACCTCACGACCGTGCACCCGGGTGATTCCGGTCACGACGCCGGCGCTTGGGGCATCGCCTTTGTACATGCCATCTGCGGCCAAGGTTGAGAGTTCGAGGAACGGCGCTCCCGGATCGGTCAGGGCTTCTACTCGTTCCCGGGCGAGAAGCTTTCCTCGGCCCTTGTGCTTTGCGACGAGATCGGAGCCTCCGCCAAGCATTGCTTGAGCGGTCTTGGCTCGAAACTCGGTCAGCACCGCCTCCATCGCTTCGCGATTCCGCTGGAATTCGGGCTGGTTGAGATCAACGGAATGGTTCAATTGCTCCATCGCACTTCGATTCTGAAACACCTAGCCCTCTGTTCGCTGTTTAAGGGACCGTTAAGGCTTGTCGTTGGCGAGTAGCATCTGGAAATGAAAAGAGGTCTTCTCTTCGTTGGGCTTGCACTTGCGGTCGGTGCGACAGCGATGGTTACGCGGCAGGATGTCCGCGGGCTGCTCGTTACTGGTAAGTGGATCAACACCGATTCTGGCCTTTCCCATGAGAAGGTCGGAAGCTATCCGGTCAACATGGCCAAGTCTCCCGACGGCCGATTTGTGGCCGTAACCAACTCGGGCTATCGCCAGCAGATCTCGATTCTGGATTCAACCACCGGAAAGCTGGTGAGCAAGCTTGAGTTCAACGCCTCAACCCGAGGAAAGAAGGAAGCCCTTTATTACGGACTTACTTTCCATAAAGCCGGCGACCAGACCCTCCTTTACGTATCGAACGGCTACTTGGACACGGTTACTGTTCTAGAACTCGCCGCAGACGGAAAGCTCACGAAGATCAAAGAGATCGTTGAAGATGCCCCAACGGATTCTTCGGGCCTTCCGCACCACATCGCCGGCGTCGCCACCGCCAAGAACGGCCAGTATTTGGTCGTCGCGAACAATCAGAGCCACCACTACAACAAGTTCAAAGGCAGCATCGGGGTGTGGACCCTGGACGGTTCGAACAAGTACGAAAAGATCACGGTAGATGGATTCCCGCTGGCCGTAGTCGGAACTCGAGACGGTCGAGCGTTCGTCTCCTCCGAAATGAACGGCGGGGTAACCGAAGTTAACCTTGCGACCCAGAAAACGAAGTTCATCAAGACCGGCGAAAACCCGAGCTACCTCGCGCTGAACAAGTCCGAGACAATGCTTTTCGTCACCAACGCCAACAGCGACACGCTGTCTGTGGTCGACACCGCGAGCGGAAAGGTCGTCAAAACCGTCCTCCTTCGCCCCGCCGAATTCCCGGGAATCCCCGGCTCGACTCCGCTCGGCTTAGCTCTCTCCACTGACGAGAAGACCGCCTACATCGCAATGGCCGACTTGAACGCCGTGGCCGTGGTGGACCTTGAAGAATCATCGGTCAAGGGCTATATTCCTGCCGGTTGGTACCCAACCTCGGTTGCCCTCAGCCCGAACGACAAGTCGCTCTTCATCGCCAACGCGAAGGGAGTCGGCACCCGGAATCCGAACGGAAAATCGGTCGGTGACCTTGGCACCTACGGGCCAAACATCATCGAAGGCACCGTCCAGACCGTCAGCCTAAATGAAGCGCTGGGCAATCTCGCGGCGAGCACGATCAACGTTCTGGATAACAACCGGGCAACCGGGAACTACGAAGCGAGCAGCCGAAAGGCGTTCGTCAAGCCGCCAATTGAGCACGTCATCTACATCGTCAAAGAAAATCGAACCTACGACCAGGTTCTGGGCGACCTCAATCGAGGCAACCGCGATTCATCTCTGGTGTTATTCGGCCGAGAATCGACCCCGAACCAGCACGCCCTCGCCGAGCGATTCGTTCTGCTAGATAACTTTTACGTCTGCGCGGAAGTCTCCGCCGACGGCTGGAATTGGTCCACCGCCGGAATGTCCAACGAATACGTCGCCCGCAACACCCTCACCAACTACAGCCGACGCGGTCGAAACTACGACTTCGAAGGTCAGATCAACGGCTCGCCGGTTGACGTGCAAGGAATGCACAACCCTGCGGAGCCAGCCGGTGGCTACGTCTGGGATCAGGCCGCCGCGCAAAACGTCAGCCAGCGGAACTACGGCTTCTTCGTCAACAACCAAGTCGCTGACAAGGACAACGCCTCGAAGCCAATCGCCGAAGAAGGAGCGCCGAACCAGAAGGCGCATCAAAATGTCACCAATCGCGACTTCCGAAAGTATGACATGGAGTTCGCCGACTCGGAAGCTTGGGTGAAGCACGGACTTCCAAAGGCCCCTCGCCAGCTTGAGGCGTACGGCAGCCAGAAGGACCCCAGCCGAATGACGACCTGGCTACGAGACTTCAACGGATTCGTGAAGTCCGGCAAGATGCCAAAGCTCCAAGTCGTTCGACTCGGAAGAGACCACACTAGCGGCACCACCCCCGGCCAGCCAAGCCCGCGAGCATGCGTTGCCGATAACGACTACGCCGTAGGCCAACTAGTCGAAGCCGTGAGCAACAGCCCGTACTGGAAGAACACCGCAATCTTCGTTCTAGAAGATGACGCCCAGGCCGGCACCGACCACGTCGACAGCCACCGATCCATCGCGTTCGTCATCAGTCCGTACATTCAGCGAGCAAAGCTCGATAGCTCCTTCTACAATACCAACTCGATGCTCCGAACCATGGGCCTTCTCCTTGGTCTGAAACCTTGGAACCAGTACATCGCAACGGCCTATCCGATGGGCGTCTTCGAAAAGACCATGGTGAACCCAGCACCGTACAAGGCCATCTTGCCGAGCAAGGAGATCGTGGGTGAGGTCAACACCCGAACGGCATATCGCGCGGCAGACAGCGAACGGCTGATCAACCCGCTCGAAGAGGAATCCATGCCCGATGTGGAACTCAACGACATCCTTTGGGGAGCCATCAAAGGGGCAAAAACTCCACGACCAAAAACGCCAAACACCATTTGGCGCGCGCAAGACCTGAAGTAGTATCTCGGGAAGAAAGCACCGGTTTCGAAGAAATTTCTGATTCTTTGGAACCGGTCCTTCGTCGTAACCGATAATGAGAGGGGAATGGGCGCGCAAAGAGCACTAACGGCAATCGTCTTCACCGACGCAGTGGGCTTCAGCGCCATGGCGTCCACCGATGAGTCCCTGGCATTCCGCCTCATCGAACAGGACTTCGCCCTCATGCGCCAACTCGCAGCCGTGCACCAAGGGCAAGCCCTCAAAACGACCGGCGACGGAATGCTACTGGTATTCGGCAGCGCCGTCCAAGCCGCGACTTGGAGCGTGGACTTCCAGACCCGGATATTAGAACGAGCGAAAGCCGATCCTGGGCCATTCTTCGAGCACCGAATCGGCCTCCACGTTGGCGATGTCCTTTTGAGCGAAGATGATGCCCAGGGCGATGGCGTAAATGTAGCGGCCCGTTTGCAATCAGGCGCTCCGGCCGGGGGTGTGTGGCTAAGCGCCACGGCCTACGATCTAGTAAAGAGCCGAACGGAATTCAACCTAATCTCGCGCGGAAAGCAGGAGTTCAAGAACATCCCCGCGCCAATCGAGGTTTACGAAATCCCGGCCGATCCGTCGGTTCGAGTGGCGGAAGTGGCTGTCAAGCCGGCTGTGCCGCGGAACAACAACACCTTGCTCGCGGGTTTGGGCAGCGCCGTCGTGGTGCTCAGCATCGCCGTCGCCGCCATCGCGCTCAACCGGCCCACGAACACCGTGACCAAAGTCGTCCCTGGAGAGCGAGTCGTTGAGCGGGTATCGGTTCCGCTGTTCGAGAACTTGAAAGATGTCGAAAAGTTTGCCGAGGAAGAAGAAGCCAAGACGGCATCGCCCAAGCCGCCGACCCCACCGAAGCCGAAGGACGATCCCGACACTGGCGCAAGTGCTGCCCTGAAAGCGGCAGAGACCTCGATCAAAGCAGACAAAGCTGCTGCTGCTGGCGCTGCCTTAGAACCGGATCCGGACGCGTCAGTTGATGAAGAAAATATGAAGGCGTTTGGCCAAAAGATGGCGGAGGAATTTAAGGATTTCGACAAAATGTTCGACTCCCCTGATTTCGCGGCCAAAGCCGCGAAAGGGCTTGAACGCATTCCGGGCCTGCGCACGCTGAGGGCATTCGAAGAAAAGGTGAAGGCGAGCAAGTCCACCTACGATTTTCAAGGCATCATCGATTACATCGCATCCGAAAAGGCTCTCGCTGGGAATCCGATTGCTCTAACCAAGAGCCATTGGGTTCGGCTGGAAAAGCTAAAAACTTGGATGCAGACCCAACTTGCGCGCACCAACGAGGAAAACCCGCTTGAACTCCCGAGCCTGGGGAGACAATCCCGCACCCTTTGGGCAGATGGAAGCAAGCTTGTACTTCAAACTGGCGAGGTGAAGGTCACGAAGGATCTGACCGAGCTGAAGCCAACCGAGTTTGCGGCAATCGCTCGGACGTTGCTCAAAAAGGATCCCAGCCTGGAGCAGGCGGCTCACCTCCGAGACTTTGAAAGAGAATACGACCTAGTCCCAAACGGACCGCGCCGCTTACGGAAAAATTAGAGGGACTGGTCGGGGCGACCAGATTCGAACTGATGACCTCATGTACCCAAAACACGCGCTCTACCAAACTGAGCTACGCCCCGACAGGAAAGAGAATATACCCGGATAATCGACGGCTTTTCAGGCATAACCCGGCAACCCAAAGCAGAAAACAAAAAACGGCCCCGACTCAATCTGAGTCGGGGCCGCAGTTTTACGAACTACCTCAGTAGTCCATGTCGCCCATTCCGCCAGGACCCGCTGGAGCAGCGGACTTCGGAGCAGGCTTCTCGACCACGAGGGTCTCGGTGGTGAGAACGAGGCCAGCGATGGACGCGGCGTTCTGGATGGTCGATCGGGTGACCTTTGCAGGGTCAACGATGCCAGCAGCAACCATGTCCACGATCTCGCCGGTGATGGCGTTGAGACCGAAGCCAGGAGCAGCGTTTCGAACGTGCTCGACCACAACCGATCCTTCCAGACCGGCGTTCTTCGCGATCTGTCGAAGTGGCTCTTCGATGGCTCGCTTGACGATGGCAAGTCCGGTAGCTTCGTCAGAAGTAAGACCTTCTGCCGAAAGCGCGCCAGCTGCGCGGAGAAGGGTCACACCGCCGCCAGGGACGATGCCTTCTTCAACGGCCGCTCGAGTTGCGCTGAGCGCATCTTCGTATCGGTGCTTCTTTTCCTTGAGCTCGGTCTCGGTGGAAGCGCCAACCTTGATGACGGCAACGCCGCCGCTGAGCTTCGCAAGTCGCTCCTGCAGCTTTTCTCGGTCGTAGTTGCTGTCGGTGTTCTCGATCTGGCTCTTGATCTGGTCAATTCGGCCGAGAACGGCTTCCTTGCTGCCAGCGCCTTCGATGATGGTGGTCTCTTCTTTCGAAATGACAACCTTCTTCGCGGTGCCGAGCATGTCGATCGTGACATTGTCCAACTTCGTGCCGAGGTCTTCGCTGATGAAGCTGCCCGAGGTGAGAATGGCGATGTCTTCCAACATGGCCTTTCGTCGATCGCCAAAGCCTGGGGCCTTGACCGCGGCAACCTGGAGCACGCCTCGGATCTTGTTCAGAACGAGGGTAGCGAGAGCGTCGCCTTCGATGTCCTCAGCGATGACCAAGATTGGTCGTCGAGCCGTAGCGGCCTTTTCGAGGAACGGCAGGAAGTCCTGCGCGCTGCTGATCTTCTTCTCGTGGATGAGGATCAGCGGATTGTCGAGAACGGCTTCCATGCGCTCTGGATCGGTGACGAAGTATGGGCTGAGGTAGCCGCGGTCGAACTGCATGCCTTCGACAACTTCGAGCATGGTATCTCGACCCTTCGACTCTTCAACGGTGATGACGCCGTCCTTGCCGACCTTGTCCATTGCTTCGGCAACGTGCTTGCCGACTTCTGGGTCGTTACCCGCGATGGTGGCAACGAACTCAACCTGTTCCTTGTCCTTGATCGGCTGAGCGGTGGTCTTGATGAAATCGATGACCTGAATCACGGCCTTGTCGATTCCTCGCTTTACGGCGATTGGGTTTCCACCAGCGGCGACGTAGCGGAGGCCTTCGTTAACGATGGCCTGGGCGAGAACGGTCGCGGTCGTGGTTCCGTCACCGGCGACGTCGTTGGTCTTGGAGGCAACTTCCTTACAAAGCTGCGCGCCCATGTTCTCGTATGGATCGTCGAGTTCGATTTCCTTGGCGACGGTGACGCCGTCCTTGGTGATCGTTGGGCTGCCCCACTTCTTGTCGAGGACGACGTTTCGTCCCTTAGGTCCGAGGGTCACCTTGACCGCGTCGGCAACCTTGTTGACACCGCGCTCAAGCGCGCGACGTGCGTGTTCATCGTAAATTAGGTTCTTTGCTGCCATGTTTGTTTCCTTGTTCTGTATATCTGAGTAATTGGGTCGCTTTGTATTGCTTTGTGTGGCCTTGAATTGCCCTGTGTGGCTTTAGAGTTTTCGCTTAGTGGTGACGAGGTCGTTTTCGACTTTCGTTGCAAGATTTCTCAGCTTGACGCCGAGAGCAGTTGATCTCGTGAGCATCGTTTCCCGGTCTGGTTCTGACACCATTTCCAAATCGCTCGAAATGCAAAACAAGGTTTCAACCTCGTTCAACGATCCTAGAGCGATCCGGAGAAACCTGAGAAACTCCGCGTCGGAATCTCTGCCCGCTCCTTCCGCTATGTTGGATGGAATTGAAACGCTTGCTCGTCGAATCTGGCTAGTCAGTCCGAACTGCTCCTCTCTCGGGAAGCGGCTCGTGACTTCATAGCACTGCACAGCGAACTCTCGTCCCAAAATCCACACCTCTAGCTTTCGAAAATCTCGCACCGTGATTAGCTTCTCAAAGCCATGCAGAGCCATTCAAAGCCAAGCAAGGCTACACAAAGCGCTTTCTTCAGCCTAGAATCGCGTAGATCTGATCCTCGTCGAGAATCGTGTAGTCGGTGCCTTCGACGGTGACTTCATTTCCGCCGTACTTGCTGAAGAGCACTCGATCGCCAACGTTGACGGTCAGGGTGTTGCGCTCGCCGTTGTCGAGAACGCGGCCGTTGCCGGTGGCAATGACGGTGCCCTCTTGTGGCTTCTTCTTGGCGCTGTCCGGGAGAAAGATGCCGCTTGCAGTCTTTTCTTCTGCTTCCAGCAACTGAACGACGACCTTATCGCCGAGTGGTTTGAGTGATGCCATTGCGTGTCTCCATACACCGAGCGGCCTCCGCCAGACGGAATTAGCACTCTCGGCGTTTGTCTGCTAATTTTGGCACTCTTTTTGTCCGAGTGTCAACGCTGGCGGGACCGAAAGCGGAGGAAATATTCGGTTAGCAGTGATCCGACCATCGTCAGACCGATGGCGAGCAACGCGACCAGGAGAAACTCGCTCAAACTTGCCCTCGGTGCCCGATTGTTTAGGTACATCAAAGTGACAGGACAAAGTGCGGTGAGCGCCGAGATGAGGCACGTCGCCACCTTTCGGCCGCAGAGCAGACCCAGCAGAAACGGAACGGCGAGCAGGGAACCCAGGTAGTTAATGATCCATCCGGTGGCTTCGGCAGGATTGCCAGAACTGCCCAACAGGTGCGTCGTCGCGGTCCAAATCATCCAGCCGATCCACAGGATAATCACCGGAAAGTTCAGCTTCAGCTCGACCGGCTTGGTATTTGCTCCTGGTGTCAGGGCGACGGCTTTCACGGCCTGCGGCTCAACTCCAAGCTCATCCGCAATCTGCATCACCTCTTCGAGCGTGAGTTGACTTTTCGTGTCCGTCTCACTTGCCGCGCTGATCAACTTCGCCGCTTCTTCGACCGTGAATGTTTGTTGCATCGCGAATTCCTGACTCAACAATGTACAAGCATTCCCGTCGTGATGCCGTTAAAATGGGGACATGCAAAGCATTCAACTCTCCAACGAAGAAAGAGTCAGCCAGCGCCTCACTGCCGAGAACCTTGCCAAGGCTGTTGCGGCCATCGATACTGACGGCTTTGTTGTCATCGAAGACGTGGTCAACCTCGATCACATCGAAATCGTGAAGGAGCGCGTGCTCGCCGATGTTGAGCTTTTGCAGAACCGACCGAACGCCCCATTCAACTGGAATCGCGGCAACATCCAGCAAGACCCGCCGCCGTTTCCGCCGTACTTGTTCCGCGACATTCTGGTCAACGAATTCGCCATCCAGGTCACACATGCCGTGCTCGGCAACGGAATGTATTGCGCGTTCTACAGCGGCAACACTGCCGTCCAGAGCGAAGACCGACAGCCGGTCCACGCCGATAGCGGACAGCTTTGGCCGGTGCAAAAAATCGCCCACCCCCCGTACTCGCTGGTCGTCAACGTGCCGCTGGTCGACATGTCCGCCGAGAACGGCAGCACCGAAATCTGGCCCGGAACCCATGCCGATACCTCCGTGACCATGCAAGATGGCGACATCAAGGTCTCGCCCGAGCGTCAGGCTGAGCGAGCGCTTGAGGCGCCTCCGCTCCAGCCAGCTGTGCGAGCCGGCAGCATCCTCATCCGAGATATGCGCATGTGGCACGCCGGTATGCCGAACCGAACGCCAAACCCCCGACCGATGCTGGCGATGATCCACAGCGTCGGCTGGTTCCCGGGTGGCACCGTGCGGTTCCAGAAGGGAAGCGAAGACTTCCTCGCGCACGATGTCCTTAACTGGCGCGCCGACTTCGTCGACCACGTCGACCACATCTCCGCGCCCGGCGGCTTTGAGTTCGTGGGTACGAGTTCGAACTAACGCGTCCTAAACATCCAGCCTGAGACACTACAGTTTCCGGCTGGACCGTTCCATTGCGGAGCGCAGTCAGCTACTCGCCATGCGAGTAGCTGAGACTCCAGCATCTTTAGAACGGCAATCACTGTGGAACCGGCCACAGCGGCTAGGAAACTGTGGCCGTAACTCGCGTTCCTTATCAACTTCGCACCATCATTCCAGTCTAAGCGCATCGGCAACCGCCTCACGCACATCAGCGCTTGTATCGCTCTTTAGCTTCGAAATCAAAGCTCGGGTTCTTTTATCTCCGCTCCAGCCGAACGCTCTCACGGCATACATTCTCACGTTCCCCGACTCATGATTAAGAAAAGGACCAAGAGCCTTCCGTAAAGCTATCGCGTCAACGCGGCTCGCGTGAAACATGACGGCATATAGGGCACTTAAGAGAATAGGTTCCTTTGCTTCCTTCGCCAGCACGTCCAAGACAAAGTCCATATCAAACATTTCAGTCTCGAAAGCCATCGCTTCAAGCACGTCAGACTTCAGTTCGATGTTTTTCATCGAAGAATACAAATTTCTAAGGCTCGCATGCGCAGCCGGGGTGTCAATGCGGGCTATAGCGTAGAGCAGGGCACCAAACAAGTTTCGATCTTCACCTGTTATAAATGAATCTTCTTCGCCTCCGTTAGGCTGAAGGCGCTCATGTGTTGACCAAGCCAACTGCTCCAATACCTTTAACCCGCGGCGACAAGAGAATTGGCCGAGCAGAAAGGCTGCCGTGTTCTGATCAGTCTTCGAGGCGCTGGCAGATCTGACTTCAGATAATAGTGCGCCGCATATAGAAGATCTCGCGGGATGCTTTTGTCTGATTCTAATGAGCTTCATCCGGTGATGCCGCAGAAGTTGAAGCCGATCCCGTGACGCCATCTACTTACTTCCCATCGTTAGCTGTGCCAGCGTGACGGCTTTTGCACTACGGGCGCTGCGTATCGCAAATCGGCTTAAAGCGATTCGATGACTAAACTTGAGCATTCTCTATCACTCCCCACATCCGGTTCGCTAAGCCGCACGCAAAAGTTTTCCCAGTCCCGCCAATGTCCTCGACCGCCATGTTCTCATCCGAGTCAAACCTGTGAGTCCCTGGAACTGAACGAATCACCGAAGTCAACCGCCTTTAACCCGGGTGGCTGGAAAAGCAATCGAACCCTACCCAGCCCCGACCCCGGCAGGGGTCGAAGAAGGTAGCCAGGCATTGAAAATGCCTGGAAAAGCCGTCCCCGCAAAAGTCCGAGGCGCGCAGCGACCCCAGCGCGAATTGAAACTACCGACCACCGCCCCATTGTAGGGCAATTTCCAGGCTCTCAAGCAGTTGAAACCCGATGCGCGTTGTTGGAATGAGTGCACCTCCCCTGGTTCGGCATCAGGATATCGCCGGAAGAAACAGTTCTTGGCCATCCGCTAGAACCATCAAACATCCCAACCGCCGGAGCTCAGCAACGGCCTCATCTGGCAAATCATCGCCCACTATCGCGTGACCGTTAATCGTCTCCACGAGTTCTCTCGGCACTGATGGCGGCCGATCAGCCGAGAAGAAAAGGACCTGGTCGAAGTGGGTGAAGAGCTTGGGTCCCTCCTCCAGCAGAGTGATGGGTTCGATTTCCAACTGAGAAACTTCGTTCACCTGCGCTTCTGGCAGCACCCTTCTAACCCAGGACGCATCAAGATCGGAGTCGAGACAGGTAACGAGCGCGCTCCGCGCACGTTCTGGACAACCAACTTCGAGCAGGTGCCGCAAAAGCACAGACTCGATCAAACTTCCCTCCTAAACCGCACAACAAAATGTTCCACGACCTCCTCATAAGTGCCGGGACCGCAATCGACCATCTTGCGCAACATGGCGAAAGCATCGTCGGCCCTTCCACCCATGCGGAGTATGTATTCATCCACTTTAAGCGGAGCATGTTCAGAGCTCACAACATGCCTCAAGTAACCAATGTCCTGATTTGTAAACGTGATGGGGAAGTGGACATACTGTAGATGGCTCTCACGATCTAAGCATCCATATTCCCGGTCATTCTTGAACTTCTCATAGAGTCTGTCGAGTCCCGTCGTTTTCAGCATGCCGGTTCGCAGCGTAGCGAGCACAATGGGACCATCAAGATCATCGACCGCCCAGTCTTTGTTCCGTTCAATTTTCACGGACTCTCGTCGCCTAATCTTCAGCATCCGGGCGAGATTTCCGGTATCGATTTGTAGTTGAAGACGATCGTAGGGAAGTAGATCTGTCGGCTCGGGGCGAGCTTGTACAGCCGAGAGAACCCTGTCATGAAGGCGGTCCGCTAGAGAAATAAATCCAATTTGGAAAGCTAGGAAGGCGATGTTACTGTCTAGGATTCGGTGGCGAAAACTGTAGGGCCCAGCCTTTCTTAAAACCTCCAGCTTGGATTCGTAAGAAACCTCTTCGTCGCACGCGACATTGCAAAGCCAAGATATTTGGCTCATGTCCCCAAGGTCTTTCGTCGGTTGCCAGTCACGAAGTTCGTTGACCAAAGTCTGATATTGCCCCGGTTGAGCCTTCCGAAGCCGCATCGTACGGGCAAAGGTCTCGTTCGGAGATACCGAATCTGCTGTCCATGGATGCTTTATCCCGCACAGGTCCTCTCGAGTAGTTTGATGCCGTATGATCGGCGCATGAACAAGGCTCACTTCGCCCGGGTGCGCGTCTTGAATATGTGCATAACGTAATGCAGCATAAGGGGTTCCGACGTACACATCCCCGGCCGGTTGTCGCCATGCCCGAGGGTGAAGCGAATAGCAATTCAGCTCGTCGCCAACATACTCCGCCCGACGGAACTCGATAATCGACGACGTTAATCGCAACTCGAAAGAGAGTTCGGGAAGAAATGGATAGTCTGGCGGCGGCGGCTCTAAGGTCTCGTCGCTGTCAAGGCGGAAGCACCAACTACCCACCGGAACCTGGCGCAACAAGGTGTTCAGAGCAAGCGTCCGATCCCCCGTCCACTCGACCTCAATGCGACGAACCCGACCGGTGGCCATAGGAGCCTGAGGCTCACTCCGAGGTTGAACCGCGATCAGCACTATTTTGCAATAAGCCAGCAGCGCATTAACCGTCTTGGTCGGAAAATCCACCTTATCCGTGGCGAGGAGAATCCCAAAGTCAAAAAGCCAGCCGGTCGATTCGTCATTCATCGAAGGAGCACCCGGTACCTGTAAACGTTTGGCCCTGACTCGGCATCGAACTCCATTCCGCCCAAGGCAAGCACCGTTCGAAACGTCCGATCGAGCCTGGAAGGGTACCGAAACTCGACGTATTCCTCTCCCGCGATGCTCCTCAAAATGCTCCAACTCATGATCGTGGCAAGCAGCAATCCCATTCCAAAAAGCAAGGCACTGCCGATTCCGAAGGTTTGCACGGCAGTGTCGCTGTAACTAGTTGCAACCTTCAGTGCCGATGCAAATGTTCCGAGGAAGATGAGAAACACCGCAACCGCCGACCTAAGAAGCGATCGTCGGACCATCCGTACTCTCGTTGTCCTGCTCAGAGGAGTGGTACTCAAGAATCTTTACCTCTATTGACGAGCCTGATTGGTTCCAAGTTGCAATAGGGCTCATTTCTCCGGCGCCCGACTACAGGTTGCGAGTCAGAAGTTTTTCAGAGCATGCTTGATCATTTTCTCCGCCTTCTTCGTTCCGAACTGGATCGGATGCTCGCGCAAGTAGTTCGCGAGTTCACGCTGTTCATCCGGAGTCAGGCAATACGGAATCGGGTCTGGCTCCCAAAGGTACGACATCAAGGCGTAATCCCGACGGAAGCAAAGATCTCGCGGAAGGTTAAGGGCGATCATTCGCTTGAGCGATGACAGGCGCTCGGACGGAAACCCAAGCAGCGCATTCAAGATTTCGTACTTCATCGCCACCTCATCGTCTCCGACTTGTTTGTCGAAAGCCTTCACCCATTCGAGTGTCTCTGGCGTCCCAAACATGTCCAAGGTCCTGACCGTCATGCTGAAAGTGTCGCGGAGTGTTGCTCGTTCGGCCTCGTCGGCGGCGCTTGGCAAGCATGCCAGCGCCAAGCGGCAGATTTCGTAGGCACTACGATGAGCCAGCGCTAGTTCCTCGTTCGGAATCTCTGTCTGCTGCGGGCCAATGCGTGCAATATGCCAATCCAGCAAGCCGTAGCCCAATTGCTTCCAGGCCAATTGCCGCTCACGTTCGACTGCAGTGCGTCTTTTCAAATTCTCGTCCTCCACGCCCGCACGGTCGTTCCGCCGAGCAAACCCAAAATCGCTGGTTGACTTTCCGCCGCCTCAGCACCTATAAGCTAGATGCAAACCAACCGCCACGCAAGCCCTCCGATACGCCCTTCCGACGAATCCAAAGCGATACTCGAAAATTTAATTTACACTCGTCGCCAAGGCGGGAGCATTTATAAATAAAATTTCGGACCAAGAACCCGACCGCAGAAAACGGCCCCCCGACATCCAATATTCGGTCCGAGACAAACCCGAACACCCGAACCAACCCGAACAAATCCGAACCTAAACAGAGGTGTAAGTAATTAATCCGCCTGGAGGGGAACGTTAATTACACTAGGCACCCAAAGCAAATCAGAGCCAAGCAAGGCCACACAAAGCGCGAAGCACAGAGCGCGAAGCCCAAGGCGCCGCCCTACGCCACCAAAACGCGAAGATCATCTTCGTTCACTTCGCTCTTGGAGTCCGCGACCTTGATGAAGTTCGCGTAGATCTCCTCGAACCGTTCGTCGCTGAAGCTGTAACCGAGCTCGGCAAGGCGGTGCTTCAGGCCGTGTCGGCCGCTCTTGGAAGTCAGGATGATCTCGCTCTTCTCGGCCCCGACCAGCTTCGGATCGATGATTTCGTAGGTCGAGCGTTCCTTCAAAACGCCGTCCTGGTGAATGCCGCTGCTGTGGGCATAGGCGTTGGCGCCGACGATTGCCTTGTTGCGCTGAACTACCATTCCCGAAAGCCGGGAAACCATTCGAGACGTCGGAAGTAGCTGCGTGGTGTCGATCCCGGTCGAAGCGCCGAACTTGTCGTTACGGATGTAAAGCGCCATCACAACTTCCTCTAGGGAAGTGTTGCCCGCGCGCTCGCCGATGCCGTTGACCGTCACCTCAACCTGTCTGGCCCCCGCCATCACGCCGGCCAGCGTATTCGCCGTCGCCATGCCGAGGTCGTTGTGGCAGTGACAAGAGAACACCGCCTTGTCGCTGTTCGGAACGTTCTCTATGATCCCCTTGATCAGGTGGTAGTACTCGTTTGGATACGTAAACCCGGTCGTATCCGGAACGTTGATCGTCGTCGCGCCGGCCTTGATGACCTCTTCGACAACTTTATAAACGTAAGACAAGTCGGCCCGACCGGAGTCTTCCATGAAGTACTCAACATCGTCCGTAAACTGCCGCGCCCACTTCACCGCCTGAACGCCGGTCGCCAGAGCCTCCTCGCGGGTCATGCGCAGCTTGTGCTGAAGGTGGTTCTCGCTCACGCCAAGCCCGGTATGGATTCGCCGCCGCTCCGCCGGAGCCAATGCCTCAGCGGCGACTTCGATGTCCTTCTGCCGCGCCCGCGTCAGACCACAAATCGTGACGCCCTTAAGCTGTTTTGCAAGCTGATTCACGCTCTCAAAATCGCCAGGGCTCGAAATAGGGAAGCCCGCTTCGATGATGTCAACGCCCAGCGAAACGAGCTGCTGCCCGATTTCCAACTTGTCGGCCAGCGAAAGTCGAACGCCCGGACTCTGCTCCCCATCGCGCAACGTCGTATCAAACACCAGCACGCGGTCACTCATAACTGCATTATGTACGCGCCGGTCGAACCACGACCGAGCCCGTCGCGGTATATTTCGTTGGCGCATGACTCACGTGACGATTAACCTAACCGGCGGACGGGAACACGTACAGGAAGCGATTCTCTGGCGGCTTTGCCGAGAGTTCAATGTAAAAGTGAACATCCAAAAGGCGAATGTGGATGTCGACTTCGGCTGGGTCCAAGTCGAACTCGAAGGCCCCGTCGAAGATATCCAGCGCGCAACCGCCTGGCTCATGACAACCGGCTTGCACGTTGAGGCGCTTCAGCGCGCCGTTGGTGCATAAGCCCCGTGTCTGGCCTTCCGGACGATTTCGAGGCGTTCTGGCACCGCACCGTCGCGGAAGCGTTTGCGGCCCCGCTTGACTACCATCGCAACCCGCAAGACGAGCGCATGCGCGAATCGCATGTGGTCGAAAAGCTGGAGTTTCGTGGCATCAATGGCGAAACCCTCTACGGCTGGATCGCCCACCCACACGGCGCAAGGCGCCTACCCGGATTTGTTTGGATTCCGCCTTACGGTCGCGAGTCAAAGCTCCCGGATGATTACGGCACTAGGGAAGGCTTCACCAGTCTCAGCTTCAATTTCTTCGGCGAAAGTGCCTTCCATCAGGAAAAGTACGTCCCTTCCCGCGGCTACTTCGCCCAAGGCGCCGAGCTTCCCGAAACCTGGGTCTTCCGCCAAATGTTCCAGAACTCGGTCATCGCAAGCCGCGTTCTGCAAGCCCAAATCGAAGCCGACGAAGACCGTATCGGCGTCATGGGAATGTCCCAAGGGGCCGGAATCACCCTCTGGAACGCCGCCTGGAACCCCATCGTCGGCGCCGCCTGCGCCGACATGCCGTTCCTAGGAAAGGTCCCCAGCACCCTAGTGGGCCACGTCTACCGCTATCCGCTCAAAGAACTCACCGACTTCATGGCCGAACTCCCAATGGGCGAGGCGCGAATCCTGAACACCGTCTCCTACTTCGACACCGCCACCCACGCCGCATTCTCCAAAGTTCCGACTCACGTTTCGCTCGGCCTCAAAGATCCCGCTTGTAAACCGGATTCGGTCAGGGCCATCTTCGAAGCCCTGCCCGAACCCAAAGAACTGTCCGTCCTCGATTGGGGCCACGACTGGCATCCCGAAATGATCTCCCAAAACGCCGCCTGGCTCCGCGAGCACCTGAAATGAAAGTCCTCCAAATCGCCAGCTCGCTGAACGATTGGGGCGGAATCGAGCGCTACGTCTCCTTTCTATCGAAGGGCCTTCGCGACCACGGCCACGAAGTCACCATCGCCCGCACCGACGAGGGCAAGCTCGGCAAACGCGAACCGGGCGTCAATATCGGGATCGAGCGGAAGCTGGACTTTCGAACTTTGGCGAAGTACCTTCGCCTCCTCTCAGACACCAAGTTCGACGTCGCCCACGTTCACTTCAGCCCCGACTTCGTAACCGCGGGCCTTGCCGTTCGAATGCGCAAAGTCCCAACCCGGGTCATGACGCGTCATGTCGCGTTGCCTTGGAACCGCCGCAAAGCCCGAATCTACAACCGCCTGTGGCCGAACATCATCCCGGTTTCAAACGCCGTGCGAAACGTGCTTGCCGAAAGCGGAATTCCACCGGAACGCATGATCGTCGCGAAAGCGGGCTCACCCGAGCCGGTTTTCCACCGCTCTCGTGACGATGTCCGAACGGACCTAAGTTTTGGCGCTACCGGATTCTTTGCCGGATCGTTTAGCCGCCTTAACAAGGAAAAGGGAATAGATGTCTTCCTCCGCGCCATGCCCCGCGCCCAAGGGGTGCACGCCCTAATCTACGGCGAAGGCGCCTACGGCGAAGAACTTGCAAAGCTGAGTTCCTTCATGCGCGTCGCGAACCAGGTGCACTTCATTGGCCGGGTAGAAGAAGTGGCTGACCACATGCGCGCGATGGACGTGGTCGTCATTCCGAGTGTTTGGGAAGAGGCGTTTCCCTACGCTGCCCTGGAAGCTCTCGCGGTGGGAACGCCCGTGATTGCGTCGAAGGTCGGCGGTATTCCCGAGATCGTTTCGGAAGGCGAAACTGGCTTCCTGTTCCAAGCCGGAAATCCAGAAGACCTTGCGCGTGCCCTGCTCGAAGCCCGGTCCGACCCTGACCGGCTTGCCAGGATTGGTCGGAACGGCCAGGAACTGTTCAACGCCGAATACACAATTCCAAAGATGGCCGCCCGAATCGAGGCGGCTTATCTCAAATTCGCTGAGTTGCCAGCCTAATATCGCGAACCACAGTTAAAAGTTCGCGGGCCTGATCAAGGGGCCACTGAGTAGCGGCATCGGACCAAGCGTTTTCTGGATCAGGATGAACTTCGAGGAAGAGTGCGTCGATTCCAACGGCAACTGCAGCCCGGGTCATCGCTGGAATGCTTTCTCGGACGCCTCCGGTCGACGTTCCCGCCGCGCCGGGCCGCTGGGCCGAGTGCGTAGCGTCGAAGCAAACCGGAACCCCGAAGCTCCGCATGATCTCAAGCCCGGGCATATCAACGATCAGCGTGTTGTAGCCGAAACTAGTACCGCGCTCGGTCAGCATCTGGCCGTTTGCACCGGCCGCGCTAAGCTTGTCAACGATGTTCTTGGTGTCCCATGGGGCAAGGAACTGGCCCTTCTTCACGTTAACCGGCTTGCCGGTCGCCGACGCAGCTAACAGTAAATCGGTCTGCCGACACAAGAACGCTGGAATCTGGAGCAGGTCAACGTGCTCCGCAACTTCGGCCGCCTGTTCGGCGGTGTGAATGTCCGTCGTGACGGGAACGCTGAACTGCGCCTTAATGTGGTCTAGGGTTTGGAGTCCGACCTCAAAACCCAGTCCACGCTTAGCGCTGCCAGAGCTTCGGTTCGCTTTGTCAACGGACGCCTTGAAGATGTAGTTAAACCCAAGGTCCTCGCAGTGGCCAGCCATTTCCTCCGCGATCTGCTGGCATAACTCCAACGACTCGGCAAGACACGGCCCCGCGATGATCGTTAACCGATCACTCCCGACTTCAACTGGTCCAACGTGGAAGGATTTGACCGTACTCAGACGAGGCCAACCCATTTCTTGATCTTATAGATCGTCGTGTCCCGGTTCAACTGAGCAATCGCCCGAGTGAGCGGAACGCCCTTCGGGCAAACCTTGACGCAGTTCTGGGCGTTGCCGCAAGCGCTGAGGCCCTCTTCGGAAGTCAGGTAGTCCAACCGCTCGTTTTCCAGCGACTTTCCGACTGGGTGAAGGTTGAATAACAGTGCCTGGCCAAGGGCGGCAGGACCGACAAACGGCGACTTCTCGTTGACCTGTGGGCAAGCTTCCAGGCAGCAACCGCAAGACATGCAGCGGGAAAGGGCGTAACGGAGCTGGCGGACATTATCGTCCTGTGGAGCCGCGGCGCCGAGGTCGTAGGAGCCGTCAATCGGAACCCAGGCTTTCACCTTGATGAGGTTTTCGAACATCTTCGAGCGGTCGACAACGAGGTCTCGCATAACCGGGAATTTCGACATTGGCTTGAGCTCGACGAAGAACTCGTCACCCTGAACCTGACCAACTTCTTCAATCAAAGCTGTACATGCCTGCCGCACGGTGCCGTTGATGATCATCGTGCAAGATCCGCAGACCTCTTCAAGGCATGCGCCGTCCCAAGCGGGCGGGCTTACCGACTTTCCGTCGACCGTCTGTGGATTTTTCTGCACTTCCATCAGCGCGGAAATCACGTTCAACTTTTCGCGGAACGGAATCACGAACTCTTCCCAGTGGGAGTTGCTTTTCTCGCCAGCCTGTCGAAGGACTTTAAGTCGGATTTTGGAAGCCGTAGCGGTCGCCGTCATACTCACACTTCATTCTACGCGGAACGATCGAATCCGATTGTCAGCCGCCCCTCAATCGCCATTGATCGAGGGGCGCTTTGCACCTTAAGGTCGTGGTTCCGCGAGCAGATCAGGGATGCCGTTGAGGTCGTACGGCAGGTTGTAGCAAGCCTTGATCGCACCAGCACCAAAGAAAGTGTCAGGAGCAGTGCCTGGCAATGAGCCGTTCTTCTTGAATGCCTTTGCGTGGGCATCGGCAAAGTTGATGACGATGGTGTCGGTGTGTCGGGCTTTACCGGCGAAGTTCTGCGCGGCAAATGGACCGGCTGGCTGGTAGTAGCTCGGCACATCCGTTCGGCGGGCAAGAGGAACATCCTCGTTCGGTCCACCCTGGCGAACGTACGCAGCCGAGTAGAACATCGGAACGTCGGACGGAGCGTTGAGTGAGCCTTCGTTTACAACCGATTCGCCGAAAGTCGGCGGGACCGCTGGGTCTTCAAACAGGGCGAAGTTGATGCTGGTGCTGACCGTTTCAATCGCGGCGCCGTTGCCAGTGAACGGAACAAGCCCGAGTCCAGCAAGGACGGTGCGCCAGTTGATCGCCTTTGGATCTGCTGGGTCGGTGTAGATTTCCTTGTTCTTGGTGTAGGGGAAAATCGCGTCGTAGATTGCATAGACCTGCGTTCCGCTGCCTGGGATAACAAATCCGTTCGGCGTTCCGATTCCATACGCGCTTTGGGCAAAGGTGCCGTCGTAATCGGTGTTGTACATGATTACCGCGGTGGCGTTTTGCTTGAGGTTGCTGAGAGCGGCGGTCTTCTTTGCGGCAGCTTTCGCCTGAGCGAAAACAGGGAAGAGGATGGCAGCCAGGATCGCGATGATGGCGATGACAACTAGCAGCTCGATAAGGGTGAAGGCTCGTTTTGTTGGCATAAGTGCATTCGGACGTGCCTTCCCGAGCGCGTGACCAGAGCCTACGTTCAAGGGACCACACTGTCCGCCTTAACCCCTCTAAGGTACCGAAAAAATTAACGTTCTCTTAACACGAGACATTGCGGATCATTGCGCAATTGAGTTTGAATTGCTGGGTTAGCTTGGTAAGATTTGCCTGATGTCGAGTGTGGTTTCGAAGTCTGAGCAATCCAGAGTGGAAATTTTAGGAATGCCGGTCGACCGTGTGACCATGTCGGAGACCATGGCACGGCTAGAAGAGTTCGTATCCTCGGGCAGGCCGCACTTTGTCATCACCGCGGACGCCGCCGGAATCGTGCAGGCCCAGTCCGACCAAGACTATCAGCTTCTGTATCGTCGTGCGGACCTCATCACTCCCGATAGCGCAGGCGTGCTGTGGGCGGCCAAGCGGCTCGGAAAGCCGATGTCCGAACGTGTGAGCGGCGTTGATATTGTTGATCGCGTATGTGCCCTCAGCGCGGATACCGGGGATAGCATCTTCTTCCTCGGTGCGGCTCCAGGCGTCGCTGAGCTTGCGGCCGAGAAAATGCGCCTGAAGTATCCAGGTTGCAACATCGTCGGAACCAGGAATGGCTACTTCCCGGCAGAGAGCGATCGCGTGGTGGCAGCAGAAATTGCCGAGCTTGATCCCGATTTTCTGTTCGTGGCCATGGGAATTCCGCGGCAGGAGAAGTTCATTCTTGACACGATGCCGATCATCAAGGCACGCGTTTCCATTGGCGTCGGCGGCACGTTCGACGTATTCAGCGGCAAGGTAAAGCGTGCTCCGGTGATCATTCAAAAGCTCAAACTAGAATGGCTCTGGCGGACGCTTCAAAACCCATCAAAACTCAGTAAGACCAAACTGCTGCCGAAGTTCGTACTACTGGTGTTAAAGCAGAAGCGATGAAAATTTACACGCGCACCGGCGACACCGGCACAACGGGCCTCCTTGGGGGCGACCGGATCGCGAAAGATTCACCACGCATCACCGCGATCGGTGAAGTGGATGAATTGAATGCGAGTCTTGGCGTCGCCATTGCGGCAAATCCGCCCAGCGAGATCGCCGGATGGATCAACCGCATTCAGTCTCAACTGTTCGACATCGGCGCGGAGTTGGCTTGTCCAGTGGACAGCGACTACAAAATTGATCGCATCACTCCCGAGGACTCGGAAGAGTTGGAATCGGAGATCGATCAGATGGAATCCAAACTTGCCCAGCTTACGAACTTCATTCTTCCCGGAGGCACGGCGGCCAGCGCGAACTTGCACCTTTCTCGATCAATTTGCCGACGAGCAGAAAGGGCAGTTTTCAACTTGTCGCGATCTGAATCTGTTTCGACCGACCTAGTGACCTTCCTGAATCGTCTATCCGATTGGCTGTTCACCGCGGCGCGTGCTAGCAATGCCGCAGCCGGGGTGGCAGACGAAATCTGGTCACGAAGAGCCCGAAAATGAACTCCATCATCCTTTCGACGATTCTTGTATTAGCGGGTTCTCCTGCGCAGGCACCCGAGGTGACCGCGAGCAGCTTGATCTCCAAGATGCTGCTGAATTACAACAACGCGCGCTCGGCCCAGGGCCGCATTACTACAAAGCAATCTGCTAAGAACGTGACGGTCGAAACGTTGACCGAGGTCGCCATTCAACAGACGGCTCGGTTGCTGATTCGCCAGACGAGAACAGGTACAGATGGCGGACGATTCGTTGCCATTGCCGACGGCGAGTACTTTGCTTATGACAAGCCAAAGGGTGTTCTTGGCAAACCACGGTTTGTCGAACCACAGTTCAACTACGGGCGACCGATGACCCTTCGCGAGGTCTACATGGTTGTGTCAGGAACCTTTGCAGAGAAGAGTCCACCTCTTGACATCATCATCAGTCGCCGGGACGACCTCGAAAGCCTGCGCAACAAGTGGGGAAAGAAGTTTGAAATCTCCGGTAAGGCGGAAATCCGAGGTCAAAGTGTGTACGTGGTGCGAGGCAGCTTCCTTCCGTTCGCGGAACTGCGAAACTCTGTGGGCGAAAAGCCGCAAGGAGTCGTAGAAATGAGCATCACCGAGGATGGACAACTGCTTAAGTACGTTGAGCTGGCGAATTATGTGGTCCCCTCAGCGGCCCAAGAACTGATCGCGGTACGGACCGAATGGGACTTGGATATCAAGCTCAACGGTGAAATCGACTCGGCGATATTTGGTCCGGTCCGATAGGCCGGTCAAGAATTGTTTGACGTGCCGAAAAAATACATTTTTGGGTAGATTAAATCTATGAGCGCGGTGGCAGGGATGACTTTTGCAGATCTGAAGAGCGGAATGAGTGCCCGAGTGATCGCGGTGGACGAAAACTGCCTCGATAGCCGTCGACTCCAAGAAATGGGTTTCACCGTTGGAACGCAATTCAGCGTGGTGAAAGTCGCTCCGATGGGTGACCCAATCGAGATTCTCGTTCGCGGGTACAGAATCTGCCTCCGCAAGAACGAGTGTCACTGCATCCAGATCGAGTCGGTCGGCTAAAGTTGGCCAGCCACCTCGTTATCGTCGCGGGAAACCCTAACGCCGGAAAGACGACCCTTTTCAATTCCCTCACCGGTTCGACCCAGAAGGTCGCTAACTATCCCGGGGTGACCGTCGAATCCGTAGAGGGGCAGTACACGTTTGCCGGCGAGTCGATTCGGTGCGTCGATGTTCCGGGCCTATATTCGCTGAAGGCCGCCTCTGAAGACGAGCGCGTTGCGACGGACGTTATCTTAGGTCGCCAGGAAGGGAAGCCAGAACTCGTGGTCTACGTTTTGGACGCGACGAATCTTGAGCGGAATCTTTTCCTGTTCACCCAAATCGCCGAGTCACAAGTGCCAATGGTCATTGCGTTGACCATGCCAGACCGGCTGCAGGCTCGAGGCAAGACGGTAGACCTCGAACGATTGCAATCCGAGCTTGGCGTTCCGGTCGTTTCCGTGGTCGCGCATGAAGACAGAAAGCTAGAGTCGCTAAAGCAAGCGATCAGCGATGCGCTGCGGGACAAACCGATTCCAGCCATCGACTTCGGATTACCGGAGGGCATGCAATCGACCATCCGTAAATTGAGCGAGCGGCTTGCTCGCATCGGCGTAGATGCGTCTCAGGCGGAGATTCGCCGGAACTTGTACGAGCCGCCGGAACTGTTCCAACGCTTCCTTGAGGACTTTCCAGAGATCGCGGAACCGTTCACCGAGGCACGCAATCGGCTCGAAGCAGAGGATCTTCTGCGACCGTCGGTTGATGTCACTAGCCGGTACGAATGGTCGGCGAAGATACAGTCGCTGGTGCTGCGCGATGCGGCAAAGCCTGCGAAGGTGATCTCGATTACGGATCGGCTGGACAAAGTTCTGACGCACCGGTTTTGGGGGCTCACGATTTTTGTTCTCGTGATGTACGGAGTCTTCCAGAGCATCTATACCGTTGCGGCGCCGATGATGGCGGGGATTGAAGACGTGTTTGGTCGGCTTCAGGACGCCATTCGGCCGATGGTTTCGCAGAACGAAATCCTTGAGTCGTTTATCATTGATGGGCTCATCGCTGGCGTCGGAGGAATGTTAGTCTTTCTGCCGCAGATCTTGATTCTGTTCTTCTTCATTGCCGTACTGGAAGGCAGCGGGTATTTGGCGCGGGCGGCGTTTTTGATGGACCGGCTGTTGGGTTGGTGCGGGCTGAATGGGCGGGCGTTTATTCCGTTCTTGAGCAGTTATGCGTGTGCCATTCCGGGCATCATGGCGGCGCGGGTGATGCCGGATTCAAAGAGTCGGCTGGCTACGATTCTGGTTGCGCCGCTGATGTCGTGTTCGGCGAGGTTGCCGGTTTATGTGCTGCTGATTGGAACGTTCATCGAGCCGCAGTACGGGGCGTTTTGGGCGGGGTTTTCGTTGTTCGCGATGCACTTGCTGGGTCTCGTCGTGGCGATTCCGGTGGTTTATGTTTTGAACCGGAAGATGCTGAAGGCGCGGCGGTTGCCGTTTGTTTTGGAACTGCCGCCTTACCAGTGGCCGAAGTGGCGGGATATCTGGCTGACCTTGGTGAATCGGGGCAAGGTCTTCGTGAAGACGGCCGGAACGATTATCGTTTTCATGTCGATCCTGATCTGGGCGGCGGCTTCGTTCCCGCGGTTTAGTCCGGCTGATCCGGTGGCGGAGGCGGCGAAGTTTGGGGTTGCGGAGGAGCGAGCGGAGCAGTGGGTTCAGGAGAAGCAGTTGGAGAACTCGATTCTGGGTCGATTTGGCAAGGCGATTGAGCCGGTCTTCATTCCTGCCGGGTTTGATTGGCGGATTACCACCGCGATCCTTTCCGCGTTCCCGGCTCGGGAGACGATTGTGCCTTCGCTCGGAATCATCTTTAGCCTCGGTGGCGAGGTAGATGAATCCTCTGGTGACCTTCAGTCGGCGATGAAAAAGGCCACCTGGCCGGATGGGCGGCCGTTGTTTACGGTCTGGACCGCCGTCGGGCTGATGGTTTTCTTTGCGCTTTGCGCGCAGTGCATGGCGACGCTGGCGACGGTTAAGCGAGAGACGAACTCTTGGAAGTGGGCCGTTTTCATGTTTTGCTACATGACGGCCCTGGCTTATGTCGGTGCGGTCGCGGTGAACTACCTCGGCAAGCTATTCGGCGCTTGATTCGGCGGTGGGGCGCATGAAGGGGAAGAGCAGGACTTCTCGGATGTGATGGCTTCCGGTGAGGAGCATCGCCATTCGGTCTAGGCCGATTCCGCAGCCGCCGGTTGGCGGCATTCCGCACTCCAGCGCGTAGATGAACTCTTCGTCCATCGGGTGCGCTTCGTCGTCGCCCTTTTCGCGTTCGCCGAGCTGCTGTTCGAACCGCTCGCGTTGGTCGATTGGGTCGTTGATTTCGCTGAAGGCGTTGCAGACTTCGCGACCGAGGACGTAGCCCTCGAAGCGGCGGGTCATCTTCGGATTCGCCGGGTCCTTCTTGGCCAGTGGGCTGGTTTCGATCGGGTAACCGACGACGAATGTGGGCTCTTGGAGGGTCGGTTCGACGAAGACTTCAAGCAGCTTCTCGATGAGGCCGCCGAGGTTTCGCTCTTCGGTCGGGTCGATGCGCTTGCCGGTGATCGGGTTCACGACCAGCTTGTCCGCGAGGGCGGACTTGGCGTTGTCCAAAGTCGACAGGTCTTCGGCGCTGAGGCCGGTATGGCGCTCGATTTCTTCCAGCAGGTGAACGCGTCGCCACGGCTTTCCGAAGTCGAGCTGAATCTGGTTCGCGTCGGTTGCGGCGTCTTCGTCATCTACCGAGCCGGTTGGCAGGGTGATGTCGACGACAGTCGATCCGAAGACGGCCAGTGCTACCGACTTGAAGCACTCCTCGACCCGCATCATCATGGTTTCTAGGTTGCCGTAGGCTTCGTAGAATTCCAGCATGGTGAACTCGGGGTTGTGCCGGTTCGAGACGCCTTCGTTTCGGAAGACGCGGCCGATTTCGTAGACCGCCGGGAGGTCGCCGCAGATGAGTCGCTTGAGATAGAGTTCCAGCGAGATTCGCAGCTTGACGTCCATTTCGTACGCGTTGTAGTGCGTCTTGAACGGGCGTGCGGCGGCGCCGCCGGCTTCTAGCTGAAGCAGCGGGGTTTCGACTTCGAGGTAGCCGTTCGAATCGAAATAGCGGCGGACGGCCGAAACGACCTTGGCGCGATTGATCAGCACCGCTCGACTCTCGCGGTTCGCGATGAGGTCGAGGTGGCGATGGCGGTAGCGCGTTTCGACGTCCGACAGCCCAGAGAAGACTTGGCCGTCCTTTTCCTTTCCGAGCGGAAGCGGTTCCAGAGCCTTGGTTAGCGGGAGAAACTCCGTTGCGTGGATCGACTTTTCGCCGGTCTTGGTGACAAACAGCTTGCCCTTGACGCCGACGTGGTCGCCGAGGTCGATGAGGTCGTAGAGCGACCATTCGAGCTCGGTGACTTCGTCCTTTCGGACGTAGATTTGGATCCGGGCGTCGCCGTCGCTGAGGTGAGCGAAACCGGCTTTGCCCATGAGGCGGTAGGAGACGACACGCCCGGCAAAGCTGACGTCTTTTCCATCTTCGAAGCCTTCTAGCAGTCCTTCTGCCGTGTCGGTGCGGTCCCATTTCTCGATGGAGAATGGGTCGTGACCGAGCTCGCGCATTTGCGCCAGCTTTTGAAGTCGAATATCTCTGATGGACAGTTCCGTACTCATGCCGAGCCCAGAGTGTACTTGGCAGACAATTCTCGGTCGGGTCGGGTAGAAGCTAGGCATGCCACTTGCCGCCGGAACCACCGCCCCAGATTTCACCCTCAAGACCCTCAGTTTGACCGGTCTCGACGACGTGAGCCTCTCGGCAACCTATGACGAAAAGAACGTTGTGCTCCTGTTCTTTCCCGGTGCTTTCACTTCGGTTTGCGAGCAAGAGCTGTGCGACGTCTCTTCTGGACTGTCGGCTTATAACGATCTCAATGCCCAGGTCTTCGGCATCTCGCAAGATTCTCCGTTCGCCTTGACTGCGTGGGCTTCGCAGAAGGGGATCTCTTTTCCTTTGCTCAGCGATTGGGGCGGCAAGGTTACGGAAGCCTATGACGTCGTTTTCCCCGACTTCGCAGGCCTCGGCCCTGGAACAGCGCGGGCGAGCTTTGTGATCGATAAGAACGGTGTGATTGTTTACGCCGAGCAAACGCCGACGCTGCGGGATCTGCCGGACTTTGCGGCGATTCTGGCGGCGTTGGAGAAGGCGGCGCTTTGAGCTTTGCGCCTTGAGCTTCGCGCTCTGTGTGGCTTTGTGTGGCTTTGAATGGCTCTGGGTGGCTTCGGAACCGGAATTAATTAACGTTCCCCCTCAGGCGGATTAATTAATTACACCTCTGTTTAGGTTCGGATTTGTTCGGGTTGGTGCGGGAGTTCGGGTTGGTTGCGATCTGGCGATGGGATCTCGGCGGTCTTCATTTTGCCGCTGGTTTCTTGGTCCGAAAATTTATTTATAAATGCTCCCGCCTTGGCGACGAGTGTAAAGTATATTTTCGCGTGCCGCTTCCGATCCGTCGGAATCGCGTTTCGGTGGGCTTGCTTGGCGGTTGGATTGCATCTAGCTTTTAGGTGCTGGCGCGGCGGAAAGTCAACCAGGGATTTTGGGAGTTTTGTCCCCGGACCGAGAACGTGGCGGATACTAGAAGGGAAGGTCGACGGCGTTTGCCGTCCATCGACTTCTGCTAAGAACCGCCATGAATACCCACGCCGCCATTGCTCTTCTCGCTGCCGTTCAGGGACCGGCGGTTGAATGGAAGTTGGAAGATTCGTTTCTTGGCGAACGCGTTACTGCTTATTACGAATCGATGTCGGTGACTTCGATTACGACGATGACCGAGTCGCATTTGAAGACGCATTACGACGTTTCGTCCTTGGCCACTCGAACGTGGCGACAGAGCTTTGTACGGTTTGTGGAAGATAAAGTGAAGCCGACGAAGCGCCAGGTGGGCTCGCTTCGCTTTGTGATGAACGGCGAAGGGAAGTCGAAGCTGCTAATTGATGATCTTGGGGTGATCGAAGTGCGGCGAGCCGATTCGGTTTTGCGGGGACAAATTCCGATCAGGGAGTTGCGGGTTTTTATGACGTCGCTGTTTCCGACGCCGGATTATCAGGGATTAGGAGTCCTTGATTGGGGGCGGGATAATCCTGGTGCGGGGCGGAGTGATGACAGCGCGAGAAGAAAGTGAGCCGGTTAGTGAAAGAGTGCTTTCGCTGGTTGAGCGATTGGGACGTGGGAAGCGGATCGCCTTCTACGTTTCGATGATCGAAACTCAAGACAAGAGAATGATCGATGAAGCGCTCTTGGTTGCCACCTGGTTAGGAGATCCGATTCCGGTCGACCTTCTTCGGCAGCTGTGCGCTCACCATGCTTGGGATATCCGATATTCGGCGGTTTGCGCTTGGCAATGTCATCCACGCCGGAGGGCGGAGTCAGAAATCTGCAACTTCTTGTGGTAAGAGACGCGGCAGACCCCGTGGATCGCCGGGTTTTTGACCCTCATCGAACTCAGTCCAGATCGCGCCGTTACGGAGGCCCGAAAGTTCTTGTCCGCAGATTGGTTTCAAATTCGAGCCGTGCCTCGACCGGCCTCGGAGGGATTTGTGCATCGATTGAGTTCGCGGGCGGCCTATTGCGTAGCGGCTCTGCTTCACGCGAAGGGTGAGCTTCCGGAGGATCAAGTTGGGCCTTTTCTTCGAGTACGCGAACTGGGGCAGGAAATGTTGATGAGGCATGAAGCGGATATTCAGGGAGGTTTGAGTGGGTTGAATTCTAGATGAGGCCATACAAAGAGCACGTGGGTACGCTCGGATTAGCACGATGGAATCTTTCGGTGCGGAATTGCACGATGCGAGCGTTTCGGGTCTACAACTCGGACGGCCGGAAGGTACGTTACGCATTTATTTCGACAAGTTGGGCAAGCAGCTTGTGTTCACCGAACTTACGTTTGTCTATTTGACGGATATTCTTATTGGCGGAATCATTTTCGACGTTAAAGTCCATCGCATAGAAGGTGATTGTGCAGAGGCAGTCTGCAAAGGCAACGAGTTGTTGGCACGGCTTGGAGGGCAATATCGAACATCTATTCCTTCGGAATCGGGCATCGTGTTTCTCACGGAGATAGGCAGTGCCTATGGCGTGTCTGGAGTGACGCTCTCTCGCGTGCCGCCGGTCCTCGTTGATGATCTCGGCTAAAGGCGCAAGATTCGCCTAACCGCTTCGGCTTGCTCAATAGAGACTCCAGGATAGCCTGTAAGGAAGTCTTGTAAGGTATCGCCATCCTCAAGAGTTTGCAGTAGCGCTTGCAGCGGAACGCGGGTTCCTTTGAACCGGATTGCACCGCTGATGATCTCCGGATTGGAGTCGAGGACATCGCGCAGTTCTTCTGGAATGGTCATTCTGTACTTTCTTCTGGTGGCTTTTATTCTCTTTTTGACGATGCGGCGATTCGAACGTTCTGGGCAATTGTTCGATCCGTGCTGGCCACCCCAGCCCGGCAAACCGCCCATAATCAAGTGTCCGACGCAGAGTCGCGGCGCAGAGAACTATGAAGATCGGAATTTTCACCGCCCTATTCGGAGACAAGACTCGCCAAGAGGCGCTCGATATCATCGCGGCCGAAGGCATCAAGGCCGTTGAGTTTGGAGCCGGAGCGTATCCGGGGGCTTCTCACCTTGACGTTGAGAAGCTGCTGGAGAGCGACGCCGCGCGGAAGGAGCTAATTCACGACGTGGAAAGCCGCGGGCTGATGATCTCCGCGATCTCGTGCCACGGCAACGCCCTGCACCCGGTGAAGGCGATTGCGCAGGATCACCACCAGGCGTTTGTGAACAGCGTCAAGCTCGCCAGCCTGCTGGGCGTGCCTTGCGTCAACGGCTTCTCGGGATGCCCTGGCGACAGTCCGACGGCGATCAACCCGAACTGGGTCACTTGCGCCTGGCCCGACGAGTTCCGCGACATCCTCGAATATCAGTGGAAGGAAGTCGTGATTCCTTATTGGACCGAGCAGAACGCCTTCCTTAAGGAGCACAACGTTAAGTTCGGCATCGAGATGCACCCTGGCTTTGTTTGCTACAGCAACGACACCTTGCTCAAGCTTCGCCATGCGGCGGGCGAGCAGATTGGCGCGAACTTCGACCCATCGCACCTTTGGTGGCAGGGAATCGATCCAATTGCGGCGGTAAAGCAGCTTGCCGAAGAGGGCGCGCTGTTCCACGTTCACGCGAAGGACACGCGCGTTGATCCGCAGAACTCGGCGCTCAACGGAAACCTGGATACCAAGAGCTACGGCGACATCGCCAAGCGATCTTGGGTGTTCCGCTCCGTCGGCTATGGCCACGGGCTGGAGTGGTGGAAGGACTTCTGCAGCGTCCTGCGAACCGTCGGCTACGACTACGTTCTCAGCATCGAGCACGAAGACGGTCTGATGAACTCGATTGAGGGTCTGCGAAAGGCAGTTACGATCCTCGATCAGTCGGTGATCCACGAAGACGCCGGCGCGATGTTCTGGGCGAAGGACTGAGGATTCCTGTGCCGTCCAGTTTCCTACATTAGGGAACTGGACGGTACGAACAGCTCATCATTTTTTACGATGGGCGCGTCCTTGAGGTCTTGCCAAGTTCCATTCTTCTTATATCCGAGTGCGCCTAAGACGAAGATGAGTTCGTTGCCGTTCTTCTTGATGCGGATTTGAGAAGCATTCGGCCAGACACCATCGAGCGTTTCGAATTTCGTAACCTTCTGAAATTCGACCTTTGTCACTTTCGCTTGGAACGCATCACCATTTCCGGCACGATAAGCGGCCAGTCTGGCGCAAAACTGACGGAACGCAATCAGCCAATTTGAACGGGCAGGAATGAAGTTCTGATTGCCTGAGGCGATCTTGTCGTTTTTGGGCATGTACCATCTAAAGGAAGCGAAGCTATCGGGCAGAAATGCTTCTATCCTGTAATAGCGGTCATACGAAAAAGTCTGTGCTCGGATTCCGAGTGGATAGCCATCAACAAGTTTCTCTGAGATCGCAGGTGGCTCCTTACCTACCTCCCCGCCTGCGGACTCAGTGAAGTCGTTACGAGGGTTTTCTTGTTGCGACTGGAATGAAAACGAGAGAAGGGAACTCCCATCAATTGAACGAAAGTCGAGATAAGCTGACTTCCCCGGTTGGTTTCGCGTGTGCAGATTCTTGTAAGACGAATCTGCATTGACCCGGGGAATCGTGAAATCCGGAGCTTGGGTTATGGCTGAAAGGCAAATGAGAAGGGTTAAGTTCATTACTTACTTGGGGACGAATCTTGCGATCGGGTTTGTGAACAGGCTCCTATTCTAGTGAACTTGATGGCACAAATAGCTCAGTTCCACGAACGATTGGTCCGTCTGAGAGGGTTTTCCAAACGCCATCTTTCTTGTACCCGTTGGCTCCGAGGACAAATATGAGTTCGTTCCCGTTCTTGCGCAGTCTAACTTTCGACGTATTTGGCCATGCCGCGTCAAGGCTTTCGAACTCTGCTATTTTTTTGAATTCAACATCCGTTACTTTGGCAGTAAAGGTCGAAGTAGATGAGGCTCTTCGAGCGGCGATTTGAGCACTATACTGCCGAAAAATTCGGACCCACTTTGCGGAATCCTTGCCGAAGTCCGTTTTGTCCAGTGCAGGATTGGGGCGTTCGGTCGTTGGTGCTCGTGAGACTTTGAGTGAGGCGATGCCATCTGGCAAAAATGATTCAATCGTAAACATGCCCGGGTTGGAAACGAGCCGGAATCGTGAGCCGATGGGAAAGCCGTCCGGCGAATCCTCAGAAACTCCTTTAAGGGGCGCCGCCGGAGCATCGAATTTTCGCTTTTCCTCCAGTTCTGGAAGCTTTTCCCAGGCGAAGGTTAAGACAATGTTCTGTAAAGAGTTGAGGTAGCGAGATGAATGCCACTTACCAGGATTCGTCTGATCTCTCTGTTTCTCATAGGCAGGGTCGACCGCAAGGCTAGGGATCGATAATGATGGACCCTGTATTGTCAACAAAGTAGATACGATTAGACTGGTAAGCACCTTGTTGCACGGACGTTTCTGCTGGGCATCCGTTTCGTTGTTTAGAGATATTCCTGTCGACGGCTCGGCGAGGACGTAGGGCTGACACGCAAAAAGGGCCGGATGGTAGTTCCATCCGGCCCCCGTTATGTTTGTTGGGTTTTATTCGGTCGGAGCCGAAGCGCCGGCGGCGAAGTACTCGAATCGAGTGACCTTCGTGCCCTTGGCTTCTTGGGCCAAGTATTGGCTCACGGTCAGGCTTGGATCGGCATAGAACGGCTGTTCCATGAGAACCACGCGATTCACGAATTCCTTGTTGACGCGGCCTTGCGCGATGTTCTTGGCGATATTTTCTGGCTTGCCTTCGTCGAGGGCTCGCTTTGTTTCTAGCTCAAGTTCTTTCGCAAGGAGTTCCTGAGACAGCTGGTCCTTCGTGATCACTTCTGGGGGAAGGGAAACGATGTGGACGGCGGTCTTTCGGATGGCTTCGTTGCCGGCATTGTCGCCTTCGGACACGACGAGCGCGCCCTTCATCTTGTTGTGGTGAACATAGAAGGCGATTGGTGCAGTCGATTCGATCTTAACGGCTCGCGAGATCTGAACGTTCTCTCGGAAGAGTGCGATCACGTCGTCGGCGAGTTCCTTGAACTTCGGATCGTCCATCGGGTTTCCTTCTGGCGCGCCGTTGTCGAGGATGTAATCCGCGATGTCCTGCGCTTTCTTTTGGAAGTTCTCGTTGTTGGAAACGAAGTCGGTTTCGCTTTCAAGCACCACCGCGCCAACTATGGTTCGGTCTTCGCTGAGGGCGAAGGCTACGACGCCGGCGCCGGTTGCTCGGCCAGTTTTCTTTCCGGCGGCGGACTTACCCTTTTCGCGGAGGATTTCCTTCGCTCGGGCTAGATCGCCGTCTGCCTCGTCGAGAGCCGACTTGCACTCCATCATGGGTGCGTCGGTTTCTTCACGTAATTTCTTAACGTCTGCTGCCGTGTAGTTCGCCATGTTCTTTATTCCGTGTCTGCGCCAAAGGCCTTAAGGAGCTCGTCGTCGATTGGCGGGACGTAGTCGAACGCCGGATCGGTTTCGTCGAGCGGGGTGGAATCGCTGAAGATGCCTTCAGTAAGCGCATCGCTTAGCGGTCGGGCTTCGAGAATCACGTCGCTGATCTTCTGGGTTACCAATCGGATCGCGCGGATTGCATCGTCGTTTCCAGGGATGATCACGTCGGCGAGGTCAGGGTCGCAGTTGGTGTCAACGATCGCCACGATGGGGATGTTGAGCTTCTTGGCTTCCTTGACGGCGATCGATTCCTTATTGAGGTCGACCACGAACATCACCGTCGGCATGGCGGTCATGTTTCGGATTCCGCCGAGGTATCGCTGCAGCTCGTCTCGCTCTTGTCGTCGCTTGAGGGCTTCTTTCTTCGGGAGTCGGTCGAGATAGCCTTCCGCATCCATTCGGTCGAGTTCCTTCAGGCGTCCTACGCGGCCCTGAATGGTCTTCCAGTTGGTGAGCGTTCCGCCCAGCCATCGTTCGCAAACGAAGTACTGGCCAGATCGCTCGGCAGCTTCCTTGATGGCAGCCTGAGCTTGCTTCTTGGTTCCGACGAAGAGGACGGTGCCGCCATCTTCAATCTGCTTTCGGACGTAGTTAAGGGCGTCTTCGAAAAGCTTGATCGTCTGGTGAAGATCGATGATGTAGATGCCGTTTCGAGCTCCGTAGATGAATCTCTTCATCTTTGGGTTCCAGCGACGAGTTTGGTGACCGAAGTGAACGCCGGATTCCAGCAGTTCCTTCATGCTAAGTTGGACCATATTTTCTTGTAACCTCCAGGTTGTTCCTCCGGAGCGGTTAGTTTTTGCTTCGAATTACCTGGGGCGCAGGCGCCTCAGGACCTGGTCTTAGCAACCGCGTCCGTGTGTATTGGAGGCCGTAGGATACCCGAGCAGCCTCCGTTTCACACCCCTACAGGTTCAAATTCCTCTCAACTATAGAGGCTGTAGCTGGTCCACTCGGGGTCGAATGCCTGGCGTGTGGCGGCGATTTGGCCGATGTGATAGGCATCGTGGTTGGCAATGTAGGCGGCGCCGGAGAAGAGAATCTGGGCTTCGGCATTGCCGTGAATGGCGTCGATCGCTTCCTTTCGAAGGCGGACAAACTCGGTCATCAGATTTGCGCGCGACTTGTCGGGCAGGTCGTAGGAGCCCCAAGAGTGCTCTTTTCCATTGGCATGGGCGAGAAAGGCGACGTACGACTCGCAGAGGTGGTGGACATGATCCCGAATCGTCATCATCGATTCGTGGACGCGGTAGTCATAGTGGCTTTCGTCTACTCCGTCCAACGCTTTGAACAGCATGTTGCCCGTTTCTTCAATCTGCTTCATCAGTAATTCTTGAGCGTGCATTTCGGCTCTAGCTTACCGAGGCAGAAATTAGGTGCCAATCCCTATAATGCTTGGGTGCGGCAACGACCCTTGACTCCGTGGCTGATCCGGTTTGGATATGAGCAAGGGGCGTTTCCGATGAGCGACGACGACAACGTAGTGGAGTGGTACCAGTCGAACCCGCGGTGCCTGTTTCCGATCGAGGGGATCCATGTGAGCAAGTCGCTTTCGAAGGTGCTACGGCAGGATCGATTTCGGGTGACGTTTGATACGGCTTTCACCGAAGTGATGGAGCACTGTTTGCGGCCTTCGGGAAACTGGATTACTCCGGAGTTCATTCAGGTTTACACTGAGATTCACCGGCAAGGCTGGGGGCACTCTTGCGAGGTTTGGAGTGGGGAACGGCTGGTCGGTGGGGTTTACGGGATTGCGCTGGGTGGGGCTTTTTGCGCGGAGTCGATGTTTCATCGCGAGACGGACGCTAGCAAGGTTGCGCTGTATCACTTGGTCGAGAAGTGCCGGGAGCTTGGGTTTGTGTTGTTCGACGCGCAGATCATGAACGACCATCTGGTGTCGCTCGGGGCGTTTCCCGTGACCAACCAGAAGTACTTGACCCTTCTGCAGCGGGCGCTGAAGGTGAAGACGGTTTGGGATCAGTGCCCGTTTGTGACCACTGATCCCGAGGATTAAAGGGTTCGCGTCACCTTGCGTAGGAATCGGGCATCGTCGGGGTCGAGGCCTCGGGCCCGGGCGGTGAGGAGGGCGAGGCACTGGCCGAAGATGACGTCCCAGATCGGCTTGATTTCATCCGGGGCGGAGTTTGTCGGCGCTTGGATGACTTCGCATCCGTTCTCAGCGAGGTGCGGCTTATCGCCATCGTAGCTGATGACGACACTGTTTGGGCCGGCGAGGGCCTTCGGGCCGTGTTCGAAGTCTGCGGAAGAGTATGCCTTGGCGGGGATGAGCGAACATTCCATCAGTTTCAGCGCGGTCTCCATGGCGGTGCTGAAGCCGTAACCGCGGGATAGGCAGAAGATGGGTGAGCTTCTGACGACTGGTCCGCTAGAAATAAGGGCGGAGTTGAAGCATTCGGCCATCCAGGCGGGGTCTGGCAGGACGGGCTCGGGGAGGCTCTGGCTGAGTTCGCGGACTAGCTCGTAGAGCGAGAGGAGGGTTGCGGAGTAGGTTTTGGTTGCGGCGATCGATTTCTCTTCTCCCGCGTTGATGAGGATGCTGTGATCAGCGACGGAAGTGAGGCGGGAGCCGGGCGTGTTGGTGATGGCTACGGTGGTGTGACCGGCTTGTTTCAGGTGTTCCAGGACTTCGGAAACGTCAGGCGCGGCGCCGCTTTGGGAAATGCCGATAGCGAGGCATTTTGGATAGCGGACGGTTGCGTCGTATCGGGTCCAAACGCTGGGTGCGGCGAGGGAGACGGGGATGCCGAGTTTGACCTCGAAGAGATAGCGGGCATAGAGCGCGGCGTTGTCCGACGATCCGCGAGCGGCGAGTAGGACCATCTCGAATGGCCCTCGCTCGCGAATTTGGCTCAGGATCGGCGCGTAGCTTTCTGGCCCCGCGCGCAGTATCGATGGTTGTTCGCGAATCTCCCGCTCCATTGCAAGGCCGTACATCGAATCTGATTATGGGAGACATACTTTCGAATGTGCTCCCAGAACAACGACTGGCCCGACTTGTTGCAGCGACTTTGCGCGAACCGGATGCAGAGATAGCTATCTCCGGGCTACTTGATGGGCTGATTGGACTGGTCGGCGCAAGTCACTCGTTGCTGGCGGTGCTGGACGAGGAAGTCGGCGATTTGACCGTTCGGTACGGGAGTGGCCGGGATTGGGAAACCGTTGCGCAGAACCGCCATTTGCCGCTGGATATGGGGCTTAAAGAGGGGATCGTGGGCTGGGTTGCGGCCACGGGGACCAGCGTTGTTGCGGGGAATGTGCGCGAGGATCCGAAGTATCGGGCCCTGTTCGATTCGACTCTGAGCGAGATGGCGGTCCCGGTTCGCGACATTAGCGGGCGGCTGCGGGCGGTTTTGAACGTGGAGTCTGACCACGAACATGCTTTCTCGGATTCGGATCAAACGATCATCGAAAGCGCCGCGACGATCTGTGCGTCGTTGATCGATCGGATTGACCAGAATCGCCGCGAAGAAGCGCTGATCCAGATTGGAAACTCGCTGGACACGGTGATGGACGAGGCTGATCTGATTCAGCAAGTCATCGAGATTGCGGAGCAGACGTTGCGGCTGCACTCGTGCAGCATTTTTCTATTCGATGCCAACAATCGGCAGATTGTCCTGCGGGGCACGATTGGGCGTTTGAAGGACCAGATTGGGCTCCTGACTTACGACAAAGGCGAGGGTTTTACGGGCTGGGTCGCGCAGAACGGGAAGTCGATTTTGCTGGACGATCCGCAGACCGATACGCGATGGCGTGGGAAGTACGTGGAGATTCCGAGCGAGCAGATTGCTAGCTTCTTAGCCGTACCGATCATGTTTCGTAATCACATCCACGGGGTGATTCGAGCCTTACGGCGCCGAAGTGATAACCCGTTTGTCGATAACCGATTCACCAGCATGGATGAGCGGCTGTTGCAGGCCATTGCCGAGCAAGTCGCATCGGGGCTTGAGAACATTCAGATCATGTCGAAGATTGTTCGCAGCGAGCGGATGATTGCTTGGGGCGAACTGAGTGCGAAGTCATCGCACATGATTGGGAACCGCATTTTTGCCATTAAGGGCGACGTGAATGAGCTGGGCTTTCTGGCTTCGGAACCCGTTCTGGATATTGAGAGTATTCGGAGCCTACAGAAGAGCTTGTCGGTCAACGTGATGCGTGTCGAGGAGATTCTCAACGACTTCCGCGACTTTGTTTCGGCGACGCAGATACAGAAGCAGCCGATTGATATCAACACGCTGGTTAAGGAAACGGTCGAAGAAGTGTTTCCGAAGCGGAGCCCTATCCAGTTGGTGCTGACGCTAAATGAGCTGCCGCCGGTGTTGGCGGATGATCGGCGTTTGCGGCGGGCGATTTCCGAACTGATCGAGAACAGCCTTCACCACATTACAGATGGACAGCTTTCGGTAACGACCGAGCTGACTTCAGACGACGAATACGTTAGGATCGTCATTGCAGACACCGGGCCTGGGATCGAGCCAGATCGGAAAGAAACCATTTTCCAGCCGTTCTATTCGGGACGAGCGAAAGGGATGGGCCTGGGTTTGAGCATCGTGAAGGGAATCCTGGAAGCTCACGGCGGAAACGCCACCGAGGAAGGGGTTTTGGGGCAGGGGGCCCGGTTCGTTCTGGTTCTCCCGGCGTGAAGGTCGCATAATGTTTTTATGCAGTTGTTGGCCCTCGGCCTCACCTTTGCGCTTTATCAGGAGCCAGAGCTTGTTCCATACGCGGACAAAGACCTCAATCTAGGATTTTCGCATCCCGCGTCTTGGAAGATCGAAAAGCGCGATAAACGTCGGACGGTTCTACGAATTCCGGCCGATACCGCCGACCGAAGTGGGCAGTTGGAGCTGATCCGGGCCAATTTCCGTGGCGACACCGAAGCTTGGCAGAGTCTGCAGCGCACTTCCAACGAGCTTCAAAAGCGAGTGGTGAACCGACAGTGGGAGCAGCAGGTACTTGGCGTTCCTCTGCTTCTGACTCAGTTGGAGTACAGCGAGAAGGGAGTGGCCTACACCCAGGTTTCGGGCTTGTTCTATAGCCGAACTTCTCAAAAGTTGCTCTTCCATCTTCGTGCTCCAGGCACCTCGTTTGAGAACGTTTGGTTCCAGTGGCAGAAGGTCATGGAGACGTTCAAGACCATTAATGGCGATCCGCTGCCGGTGGAAGATCCAACCGCGCCACCGCCAACGAAGAAGCAAGTCCAGGTCCGTCCGGCCCGAACGGTTCTGGATGATGGCGTGACAAAGCCATCGTCAGTTAATGCCAAGCCTTTGGCGTCAATGACGGTTTCCGAACGAACGGTCAATATCCTTGCCGCATCGGGCTGGGAACTTGAGAATGTGAATGGTGCGAAGGCAGAGTTCTTCTTCAAAAAGCAGAACCTTCGGGTTGTGGTGGAGCTCAACTTCCTGGCTGACAGCTTGGAGCCATCTCGGGCGTTAATGGCGAAAGCATCTGACCGACTTCCGCTATTCAAGAGCGTGAGTTACCGGGAGGATGTTGAAGCCGAAGCGACCCCGGCGGGTGGAACCGTGGGTTCAGTTTTGCGCGTGGGCCTTAATCAGGAAGATCAGAAAATTGCCGCGTATGACGCCTACCTGAAGAGCTCTGATTTCTATGTGCTCGTTGCGGCCGAGAGCTCGGACTTGAATAAATGGAAGGGGCAACAGCGGGAGATCAAGCGCTTGCTCAGCTCCCTAAAGCTCAGCACGAACCCGTGATCATTGCGTTTAGCACGTCGAGTCCACAGGCAAGCGTCGCCTTGATTTCGGGCGAGGACGTTCTGTTCTCGGCGAGCGAACCTGCGAATCGGCAGGCAGGTGAAGTTTGCCTGCGGCTCCTGCAACAAGGTCTGCGAGAGACCGGGCGGGATCTCCGTGCCGCTACGATTTTCGCGGCTGATCTGGGCCCTGGCTCCTTCACCGGCGTTCGGGTGGGCATTGTTTTGGCGAAGAGCTTTGCCTTTGCACAAATCGTTCCATGCATAGGGGCGTCTTCGTTTGATTTGATCATGCGGGGTGGTTCAGCTTTCGTGCCGACCCGAAAGGGTGAATTCTGGCTCCGAGAACCTGGGCAGGAAAGTCGCCGAACCCACGAGCTGCCGGAGACGAGCGTTGGCTACGGGGCCGAAGATCGCCCGAGCCAGTTTCCCGGAGCCGAACGATTAGCGGAGTTCTGGTCTGAATTGCCCTTGCTGGCGGCCGAGGCTTTGTTGCCGGAGTATATGGCCGAGCCGAACATCTCGACGCCGAAGAAGCCGTATAAGACTTCCGCTGGGGCAGTCAATGCTTCGTAACGTTTCGTTAAAACCATACGTGACCTTGCGGGCTGGCGGCTCGGCAGAACGGTTTGTAACTGCCCGTGATCGCGATGAGCTCGCTATGCACGCCCTGATCGCACAAGCCGAAGGTTGGCCGATTTCGGTGCTTGGCTGGGGCAGCAATATGTTGCCTTCCGACGACGGCGTTCCCGGAATCGTGATCCGCAATCTTGCTCGAACTTTTCAGGATGACGGGGCGGGCTCTGTCTGGGTGGAGACGGGATTTGGCTATCAAGACTTGTTCTTGAAGACGGTCCAGCTTGGCTACCGCGGACTCGAGTTTGCCGTCGGCATTCCTGGCAGCATCGGAGGCGCTTTGGTCAGTAATGCCGGTGCTTATCGCAGCAATATCAGCGAGTTTGTTCGTGAACTCGACGTGGTCTGGAACGACAAGAGGGAAGTTGTTGGTGCCGATTGGATGGGGTTCAAGTACCGAGACTCGGTGCTTCGTACGGGTGAAGTCACAAACGCGGTCGTATTGGCGATTCGCATGGAACTCCCTCGCGGACCACGAAAGGCTGCCTACGATGAAGCGCGAGAGTATCAGCGACAGCGGATTTCGAAGCAGCCACCATCGCCAAGCGCAGGCAGTTTTTTTAAGAACGTCACGGATCTCTCGCTCGCGAACACCCTGGAGGACTTGCCTGGCCCACTGAAAGAGAAGGGGATCATTCCGGCCGGTTTCCTCATTGAGCGTGCCGGGCTTAAGGGATTCCGGATTGGAGGCGCAGCGGTCGGCAAGCGACACGCGAACTTCATTCTCAACATCAATGGCGCTACCGCAACGGAAATTCGCCTAGTAGCCGAGCACGTGAAGCATGCCATCCGGTCGAAGTACGGAGTTTTGCTTGAAGAGGAAGTGCTCTTTGCCGGCGACTGGTCGCGGTTCAACGTAAATTAGCGCGATCTTCGGAGCCCGGCACGGTTAGCCAGCCGTTCTCAGATGCCGTCGTCACAAGCACATACGTTCCGGTGATGAACAGGCTCGCAAAGAGCAGGTTGAGCGACCAGGTCAGCATCAGAATGCCGTATCGTCGTGCGAATCGATCCTGCCGGGTGAGCGACTGACGTGCGCGCTCTCCAAATTTCCCGGGCATTAGGCCGGTCACGTTCCGACGCATTCTCTTGATGGGTGGTCGTCGCATGTACCAAACAAGGGCTATCCAGATTTGCCTTGCAAGGAAACGAGTCAACTGGCCCATAGCAGTAGTTTACGTTTGAGATACCATCCGGTGATGCATCGAGTCGATCTCCCCATTTTCTATTGGGTGAATCGATGGCCCGAGGCTTGGGCGACCTTTTTTCGGTTTCTGAGCGAAGCAACGAACTACGCGGGGGTCAAGATTTTCCTTGTCACGTTGCTCCTCACGATGATGTTTCGAAGCCGGAACGCTCGTTTGGCGGCGATCCAGGCTTTGGTGGCTTTCCCAATCGCTAACGAAATCACCGACGTTTTGAAGCAACAACTTCCCGATCCCAGACCGTTTCAAGTTTTGCCCGACGTCATCATGCGGGTGGGTGGAACGGACAGCATGGGGACCGCCAGCGCTCACAGTGCGAATATGGCGGCGGTTGCCGTTGCGATGACGCTCAATCTGAAGTGGTGGGGCGCACCGTGGATTATCATCGCGGTTCTCACCGGAATCAGCCGTATCTATTGCGGCGCCCATTTCCCGGGACAGGTCCTTTGGGGATGGTGCGTGGGAATTGCGGTCGGATTTGCCGTACATTTCTTATGGCGCGCCATTGAAACGTGGCGGCGCCAGCGAAGCGAGCCCGCGACAGCAGGATCAAATCATGCCGAATAAGACCACCGCGCAACGAGCGCTCATTGTTGCTGCCATCGCCACGCTGGTGTTGATGTCCTTCGGTCCGTTCCGACCGCTTCTCATCCCACTGCTGTACTTGAACACGCACATTCACGAACTGGCTCATGCATTCGCAGCGCTCGGCACGGGCGGAGTGCCAGAAATGATTCAGGTGTTCCCGGATGGCTCCGGAACTACTCCGGTACGTGGCGGAAACATCCTCGTGATTGGAAGTGCGGGTTACGTTGGTGCGAGCATCTTTGGCGCGGCGCTGATTCTGTACAGCACCACCGTCCAGCGAGCACAGCACGCACTACTGGGAACTAGCTTTCTGCTCGTCATTTCGCTCCTAGCGCTGGTGCGAGGAAATCCTGTTGGAATGGTGAGCGGAGTCATCATCGCGATCCTCTTCGCGGTTCTAGGAAATACCAAGAACGACGTTCCGATTTACGCGGCGCAATTCATCGGGGTGCAGCAGTGTCTGAACAGCATTACCAGCGTTCTCACCGTTTTTAAGATGAGCGGCTGGACCGGTGGAACGTCGGACGCCACCATTCTTCAGGAGGTGACGGGACTGCCTGCCGCGGTTTGGGCGTTCTCCTGGGTCGCCATCAGTCTCGGCCTGATTGGCTGGTCGCTACATCAATCCTTTGGCGCGGCTAAGGGGAAGTCTTCTTCGGCAAAGAAGATTCCGAAGGCGTCCCGCTAGCGCGGATCACTTTAGTAGGATTCTCGATCTCAAAGTGCCCAAGGCTCTCGATGGTTGTTCCTTCAACCGTCAGCCGGAAGGAGTCGATGTTCTCAAACTGTCCCAAGTTCTTCGAAAGAGCCTCAATAAACTCCGATTCTGCCATGCTGCCGAAGCCGCTTTCGACGGCCGGGTTCATGCTCAGGGTAGCCACTCCGTGATCGATATCGATTCCTAGACACCGAATCTCCGTAAGTCCGAGCGCCTGAATGGTTTCGTTGGTGCTGTATAGCGCGGGGCCCTTGGAGATCGGGATTTCGACCGGGGCCGAGAGTTCTAGCTTTTCGCCGTTCAGTTTCACAAACCGAACCTTTTGCATCTTCTCCGCTACCGGAGCATCGGGCTTGTTGGTTGTTTCCGTGTTCGATTGTCGGCGCATTGCGTCGGGCACGCGTTGCGCTTGAGGCGTCTGCATCACGTAGGTTGCCACGCCAGCTAGGCCAACGGCCGACAACAAGAATGCCGCAATTATCGCGCCTCTATTTGCGCCTGAGTTACTTGCCATCGCCTAAATACACCTTGAGTCCCTTCACAACCGCTCCCGCAACTGACGCAGGGAAGTCCGCCTGCAACATTCGAGCACGGTCATTCGGATGGTTGATGAATCCGAGTTCTAACAAAACACCAGGCATTTTCGACATTCTCAAAACTGCAAAGCCACTGTTGTAAATCCGCTTATCACTCCATACGCCGATACTCGGAAGCCCGTTGATTTTAGCAAGCTGTTGCTGAAGACACCGGGCCAAAAGTTCCTTGACCGCGCTTGGCCCGTGGAAGAAAGTGATCGATCCTGAAGTGGAAGCTTTAGCCGTGGAATTGATGTGCACGGAGATAAAGAAGTCCGCTTTGTTCCGATTGGCCACTTCGGCACGCTCAGTGAGTCCGATGAACACATCCGTTCTTCGAGTCATGATCACCGTCGCGCCGGCTGCTTTGAGCTGTTCTGCAAGCGCCAGCGAGACCTTAAGCGTCAAATCTTTTTCCCGGGCGATTCCGGATTTGGCGCCACCATCTTTCCCGCCATGGCCAGGATCAACCACGATCAGCTTGCCAGCGAGCTTCCCGTTTCCGATGGCCGGTTTGATGAGCTGGATGCTTACACCCGAAGCGTCGGTCCAAATTTCGTAGCCCATGGGCCGGTCGAGAATGAATCGGATCACCGAACTTGTGCCTTCTTTCGTAACCGCAACGTTGGTTACTCCGGAAGCTTTCGCCGCGTCTGGGTTTGAGATCGCGATGGCGACGTTCGGCATAACGAGTTCGAAGACGTTTGGTTCGATCATCCGCAATTGCGGGGCGGATGTCAGGGGAACTATGGTTCGAAGCTGAATGATGCTCGACGTGGCATTGTCGGTTTGCACGACCAAATCAAGCGGAATGTCTCCCGATGGATCAACCGGCGGTTCTACGGGCGGAATCTGCGTTGGCTCCGTGCTCACGGGAGGTGGCGTCGTTCCAACTGGGCTTTGCGATGTGTCTGCCATCGGAAGCGGGTTCGTCAAGGGAGCCGCGGGAAGACTGAATGAGTACTGCTCTGGCCCGTTCGGAATGTCCCACGAATATTGGCTTGAGATAATCCGAACGCCATCAGGTCCCTGTTGGAGCTTGATGCCCTTCGGCACCTGAGCTGGACTGGCGAGAATCTTTGCACCACGAATTTCAAGAATCTTGCCTGCATCTAGCGTGACGGAAGAGACCGGAAGGGCAAACTTGATCTGTCCGCCAGCAAACTTTCCGATGGCAACTGCTTTGAGCACACGTCCAATTCGATCCCACTCGGTTTCACCGCCAAATTCAGCCATGGCCTTGCGGAAGGGAATACTTTGGCTTCCGGCAAAGGTTCGGTGAGGGAACTCGACTTTCCGCCCGGCAACGGTAAGAGTGACCTTATCGCTACGAAGAGTGGCATCCCAGCCGATGGAGGGAAGAAGTTCGATGGGCACGAAGCATTCGTCGCCAAGGCGGTACCCACGAAGCGGTTTTTCCGCGCCGATGTACTGAACTTCTGCGGGCTGCAATTGTGCTGCAGCCGTCGCCACCGCCATCCCTAGCGTAAAGCAGACGAGTAGTCGCATATCCCTGCGTTTTGATTATACGGTGACAAACGGAAAAAACCAAGCTATAATTTCTGTCCACAGGGGCGGTTAGCTCAGTTGGTAGAGCGTCTCGCTTACACCGAGAATGTCGGGGGTTCGAGCCCCTCACCGCCCACCACCCCCAAAACGGTCCATAGTGTGTCGATTCCGCGATGAAGCCAGGTCGAAAGAATAATCTGACGGGCTACCTTTTTATCGCACCTTGGCTGATCGGGTTCTTCGTTTTCACGTTCGTCCCGTTCCTTCAAAGCATCTACCTGTCGTTCACCCGATACAACATCATCACTCCGCCGAAGTGGGTTGGGTTTGCGAACTACCAAATGCTGCTCACCCAGGACGAACTGTTCTGGAAGTCTGCGCTCGTTACGGTCAAGTTTGCCGTCATCCACGTTCCATTGGCGGTTGTGGTTGGGGTCTGTCTTGCTCTGCTGTTGAACCGAGAAGTAAAGGGGATCGCGGCGTATCGCACGATTTTCTTCCTTCCGTCCATCGTGCCAACCGTAGCCACGTCGGTGGTCTTTCTTTGGATTCTTAACCCAACCACCGGACTGATCAACAATTTGCTCCGGAATTTTGGGATTCAAGGACCGGCCTGGTTGAATGATCCGTTCTGGGCGTTTTGGGCTCTTGTGATCATGAGCCTTTGGGGCGTGGGCGGTTCTATGGTCATCTACCTCGCCGGACTCAAGGACATTCCGATTCACCTTTACGAAGCCGCGATCATTGATGGTGCGAGTCCCGCAAAGCGGTTGCGCCACGTGACGTTGCCGATGCTCTCACCGGTCATATTCTTCAACTTGGTGATGGGCGTTATCGGAGCGTTCCAGTACTTCACGCAGGCGTTCGTGATGACCCCGAACGGGGGACCGCAAGACAGCACACTTTTCTACTCGCTGTACCTGTTCAACCGAGCTTGGAAGTACTACGACATGGGCTACGCCAGCGCGATGGCATGGATTCTGTTCCTGATCGTGGTGACCCTCACGGCGATTGTCTTCCGATCTCAGAAGAAGTGGGTCCACTATGGTTAAGAACCTGAAGTGGGTTGCCTTCTTGTTGCTGGCCCTTGGGTTTGGCGCGTTCGTCTTTAGCCAAAAGCCGCCGAGCCAACGAAAGTATCCAGACCGGATCGAAGTGCGGTTCTGGCACCGATGGGGTGGCGAATGGGCGAAGGTTGTTGCCGACATCGCCGAGCGCTATAACCAGTCACAGACAAAGTACGAGGTCGTGCCCTTGTCGATTCCTGGCTCGGGCGCCGACTCGAAACTGACCCTCGGCATCATTGGCGGTAATCCGCCCGATGTGATGTCGATGTGGAATGGAGCGATTCCGTCGCTAGCATCAAATGGGCTTCTGACTCCGCTTGAAGAGGTAATGCCACCGGAGGACCAAACTCGTTTCATGAATGACAGCTATCCGGTCATTCGCGACTCGGGTCGGTTTGATGGGAAAACCTACGGCGTCACCATCGGAAGCGACCTCTATGCTCTTTACGTCAACGAAGAACATTTGAAAGAGCTCGGCTTGAACGTCGATGACTTCCCGAAGACCCTTGAGGGGGTATGTGAACTCGGGAATCGGCTGAACAAAACGGATGCTAACGGGAATCTGACCCGGCTTGGATTTCTGCTGAACAGCTTTTCCTTTGTGGCCTACAACTTTGGACCGGGGTTCTACGATCCGGTGTCTGATTCACTCAGTCTGAATACGGCTGAAAACCTGCGAGCGCTTGAGTTCATCACGGAAGAACGCCGGAAGATCGGCTTCGAACGCGTCACGCGTTTTCAGGCTGGGCTAAACACCGGTTCCGATACGGGCGGCTGGCCCTTTATCACGGGCGACCTTTCGATCACGATCGATGGTCAGTGGCGGGTTGAAGAGATTCGAAAGTACCGACCGGACATGAAGTATCGGGTGATTCCCATCCCTCCGCCGGCGACAAACGGGCGAGCGATGGGCGGCACCATTTCCGGCAACTTCATGGTGATCCCAACTTCCGCGAAGCAAAAGGAAGGCGCATGGGATTTCATTCGATTTTGGTCAGGATTCGCGGATAAGGAAGCGTCTGCCCGGTGCTTCAACGATGGAGGCTGGCTGCCGCTCTTTCCGGATCTTGTCGAAACCAAGACTTTCCAGGCTTGGCTGAAGCAGGGTCCAGAGTTTCAGGGCTTCATCGATATTCTTTCGAGCGAAAATTGCTTGCCGATGCCACCGGTCCCTTATCTCCAGTTTTTGAACGACCAAATTGGCAGGGCTGAAGATCAAGCGGTGCGCGGGACACTCTCGCCAAAAGCCGCGCTCGAAAAGTTGCGCTACACGGTCGCGGAAGAACAGCGTAAGCGAAAGTCCCTTGGATACGAGGAGTAATCAATGGAAAAAGGCAACCGACTCCTGATCCATATGGTTCTGATCTGCCTCTCCATTCCGGCAATTCTGCCGCTGATCTGGATGATTTCGACCTCGTTCAAAGCGGAGACTCAGATTTACACCAACACGGGGATGCAGAGCTTTCAGATCAGCAGTCTGTGGCCGAGCCCGATGCATCCGCAAAACTATTCGGAGGCCCTCCAAACCGTTCCGTTTGGGATCTACCTTCGAAACACGCTTATTCTCTGCCTGCTGACGGTGCTTGGAGCGGTGGGTTCAAGTTCGGTCGTCGCGTACGGCTTTGCGAGAATTGACTTCAAGGGCAAAGAAATGTGGTTCGCCTTGATGGTAGCAACCATGGCCCTGCCCGGACAGGTCACGATGATTCCGGTCTTTACGATCTTCCGAAACTTGGGATGGTACGGAACCCCGCTGCCGCTGATTGTGCCCGCTTTCACTGGTTCGGCGTTCTTCATTTTCTTGCTGACCCAGTTCTTCCGAACGCTTCCGGCGGAGATGGCGGAGGCCGCACGGGTGGATGGCTCTTCCGAGTGGCGAATCTTCACCCAACTCGTTTTGCCGTTGTCCAAACCCGCCTTGGCGACTTGCGCGCTGTTCCAGTTTCTTGGAACCTGGAACGACTTCTTCGGGCCTTTGCTGTATCTGAACGATCCGAACAGCTACACGCTGGCTTACGGGCTTCAGCAGTTCTTGAGCCTGCACGGCGGAAAGTGGGCTCAACTGATGGCGGCAAGCACCATCTTCACCATCCCGATCATCGTATTGTTCTTTTTTGCTCAGAAGACCTTTATCCAGGGAATCGCGACGACCGGCGGCAAGTCGTAATCACTCGCTCAGCGGGGGCGGGCTTTGCTGGGCTTGCACTTGTCGAACTTCTAGGCGCAGTTCTTTCTTGATGTCGCCGTCAATGAATACGGTGAAACTGTACGTGCCAAATTTCGGGAACGTGTAGTTGTCGAAGTTCACGATAATGTTGGCGATCGGTGGAAACTCCGGCGTGCCATCAATTCGGATTTCGCCGCCTATCCGTCCGCTTACAGGGCGGCCGTCGGAGTCGGTGACTTCAACGATCCACTCGCGGACGCGGCCGTAGTCGCCGCGGGATGCTTGGAAGACCAGCACCAAGCACATTTTCGGGTGCGTGATGGGCTCAGCGGTCGCCCCGAGCGTGCCAAAGATGCCAAGAATGCTCAGCTTCTCCTGCTGATCGATGAGTGCGTAATCTGACAGAGCGGCTACGGAAACGTCCACCGTTGCAGTATACGAACGGATGCGGCATGATAGGGCAATGCTGGCCGCGTTGTTAGGTCTAACGGTTGCCTACGAAGTTCCGAAGATCGTGCCCGGAAAGCCGAGCCGGACGATCGTGTTGACCTATCACGACATCATTCCGAAGCGGACGCAGGGTTCGGTTTGGTTTGATTGCACGGTGGATGAGTTCCGGCAGCAACTTGACTGGCTGTCCAAGCAAGGCGCGACGTTTGGCTCCGTTTCAAGTCTAAAGAGGTCGTTGACTGAAAAGGCAATTCCTCCGCCCACAGTCGTGATTACGTTTGCCGACGGCTATCGGGGTTTTTTCATGTATGCCCTGCCAGAGCTGCGTAGGCGCAAGATTCCGGTTGCGATGTTTGTCCACACGGACTACGTGGGCTCTGCAATCGGACGGCCGAAGATGAGCTGGGATCAACTGCGCGAATGCCACAGCCAAGGGGTAACCGTCGCCTCTCAGACTGCCTCACACCCCGCTGATTTGGCGAAGCTGACCGATCAGCAAGTGAAGTCGGAGTTCCTGAAATCGCAGATGCGCCTTCGGAGCGAATTGCCTTCGAAACTTCCGAGCTATTTGGCTTACCCGAACGGTAAGTACGACCAGCGCTCGGCTGCTTTCGCCGAGCAGGTTGGGTACGAAATGGCGTTCACGGAAGCCCAACGACCGGCCGAACGGGCACCTTCGCTCTATCTCGTTCCTCGCTACGTACATACCAAGTATCGGGAAGCTTGGCGAGCTGTTTCGAGGAAGTAAACCGTGGCAAATCGACTTCAAAATTCTGGCTCTCTTTACTTGCGGCAGCATGCCGACCAGCCCGTCGAATGGTGGCCCTGGGGGCAGGAAGCACATGCCGAGGCGCAGCGTCGAGATGTCCCGATTCTTTTGAGCGTTGGCTATTCCGCCTGCCACTGGTGCCATGTGATGGCGCACGAGTCGTTTGATGATCCAGAGATCGCGGCGAGGCTGAATGAATCGTTCGTCTGCATCAAGCTAGACCGCGAAGAGCGGCCGGATGTTGATGATCTCTACATGACTGCGGTCCAGCTGACCTCGGGCCGCGGGGGGTGGCCGATGACCTTGTTTTTGACGCCATCGTTAGAGCCGTTCTTTGCTGGGACGTACTTCCCGAAAGAAGATCGTGACCGGTATCCGGGATTTCGGACGATTGTGGAGCGGGTGGCGGAGGCTTGGCAAAAGAACCGTGCGGCAATTTACGAAACCGCGAAAGAGCTGAGCGAGAATGTGGAAGACGCGCTCGGGCGGATGCCGAAGGTTGTTGATCGGTCTTTAGAGTATTGGAACAGCGCGTACGTTACCGATCGGCTTCGGGAAGATTTCGATGACACGAATGCTGGATTTGGAACGGCGCCAAAGTTTCCGCCGCACAGTGCGCTCGAGTTCTTTCGACTGCCGGGCGATCCGGAGGTGCAGGCGTTGCGGACTTTCACTCTGCAGCGGATGGTTCGGGGCGGCATCTTTGACCAGGTTGGCGGTGGGTTCCACCGGTACTCCACTGACGCAGAATGGCGCCTGCCGCACTTTGAGAAGATGCTGTACGACAACGCGCTTTTGCTGAAAGAGCTCGGGCACGAGACGGACTCCGAGCTTGTTCGTGCGCGGGAAAAGACGGTCGCATGGCTGACGACCGAGATGCGGATGGAGGACGGCACCTTTGCCAGCGCACTGGACGCGGATTCTCCCGAGGTCGAGGGTGGACACGCCGAGGAGGGGATGTATTACACCTGGACTTTTGCTGAACTTGAGGGGCTTCTGGCCTCAGACGAGCTTGAGTTCATGCGGTCCCACTTTGACCTTCGTGCGGAGGGGAACTACCACGAAGAGGCAACGCGGGAGATTTCTGGCCGGAACCTGTTTTCAAGTTCGGAACCTTTGCCAGAACAGCTACCTGCGGTGCTGGAGAAATTGGTGCATGCCCGGAACCTGCGACCCAGACCGAACCGCGATGATAAGCGCATTGCGGCGTGGAATGGTTTGGTCATCTCTGGACTCGTGGCTTCTGGCGAGATCGAGCTCGCCGCGCGTTGTGGAGAAGTGTGGCGAAACAACCTCGATTGCCACCAGTTGACCACAGCCGGGCCCGAGGGCAAACCGTTCCTCGATGACGTTTCGCATCTGGGAATGGCGTTCTTGGATCTTTTCGAAGCCACAAATGACAGTCAATGGCACGCGGCCGCTCGGCTTCTTGTTGAGCAGCTCCGGGAATTTGAGGACAGCGAATACGGCGGGTTCTGGCTGGCGAGAAACGACAGCATGGACCTCTTTGCCCGGAGTAAGCCGGTCTTTGACACCCCGATTCCGAGCGCGAATGCGACGGCGATTCGGTTACTTCTGCGGATAGGTCAGACCGAACGTGCGGCGTTTCATCTTTCTCGGTTGTGCGATTGGGTCCAGAAAGCGCCGGGGGCGTGTGAAGCACTTGCCTCGGCGATAATCGAGGCTCAAGCCCTCGGCGTAACCGTCGCCCAAGATATCCAGTTTGAACTTACAGCTTCAACGCTGACGATAAGCGTTCCAGGCGGATTTAAGTTGAACCGCGATGTGGCTGGTAATGGTCTTCTCATCGCAGCCCTGCTTCATGATGCGGAGGCTGGTGCCAGGCTAATGCCGCTTAAGCACAAGAAGAGACCCGACGGCAAGTTTTCGGCCGAGTTGCCTGACGAATGTTATCGGGTGAGTCTTCAGTATCAACTGTGCACGGAAACGGAGTGCTTGCCTTGGCGAAGCATCGACGTGCAGGTAACTAACGAACGCCCTTAACGTTCTTGAGCAGGAACGCTCCCGCGCCGAAGGTGACCGAGCAGAGAATGAAGACGGCCGAGTATCCCGCGCTGGTGTAGCGGACTACCTCTTCGCCCTTGTGCATGAGGGTTGTTGAGCCGAAGGAGGCGATGAGTGCACCGGCGATGGGGCTGGCGAAGGATTGCGGCAGGGTCATCGCGATGTGCCAAACCGCCATGTCTTTCCCAGCGTGGGCTTTGTTCGGTAAGACGTCGGTGCCGAGGGCGTAGTCGACGCTGCCGTAGGCTCCGTAGAAGAAGCCGAAGAACGACCCTACGATCATAGCCTGGGTCATGTTTTGGCAGAAGATGAAGAAGATGGCGACGACGGCAATTCCGGCGTTGGCGACGTACACCACGCGCTTACGACCGATCTTATCGCTGAGCTGTCCGCCGTAGATTCCGCTGAAGCTGGCGAAGATGAGGATGAGGCCGATGAGGATCGAGGACTCGGTGCCGACCTTATCTCGATCGACGCCGATGACATCGACCAAGTAGTAATTCAAGAACGGCAGGACCGCATAGAACCCAAGCATTACGAGGGCTCGGGTGATCCAGACCCAGGCGAAATCGGGGTAGTCCTTTGGACTGATCCAAAGGCTCTTGAGATAGCTGGGCCAGTGAATCTTGGGTGGACGGATCGGGAGCGGAGTCTCCTTCATCCCGACTAAGGTGATGCTTCCGACGCCAAGCAGCGCCGCGATGATCGCGGTGTACTGGATGCCTGCCGAGACCTGCTCCATGAACATGCCGACGATGACGGCTCCGGCCAGGGTGCCGAGTTGCGAGAGCAGGCCCATCCAGCCGCTGGCAGCTCCGCGCTGGTTTTCGGGGACGAGGTCTGGAATCACGCCCATGTACGCGGTGCTGGTCACGTTATTTCCGAACTGTACGACCATGTAAGCCAGGGAGAAGAGCAGAAGCGATGGACTGGTGAAGAGAGAGGAAGGGAAGCTTGTGGCGGTGGCGGGCTTTCCGGCCAGGAAGCTGAGCGCCATTCCGGCAAGACCGACGATGTTGATCGCAATCCCAATGGCCATGTAAGGGCGTCGACGGCCCCATTTGGATGCACAGCGGTCGGTGAGCGCCGCGAAGAACAGCGGGACGATCAGGGCGACGATTGCGGAGACGCCAGAGACCAAACCGAGGGTTTCGGCTCGGTGTTTGGGATCGAGAATCGCGATCTGCGCCGGGAGCATGATGACCAGCAGGGCGCCCCAGTGGAAGGTGGAGGCGAACCAGTAGGCGGCGAGGATGAAGTGCTGCCACGGCTTGAGGACCTGTCCCTCGTACGGCGAAGGTACGTGCGGAAGCTCGTTTGGGTCGACTTTAGGCGCGAGTTCTTCGGTGGGCGATGGCATATTCGTAGTCCTCAACGTCATCGATGTCGAACGCAAGTTCGGGGGCAGATTTGTAGACGGCGGCTCCGGAGCAGCCGAGGATGGACTCGACCTTCCGAATCACGTCTTCTACGCCAACGCGCCGCAATGCAAACTGTAGCAGGAATTTTGGCCCGAGTAAGCGGACCATTCCGAGGACGCTTTTGCGGTTGATGAAGACCGATTCTAGGTGGCTGATGGCTCTTTCGAACGGCTCGGCTTTGACTAGGAAAACTCCACCGACCGTCCATTTGCCGTCGTTTAGCTTGACGTAGGTGTTGGTTGAGTTGGGGAAGACGACTTCGAACTCGGTGGAGTTGCAGACGGCTACGGCTAGGTCGGCGGTTTTGGGGGCGCGGTCTACGAACTCGTTAATGTGGCGGGATTCGATGAAGGGGAGGTCGGTGGTTACCAGGAGTAGGCGATCCGTTAGGGGGCCGTTTTGGCGGAGGGCGCGGAGGCCGTTTAGGATGGTGCCGGGGCCGGTGGTGCCGCCGGGGACGAGGCGGAAGTCGGTTTCGCGGAGCTGATCGTGGACGCAGCCTTCACCGGGGACGGCGATTCGGTTGGCTCGACCTGATTCTAGGATGGCTTTGATGCCGGTTTGCAGCAGGGTCTCGCCGAACGGGGCGAGGAGGGTTTTGTGCGGGACCTGAGTTTGGTCCGCCAAGGGGCCCTTGAAGGCGCCGCCCGCTGGCAATATGACATCGAACTTCTCCACCGGTTCGAATTGTACGTTAGATGCGCGTTTAGAACTGGATTGGGAGGAGGATGCCGATGGAGAGGAGGGCGCCGAAGAGTAGTTCGTATTGGGCGGAGGCGCCGAGGATGGGGTTTAGGGCGGGGCCGGTTAGGCTTTCTAGGCGCTTGTAGAGCTTCCAGCCGTAGGGCAGAGTGAGGAGGACGATGAGGGAGCCGATGGGCAGGAGGCCGGCGATTGCGGCGACGAGGACGATGGCGTGGCTGAGGAGCAGCATCGTGGCGTATTCGTGGAGGCCGAAGTCTCGACCGAACTGGACGGCGAGGGTTCGTTTGTCGGCAACGCGGTCGGTTTCGATGTCGCGGACGTTGTTGACCACGAGGATGTTAGCGCAGAGGAAGCCGATTGGGATGGAGGCAATGGCGGCCATGGGGGAGACCTTAAGGGCCTGCACGAAGTAGGTTCCGCAAACTGCGACGACGCCGAAGAAGAGGATGACGAAGAACTCTCCGAGGCCTCGGTAGCCGTAGGGGATCGGTCCGCCGACGTAGAGGACGGCAGAGATGATGGAGAGGACCCCGATGACGGCGACGGGCCAGCCGCTGAACCAGATGAGATAGAGTCCGCACAACGAGGCTAGCAGGAAGGCCATTACGGCTCCGAAGCCGACCTGTTTGGGCGTCAGAAGTCCGGCTTGGGTGACCCGAACGGGGCCGACCCTTTCGGCGGTGTCGGCACCTTTCTGAAAGTCGAAGAGGTCGTTTGCGAAGTTAGCGCCGATCTGGATGAGAAGGGCTCCGATGAGGGCGGCGACGAGCGGCAGGGGCTGCAGAACATTTTCGCGATAGGCAACCGCTCCGCCCACCACGACCGGGACCGCCGCGGCGGGCAAGGTTCGTAATCTCATGGCAAGAATCCAAGGGTTAACCGCTGTTGGACTGGCTTGCATGCCCTAGAGTTTACGTGACCGGGCCTTTGGTCGTAGGCGAAAGATTGCCGTCGCGAGCCGCAGAAATTAATTATTTATGTTTGCTGCCTTACGCGAGAGTATAAATTTTTGGTTTTTCAGAGAGGTGAGGTTCACACCTATAGGGCGGCCGGGAGGCGGAAAGTCAACCTGGTTTTTGGTCGGTTTTCCGGGATCGGCGACGCGTGGGCTTTTGGTCACTTGATCCGGTTGCGTTTGCGGCCCCAGAAGACTTTGCCTTTCGTTTCCGCCGCCAGGCGGTGGGCTTCGGGCAACGGCATGCCGATGATGAAGATCGCCCTGGCTTCAACGATCATTGGACAAACGGGATATTCCACGACCACATGCTGTAGGCTCGCGATATCTGCTGTGACCTGATAGCTCGATGGCAAGCGTATTGGATTTGCTAGAACTGATCTGATGCACACACGTTCGACGCGACGATCCACCGAGTAATCGAGCACCGAGTCGCGGCAGTTATCATACGAGAGCCAGGTGGACTTGGTGACGCCTGCGACAATACACGAGGCTCGATGGTCACATTCCTCGAGCGTCATGTTTCCCCGAACGCTCAAGTTCTGAGTGAATCCTGTTTCGAACTTTTGATTCCGAACATCCAGACCTTCCAGTCTCAGATCCGCGATTCGATCCAGATTTGAGAATTTGCAATCGGTTATGTAGAGGCATCCGCTGTAGAGCGGTGACCGGCGTGGGTTCTGTTGTTCAATCTGACTGTTGATGAAGTGCAAGCCACGGCTGGAGGTACCTCGGAGCAGACCCGAGAAGTTCTTGATAACAGTGTCTTCAAACCAGCTCTTTGGTCGATTATCGGTGTCTACGTTCTCAGCGGATTCTTCTGACTCGCGCACCTCTAATTCGAAATTGGATTCGTTCATCTACTTCTTGTGGCTGTCGATATTCGCTCCCACCTCATTGATCGGTAGGCAGAAGAAGAATTTCCGCTTGAACTCCTTGAACCTGTCTCGGCCAAGCGAGTGCTCCGCTCCGTTCAAACTGTAGCTTCCCGCCGAATCGACGATGAGCGTGTCTGAGCCTTCACGTAGCCACACCTTGATGTCCTGCTTGTTCAGTTTGCCGGTGGTGGTGGACTGTTTGAAGAAGGGCAAAATCCACGCACCGCGAGTGGTCACCAGCGAAGTCACGTCAAACCCGTCCTTCTTAATGCTCGTTGCGTTGAGCGGGAATAGAGTTTCATATCCGAAGGTCATGTAGTACGCCTCGACCTTTGGGGTTTGTTTCGGAATCTGCGTGGACTGATAGAGCACCGCGAGGCTAAGGGTGGTTACGATTGAGTTGATCAAAACTTTAGCTTGGATCATTCTACGAAGCTCCGTTTAGAATAGAAAAGCTGCCGGAAGGCTTGATTGGCAATCGGTGCAGGAGCAGCAAAAGCAACGTGAAAGGTGCCGCCGAAACCTGCATTTCACTTTGCTCTGTCTATTTTGATGTTTAGACGATTGAGGCCAATTGAAGTCCGGAAAAGTACAGGATATCTCGTATCGGCCAGTTCAACGTAAGAAGAGATGTCTTGAAAGCTTCTAGACGCCATGAGTCGCTTGAGCAGATCGCTGGACTTTAATTCTCCAACCTCCAAAACTTCCGCTTTGGTGACTTGAGTCTTACCAAGGTAACGGCACCGTTCGGGAACAATCAGTTTGCCTCCCACGCTGTCGACCGACCAATGAAAAATATTACGCCAAAGCAAAGTGGCATATCGTTCACTCGACAAGTTGGTAATCCCAAGCCGTCGGTTCTTATAGTCCAGTACTACTTTGTCGCCCAAAGCGTCAGGAACTATCGCGATGGGTGCAACATCCAATTCTTCCTCGGCAGTACGAAAGTCAACCCTTGTGGGTGGAAAGGTCACGTTGTCTACGGAGAAGTCCATTAGGAACCCCGTATCTCTCGTCACCTCGCTTTTAGTGTCGAGTTCGAACGATTTTGCGTGACCTAGCTTCTTTATGCATGCTTTTGACACAATGTCCGGATCAACTCTCGAAAACTGGATTCCCGACGTGAGCGCAGCAACAATCTTTGTGCCAGCGACGGAACCAGAGAACAGTGGTTGATTTTCGTCATTCTGAGCGAGTGGTATCCATTGCACCTCACGACTATCTGTCTGTAACCACGAGGATAGGTTTCCTGGCTCCGACTGAACTGACAGCCTGCGATTGACGTTATCAAACGCAATGGAAGAGTTCTGGAAGCAATTGTCTCCAAGAAACCCATCAATGCCCCGAGCGGCAAGTTCGTTTGAGAAGACTACGTTTACCGCGACCGACTGCCAGTCGCCAATTTTGAACACCCACTCCCTTGGTTTACTTTCGAGGAATGTATCGCTGATGACTGTTTCTCGAAAGTTTGTCCCGATTTGGAATCTGCCGCGTTTTCCGGCTACCTCCGCTTCCACAATCCATTGGTTGTCACCAAGGTTAGCCGGTACTAAAGTAGCTTGAGCCGAGGAGGCAAGGACTAGGGCCAGGGTTGTTAGCATGATTTTGGAATGGAGTCATTCGGCGGCTTGGGATGCTTCGAGCAAAGGATCGTTACTTGGCGCACCGTTGACGTCGCTTACACCTATCGTACGATAACTTCGGTTCAAATTGAAATGCCTTTAGTTGGTTTTTGCCGACTGGAGCGAGTGGCGGGCATCTGGGCATCGCAAGGGGCGCTATGATGTCCGGCTAACGATCGACACGACATCGCCCATCGAGCGCTGGCTCGGCGGCCCGCTGATTCCTGAGGATGCGGCCAAGGCGAAGGCGGCGCTGCAGTCGCTTTATGACGAGGTGCCGAAGTTCCGGTGGGTTTCGAAAGCGGTTCAGATTGTCGTGGAGTGAACGTGAGAAGGCGCTGGTAGGCTTTCCGTCACTAGGGCCGGGTGCGGACGCATTCGAGAGGTGCGTCAGTTATGTCAGAACCCGAAATTGAAAAACCGAAAAGCGATCTCCGCAAGCTGATGAACCGAGACGTGTCGAAGCTCGTTCGGTTCATTTTCTTCGAAGGGATCGTGCTGGTTGTTTTGATGGTGTTAGCGCCGATATTGTTGAGCTGGCTCTCGGTGCGAGCGACCAATAAAAAGCAGCCGTTGGGTCCTCCAGTTTCGGATCAGCGTTGATAATCCGCCGAAGCGAAATTCCATCGGTCTCATCCCCGGGATGACGCTAGAATCAGGTGATGAACGAGAGTGGGTTTGCGGTGCTCATCCAGAACATCTACAACTTAGATGATCCGGAGCAAATCGCAAGTGAGTATGAGCGCTACTTGATTGCAGAGGGCAAAGATTCAGACTTTGAGGCTTGTTTGGCCGTGCTGACTCGTTTGGCGAATCTGGATTTGCCAAACGCCAAACAGTTCTGGCAGTCCCATCAATTGTCCAAACCGAATTGGGATCGGTGGACATTCTTTGAACCAGTGGCTTTCCGGAGCATCGCCGAAAACGACCTGACCTTTGTCACCGAGAACGTACCGCCAGGGCTGGAAACTGATCCCACCATTCTGTCAAGTCTCGGAAAAGTCAATGAGCAGTTGTCGAAGCTCTACTTGACCTTGCTGATCGCGGCGGTACTAAAGGAACGGACGGTCGTTGAAGAGTGCCTCCAAACGGCGGAGATCGCTCTCAGGCTCCTTCGGACCTACCCAAGGTGCCTGGTTCAAGCGATGGTGCTTTTGCACGAAGACTATCGGTCTGATCGTACCTACGCAGTTGTGTTGGACCAGATGTTGTATCTCTGGAAGATGGAGCGAAAAGGTCCTACGCGAGAGAAGAATAGCTTAAGGGCTCTAAATGAGCTTTACGAAGGGTATGTTGCCACCTAACTGACCTCGAGGGAGGAGCAGTTGCGCTTAACGAAAGTTTGCGTAGTTTCGCACTCGGCGTTCGATTCGCTTCTTCTTCGCCGCAACTTCCTCGGCGGCCGAATGGAGGGTTCGCCAGTGCCCGGGTAAACGTGCGGCCTTCCCTCGGGCAATCCAGTTGTTGTGACCATGGCGAAACTTCTTTACTTACTCTAGAGCACGCGTTCGGGCGGTGGACAGCTTCCATCGGCGACCGGCCACGCTTGCTCCCAAGTACGAGAAAATGGTACTTTCTTGCAAGTTCGGCTGAAACTGCGTCCACAGCGATTGAACCGAACATAGTCTCGATCTTTGCCTGCTCTAAAGTCCAGAGGCCCTTAATGAAGCTATCCCCACCAAACCGAATGCGGAAACTCCGACACTCGATTTGGGCCAAGAATTGGCAAACTGTCAGTAATCACAACGACATGAAATGTAACGATGATGCCATGAATGAAGTTAAATCTCAATCCATCTCAAAGGATTCCAGAAGTGAGACTAGAATGGAAGTCGTGTTCATCGGGGATTTAAATGAAAGGGTGCCGACCTTTGTTGGCGTTTCGTGATGAAAAATGTACGCTGCAGAACTTATTGGTACTGGGACTACCCAAAAGTCATAACAGCTATCTATTCTACTGAACCAGTCCAGCGATACGTGTGGACAAAAAGCGCTAATGAGGGGATATTGCTCTGCCAACACGATGCACTTGTTTAAATCGAACTGGGACACCAATCTAATTTCGAATGAAAAGAGATGGCTCGCTGCGTCCCAGAAACTTCTGCTACCGGACCAATTGGCGATGTTCACTTGATCTTTCTCTAACTGCTGCGTGACTATCCGCCAGCACTCAATCGACATCGATTTTGACAGGAGAGAAGCGTCAGGAACGCCCTTTAACAGGAGTTCAGTCACTGATTTACGCCTTCTCTCTGGAAAGTAGATCTCATCGCATGAACTGTGTATCGCTTCAGCTAACCATTTCGGGAGCATGTGATCAAGATACCTTTGGCTCAGATTTGCGCAACATCAATAGCGCGTTGACAATTTTTGAATAGCTAGTTAGTCCAGTACTCCAAGCTTTCTTGACGAGATCTTTGCGCTTTACTTGCGATCGGATCAACAACGTCTACCAGACCGTGCCCTAAATCTTGCCCGACACCTATAGGGCTCGGATCAAGCATATGTACAAGACCCTGGATGAACTTTCCAGACTCTCGCCAAAAATCCCACTGAGGGCTTTCAGCGGCATCAGCAAGCGTCTCGGATGTGATGTGCCAATCTGGCTTACTAGGGTTGTGGAAGTGACCTGGACCTCCTTCGTGTCCGTCGTGGTAAACAACATCCTGAGATTGATCCAGCTGTTTTGCATACTTTTTAGCCTGTCTTTTGCCGCCGGACACGATGTGATAGATGATCTCACGACCTTCATCAAAAATCTTAAAAATCCAGCGTCGCAGACCACTAGGGTCAACTGCCTTAAGTGGGTTATTATCACAATAGCCATACCAGTTCCGGCCATCCTTTATAGGATCTCTCGTCAGGAATCGCCCAGTTGAAGAGTCATAGTATCGGTGCCCGAGAAGTTTTAGGCCAGAGTCGGCGTCTTCTTGGTATCCCCAGTTGCCGGCGAAGCCGAATGGGAGCGCGAACGTGCCGGATGCCGAGACAACGTTGCCAAAGGCGTCGTATTGTCGGCTGGCCGTCGAGCCTTGCGAACTCGACGTGTGCCGGAGCACAGACCCCATACGGTCAGGGTGGTAGAAGCGAGTGCTGCTGCCTCGTCGGTCGGAGACTCCCGGAGTGAATTTGGCGGTGCCGTCTTCTAGCACCGGCGAGGTGACGGAATCGCCATCTCGCTTGTAAGTGGATGTTCCGGCCGAATCCACCTTGCCTACGCGGGTGTCAAGACCGTTGTAAGTGAATGTGTTTGTCGCCGAGGACGGGTACGTAATCTGCGTAATCCGCGACTCGTAGTCGTACGTCAGCGAGGTCGTGCCGGCCGAGGTTACGACTGAAGTCGTGCGACCCGCAGTGTCGTACGAATACGTCTTCACCGCCGAACCACCAACGGTTATCGAGGTGAGTTTGTCCGCATCGTCAACAATGTAGGTCTCGGTGACCCCTCCCGCAGCTTTGCTGGCCCGGTTGCCGTTCGCGTCGTACGTATACGTCGTTGTTGCGCCGGACCGGGTCTCGGTCAGAAGCTGGTCGATGTCGTCGTAAGTGAACGAAGTAGTGCTGCCGCTGACGACCTTGGACGTGAGGTTTCCGGCCGTGTCGTACGAGTAGGTTTCGGTGCTGAAGAGGGTTCCGTCGCTCTTCTTGGTCGACAGCGTGCTGATCCAGCCCCGGTTGTTGTAAGCCATCTCGGTGTAATGGCCGGGGTTGTAGGTTTGCTTGGTCAGACGGTTGGCATCGTCATAAGTGAAGCTCGTCGTTTCGGACTGAGCGTTTACCAGGGAGGTCAAGCGTCCTGCCGTGTCGTAGTTGTACGTCGTCGTGCCATGGCTTTCAACCAGGGTTTTGCGGCGTCCAGCTCCGTCGTAGGTGTAGGAAAGGCTTCCCTGAGGAGTCGACAGTGCCGTACATTCACCTGCCGCGTTGAGGGTCCAGGTGGTCGTACCGGTTGAGTCAGTCATTCCAGTGCGGCGGTTAGCATCGTCATAGCTGAAGGTCGTATCCGTACCGGCTGGATAGTCGACTCCGGTTTGGCGTGAAGCGTTGTCGAACGTGTAGTAGATGACTTGGCTAAGAGGATTGGTGTACGAGGTTGCGTTGCCGTTTCCATCGTAGCTCCATTGCTCCACGCTGCTGTCGGGCAGGGTGAGACTTGCCACTTCGCCGCGGTCGGTGAAGGTGTAGTTGCGCACTTTGCCGCGTCCATTGGTGATGCTCGTTCGGTCGCCGCGTGCGTTGTAAGCGTAGGTTTCGACCTCGCTTTTGGCATTTGTCTTAGTGGTCAGGCGACCCGCATCGTCGTACGCGAAGCTGGTGGTTTTGCTGCGCTCATTCGTTTCGGTAAGAAGATCCGAATTTGGGTTGTATGTATAACTCTTTGTTGAGGAGTCTGGATTCGTAATCGTTGCCAGACGGCCCCAGTTGTCATAACTGAGGCTGGTGACATTGCTGGTAGCGTCAGTAGTGCTCGTGGTCCAGCCGAGCGTACTAACGCCAAGGCTCGTAGTATGGCTCAACGGGTCCGTGGTGCTCGTCAGATGCCCGTTGGAGTTGTAAGCCAGCGTTGTGACTTCGCCGAGATGGTTCTCAATGCTCGTGAGGAGGCCATTTGCGTCATAGCCTAGCTCGGTCACTCGGCTGAGCGGGTCGGTGACGGTGAGAAGATTTCCGTTCGAATCGTAGGTAAGCGTCGTGGTCTGGCTCAGCGGATTGGTGTTCGTGAGCAGATCGTTCGTGCTGTTGTAGGTGTAAGTCGTTACTTTGGAGAGCGGATTGGTCTTGGTAAGAACATTGCCGACCGAGTCGTACGTAAAGTTCCAGACCTTGCCACGCTTGTCGGTGATTGCCGTCGGCAAATAGCTGCCGTTGTAGGTCTTGGCGACGCTGAATCCAGATTCATCCACTTCACTCGCAAGGAGGCCGCTGCTGTAGTTGTGGGTGGCCGTCTCGCCAATGGGGTCTGTGATGGTGGTTGCGCTACTCGTGTAGGTGTATGTCGTGGTCTGGTTCAGCGGGTTCTTCTCGGTCGCAACAACGCCGCCGGTGTTATAGGTGGTGGTCCAGACTTTGCCACGCTTGTCGGTGCGGGTCAGGATGTCGTGAGTTGTGTTGTAGGTGAAGTTCTCGGTGTAGACAACGCTGTTGACGGGAGGAAACTCGACTTCGGTCAGATCATCGCTGCCATCACGGGTGAATTCCCAAACTCGACCCAGCGGGTCGGTGATGCTGGTGAAATTGTTGCTGCCATCGAGCGTGACGTTAAGTTCTCGGCCGGTAGGGTCCGTGATTTTGGTGACGTAGTTGGCGCTGTTGAGGGTGAGCGTGATTTGGTTGCCGTTGCGGTCTTGGATCTTGTTGCAGAACCCTGCCGTGTTGAATTGGTACTTTATCTGGCTCTTCTTGGTGATGGTCCAAGTGCCGTCCGCTTTCTTCGTTAGCTTGTCGAAGACACCAGTTGGAGACGTGTAGTTGTAATCCACCCCGGTTGGAACCGTTCCGGTATAGCTGAACGGAACAGAAAGGCCATCGCCCCAGTGGACAACGGGGTTGTTGATGTCATCGTCGTTAATGTAAATGTCGTAGGTCCAAGTCCAGCCATGGCCGAGCTCATCGTTGTAGCTGCTTTGGCTGTTGTGGAAGAGCGTAAAGTTCACCGCCATACCTCCGCGAACTTCCCAACCGGTCAGCGGAACGGTGCTGAGCTTGTTGCCGTTGCCCGTGTTAACCGTGCCAACACCGCCGACGCTAGGTTTGCTCCCTTCCCAGTTGTACGCTCCACCGGAACCCGGGTTGACTGCCGTAGTGTGTCCTGGAGGGCCGGCTGCGTAAAGTGCGGCAAAAAGCGTTTGCGCATCAAACTCCGCGTTCTGAAGTTGCCGTTGCGTCCAGATGCCGCGGGTTAGCGGTTCTCGCTTTGGATTCTTGCCAAGGTAAACGCGGGTTGGTGCCTGCGTAAAGTGACCCGGATGCCGCCGAAGGGCTTGCAATTCCTTCAGCGAGATTTCCCCCAGCGAAAATGCCGCTGTCGCGGTCTGCGAAACAAAAAGCAGGGCCACGCAAAACAGCGCTAGCAAACGTTGGTAATTTCTAAACCAAGTCATGGCAACTGGAGATATATATACAACACCTCATATAAAATGCCAAGTGGTTTTTGTCTAAACAAAAGAAAATTCTGAAAATCTTCATGTTCTGTAACAATCCATATCAGTTTGCTACGATTTATCGGCCTCCGGCCCTTGACTCAGTGGGATGCTCAGCTCAGCGACATCCGCGCCGCATCTACGGCAGCGATGCTGTCCGTCAGGATGTTCATGAAGTTCTCAATCGCGTTGAGCGGGTTGCCTTGGTAGGGCCAGACGAGGCCGCCGGCGCCGGTGTGGCAGTCGCGGTTTTTCTTTTGGGCGAGGCTGAAGACGCGGGGGCCGTGGGAGACGTCGGCCGCGAACTTGATGGTTAGCTTCGCCTGTCGGGCATCCAGCTTTTCGATGCTGAGGTCTCGCGCCCGGAGGCGCAGTTCCATCACCCGGAACGCGTTTCGAACCTCGGGCAGCGGTCGGCCGTAGCGGTCTTCGACCTCGGCTTGGACTGCGCCCAGGGTAGCGGGATCGCGCACGGACATGATGCGCTGGTAGTAGTACAGCCGCTGCGCCTGGTCGCGGATGTACGACTCGGGCAGCATGGCGACCACGGGGACTTCGAACATCGGCAGCGGTTCCAGGTTCGCCAGTGGATCTCGAACCTCGTCCGAATCGCCGCTGCGGGTTCCGTCAACCGAGTTCTTCAGCTGCGTCACGGCCTCGTTGATGAGCTGGGTGTAGAGCTCATAGCCGACGGTGACCATGGTTCCGCTCTGCTTTGCGCCAAGGAGCTCGCCCGCGCCGCGGATTTGGAGGTCGCGGAAGGCAAGGGAATAGCCGGAGCCGAGGCTGGAGAACTCTTGCAGGGCTTGCAGCCGCGCCATCGCGCCTTCGCTGACGGTTTTGTGCTTCCGCTTTAGGTCGGTGGCGCTGTCTTGTCGCGGACCTTGGTCGATGAAGGAGAGGTCCATCGTTCCGCTGTAAAGGAAGTAGGCGTACGCCTGGCGGTCGGATCGTCCGACACGGCCTCGTAGCTGATACAACTGCGACAGGCCGAGCTTGTCTGCACCTTCAACAATGAGGGTGTTGGCGTTGCTGATGTCGATGCCGTTTTCGACGATGGTGGTGGAGAGGAGAATGTCGATTTCGCCGCGAATGAAGCCGACCATGATCGGTTCGAGCTCTTTCTCGTTCATTTGCCCGTGCCCGACGCCGATGCGCGCGGTCGGGACGAGCTTGCGGAGCTTCTCGTACACGTGCATGATCGACTCCACGCGGTTGTAGACATAGAAGACCTGCCCGCCGCGGGCGAGTTCGCGCAGGATGGCTTCGCGGATGACTTCGCCGGCGTAGCTTCGAACGTAGGTCCGGATCGGCAATCGGCCCGGCGGTGGGTCGTTGATGAGGGACATCGAGCGGATGTCCATGAGGGCCATGCTGAGGGTTCGCGGGATCGGCGTGGCGGAGAGGGTGAGCACGTCGACTTCGCTGCGAAGCTGCTTCAGCATCTCCTTTTGCTTCACGCCGAACTTCTGCTCTTCGTCGATGATGGTAAGTCCGAGGTCTTTGAATCCGATTCCGGTGCCGAGGAGGGAGTGGGTGCCGACGATGATTTCGACTTCGCCGGCTTCCAGGCGCTTGCAGATGTCTTTCTTTTCCGTCGTCGTGGTGAAGCGGTTGATCAGGGCGAGGCGGGTTCCGAACGAGCCGAGGCGCTCTTGGAAGTTTCGGAAATGCTGCTCGGAGAGGATAGTGGTCGGGCAGAGGACGGCGACTTGCCGATTGCCTTGGACGGCCTTAAAGGCGGCGCGGATGGCGACTTCGGTTTTGCCGAATCCCACGTCTCCGCAGACGAGGCGATCCATTGGGTAGCCGCGCTCCATGTCTTCTTTGGCTTCTTTGATCGCCTTGAGCTGGCTTGGGGTTTCGACCCATGGGAAGGTCGATTCCATTTCGTACTGGAACGGGGTGTCGGGTCCGTATGACCTTCGTTGGACGCGGGTGCGTTGGGCGTAGAGCTTAACGAGGTCCCGGGCGAAGGCCTTGGCCTCCTCCTTCGCTTTTCCCAGGGTCCGCTGCCATTCACCTCCGCTCAGTCGGTTGAGCTTCGGCTCGGTATCCGACGGATTGAGATATTTTTGGATGCGGTCGAGCTGGTCGGTGGGGACAAAGAGCTTGTCGGGGGCTTGGTATTCGACAAACAGGAACTCCTTTTCGACGCCTTCGACGGTGCGCTTAACGAGGCCCCGGAAAACGCCGATTCCGAAGTTGATGTGCACCACGTAATCGCCGGGCTTCAGATCGAGCACGGTGGCGATGGGGGAGCCTTCCATGAACCGCTTCTGCGGCAGCTTTAGGCGGGCGACGCCGAAGAGTTCGGCATCGGAGACGAGGGCGAACTTGTCGTTCGGGAGGACGAAGCCTCCGCCGAGGTTGCCGTGGGAAAGGTAGGTGCCAGGAACTCCTTTCTCGGCGACTTCGAAGGGGTGTATATCGGCTTGGCCGAGGACGGCTTTCGCGCGCATCGGCTGATCGGTGGTGAAGAGGACGGTGAAGCCTTGGGTGCCGTAGTTGCGGAGGGTGGCGGCGAGGGCATCGGGGCGGCCGCGATAGCTGTCGAGCGAGACGGCGCCGACATCGATGCTGGTGCTCGGGTTCACCCATTCCGGCAGGTCGTTCATGCTGGTCAGCGCGAGGGTGTTGGCGTGGCCCGCGAGCTTTTCGGGCGGAAGGCCGAAGTCGCTCATGGGGCTGTGCAGGATTTCGCCTCGCTTGGCGCGGGCTTTCAGGCCCTGGTCGAGTTCGTCTTCGGCGCGGACGGCGATGGCGTCGATTTCTACTGGCTCGTCGAGGACGAGGCAATCTTCCTCGCCCAAGAGATCAACGGCGCAACCGGAATCCGGGTGGAGGATGGGGCGGTAGAGGTCGATGCGGTCGAAGTAGCTGCGTTGAGCGAGGGCGACGATGTCGGCGGAGATGCGGGTCTTGAGGAGCTCGGCGGCTTCGTCGTCTAGCAGGGTCGCTTCACGCTCGGCGGAAGTGCTGAGCCAGTCGGTCATGTCTTCAACGTGGCCGAAGTAGAGGGTTTCTCGGGAGGGGGCCAGCGAGATGGCGGGGATGTTTCCGACCGAGCGTTGGCTGTTGGAATCGAACTGACGAATCGATTCGACTTCGTCGCCGAAGAGCTCGATTCGGACGGGGTAGTCGCGACCGGTGGGGAAGACGTCGATGATGCCGCCTCGATGCGAGAACTGTCCGGGGATGCGGACGGGGTCGCTGGCTTCGTAGCCGAGCGAGGAAAGCTGGGATAGGAATTGGTCGCGGTCAAGCGTTTGGCCGGTTTTGACTTCGATGAACGCGGCCATCAGGACATCGCGCGGGAGCGTGCGTTCTAACGCGGCCTGCGGGGAGGTGATGATGATGTTCGGATGGTCTTCGACGAGGGCGCGAAGGCTACCGAGGCGGTCGGAAAGCGAGATGTGCTCGGGGGCGGAGTCTTCGAAGAGGGCGCTGGTTCCGCTCGGGAGCTGGTGGATTACGCCCGGGCTGATGCCGCACATTTGGAGCTTGGCTTGCCAGGCGAGGGCGCGGTCGTAGCTGCCGGTGACGATCAGCGTTTTCTGCGGTTGCTCCAGATATCGGGCCGCGATATAGAAGGGTCGAGCCTCGGGGGCGATGCTTTGCCAAACCGCAGACGCAGTGCTGGCGCGAAAAAGCTCGCTTACCGCGGGCAGTTCGGCAAATCTCTTCGCCCATTCAGCCGTACGCACTTGTAAGAGGATACCGGGCTATACTCCTATCAGGTTCAAAACCCTATGCCAAAGCGCGTCGAAACCATCGTTCTTCACGATACAAGCACTCCTGTTTTGGGCGATACCCAGAAGGGTGGCAACATCATTCTCACTTCGGCAGAGACGCTGATCAACCAAGCGCGCGCCAACTCTTTGTGGCCGCTGACTTTTGGTCTCGCTTGCTGCGCCATCGAAATGATGTCGAGCGCGGGTTCGCGGTTCGACTTGTCCCGGTTTGGCAGTGAAGCTTTCCGCGCGACGCCACGACAGGCCGACGTGATGATCATCGCGGGTCGCGTCTCGAAGAAGATGGCCCCGGTTTTGCGACAGATTTATGACCAAATGCCCGAGCCGAAATGGGTGATCTCGATGGGCGCTTGCGCTTCTTCGGGCGGCGTTTATAACAACTACGCGATCGTTCAGGGCGCAGACCAGGTGGTTCCGGTTGACGTTTATGTTCCGGGCTGCCCGCCATCGCCAGATGCGCTGATCTACGGCATTTTGAAGCTTCAGGAGAAGATCAAGCGCGGACGGTCGAAGTCGTTTAAGGACCTCAAGCTGATTGAGGTCAATGCTCGAACGCTGGAAACGGTGGAAGCTTAATGGACCTGCTCAAGTCGGTTGTTAAGCCGATGCTTGCGGGTCTCGGCATTACGCGAGAGCGGTTGAAGCGGGACAAGATCACGTTTATGTATCCCGAGGAAGTCCGGGAACAGCACCCACGAACGCGCTGGCGACACGTTTTGACGCGGTACGAGAGCGGACTTGAGCGATGCATTGGATGTTCGCTCTGTGCAGGTGCTTGTCCGGCTCGTTGCATCTACGTTCAGGCTGATGAGAACACGGACGACGCGCGATTCTCGCCGGGTGAGCGGTACGCGGTTCGGTACGAGATCAACATGCTCCGCTGCATTTTCTGCGGCTATTGCCAAGAAGCTTGTCCGACGGGCGCGATTGTGCTTCGAAAGGACTTTGAGCTCGCGAATTATCACCGAGAGCAGTTCGTGTATACGAAAGAGATGCTGCTCGAACCGATGCCGATCCAGAAGTAGGATCTTCCTTGTGTGTCGCCGTTTTCGGTTTTTGAGGACAGCGGCATTTTTATTGGAACGATTCTTGTTCTCTTTCCCTTACCGTTTTCGGATGCTCCGGCCGGGACACCAATGGAAAGAAAATGAAGAACTCATCTACTTGGATGTTCGTCCTTGGGCTTGCCGCGCTTACCGCTGCATCCAACGCACAGTTTGAAACGCGAGTTGTGGCGAAAGGGCTCAACCGACCGACTGGTCTTACCGTGATGGGCTACGGCACCTTCACCTCGCTTGTTTATTCTCAGGTTCCGACGCCAGGAGTTTCTGGTGCGGCGGGTGGAACCAACGGCATCGTTAAGTTGGACCTCTGGAACAACCGAAAGTGGACGATCAATATGGGCGAGCCAGAGCCTTTGAACCTCACGGCTACTTCTGACGGTTCCATCTACTGGACTTGCCGATCTGCGGGCGTTATCTTGAAGCGAAACAAAGCTGGCATGATTGCTCCGCTTCTGACCGGCTTGGCTAAACCGACGGGGATCACTGCTTTGGCGAACGGAGACATTGCGTTTACGCAGGTTCCGACTCCGGGCGTTAATGGCGGAAATGGCGGCATGAACACGGTTGACCTTTTCACCGGCGGTTCGGTCATGAACCTGACCATGGGACAGCCAGAACCTACGGACATCGTTGCCAGTCGCAGCGGCGACCTGTACTGGACCTGCAAATCTGCGGGCGTGATTCTTCACCGAAATCCAGCGGGAATGGTGGAAGTGGTTCTTCGCGGGCTCAACAAGCCAACCGGAATTGCGATCAACAAATCGGGCTCGACGATCTACTTCACCGAGGTTCCAACTCCAGGATTCTCGAGTCGCATGGGTGGCGGGAACTTCGTTTGGGAATACAACCTCGCTCGGGGAACGCGAACCATTGTCAGCTACGGCGATAGTGAGCCGACCGATGTTGCGGTTACGCTTGACGGACGCATCTTCTGGACCAACTCTGCGTCGGGAGAGATTCTTGAGGCGCGAAGGACTCCGTTCGGGATCTGATTATTTGCTCGCCCCCACTTTAATGTGGGGGCAACCCTACGATGTTTAACTTCTTCCGGCCTAACTTCGAGACTTCGGTGCGCAGGGAACTGCCCATGCTGTACCGGGTTGCGCGAAGACTTACTTCAAGCGCCGAAGATGCGGAGGATTTGGTGAGTCAAACGCTCGTTTCGGCATACAGGGGTTGGCACACTTTTGACGGCAAGTACCTTCGAAGTTGGCTCGTAAGGATTCTTCGAAACGAGCGCGGGGCGCTTTCTAGTGAGAAGAACTTGATGGCGGAGATTGAAGATTTAGCCGAGCACCCAGATGACTACACCACTTGGGACCAGGTTGCGGCCAAGTTTGAGTCGGAAGACATTCGGAGAGAGATTGACCTGTTGCCTTTACACTTTAAGCTCCCGGTCCTGCTTTGTGATGTTGAACAGTTGAGCTATGAAGAGGCGAGCCAAGCCCTGGATATTCCGATTGGCACGGTTCGATCAAGGCTTAATCGAGGAAGAAATCAGTTGAAGCGAAAGCTGTTTCATTGGACAAGAGAGGAAATTCGACCATGAGAATCGATTGGGATGCGTACGAAAGAAACTTGCTGCCCGCCGCTGAAATGGCCGAAGTGACGGAAGCCCTAAAGCGGGATGCAGATTTGCGGGCTCAGTATCATGCTTTTCAGAACTTTAAGTTGAATGTTCGATCAAGCGTTAAGTCAGAGTCGGTTCCGCTTGATCAGCTTCGGCAGGAGCTTCGGGTTGTGGCGAATCAATCGCGAATTCGGCCGGCTTACGGTAGGTGGGTCACGGTAGGAGTCGCGGGCTCGGCTCTGCTGGTCGCGCTGGTGGCTCGTCAGCAGTTCGACAGCGATCCTTTGCGGTTAGCGAAGACGCCAGAAATTGATCAGGTTTCTCCGTTAAACGAAAGCGAGGGATGGAAATGGATTCAAAAGGAACAAGGTTATGCTGGCGTTTCACCCATTCAGTTCAAGAATCCGAACTTGAAGTTTTCGCTTGTTCGTAAAGGCGAAGATTGGGCGTGCATGGATTACATCCTCGACGGTGATCCGATTCGACTTTACATGAAGAAGGATGAATCGGCTCTGCGCAATGTTGCTTTCCAAAGTGTCGGCAATCGGTATGTCTTTGCCGGAAATGGAATTGGCTGGCGCGCTGGCAGCTTTGTGTACTCGATGCAGGGTGCTTCGAACGAGAAGTTGATCAGCTTGGTGCGCCAGGCTAGTTAAGCCTGGCGCAGCTTGCGTTGTTCAGCTCAGGTTCGGATCGGTCTGGGTGTTCTTCCAGAGGGTTTCCAGATCGTAGAACTGGCGCTGCTCTTCGCGCATGATGTGCAGCACGATGTCGCCGTAATCGTGGAGGATCCAGCCGGAGCGCTCGCCTTCAATGCGAAGGGGTTTCACGCCCTTGACGGCCATTTTCTCTTCGACGCGCTCGGCGATACTTTGCACGTGTCGGTCGCTGGTTCCGGTGCAGACGACAAAGTAGTCGGCGATGGAGGTTTTGAGGCGGACGTCAAGTTGCTCGATGTTTTCCGCTTTCAGGTCATCGGCGGCGTCGGCAATTAGGTTCAGTTTTTCTTCAATGGTCATGCAGTTCAGGAGTCGGTGTAAAGCCGCTTTTCTTGGATATACCGCAGAACTTCCGGCGTGACCAAATCGGTCACGGGTTTTCGGCGGGCAATCCGGTCTCGGATCTCGGTCGAGGAGACTTCCATAGGGTCCATTTGGACAAAGTCACATTTGTCTTGAAACACTTCTGGCACCATGGTCAGAGCGTTTTCTTGGGTGATCGGGGGGCGGAGGACGATGGCCAGCCGGCACATTTTGGCGAGGCGGGGAACCCCTTTCCATTCGCCGATGGTGGCAAGGCCGTCGGTGCCCATGATGAACCAGAACTCGGCTTGGCGGATCATGCTGAGTTCGCCGAGGGTGTCAACGGTGTAGCTCATGCCTCCCCGGGTGATCTCCATGTCGCTGAGGCTCAGGCTCTCGTGCTTCGAGATCATCGTTTGCACCATGGCGAGTCGGTGTTCGGAGCTCGCGGAGCTGCAGCGTTGCTTGAGCGGATTTTGGTTCGCCGGGAGCAACAGCACTTCGTCCAGATCCAACGCGGCCTGGACGGTGAGAGCAATTTTGAGGTGACCCGTGTGTGGCGGGTCGAAGGTTCCGCCAAGAATTCCAATCTTCATGATTCGTCGGTGAAGGCGAAGGTCAATTCGCCAATGGTCACTTCGTCGCCCTCCTCGGCTCCGAGTTCGCGCAGCTTGTCGATAACGCCAACGCGCTCAAGGCGACGGTGCAGGTACCGGACCGCTTCGTCGTTGGTGAGTTCGGTCATTTCGACCATGCGGGCAATGCGCTTGCCGATGATCTTGTAGCCACCACCTTCTTCTGGAACAACGTCCCAGAACTGGTCGGTCGCGGCTTGGAGGTCTGGAGTGAGAATGACCGGGGCGTCGAGTGGTTCGGCGGCCTTGAGGGCTTCAAGCATGGCGTCTAGAAGTCGCTCAGTGCCTTCGCCGGTGGCACCCGAGATCGCGATCAGCGGGATATCTAGATCCTCGAACTGCTGGCGCATTTCGTTGAACTCGCCCGCCGGCACGATGTCCAGCTTGTTCATGGCGATGATTCGTGGGCGCGACCAGATGTCTTCGCTGTACCGACGTAGTTCGGTTTCGATCAGGTCAAAGTTCTTTCGCGGGTTTGATCCGTCGACGGGGAAGGTGTCGACAACGTGCACCAGGACTCGGCAGCGCTCAACGTGGCGGAGGAACTGGTGACCGAGGCCGATGCCGTCGCTTGCACCTTCGATCAACCCGGGCATGTCGGCGATGACAAAGCTCTCATCTCGGAATCGGACGACGCCGAGGTTCGGGATGATGGTGGTGAACGGGTAGTCGGCGATCTTAGGTCTTGCGGCCGAGAGTCGTGAGATTAGCGTGCTCTTTCCAGCGTTTGGCAAGCCGACCAGCGCGACGTCGGCGAGCATTTTGAGCTCGAGCTTCGCGAGAATGCGCTCACCAGGGGCGCCTTTCTGGGCGAAGTTCGGGGCCTGCCGGACGGAGGAGGTGTAGTGCATGTTGCCCTTTCCACCTTTTCCGCCTTTGCAGATGACGTAGCGCATGCCGTGCGTCGCCATGTCGATGAGCGGGTCGCCGGTCTCAGAGTCAACGATCACGGTGCCCACGGGCACTTTGACTTCGATATCTTTGGCGTCACGCCCGCGCTTGTTGCCCATGCCGTGATCGGCAGATTGAGCGACAATTTTTTGGGCAAGTTGTAGGTCGTATAGAGTTCGCTTGCCGCGTTCGGAAACCAGAATAATACTTCCGCCCCGTCCGCCGTCGGCACCGTTTGGTCCGCCTCGGGGAACGTGCTTTTCGCGGTGGAAACTCACGGCTCCCGATCCGCCACGCCCGGAGATGAACTCTACGATGGCTTCATCGAGAAACATTTCTTCAGTGTATCGTGCTTGGACCCTCTTTCATTCGGGACAGAAGCGCTTTGAGTTCGGCGCGGGCTGGTTTTCCGGTCCGAGTTTTGGGGATTTCGGCGACGAGTAGCTGACGTTTTGGGACCCATGCGGGCTGAGGCGGGTTTAAATTGGAAAGGTCCAAGAGGGCATCGCCTTCAAGGAACAGGACTAATCGTTCGCCCCACGAGGGGTCAGGTTCCGAGGTCAAGGCGAAGTTTTGGTTCGGGAATTCGGTGGCTAGCCAGGCTTCAACTTGCTCGGGGTGAATCTTAACGCCGCCGGAATTGATCACGAGACCGGCGCGGCCGAGCCAAATGAATTGGTTTGGTCCGGTGAGTTGGATGATGTCTTGGGTGAACAGGGGCTGCTCATTGGCCCATGGGCAATCGATGATCATGCGTCCCTGCTCGTCGGTGGAAACCTGGACACTTGGTAGGGCTTCGTACGCCGCGTTCACGTTCAGTTGGCGGAGAGCGAAATGGGAAAGGGTCTCCGTCATGGCGAAGGTGTGATAGATGGGGTGCGGATGACCGGCGAGGCGTGCTTCTAAATCTGGATCGACCGGCCCGCCGCCGATGAGAAGGGTTCCAAAGGAGGCCAGTCGATTGGGATCGTTCGCTTCAAGGGCGTGGAGCTGCCGCGGGACGAGCGCACAGAAGTCGAAGATTTCAGCGGCTCGTGGGCGCGTTGGGATTGATGCTGGAGCGCAGACCGAGAGATCGAGGCCAAGACCGAGCGCGCGGACGATCATCATTCGTCCGCCGATGGGTTCGGCATCGAGGGCCAGCAGAGCGCGATTGCCGGCTTTCAGCCCGAGCGCGGCAGCAGTGGCCCGGGCGGAGAGCATTGCCTGGGCAATCGAGAACTCCATCTCTTTTGGATCTCCGGTGCTGCCGCTGGTACGCACGAGTAGCTTTGGATCAACTTCGCGAACTAGCTTTTCAACTTCCTGTAGGGCGCGTTCTGGCCAGTGTCGTCCGACTTCTGCAAGCCCTACGAGAAGTTCCTCAGCGCTTGCGAAGGACTGCCCTTCCAGGGTTACCGGCCAGTGAATCCAGGTAGTAGGTTTAGATTCCATGGCTTTTCGGGGTCGAACGACAGGTTCTGGCCCTTCAGAACCAGCGGAGATTTGATGTTCTCGACGTACAAGCTACCGGTACCGAGGCCGTGAATGCGGTCTCCGGCGATTTGGGCGAGCCATTGGGCGAGGGCGTTCAACCCGACTCCACTTTCGAGAGAGGACGTCGCCCACCAGTAGATACCGCGCGCTTCGGCGAGCTTGATCCACTCTTCGGCGACAGCAAAGCCGCCGATCAGGCTGGGCTTCAGCACGATCCCGGCAGGACTAACGAGATTGAGGAGTTCAGCCGGATTCTGGGCGCAAATCAGTTCTTCATCAAGGGCGATTTCGACCGGGGAATCAGCGCAGAGATCTGCGAGTTCGTGCGGTTGGCCCGGAGCGATCGGTTGTTCGATGCTCTTGACACCAGCTTCGGCGAGCTCCTGAAGTTTCACCTTGGCTTCTGCCGGTGCCCACGCGCCGTTGGCGTCTACTCGCAGCTCGACATTCGGCTCGGCGGCTTTGATCCAGCGGAGAATGTCAAGTTCCTGATTCCAATCGGCGGCGCCGACTTTCATCTTGATGCACTGAAATTCGCGCGCCAAGAGGCTTCGGACTTGCGTTTCGATCTCGTCTCGTGGTCCCATCCAGACGAGACCGTTGATGGCCAGGGATGACTTGCCTTCGGTGAACGGACCGGGGAACAGGATGTGATCCCCGGCGTCTCGGGCTAGCATTTCTTGGGCAAACCGAAGGGAAGGGACGGCTGAGAGTTCGGAATCGTCAGCTTCCCACTCTCGACCAACCGCCCGGACCTCATCAAAGGATTCCCGACTGAGCCAAGATAGCGGACCGGCTTCGCCGAGGGCAATGCCATGCTCCTTTTCCTCGGCGAGAATCCAAGTCGTTCGGGATTGTAGGATGCCTTTGCTGGTTCCAGCAGGCTTCTTGAACTGCAGGTCCAGTTCAAAAAGCTGTCGGCTTCGGGCCATCTGGGGGCGGTCAGTCATCAGGGGAACTTGGTGAACTGGTCAAAGTCGGGAGACCGCTTTTCTAGAAACGCGTTCTTGCCTTCTTTCGCTTCGTCTGAAAGGTAGTAAAGGAGCGTCGCGTCACCGGCGAGTTCCTGAAGTCCGGCTTGGCCGTCCAGTTCGGCATTGAAAGCGCGCTTGAGCATTCGAATTGCCAGAGGAGATTTCTGTTGAATCTTCTTGCACCACTCGAGGGTCTTCGCTTCGAGTTGATCGAGGGGAACCACGCAGTTCACGAGGCCCATGTCCAGGGCTTCGGCGGCATCGTACTGATCGCAGAGGAACCAGATCTCGCGGGCTTTCTTTTGTCCAACGATTCGGGCGAGATAGCTGGCACCAAAGCCTCCATCGAACGATCCGACCTTCGGACCCGTCTGGCCGAAGCGGGCGTTCTCTGCGGCAATCGAGAGGTCGCAGATGACGTGCAAAACGTGTCCGCCGCCAATCGACCATCCGGCAACCGCGGCGATGACGGCCTTTGGCATGCTTCGAATCATCCGCTGCAGGTCGAGAACGTTCAGCCGGGGAACCTGGTCTTCGCCTACGTAGCCTCCGTGCCCGCGCACGCTCTGATCTCCTCCACTACAGAAGGCCCGACCGCCTTCGCCGGTGAGCACGATGACGTCGATATCGGCCCGCTCTCGGCAGATGTACATCGCGTCGATCATTTCCTGGATCGTCTTCGGAGTGAAAGCGTTGTGCTTCTCCGGGCGGTTGAACGCGATTTTCGCCACGCCTTCGAAGAGTTCGAAGGTGATGTCTTCGTACGCCTTGATGGTTTCCCAAGGCTGGTGCCACAGTTCAATGGTTTCAATGCTCATACGGTTTCTGATTCTCGAAGAGAGGATAGTATGCGTCGGAAGTCGGCTGCCGTTTCGGCGGCGTCGGTGAAGATTTCTAGCAGGCCGCAACCTGATTCGTTTCGAAGCGATTGCCAAGCGCCTTCTAAGTCGGCGATGGTTTGCGCGGAATGATAGTGTAGTCCGTGGTCGCGGGCGGTGAACTCGGCCGTCCGTTTGTGAGGCGTCGTCCAGAAGCGGAGGTCATCCTGCCAATCGGTTGGGCCGTCTAGTGCCCGGAAGATTGCCCCTTCGTGGTTGTTCAGGACGACCACGCGCAAGTTCGACGGCAGTTTGTCTCGCCAAAGGGCGTTTCGATCATAGAAGAACGACTGGTCGCCGATGATGGCTACGTGTTGCTGCTCCGGTGAAGCCAGCGCGTGGCCAACGGCCGTGCTCAGCGAGCCATCAATGCCGCTGGTACCGCGGTTGCACCAAAACCGAATCCCAACTGGGATGCTTGGAAGCAGGGAAGCGATTCGGATAGTGAGACTGTTTCCTAAATGGACATGACTTCCCGCTGGAAGCGACTCGACCATGAGACGAACCGCGGCGAATTCGAGCGAAACGTCGGCTTCCCAAGTTTTCTGGAGCATTAAGCGCGCGTTGTCCAGGATCGAATCCCAAATGCTCAGATCAAAACCCGCGATGGTTTCGGGAGAGATTGCTTCCACCGGGCGGCAGAAGACTTCGGCAGAAGTCGGACCCAAGTGTGCATGAGTGAACGACCACTTGCGCAGTTCGCTTCGCAAGGACTTGCTGACAAACGCGCCGCCCGTGGTGACGATGAGGTCGGGGCGCAGCTCGGGATTCGTAGCGAGTTCCGGCAACCACGCCTCGGCCGCTAGCCGAATGGGATGGTGGCTCAGTACCTCGCTAATGCCATGTTCGTTCGTCGCAATCGCATCCCCGAAATGTGCTTGACCATGCAAGAGCAGTGGTCGCTTGAACTGCGAAAAATCGATCGAATCGTGGTGATGATGCGGTTCAATCGTCCAAGATCCGACTGGATGATTCTCACGCGTAGCCGGAGATGCGTAGAGGGGCTCTCGGAACGGGATGTTAAGGTGAACCGGGCCGGTCGGCGCTTGTCGCAGAGCTTTGCGAGCTGCCCGGGCGCAGCGTTCAGCGTGCCACTGTCGCAATGAATCTTCGTCAACAAGCGGCAAGTTCCAAGCGCCAATTGTGTGTGGCTCGAAGAGTCCTGGCTGATGAATCGCTTGATTGTCCTCTTGGCCAATCCACTCTGGCGGTCGGTCCGCGGTCCAGGCTACGAGCGGAATTCGGCTAAAGAACGCCTCTGCCATTGCTGGAGCAAGGTTGGCGGCAGCGGTTCCGCTGGTCGTCACAACGACGACCGGACGGCCCAAAGCCTGCGCCATACCGAGGGCCTGATACCCGGCGCTTCGCTCGTCAACGCACGAGTACAAATGCCAACCAGTCGTGATGAGGGCCTGCACCAAAGGTGACGACCGAGACCCCGGACAAACGATGGCGGTGTTGATGCCACCGGCTTGCCAATCCGCGACCCACTTTAGCCAGAACGAAAGGTCAGCGCCGGCCATCGATCACCGCCCGCAGGGTTTCGGCTTTCAGTTGAATTTCGATGGCTTCCCGTTCGGGATCGCTGGACCGGGTGATTCCCCCACCGACGAACAGATCGATCGCGTCGTCGTACCAGCGTAAGCACCGCAGGTTCACGTACAAGTGGCTCTCGTTTCGCAAGGCGAGCGGCCCCCAATAGCCGGCGTAAAGCTGACGATCGTGTGGCTCGATCTGTCGAATCATCTGAAGAGCAGCCTCGGTTGGCGAGCCGCAGACGGCGCTCGTAGGGTGGAGCCGAGCGCGAAGATCGTCGGGCAGAGTGGTTCTCTCTGTTGCGTGGGCGTCGATGACAAAGTCGGTTCGCAAGTGGACAACGGGTCCGGCGGCTACAGCACGCGGTCCGGTTTCTTCGTACTCCCGCAGTCGGATCTGCTTAAACCGCTCGATGATGTGCCGAACCACGAAGGCGTGCTCTTCGATCTCCTTTTGGCTCCAGGTCGAGTCGTCGGGATCGCCAGATTTCGGCATCGCCTGGGTGCCGGCCAGGGCCATGGTTCGAACGTAGCGGCTCGCCTCCCAGCCGACCAGCAACTCGGGGGTTGCGCCTAGCCAAAGACCGAACTCTGGGGTGCTCACCATGCTCACGAACGCGGCGGGATAGGCGGCTTCTAACCGCTTCCAGACGGTGAGCGGGTCTTCACTTGGCACGGGCAAACGCACCGTATCGCTCATCACGACCTTGTCGGCGATCCCCTCATGCAGACCTCGGCAAGCGCGGTACACCCGCTCTGCATAAGTTGAATTGGACGTCTCTTCCGGTGCCGGGTCTGGCAGCTTCGTTTGCGCGGTGATGGCAGCAAGCTCTCCCTGGGTTTGGATCAGCTCGCCATCTCGCCATTCGGCTAAGAATGTTGCCGAGAGCACGAAGCCAGGCTCTTCGTCGAAGGGCCGAATCGCAAAGCCAGTCCGGGCGCCCACGATTCGAGGTTCGGCGTGCTGCAAATGTGGCGAGGCCATGAGGGTGATGACCTTCGAGTTCGGCTCTCGGAAAAGGGCATAGGACCAGTTGGCTTGCCGAACCCGCTCAAGGACCGTATCGATCGAGGTGCGCGTTGCGAGAGAGGTCACCGCGTGATCACCGCCATTTGGATTCGGGCCAGGGCGAGCGTTCGCTCGGGGTCCGCTTGGTTGAACATTCGCACGTTCCAGAGTTGGGAAGTTCGCCCGGCAAACTCACATGTTGCGGAACCGGTTACAACGATGCCTAAAGGTGCGGGTCTCACGATCTGAACCGAGACGTTCTGCCCGACCGCGTGTTGTCGTGGAAAATCGATTCTGGTCAGCGCACCAATGGAGGCTAGCGTCTCGGCGAGGCTGGAGAATCCACCGCCATGAAGCATTCCGAACGGTTGGCAGGTTTGCTCAGTGGCCGCGATCTCTCCGACCACTTCTTCCGGACCGAACTTCAAAACCCGGATTCCAAGAGATCCGGTGAGACCGGATTCGACGGCCTTCATCACGCGCTCAAGGCTCCAGTCGTGTTCTGGAGGCTGCCTGTCTTCGTCCATGCCGCGGGTGTCCATGAAGGTATCTGCTTGAACTTTCAATAATCCTCGAAAGTTCCTAACTATTGTACAGGATTCATCACGCCGTCGTTTCAGGGTGATGGGTCTCAGTTCCCAAGCCGGAGGGCGGCGCCGGTCGCGTTCTTTGGAATCGGAAACCCGAGGTGCCGCGCGAGGGTTGGCAGAATGTCGATCATTTTCATGTTCGGCAGGCGTTGCGGGCGGATGGTGGGGCCAGCGACATAGAAGATGGATTGCATCTCGCGTCGGTAGGGCCAAAAGCCGTGAACGCCGTCGCCGATGATCGTGTCGGCCTCGGTCACCAAAGCTGCCTTGCGAGTGGAAGGGTAGTAGCCCGGAGCAACGTCGAAGTAGAGGTCTCCTCCAGCTTCGCCACCGAAGCCTTGATCCACAAAGTCGGTGGCGCGCCAGACGCGAGGGAAGAGGTGGACGCCGGTTTTAGGATCAACCGCCGCAAGCAATGCCGCTTCGGCGCGAGCGAGCACGGCTTCGCGCTCGGAAGCGGAGACGATTCCGCCCTTGCGGTCGGTGCCGTTGATCACCACGGCAAAGTCGGACCAGGACGGACAAACCGCCAGGGTTTTTGTGAGATCGATCTGGCCATTCGCGGTCCAGGTCATTAAATTTGCCCGCTGGAGAACGTCGTTCACCGCGACATACTGGTTGATGCCCGCCATACCGTGATCGCTGACTACGGCGATGGTTGCCGACTTGCCCGCAGTGCGGCGAATGTGACCGAGCCAGTCATCTTGAGCTTCGAAAACCTCGGCGTAGTACGGCCAGATCTTGTCGGCCAATTCACGGTTGTACGCCGGGGACTTCGGGTCGAGGACGCCCATCCAGGTGTGGCCCGCCGAGTCGCTCATCGGGGTGTAGTGGAAGAGGACCTCGGGGCGGTGCTTCTTCCAGCCGTAGTCGAAACTGCGCTTTAGGAAGGAGCAATCTAGCTTAACGAGCTCGACGGCGCGAGCTTCGGCCTCGCCGGTTCCGCCTTCGTAGAGTGTTTTTCCGAGAAGCCCACGCTCGTAGAGGGAGAACGGAGAGTCGTGGAATCCGCCATAGGCTCGAATGTAGGCCTCGGTGCTTTCCTTCGATTCGGTTCCGTCAATTCCGGCGGTTTCGCGCTGCAGGAGTTCAGACTGGCCGGTCTTCGGGTCGAGCGAAAACAATCGGAAATACACCAAGCCGAGCATTCCCTTAACCCGAATCTCGAACAGTTGGCTCCAGGTTCCGATATCGCTGGATGCAGGTTCGGGCTTCAATACGGAAGTCTTGGTGCCGCTGGTCACTTCGACGGAGTCAAAGCCGACAACCATGTCTTTCGGGTCGTCAAAGGCTCGGAAACGGAAGGTGACATCACCCAGCGTAAGCGTCTGATCTGCGGGCGAGGCAACGTTCAACAGCTTGGCGGGAGCGAGGGTGGTTTCGAATCCGCTGAATTCAACGAAGTTGGCGAGCTTGCCGCCGCCAGCTTTGATTCGAGCCTGATCGGGCCCGGGCGGATAGGAACCGGCCGCGCTCAAGGCGACGGCTTTTTTGCCGCCGAGAGCCATCGAAACCCAAAACGGATCGGCGGTATGCGCTTCGCCGGCAAAGCCGCGTTGGGACTCCAGCAGGGTGTGGGCTGATCGGGGCATCAGGGGTACGACGTTCCCGGTGACGCCATTTCGGCTTGGGTCGGTTCCGGTGAACAGGGCGACGTGGCCGACGGCAGTCTTGCTCGGGAATGGAGGAATAACGCCTTCTGCGACCGCACCGGTTCTGGCAATCTCGGCCATGTTTGGTAGGCGACCCTCGGCAAGGAGTCGATCGATCACCCAGTCGGCGCCGCCGTCCCAACTCACGATGATAAGCGATGGGCTGGCCAGTACGGCTCCGATGAGGGAAGTGATCACAACAAAATTCTATCGGAGTCTGCCACCGTATAACTACTTATGAAAACTCCGGGCGAGCAGGTGATCGAATCCTGGTTCGCCATGGGCGGTTGGGAACCGTTCGACTTTCAGCGCGAAATTTGGCGTCGATACCGCGACGGCGAATCTGGACTAGTTCATAGCGCGACGGGTACGGGAAAGACGCTCGCTGCTTGGTTGGGGGCGGTCATCGAGGGCATCGATAATCCGAAGGATGGGCTCAACGTGCTTTGGATCACTCCCTTGCGGGCGCTGGCAGCGGACACCACGGAGTCGCTCCTGCGGCCGATTCGAGAGTTGGGTTTGCCGCTTGATGTTCAGTTGAGAACGGGAGATACAACCTCGGCACAGAGGGTGAAGCAAGCCAAGAATCAGCCGTTTGCGCTGGTGACTACCCCCGAGAGCCTGTGCCTGATGCTGAGCCAGAAAGATCCGGAAGCGATTTTCGGGAACCTGCGCTGCGTGGTGGTGGACGAGTGGCACGAGCTGATGTCCAGCAAGCGGGGCGTGCAAACCGAGCTGGCCCTGGCGCGGTTGCGGGCGTATGTGCCGGAGCTTCGAACCTGGGGCGTCAGCGCGACTTTGGGCAATCTTGCCGCGGCAGCAGAGACGCTGGTGGGGGCTGGCGGAACGGCATGCATTGTCAAGGGGTTTTCGGGAAAGGAGATCATCATCGATTCCGTCCTTCCCGAGTCGATGCGGCGGTTCCCCTGGGCGGGGCACTTCGGCACACAGATGATCCCCGGCGTGATCAAGGCGATCGAAGAAAGCGAAAGTTGCCTCGTCTTCACGAACACCCGCGCGATGGCGGAGATTTGGTTCCAGCAGATTCTCGACGAGAAGCCAGAATGGAAAGGGGTGCTTGGCCTGCACCACGGATCGCTCGACCGGGAGGTTCGGGAGGCGGTTGAAATGGGGCTGAAACTCGGCAAGCTGCGGGCGGTCGTTTGCACTTCATCGCTCGATCTTGGCGTGGATTTTTCGCCGGTCGACCGCGTGATTCAGGTGGGATCGCCGAAGGGCGTGGCGCGGCTTTTGCAACGAGCAGGGCGAAGCGGGCACCGGCCGGGCGCGGCTTCTCGGGTGACTTGCGTGCCGACACACGCGTTCGAGATGGTGGATATCGCCGCAGCGCGGGAATCGGCGATGGCGGGGAAGGTGGAGGCTCGGGAGGGCGTTCTGCGGCCGCTCGACGTGCTCGCTCAACATCTTGTCACCATCGCGGTTGGACCTGGGTTTGATGCCGACGAGCTCTACCGAGAGGTGAAGACCACGCGCTCGTTCCGCGATCTCACCCTGAGCGATTGGGACTGGACGCTGGACTTCGTGGTGCGCGGAGGGGAGAGCCTGCGCGCCTATCCCGAGTATCGCCGAGTAGTGCAGGGCGAAGACGGCAGGTATCGCGTGGAGGATAAGGACATCGCGCATCGGCACCGAATGAGCATCGGCACCATCGTCAGCGATGCGGCCATGACGGTTCGGTACCAGGGCGGTTCGGTGCTGGGGACGGTGGAGGAATCGTTCCTATCTCGGCTTAAGCCCGGAGACAAGTTCATTTTTGCGGGGCGTCCGGTTCAGTTTTTGAACATCCGAGACATGACCGCTTACGTGAAGAAGGTCTCAAGCGTGCAAGGCGCGGTGCCGAGGTGGAGCGGGGGGCGGTTGCCTCTGTCTAGCGAGCTTTCGCAAGCGATTCGAGAAGAGCTGGACCACGCGAGAAACGGGGAACTTCGGTCTCCCGAGATGGAGATGCTCGCGCCGATTCTTGAACTGCAAGCTCGGTGGTCGGCGGTGCCGGCTCACGATGAATTTCTGATCGAGCAGGTTGAGAGCAAAGAAGGGCACCACCTGTTCTTCTATCCGTTCGAGGGTCGGCTGGTTCACGAAGGGCTCGCGGCGCTTTGTGCGCATCGAATTTCGCAGAATCAAAAGGTCACCTTTACGATTGCTTGCAACGATTACGGATTCGAGCTTCTAAGCGTGACGCCGATTGATATTGAATCCGAGATCGAGCGAGGGCTGTTCAGCTCCCGCAACCTTGGGCCGGACATTCTGGAATCGCTGAATTCGGTAGAGATGGCAAAGAGGCAGTTCCGCGAGATTGCGCGCATTGCCGGATTGGTCTTTCAGGGCTATCCGGGGATGAATAAGTCGGCGCGGCAGCTGCAAGTTTCGACCGGCCTGCTGTTCGACGTCTTTACACGCTTCGATCCGGACAATATGCTGCTGCAACAGGCACAACGGGAAGTGCTGGAGCGGCAGTTGGAGCAGAGCCGATTGGCGATTGCCTTGAAGCGGTTATCGGAAAGCGAACTCGTTTTGATGCGGCCCGAGCGTCCAACGCCGATGTCATTCCCGATTCTGGTGGACCGGCTGCGCGAGACGGTCAGCAATGAGAGCGCCGCCGATCGCATCAATCGGCTCGTGGATCAACTCGAAATGGCGGCCGGGAACCTGGCCTGAACGGTAGACACCTGACGAGGTATAAGTAGGCATGCGCACGCAGCTCGCCGGGGAGGAAGTCGAGTTTCGGCCCGACGGCACGCTGCTTTGGCCAAGCGAATCCACCTTGTTCGTGGCGGATATTCACCTCGGAAAAGGGGCAAGCTTTCGGTCGCAAGGCCTGCCGGTGCCACCTGGGTCGACGCTGGCGACATTGGAGAAGCTTTCCATGTCGCTGGAGTCCGGCGTTCAGCGGCTGATCATTCTTGGCGACCTGTGGCATGCGCGGCAAGGCAAAACGGCGGAAGCGGTGGAGCAATTTTTGTCGTGGCGAAGTCGGGTTTCGGTTGAAATTTTGCTGGTCGAAGGCAACCACGACCGCAAGTCGGGGCAGCTTCCGGTGGGGAGCGACATTCAGACCGTTCCGGACGGAGCCGCGGTTGGGCCGTTTCGATTGCACCATGAGCCAGAGCCGATGGATGAGGGCCACGTGTTGGCGGGGCATTTGCATCCGGGTTACGGTTTGGACGGCCGGGGTCGACAGAGCATAACCGTGCCGTGCTTTTGGATCACGCCTGACGTGACGGTGCTGCCGAGTTTTGGAACGTTTACCGGTTGCAGCCGGATTCGGCCTGGAGAGAGTGACCGGGTGATCGTGACGACGGGAACTGAGTGCCGGGAAGTGCCGATATCGCGTCTGACCGAAAGTTCAATCTAGCGATTTCATAATAATGATAAAGTGCTGTTCTACTCGATTTTGGTAAGAGATAGTTGCACCCTGTCACTCATTTTTGTATACAGTCTTAGCGCGGTTTCCTTGTCTTTTTGGTATCCCATACCCGCTAGAGGGTCGCCCTTTACATCGTAGTTCTCCCTTGCCACCTTGGCCGACAATGACCGAGCCTTACTGACTAACGCGTCATACACTACCCGAGCTTCGTCTGCCGTGAGCACTAAAACCACGTCGGAGCTACCGCTTTTTACCGGCCTCCTCATTACGAATTCCACCCCCCTGTTAGTACGTGGGGGTGGGTTCCCCGGACCCGCCGCCGAGTGTTGCCAGTTCCGTCCGTTGAGTCAAGGGTACGCCCATCCCTTGACACCCCAGCCGGAACAGGCGGAGGAGCTAGAGCGGGTTCAGGGAAACAACCCTCGGCCCAAGGATTCTCATATGTCACCGATGCCGGCACTACAGCAGGGTCCAGCCCGAAGAGACGAAGCCAGCGATCGCGGATTACGGCCGATCGCAGAATAGCCGCCCAAACGCCCGGCGCTCGTTCCTGGAGATCCCGCCCGCCCAGTTGCAAATACACCCGGAGCGTTTCGGCCGTAAACGGTATGACCGTCGAGCCCGGAGGCACAGGGTCCAACGTGAAAGCCTGGCGCGGTTGCTTCGCGCTCCCTTCGGTCGCTTGCGAGGCAACCGCTTCCAGCCATTTGCACCGTTTGGACTCGTCTAGTTCCTGCGTGCTCAGCTTCTCCATAGTGTCGTAAAGGCAATAAATCCTCTCATCACGTATGAACCAACGCGTACGGAGTGGCTTTTTCCGCTCTCGAGAGTCGAAGACGTTCGGGTCCAGCGTTCTGCAAATCGTGAGCCTGCCCAGGACGTTCGATACGTCAGATACCTCGTTTACGAGCTCGCGCAGTTGCTTGTCTACCTTGTCCAGATGCTGAGTGGTAAAGAACAAATGCAGACCATTCTTTCGAAGCTGACTAAGTGCCACTAGAGCTTCCTTTGGTGTCGAGTTCCAAGTACGAGACCCCATGCTTACGTGCGCTTCATCCAGGAGGATAATCCCACGTTCCAAAGTAGCAATCTCGCCAATGCGTTCAATAGGGAAGTAAATTGAACCCGGAAACTTCAAGGAAGCCATGCTAGTAAACACTTGCGGGTAACCGTCCATAAACAGTTTCCGGGCATCCGCGACCATCGAGTAAGTCTTTCCAGCGCCCAGGCGGCCCGTGTACGCCCGTATCATGGAATGACGTCCATAATCCAGTCAATCACCTTGACGCCCCACTTAAACGCGTTCATACCGCCAAGTAAGGCACCTCCTAGAGTCATGCACTGGAAGACTTCGCGCACGGGTAAGAGCTCGTCGAACTGTACAAGCCATTGCATGACCTCCTGAAACAATGGAGGCCATTCTATCGACCAATCAGGCAGTAACGTGTTTAGCCCTCCGATCACCGCGATAAGAATGTCTAAGAGAATCTCAGTGATCATAAGGTCATCCTCGGCATCATAAACCGGTAAAGAGCATACGCAAACGCAATCCATACACTAAAACCCATAGCCCGCCGTATGTTCTGCCAAATTGGATTCTCACGGAACAGTAACGCCGGGTCCATATCCGGCGCGATAGCTTCATAAGATAGTTTGCCGTCTTTTTGCATTCCGGGTAATCGCACCAGGTTTATTCTTTGTTCCGTTTCCGGCATCCACGTATATTCGTTTATGCTCGAGAACAGATTAAACGGACCCCAGGACCACAGGTTGCCGAGCTCCATTTGTACTTCTTGGACCTTGTCTTGTGACGGCACAAACAGGTCACGCATGAGGTCGCCGAAAGGATCCCAACTGAAGTTCCCAGTACCGTCACCGCCACCACCTCCAGAACCTTCGCCGGGATCGTCGTACCCCTTCACTAGCTTCCCGTTGTTCGTTAAACCCACGCCTATGAGTTGTTGCGCGCCAGGGTTAACGTTTACAAGTATCTCGCCGCTAACGTTCGTATATGCCACCTCAGTACCGGTTGCGCCAGCCGTTCGCGTCCAACGCCCAATTACTCGTACACGCTGTGGACCGCCAGCAACGCCGCCGAACGCGGCACGGTTATTCAAAACGTCGGCGCTTTGCCAATCCCCGTTGGCGTACATTTGCATCCGAACACCGTTTACCGCCTCGTTGTTACCGAACTCGAAAATGACTCGGGCAGTACCGTTGTTAAGTTCGGCAGGAGGAGTACGTAACTGCCAGACCATTCCAGTAGGAGTACGCATCGCTCGTACGCCCTCAGTGTGATACCACTTCTGGTACATGTTGTTTCCGGCGCCTTTCTCAGCTTGTCCGGTAAAGACCAAGTTGTAATAGTTTGCCTCGTTAACATTGCCAATCTGATCGTTTGGCCAAACGTTCCGATATGGCTCAGGGTCCTGGTATCCGTCGGACGTTGTAAAATTGTTGGCCGGATACTTCTGAATCTGACCGCACGAACACGACTCCATTAGTACAGGCTTAGACGAGACGGTACCGCCGCCGAATGGTGCGCTCGCGTTACCGTCAGGTTTCAGAACTGGCTTAAACTGCGTAGCCATTCCTAGGTTAATGTACGCCCGAGGTCCCGGGTTCAGCTTACGCATCACGTACTGTATGGAATCGCTCGTATTGCCGCCCCAGTACCATTGGAAGATGTCAACGATGGTCCCGAAGAATCCTTCTCCTACCACCAGCCGCTGTACTTCATCCTCACAGCCAGTTGCCGAACACGTCGTGCTGCTATACCCGACACTCATTTGGTATCCGGTTTGTTTGGTGATCTTTTGGACCGCCCATTTTCGCCGCATGTATTCGTCGTAACGGAGCATCCTTTTCTCTCCGATCTCCGGCACGACGTACCAACCCTGGCCCGCCGCCGATGCCCAAAGCATAAACACCGTAATTGCAACGAGCCAGGCTTTCATGTCACTTACTGAATTGCTTGATCACGCCTTTGAGGATTCGCGGCCCCATCATGATTGCAAGGAGACCGACCGCGGCAGGAAACACAGCGGTAAGGATGTCGATGAGACCGTTCGAAAGAGTACTGGACTGGGTAGCCCAGTTTGGACCCTCTCCACCGGCACCACCGGAAGTCTGAGCGAATGCGGCCCCGATAACGCCAAGAGCCAGGACGACGATTAAATAGAGCTTAACGCTCATTGCCTTATGTGAGTTTTTCATGTGTGTTACTCTTTCCCCCAATGGGAAACTTAGTTGTTACCCCTTCGGAACAAGTACGTAAATACACGCACTCCGAGACCGAGGGACAAGGCCGGAATCAGCAGGGAACCAATGATGGTATTTACGTCGGAATAGGCGAACCACTGTACCAACTGCTGACTTTCCGGAATCGGATTAGGATTACCCCATGTAACCAAGGATAACCCCAAAGAACTTGTCTATGGCCATCTCAATAGTAGCAACGGCAATAAGAGCCATGCCCACGTAGAGAATCAAGAGCCCACCCGACCTTTAACGAGCTGGACCATAAGTGACGCCGCCGAGAGTCCGGCGATAACGTGAAGCATGATCACAACTTGCGCCAGAACTACGCCGAGATTGTTCAGCGTGGCCAGCATTTCGGTAGCTTGCTCAGGGCTCATTTCGGTACCGATGCAGGCGGAGCGAATCCAGCAGCCTGAACGTTAACAAAGTCGGTTAATGCCAAGACGTTAACCCGCTCGCGGCCCATGCTTTTTTCCCGGAACTCGAACCGACCAACAGCAGTTACCGGGAGGCCTAGTACCTTGCTATCCGCTGTAGTCTTAATGACCCCTTCTTCTGGCATCCAACCATGTTCACCCTCCCGCATGGTTAATGGCGCGTCGAGGTTGATGTAGTGGACGGCACAGCCCGTTTTCCGTTCGCCGGTGTCCTTCTTTACGTAGTCGTAAGGACGAAGAGCCAAGATTAAGATGTTAAATTCCATGTTGTCACCAACACGGACGGAGAGGGGCACCGTAGGGGGAACCTACGTTGCGTCGAACGGTGCCAGCCGCTCGGTGCGTGTGTTGCGATCACTATAAACCGCCTGTACCTACTTGCGCAAGTGACCTAGCCGAAAATGCGTCGAACATCGCAATATGTCGTTTACTTCGCCGCCGCTTGCCCTCGTCCAGGAGCTTGTACACCCACTCCAAGGAACCGCCGTCGATCTCCACCAGCAGAGCCAGAGCGGGCGAAACTTGCCTGGTAACCCATGAACCGAGCTTCTCGACACTAGACAGCGCCCATTCCTTAGGTGACCACTTCGACTTCGCCTGGCCGAGAAGATCCGCCCACCAGCTCGCAACCCTTCGGCGCGTTCGGTCGGTCGTTTCGTGGGTCATGTCTTTGAACTCCACCACTCCCCGGATGGCCGCCTTAACCGCGTCCCAACCGCCATTAATGAGCTTGTGCACTATGCCCGTTGCCCGTTCGGCTTTGAACTCAAATTCGAACCGTAACCAATCCTCGCCGCCCTCCGTTTGGATGCCCTTCGTATAGATCCGCGTGAACGCCGTGCTAGTTCGTGCACCCAGGTACCACGTTTCCGATGGTACGCCGCCCTTGGTGGACCTCCGGTAATCCATTAAAGAGCCCCGAAACACGATAGCAGTACCACCCGCTTCAACGTCCTCGAAAGCCGCTTTAACCGTTTCCCTGGATATGTTCCCGTCCAGGTCATCTATGGAAACGTCCACGCGTGAAAACTTAGCACCCGAATCAACGAGCAACTTTAAGAACGAATCCCATCCGGCAAAGAAGGGTAGTGATTCGATGATCCGGCAACCCTCGCCAGTAAGGACCAAACAGGCCCCCATACCTTCAGAATGGCCGTCATACAGGACCTCGATCCCGCCACCAGCCGCCACGGCACAGCCCTTGTAGCCCCATCGCCCAGAAGGTTTTCCGGCGAATTCTAGCCCTAATAGCTTGCCAAAATCGGTAGGTGATGTATAATTGCTCACGGATGCCGTAAGCCAGTCAATGGCGATGCGTGTGTTACTCATTAGGTGTCCCAAGGGTCGGTACTGCCAGGTACGCGGCCCTATTTTTTGGTTCGGAATCTTAAAATTTCATAATAATGATTATCGGAAAAGCGTAATGAAGCGAGCCGGTGCTCAAATTTGGGCCTGCGCGTCAGAATCATTCGAGCATGTCGCGGAACGTTCGGTTTGATGTGGCGAAAGGAATCGCGATTCTCGCAGTTATCACCATCCACGTCACCGGCAATCGGTCGCGGCAGATCGCGGTTGAAGGCAGTCAGTTTTGGTGGTGGCTGCGATACATCAATCTTGCCGCGGCTTTTGCTGTCCCGTGCTTTCTGCTGATCAGTGCGTGGCTATGGACGATTTCGCTTGAGCGCAAGTCCGATCTTTGGGAGTTTGTCAAAACTCGGTTTGTCAGCCTCGCCCATCCGTATTTGCTGTGGAGCCTGATTTACATCACGTTCCGGACGCGCGCTGGCACCTCTGAGCTGTGGCCGAGTCTTTCGCGGATCGGCTTTGAGCTGAGTTTCGGCAAGTCGGCCTACCACCTGTATTTTATGGTGCTGATTGCGCAGCTAATCATCATCGTGCCGCTGTTCGCTTGGATTTTCAAGCGGTTCAAGTTCAGTTTCTGGGCGATGATCGCCTTTACGGTTGCCTTTGAGTTTGTCGTTCTGACGATTCAGAAGCAAACGCACTTGGTGGTTTCGTTTGGGAGCTTTGCGCTTGGGTATGCGCCGGTGCTTCTGCCGGCGATTTGGTACGGTTTGAATCCCGCGCGACTCGAGTCGCTTGTTGACCCCCTGAACTTATTGAATCCGAAGCATAAAGAGGTTCTTGAGTCGAAGCTCGGCGAAGGTGTCCCCAGAAAAATGGCGTTCATGCAACAGATGGGTCTCTGGATTTTGTCTTTTTTTGCTTGCCTCGCTTACTTTGCCGTTCACTCTAGGCTGCTCGATAAGCAGCCACTGGACGGCTTGCATGTGCAATTTAGCAATATTATCTATACATCCAGTATTGCCTGGCTCGTCGTTGTACTTTCGCTAACGTTGCCGTTCCATCGGCTTGTCGAGACTGGCCTCGCATGGCTCGGGAAGAACTCGCTGGCGATCTACCTTGCGCATCCGGCGTTCCTGGTTGTTCTGACCTCACCGAGCGTCTCACGGCTGCTCCCGAAGGGCTACATCAACGTTCCGATCGTCTGGTGTGGAACGGTTTTGATCTCCTGCGGATTCGCTTTAGCCGTCGAAAAGATGGGGCTGAACGGTATCCTGTTTGGTCAGTGGAGAAGAAAACCGCCCGTTCCTCCCACCGAAAATCCCGTGCCGGCTTCCTAGTTGCCCTTGCCGCTGCAGGTGCTTGGGCGCAGCCGAATCCGAACGGGGCGAACACCGCACTTCCCTACGTTCCTCGCCTTCGAAACGGGAGCATGGAATGGGGCATCAAGACGCCGGAAGAGTGGAAGCTGGTCAAAGGCGCAAGCGAAGGCGTGTCTTTGCGGCGCGATGAGAAGGTCAAAGTTGACGGGCAGGCTTCACTTCGGCTGATTTCCGACTACGGTGAGGGATCAGTTGCTCAACGAATGTCGGCCGAACCGGGCACGACCTTCAAGATCAGCGGCCACGTGCGGATCGAAGGCAATTTGTGGACGCAGGTTTGGGTTCAATTTCTCGGCGAATCGGGTCAGCCGGTGGGCTCGATGAACCTGTTGGTCGTGGAAGGGCCGGTTGATTGGATCAACTTTGAGCAGGATTTGACCGTTCCCGAAGATGCCCGGGAGCTCAAGGTTGGGTTCAACACGGTGGGGCCTGGTTCGATCTGGGTGGATCGAATTCGGTTTGAGCCGGTGCCCGGGATGTCGCTGTCGCCCGAACTCGCAACACCGCCACCGATGCCCGAGCAGGATCCGATTGAGCCGTACTTGGGTCGTTTTCAGGGGGATACGGAGGTTTGGCTGTCCGTCCACGAGCGGCAAAAGCGTCTGCTCCAGGCGACCAACCCGAAGGTTGTTTTCCTGGGAGACTCGATCACCGAGCTCTGGGACGAGCGAGTCTGGGCGCGATACTTCGATAAGCTGGGGGCGGCCAATCTGGGGATCCGCGGTGACCGGACGAATCAGCTGATTTACCGGCTGCAAGATGGCCTTTTAGATGGTCTTTCTCCGGAGCTTGTTATTGTCGCGGTTGGGGCGAACAACCTTTGGAAAGATCAGTTTGGTGCCGAGCGGACGGGGGAGGCGGTGAAATTGATCGTCTCTAAGGTTCAACAGCGATGCCCGAAAGCGCAAATTCTGATCGTGGGAATCTTCCCCACCGACCGAAATCCTGATTCCGCATTCCGCTATGTAGTCCCGGAGTTCAACAAAGCCATCTCGAAGGCGGCCGATGGACAGCGGGTGAGATTCGTGGATTTCGGCGTGAAGTTCCTTGATCCCGACAAATCGATCCCGAAAGCCTTGATGCCAGACGGGCTTCACCTTGGAGCGCCCGGCTATGAGGTGTACGCAAAGAACCTAGCGCCCGTGGTGTACGCGATTCTTAAGCCGAAGTAACCGGTACCCTTAAAGCAATGCTGGACAACCTGACCCGTCGCGTCGCCGGAATTCTCAATGGCCTTCGAAACAAGGGGCGATTGAGCGAAGCCGATGTGACCGAGGTCATGCGGGAGATCCGGGTTGCGCTTCTGGAAGCCGACGTCAACTTTAAGGTTGCGAAAGAGTTCATTGCCCGCGTGAAGGAAAAAGCCGTAGGCGAAGCGGTGTTCGCTTCCCTTACGCCCGACCAGACGATCATTAAGATTGTCCGCGACGAGCTACTTGAGACGCTCGGCGGCGAAGGCGTCAAGTTCAATTACGGATCGGAACCGCCGACCGTGATCCTGATGTGCGGACTTCAGGGATCTGGAAAAACCACCACCTGCGCGAAGCTAGCCAAGTATCTGATCGCGCAAGGCAAGAAGCCGATGCTTGCTGCTTGCGACATCCAGCGCCCGGCGGCGATCAAGCAGCTTCAAGTTTTGGGCGAGCAGGTCGAGGTTCCGGTCTATGCCAAGACGGACGGCACGAACCCGGTTCAGATCGCGAAGGAAGCCCTTGAGCGTGCGAAGTACTTGATGCGCGACGTGCTGATCGTCGACACCGCGGGGCGATTGAGCATCGATGCGGACCTGATGGAGGAACTGAAGCAGGTCTCGCAAACCGTGAAACCGCACGAGGCGTTCCTGGTTTTGGACTCCACGACGGGTCAGGAAGCAGTTAATGTTGCCGAGGCATTCCAGAACCTCATTCCGATCACCGGCGCGATCTTTACGAAGATGGACGGCGACACTCGCGGTGGTGCGGTGCTCAGCGTTCGCGCGGCAACCGGCGTTCCGGTGCGATTCATCGGCGTTGGCGAGCAAGTTGAAGCGCTCGACATTTTTCACCCCGAGCGAGTTGCCGAGCGCATCATCGGCATGGGCGACGTGCTCGGAATCATCGAAAAGGCCGAGGCGGCCTTCGCCGGTGAGGACATGTCGTTCGTCGAGAACAAGCTGTCGAAAGGCAACTTTGACTTCAACGACATGCTCCAGACCTTCAAGATGATGAAGAAGATGGGGCCGATGAAGAACATCCTCAAGATGATCCCCGGACTAGGTGCGCAGATCCCCGAAGAGGCGCTGGATCAGATCAACGGAGCCGATACGAAGCGCATCGAAGCGATCATCTACAGCATGACGGCACAAGAGCGAGCAAATCCGGATATAATTAACGGTTCGCGACGTAAGCGGATTGCAAGAGGCTCAGGCACAACGGTGGAAGAAGTCAACCATCTGTTGAAACAGTTTTATCAGAGTCGTCGAAGCATGAAGCAGCTTGGGCAGATGCAAGGCCGATTCCAGAAGATGGGCGGCGGCAGACGCCGATAAGCGGAAGCTGATCACCGAACCGAAAACGAGAAAGCATGGTAAAGATTCGACTGCGAAGATTAGGACAACGGAACCGACCGTTCTATCGAATTGTGGTTGCCGAGAGCAACACAGGACGAAACGGAAAGTTTGTTGAGACCCTCGGCATTTATGACCCGATTGCTCAGCCAAAGCGGCTGGAAGTCAAGGAAGATCGAGCCCTCTTCTGGCTTCGAAATGGTGCCCAGCCAACCGAAACCGCGGCCTACATCTTGAACCGACTTGGCGTTCTTCCGAAGTACCTCGAAGAGCGACCTCAACACAAGAAGCAGTTCTCGTACCTCGACAAGCGAACTCCAGCCACCACGGCAACGACGGAAGTTGCTGTGCCAGTAGCGGAAGATGCGGAAATCGCAGCTGCTGCCGCCGCTGAAACCGCCGGAGACGCAGAATGAGCTACGGACCACTCGTTGAATCTCTCGTAAAGGGCGTCGTTGACAGCCCAGAAAAGGTGACCATCGAAGAAGAACTCGAAATGGGCACCCGCACGTTCCACGTGACGGTTGAGCCAGACGACGTTGGTAAAGTCATCGGCAAGAGCGGACGAGTCATCAACGCGATCCGATTTGTCGTTAGCGCCGTCGCCAGCAAGTCTCGCGAAAAGGCTTACGTCAAAGTCGTTACCGAATAAATCAGCTCCGTAACATGCGAATAGGCCAGATCGTCGGTGCGCATGGCATTCGCGGACAGTTAAAAGTACAGCCGCAAACCGAATTTCTCGAACGGTTTGCGGTTGGGACGAAGGTTCTCGTTGGTACCAACTGGTACACGATTGAAACCTCGGTGGTCCACAAAGGCCGCCCACTTATCAACCTCAATGGCATCACCACGATGTCGGCTGCCCAAGCCCTGCAGTGGCAGTTCATTGATATCGAAGATTCCGAACGTCCGGAGCTTGAGGACGACGAGTTTCTTCTTGACGACCTGATCAATCTTAAAGTCGTGACCGTCGACGGCCGAGAGCTCGGCGAAGTCGACGAAGTACTCAACACGCCGGCTCACGAAACGCTTGTGATTGGCGAGCTGATGATTCCGTTCGTAGAAAATTTCGTGAAGGAAGTCAACTTTGACACCGAGACGATCACCGTGGAGCTGATCCCAGGCATGCTAGAAGACGAAGAGTCTGTCTAGTCTGGAATCAGGCTCGTAATTTCTTCCAAGGTGTTCGCGTCGGCCGGCAGCTTGTCGTGCCTCCACCTCGCAATCCTCGGAAATCTCACCGCGATGCCGCTCTTAT
>CAMCWC010000010.1 GCA_945882415.1 Chthonomonas calidirosea
AAGAGAAGCCGCATTGGGGGGCTCCCAAGCTTCGCGAACTGCTGTTTCGCAAGTTTCCCTCGGATGTCAAAGTGCCGGCGGTGAGCACCATTCACGCCGTTTTGGACCGTCACAATCTGGTTCAGCCTCGCAAAGGGCCACGTCACCGGTCGCCCATTGATCAACTTCTCCTCCAGTAGATCGAGAAGCCGACACCAGCCCAAAAGGAAACGAGCCACGAGCTAGATTTTTATCCAGCTCGTGGCTCGCACCTGTGTCTGTCTCTAGGGATCCTTAGTTGACGGTGATCTTTACCGCCTTCACGCCGTGATTCAGAATCTTCACGTAAAGGTTCGTAACTCCGGCTTTCAAGCCAGTAACGGGGAACGTTACAGAGCTCGCTCCGCCGGAGATCGCGGTCAGCCTTGTCGAAGGAAGTGAAAGCACTCCGGCCTTCTGCGAGGTCACATCAACAACAAGACGCGCACCGAGCGGCACGGCAGCGTTTAAAGTCACCGTGACCATGCTGTCTTGTCCGACGGTGATGCTGGTCGCGGAGGCCGTCACCGTGGTGATCGCGTTGTAGGTCACCGAAACGAGGTCCGTCTTCGTTGAACCCTGGAAGGTTGCACGGATCGTTCCGTTTTGAAGTGCTCTCGTCGCATTGACAAAAAAGCTGACGAACGTTTCCCCTTCTGGTACGGTCGCAGTTGACGGGACAGAAAGTCCGGTGGTCAGGCTATCAAGCGTAACCACGTATCCGCCAGCGGGTGCTGGCGAAGAAAGACGAACCGTGCCAACCGTTATCGTTCCGAGGATGAAGTCGGAAGCGTAGAGTTCGGTGATGTAGATGGAGGAAGGATTGACCGTGATGGTGTCCGACTTTTCGTTAAAGCTCGGCGTACCTTCGACCTTTACCAGTGTGGGCGAAGCAACGGATTTACCGGTTACGACGAATGTTGCCTTAGTTTGTCCACCTGGCACCGTGACGGTCGCCGGGCAGTCCAGACCGGTTGAATCGCTGTTGGCTAGCGTCACCAACAAGCCACCAGCCGGGGCAGCTGACTGAAGCGTTACTGTGCCGATGGCTGTTTCGCCAACGGTGACGGCATCTGAGCCGAAACTTACGCTGCTAACGCGTGGTGTTCGAACGGTGATTTGGCCACTACCCGACGTAATTCCATCGCCGGAAGTGGTGACGGTAACCAGCGTATCGCTCGTTACCAACGAACTCATCGCAGTAAACGTGGCGCTGGTTGATCCCGAGGGGATCATGACCGAGGCAGGAACCGTGAGTGAACCACTATTGCTAGCTAAGTTAACACTGAGAGTCGATGTGGCAGCAGATGCAAGCGTGACCGTGCCGGTAACGCTCTTTCCGCCAGCGATTCCTAAGGTTGGGAAGGAAACGTTTGCCAGAACCGGCGCGGCTGCCTCCATTCGGTACACATAAGCACCACCTTTCTTGCTGTCCTTAACGTTCGCACCGACGATGAATGAGTCCCCAGAGACCGACAACGCACGGCCAAACTGGATGTAGCCCGATCCGTAGATGGACAGATCGCTTGGCAGCAAGGTTGAGCTGTAACTCCAGCCTGAGCCGTTAGGTTCGAAAGTATGTACTCCACCTCTTCCGTAATTCGGAGTCAAGTAATCGCTGAAGTACGCCTCGCCGACAATGATCGAGTCGTTCAAAATCGCGACGGATTCGCCAAAGTACGCGTAGTTCTGCGGCTCTGGGCTCGAGAGGATTGCTTTTTCGATCCAAACTCCCCCTTCGCGCCGAAATACTAAGACTTTGCCATCGTAATTTTCTAGACCGTTTCGTGCGGTAACGCAAGCGGTGTCTCCAGAAATCGTAACGAAATGGCCAAGCCCGAAGTAGCTATCGGAAACACTCGGAGCGAGAGTCTGTGATTCCCAGCCTGCTTCGCCGCGGGTGAAAACGTAGGCATTCCCATGACCTTCGACTTCAGTTGTTCCTTCATAGTAGGCCCCAACAATCAAGTTGCTTCCAGAGGCGTCAATGGTGCGCCCGAACTCACCGTAGGATTGTGCGTTTGGAGAGATGATCTGGCCTTGCTCCGTCCAACCTGCTTCGGTTGCGGCAAATTCATAGACCCTACCGGCATAGTACATACCTTCCAACGGCGCATATGGAGAGCCAACGAAAAGTGATCTTCCGGCTAGCTTGACCGAAATCCCAAACCCAAAGCCGTTCTGAACATCCGCGCCGGTAAAGCTAGCGCTCTCGGTCCATGTCGAGCCGGACTTTGAAAAGATGTAGACCTTCCCGGCAATTGATTGACCATTGGCCGTGGAGAGTGGAGACCCAATCGCAACTACATCGCGATCAATTGACACCGAATGCCCAAAGTATGCGTATTGTTCTGGGTCACTTGCTACCAAAGTTGCTTGCTGCGTCCATGACGAGCCATTTCGAGTGAAGACGTACGCACATCCTGCACCCTCGACTCCGTTTAGGTATGACTGCGGTGCTCCGATTACGGCGGTATCACCCGAGATCGAAACGGAATCACCCGCATAGAGCCGCTGAATGTTGGGATCTGCGGCGGGGGTGAGGATTGCTTCTTCTGTCCAAGTCGGGTCGATGGTTACCGGATACACCGCATCTTGGTCTTCGACACCGATTACGATTTCTTGACCCCGTAGCTGCATTGTGGAAGCCAGTTTCTTTCCGGTGGCATCCCAAACTTTGAGGCCCGAATAGGAAAGATTGTCTTTTGCGCCGTTAAACTCGATGCGGTCACGGCCGGTTTGCTTCGGCTTCGCCCCGGCTGTGGCCAACTTCACCCAGAGATTGCCAGTGCCTTGCTTTTTGTCGATTCTGAACCAGTGATGCAGGCCAGCAGCTTCGTTTACGTACCATTCCGAAAAGCCTGGGCGGTCGAAGGAAAGCTTGCTGAAGCCAGTTTTGTCCTTGCCAAGGCTCGCCTTCGGTTTCGCCGCGAGCACGGAGCTATCTCCGTTTCCGAAAGCAACGGTCCGAACTGCGACATCGGCAACGGTGACTCGACCGACAGAATTAGCCCGGAACGCAAAGCGACCAGGCTGTTCTCCGGAAAACTCATCTCTATCGGACTTGATGACACGTTGAGACTGTGCGAGCGCGAGCCTCAAATCTGGATGGTTTGCAAGGGAATCTTGGCCGGACGGAGCCGGAGCCGCAAGACCCGCAATAAGTGGAAGCAGGATCAGGTGCACACGCGATTCTCGCCGATGCTTTCAGGGAAACGCAATGCTTTTGTTCAAGTGCAGAAAACGATGAAATATATGCCTTATTCCGTTCTCTATTGACTTTGCCCGGAATGGCCTAGATGCTTTATTTTGCAGAGTTAACGCAAATAAATTTCACTACCTGAAATCCATCCTTCGGCCGATCGGTCTTGATGCTGCCAGCCTGCAATGCCGAGCCTTGTCGCAGAGAAACTGACCTGGACAGGCTTAGTTGAGGGGAGAAAGGTGGCTGCCGCAACAGGACTCGAACCTGTGACCAGCTGATTAACAGTCAGCTGCTCTACCAACTGAGCTATGCGGCAACGCTATGGAAGATATTACCTAACCTGATTTGCGGAAAACGAGACCCGTTTCAGCGTACATCGGTTGGATTTCTACGGCACCGTTTTTCACGGTCACGGTCGAGGTGTTTTCGGCCGTGGCGGCGAGGTCGAGACTCTGGACGGTGTAGGTGCCGTCCAGCAGCGGCAAGCCGCTGAGGGTGACCTTTGAGCCGGGTTTCGCTAGCAGGCGGACGGAGGCCCAACTGCCTTCGCTGAGGCCGTGCGCTTTTGCGGAATCGGCAAGGCCGGGCAGGCTGAACGAACTGAAGTTCACCCAGTCCGCGCCAAGGTTTTCGACCTTCACGCTGACTTCACCTTTTGGCACGGCGAACTCGATGGGTTCCGGAACGCGAGTTTCGTTCTCTCCGGCAGGAAAGTCCCGCTTGTAGACTTCCGCCCCGTTGACGCTGATTCGCAGATTCGCCCCGCCTTTGGAAGCGCTAGCGATGCGGAAGCGGGCCTTGCCAGGTTCGGCAAGGCGGAATTTGAACTCGAGCGGCACGTACATTGCCTTGTTACCGCCGGTCGCGCCGATGAGGTACGAGCTGACTTCGCCTTCTTTGTCCCATTCGGCGGGAAGGTTGAACGTCCCCGTTTTCGACTTGCCCCAACCGATGCCGGGACGGAAGACGAGATCGACGTTTTGGCCGGAGATGGTTCGGATTGTGACCGGCGCGGCAGTGCGGTGATTACCAAAATCAGCCGCCTTCATGAACGCGGCGGCGCGAGCGAAGATGGGATACAAATTATCCTTCTCGACTCGATCCCAGTACCAGTACTGCCCTGCCCCGGCGTGACCGGCCAAGAGTCCGCCGTAGATGCCGTCGCGAACACCCTGCTTGTAGTCCGGGCCATCGGGCGGGCCGAACTCACCAAAGAAGCCCGGCTTATCGGTTGGGAACTTGCGCTTGCCGATCGCGGCAAGCACATTGGCCGGATAGGTATGCGGCTGATAGAAGTCTAGCTTCGCGTAAAACGCGTCCTCGACGGCAGGAATGGGATCGCTGCTGCTGGTGACGAGGTGGTTGTAGGGGTCGATGCTACGTAGGTAGTCGGCCATTTCTCCGTGCCAGGTTGCGATGTCCGGCCAGCGGTCTTGGTAACGGGCTTCCACCCATTCGACTTCGTTGAAGAGCTCCCAGCACATGACGCTGGAGTAGTGGCCGTAGCGAGCGACGGCATATCGCAGCCAATTTTTCGAGCGGCGCTTTGCCTCAGCATTCGTGAAGAAATCGCCCGGATCCTTGAGGAAGCCGCCTTTTGCGGTGTTCCAAGGATTGTCTTGCCAGTTCGGATTCACGCGGGTGGTCCACTGACCGTGGTGGAAGAGAACGAACTGGGCATATTGGCCGTGCGTGGCAGAGGCGCTGAGCAGGCTGTCCCACTTTTCGAGCGCGGGCGGGTTGAATTCGCCATCTTTGACCGTGCCTTCGACCGGCCACCAGGGGTTCTTGCCGTCCCAGTGACAGGCCCAAATTCGGGTCCAGTTGGTGCCGTTCTCGCCCATCTTCTTGAGTGACTCGGTCATCGGCGGCAGGTCGCCGTTTTGCCAGCTTAGGTTAAAGCCGAGCGGAACGTAGGTGCTGCCGTCGTCGAAGATAAAGCTGGTGTCTCGTCGCTTAACGAAGCCTTTCGAGATGGACTCGGTGGCTTGTACGGTTCGAGTGGTGGGAGCTTGAATGCTCGGTTTGCCGTTTCGCAGCAGGGTTGGCGTGTAAGTTCCAGGGGTCTTGGTAACGAGGATGGCTTTCCAGGAACCATTGCCCGTGTAGAAGGCTAGTCGCTCTTCGGCCTTTCCGTCCGGTGCGGTGAACTTGACCCGGACGTCGTTTTCGGCGGGATCGTAAGGGTTGCCGCTGAATTCAATTTTGAATTCAGCGACGGCGGGTCCGTACCACGTTGTAACGAAGCTCGACGTGAGCCCCAGAACTGCCATTAGCATCCCTTATATTTACCGGGTTTCCAACCTGCCTACAAGGATTTTTTCAAATACTAGTAGGTCTGCGTATACAACGGGCTCTAAGTTGGGACGGCTTAGTTGTCGTCGTTCTTGCTGGCGGGTCGGGTTCGGAGCCGGGCCCACTCGCGCAGGTCGCCGATTTCCTCGCTCATCATCACGCTCAGGGGGACAACGCTTTTCGCTTCGGTGAGAAGGTCCTTCTGGGTCACTTCCTTATCCACGTGGAAGGCGGAATGAAGGGCGCCAACGACAACCTGCTCGATTTCGGCTCCGCTGAATCCGGCGGTGGCTTCGGCGAGAGGGCCAAGTTTGAACTTGCCCGGATCGCGCTTTCGCTTGGCGAGGTGAATACGGAAGATTTCGGCGCGCTCATCCTTGTCGGGCAGGTCGACGAAGAAGATCTCGTCGAAACGACCCTTTCGGAGCATTTCCGGCGGGAGGGCGGAGACGTCGTTGGCGGTGGCGATGAGGAAGACCGAACTGGTCTTTTCACTCATCCAGGTAAGGAAGGTCGCAAACACGCGGGCGGTGGTGCCGCTGTCGCTGACGTTTCCGCCGCTTACGCCGGCGAAGCCTTTTTCGAGTTCATCTGCCCAGAGGATGCAGGGCGCAACAGACTCGGCGGTTTTGATCGCCTTGCGAATGTTTTCTTCGCTTTGCCCGACGAGGGATCCGAAGATACGGCCTACGTCGAGCTTGAGCAGCGGGAGGTTCCAGTGGGCGGCGACGGCTTTGGCGGTGAGAGATTTTCCGCAGCCTTGGACACCCAAGAGGAGGATGCCCTTCGGCGCGGGAATTCCGAAATCGCGGGCTTTATCCGTGAAGCTGGTCTGCCGCTTTTCTAGCCAGTCCTTGAGCAGCTCAAGTCCGCCGACGTCCTTTAGGTGCGCCTCTGGGGCGTAGTATTCCAGCGTTCCGGACTTTCGGATGATCTGCTTTTTCTCTTCGAGAACGACTTCGACATCGAACTTCTTTCGCTCGACGAGGCTGCGGGCGAAGGTGCTTTCGATTTCGTCGAGGGTGAGTCCTTGAGCGGATTTGACTAGCAGTTCTCGTTCAAGCGGTTCGAGCTTGGGGTCGATGTTGACGTTGTCTTTGACCGCGCTGATGACCTTTTCGAGGCAGGCGGAAATTTCATCCACATCGGGCAGCGGGAAGTCGATGACGGTGACGTCCTTTTCGAGGTCCGACGGAAGGTTGAGGGTCGGTCCGGTGAGGATCAGGGTTTGGGTTCGGCCGCGGAGCCGGAGCGCGAGGTCGCGGAGGAGGCGCACGACCCGGTAGTCCTTCATGTACGGGTGGAAGTCGCGGAGGAGGAAGACGGTGTATTCAGGGGCCTCGTGAACTTGGGCAAGGGCTTCTAGTTCTCCGGGCAGGCCGGAGGTGCGGGTGGCCATTCCGGGGCGCGAGACGGGCGGGCGCATCCCTTGCGTGACCGACCAGGTGTGGACGGTGCGATTCAGCCCGCTACAGATTTTTTGCAGGGCTTCTTCGACGCGACGCTCCTCCCAGCTCACCACGTAGAGAATCGGGTACTTGGCCCGAATCAGGATTTCGATCTCGCGGATCGGATTCATGTTCGGATGATGCTACCGAAATGGTTCGGGCGGCGTTGCGCCGATTGGGTGATAATGCTCAGGGCCAGGGGGAATCCAATGACGGACTTAGACTTGATGCTGCGGTTTATGCTGCAGGTAATGATCGTTTTGGCGGCCTGCAAAGCCGTCGGCTGGATTGGCTCGAAGTACCTTGGCCAAACGCAGGTGGTGATGGAGATGGTCACCGGGGTTCTGCTCGGTCCATCGGTGCTGGGGCGCTCGATGCCGGAGCTTCAGGGCTATTTGTTCCCTCGCAAGCTAGAAGGTTTGACCGGCTCGCACCCTTCGATGTCGATTCTGTACATCATCGCCCAAATCGGTCTAGTGCTCTACATGTTCCTGATCGGACTGGAGTTCGATATCAAGCTCATCTCGAACCGGATTGGTGGCGCAGTATCGGTTTCGCTAGCCGGGATCATTGCGCCGTTTGCGCTCGGGTTTGGGATTGCTTACTTGTATCGCGACCGGACCGACTTGTTTGCGCCGGCGATCACGGATACAAACGCAGCGATCTACCTTGGCGCGGCGATGTGCATTACGGCGTTTCCGATGTTGGCGCGGATTTTGTACGAACGCGGAATCGCGCGGACTTCGATGGGGACGCTAGCGCTGGGCGCCGGGGCGACGGATGACGCGGCGGCTTGGTGTCTGCTGGCCATGGTTTTGGCGTTTAGCAAGGGCAACATGAGCATCGCGTGGCTCGCGATTGGCGGCGGAATTTTGTTTGGCGTTTTGATGCTGACGCTGGGGAAAAAGTTGCTCAGCCGACTGGCGGTATCCACAAATGAGACGGGGAAGTTTTCGCAGGGGCAGATGACGACGGTTATCTTGATCCTGATGGCGGGCGCCTGGTTTACGGATGCGATCGGGATTTACGCCGTGTTTGGCGCATTCTTGGTCGGGTGTGCGATGCCGCGCGGGCGGTATGCCGAGGCCATTCGAGAGCGGATTGAGCCGATGACGGTTTCGTTCTTGCTGCCGTTCTTCTTTGTTTACAGCGGGCTCAATACGAACATCAATTTGATTTCTGGAACGGAGCTTTGGACGGTGACGATCGTGATTTGCCTAGCCGCCATCTTCGGGAAGGGCGTAGCTTGCGCGTTGGCGGCCCGGGCTTCGGGCGAGCCTTGGCGAGAGAGCTGGACGATTGGCACTCTCATGAATGCGCGCGGACTGATGGAGCTGATTATCTTGAATATCGGCTTGCAGCAGGGCGTGATTACGCCGACGCTGTTCGCGATCATGGTGGTGATGGCGATCGTAACGACGCTGATGGCGTCGCCGCTGTTCTTGCTGATCTATGGAAAGGTGGAGCCGGGTACGGCTGCGGCGACGGCTTAAAGGGCGCGAAACTCGTTGGCAAAGATTTCGAGCTCTTCCATCGTTCCGACGCTGACTACTATACTTCGGACCTACTTCTGACCAAGTTTCTCCCGACGAGACGCAATCCATGCCTTCCAGGTTACGAATCCGTCATCTGGCCCAAGTTCCAACCCATTTATTCCGAGCGACTCAAAATATTCCACATGTTCTTCAACATCTTTGACCCATAACAAGCCGCGATTCCTGCCAGTAGCTTTGGGGTCAAGTGCCCCAGCTGAATTGAGGATCAGTAATGTGATTGGAGAAACCACTTGATACTTTTCGCCAGTAAATGTGACGTTAAATGAAAGCGTCCCTTGTCGGTACTCTCGGGTAATCGTTGTAATTGCGCCGTCAGTTTCAAGTTTGGATTCACCAGCCGGCTCATTCAACGTTATCCTTTTGCCGACATGATCCCTAAGAAATTGCGTTAGTTGTTGATCCGATACGGAACTCCGAATCTTTTCTGCGTCCCAGCGCAATCGATTCACGCACGCGCCGTCTCCCCGCTCAACGCAAGCAAGCATTTCACGAGCTACTTTCTCCGAAGAATCCGCAGGTCGAAAAATTACGTATAGAATTGTGCCGACGACGCACAAAGCGATCGTCGACACACCAAGGTTCCTTTTACTCAATAGCAATCTGTCCCAGGATCACAATTCATTCCATCATTGGTCTTGGTCCGACGCAAGTAGCTTTGGGTCACAGGTTCGCCTACATCATTTGCGCAAAAGACGACTTTCTTTTCGTATTTCTTGCAGCTCCCTCCTACGTCCTCCGACCCGCAAAAGACCCAAGTGGCAAACGGAGGTATAGACATTCCCTCGCAGAAAGGCGGTGGTGGACAGTTGACACACCAAGAGGAGTAGGAGACAGTTGAGGTAACTGACAGAAATGCGAATGCAAGTGCTTTTAGCTTCATTCTTTCTTCATCCAGTATTCGGCCGATTCGACCGAACCAATGCTTGAAAATTTTAACAGTCTTCCATCGATAGCTGTACCGAGGAAGTGTGTTGGCAAATAAGGGTTGTACAAAATTGACCGGGGTGGGGTACAGCCAGTAGTGAATACTAGAGGAAAGCCCTCGCCATGCTTCATTACTACTGGATACCATTCACTTTGCCGATCATCGGGCGGTCCCCAAGTAAAGCCAGAGTGGATCAACGGATACCAATCACATCCAGGCTCAAATTCGGATTTTTGAAAATACTTCTGCGAACGCTCGCGATTCACCATAACGTACAATTGCATAGCGCTGGGCAAACCCATTTCGCTGGATGTACCAATTCGTCCATCACCGTCATGATCCGAGCGGTACAGGGCCGAGCTCAAGTGCACATTACGTAGTTTTTGGATAGTAAGTGAAACCTTAGCACTTCGTTTCGATGACTGCAGGGCGGGAAAGCTCAAAGCAGCGACCAGAAGAATGATGCCTAGTACAGAGCAAACTTCTACTAAAGTGAATCCTACTTTTTGACTTTTAAACAATCCTCGATGCCTCCCTTGTTTCGAAACTCTTCAGAGATCAGCCGGTTCGTGATCCGATAAACGATGGGTGCGTTCGTAAGCATCGTTTCAAGCTGTGACGGTTCTAGAAGTTTTGGATTCATAAACGCCTTTGAGGAAATACTCCAGTGTCTGCTGGCTTTTGCTGAGTCACTACTTAGGAAGGTCAGGCCTTGTGTGCCTCGAACCTTCTTGATGTCAATGCTTCGCGCGACACAGGAATCGCAGTCCGGCAACACGGCTAAGCAGCCGTCTGATTGTGGAATCGCCATCCCTATAAGCTTTATGCTGAAATCTTGTCGTTGAGGCTCCTGCTTGATTTCAAGAGTCGATTTTAGAATTAATCCAGCTCCTACAATTCCAGAGCAAATTCCGACAATCGACCACATTTCTTTCACAGCAACATACTATCAGTGCTTTTGGAATTTGCCAAGAGAAAAGTGTGATCTCTGGCACAGGGGGGGAATTGCGCCAAATCACGCAAAAATCTCCATTAGCGTCAACTCCGCATTTGATAAATTCACGGTTCGCGAAATCCATCCGCTTATACGTATCACATGGTCTACTCGATCGGGTTCAACGCGAGCCTAGTCGGACAAACCGCGAAACTCGTTGGCAAAGATTTCGAGTTCTTCCATCGTTCCGACGCTGACGCGGAGGAAGTTGGGGTGGCCGACGTGCTTGCCGGAGCGGACAATGACGCCTTTTCGCAGCAGGGCTTGGAAGACTGGGTCGGCTTCGCGGTGGAGGTCGGCGTAGGCGAAGTTTGCGTAGCTCTCGACCGGGGTTCCACCGGTCTGCTCAAACAGATCCTTTAGGAACTGCAAGCCGAGCGTATTGTTTTCGACCGTCTTTTGCAAGTGCTCGGCGTCATCGAGGGCGGCGACGGCGGCGACTTGGGCGAGGCTGTTGACGTTGAACGGCTCTCGCGCACGATGGTACGCGTCCACGACGCTCTTTGGCGCAAAGCCGAAGCCGACGCGGATGCCAGCGAGGCCGTAGGCTTTCGAGAAGGTGCGGAGGCCGATCACGTTGTAGCCCTCCCGCACGAGGTCGGCGCTGTTTGGCATGTTTGGCGCGTGGGCGGCGAACTCGAAATAGGCTTCGTCAAGAACCAGAGTCACGTGACCGGGAAGCTTGTCGAGGAAAGCTCGAATGGCGGTGCCGGTGACGACGGTGCCGGTGGGGTTGTTGGGGTTCGCGACGAAGATCACGCGAGTATTGGGCGTGACGGCTTCGAGCATGCGGTCTAGGTCGTGCTTGTGATCGGCGTCTAGCGGAATTTTGGTGAGCTTGGCCGGGGCGAGGTGGGCGGCGGCATCGTAACGCACGAAGCTCGGGTTGCCCATGATCATCTCGGTGTCGGGACCGTCCAGGAAGAGCAAGCCGATGAGATGAATCAGCTCGTCGCTGCCGTTTCCGAGGAGGATGTTTTCGGCTTCGAGACCGAACTTTGCCGCGATGGCGTTTCGGATGGCGGCGGCGCTTCCGTCTGGGTACTGGTGTAGGTTCGCGGCCGCGCGCTGAATGGCTTCGACGGCCAGCGGCGAGGGTCCGAAGGGGTTCTCGTTGCTGGCCAGCTTGACGACGCGATCGAGGTTGAACTCGCGCTTGACGTCCTCAATCGGTCGCCCGGGCGCGTATGGCTCCATCTGAAGCACGTTCGGGCGAATGATTGCGGACATGGTTAGATTGTCCTGATTTTGGGGATCTCAGAGGTAAGTGATCTTATGCTGAGGAAATCTTCGAGGAGCTGTTGGCTCAAGACCTCGGAGCATTCTTCATCTGATTTGCACGAACCCTTGCCAACGAAACCTTCCATTGAGAAATAGCTTCAGACCATGGCACGGGCGGAAGCCCAGGCTCCGAGATGAACCCTTTGATGCCAATCGATTCGAAGTAGGGCAGATGCTCTTCAACGTCGCGTATGCGAACTTCTAACAAATCTGGACCCTTTACGCCGGGTTTCAGGGCATACGCGGAGAACATGATTAGCGTATTGACCAGATTGACTACTTGATATTTGCCGCCAGTATTGGCTACGCCAAGCGCGATTACTCCCCCCTTTTTAAAGGACCGAGAAGCCTCATAAAGCTCGTGAGTTTTTCCGACCTTTAATGACGAAGTCGGCTCGTTGAATGAAAAACGGTGAGAAGTGTGGTTCTTCAACAAGTCTGTGAGTTGCGCATCGGTGATACCATCATCACTTCTTTCTGCGTCTGCCCGCAATCGGTTCAGGCAGGCACCGTCTGACTTCTCAAGGCACTCGAAAGCTTCCCTAGCCACACGCTCAGGGTCAGATGGTCGTGTAACGAGAAAAGCAACTACAGCGCATGCGGCAACTCCAACAGAGACGGCAATTTTAGCGCGCAGAGTCATTAGCAGTCTTCTCCCGACGTGCAACTCGTCACGTTACCAAGCGATTCAAAGTAGGCAATCTGCGGAAGAGGTATTGGGATCAGCACATCGGGGCAGAAGGGCGGGGACGAATATTTAACGCATGTTGAAGCAACAGGGCGTGAGGAAACAACGGTGAGAAGTGCCCGTGCGGTTGCCTCAATTTTCATTTCTTTGCATCCAATAAGGCGCGGTATCAATTGGACCTCGGCCTACAAATCTTATCAAGCGACCTTCGATTCCGGAGCCGAGAAATAGCTTGGGAACGTAAGGGCTTTGTAAGTCTAGCCCGGGTTCTGAACAACCCAGGGTAAAAATGAAGGGGAAATCGGACTGGTGCTTTTTAAGCACAGGGAAAAATTGACTTTCTGTAGTTTCAGGCATGGGCCAGACGAAGGAAGCATCATAAAAAGAATGCCAGTCACAACCACTTTCAAAGTCGGAAGCGCGGAAGTAATGATTTTTTCCGTCCTGTTGTCGTAGCATCAAATGAAGTTGCGCTAGCAATGGGAATCCCATCTCACTTGAGGTACCAAATTTCGCATCACCATCATAGTCAGAACGGTATAGCGCAGTGCTCAAATAAACGGCTCTAAGCTTTTGCACTTGAACAACAACCTTGCTTGCTCTTTTTGACGATTCAAAAGCTGGATACGTCAAGGCAGCCAAGAAAACTAGGATCCCAAGGACCGCTAAGAGTTCGATAAGAGTCATTGCTTTTGAGCGTTGGTGCTGATGCATTGCTTATTCCTTCCCCCTGAAAAAACTCATGGCCAATTCTTCCTCACACTGCTCGGCATACCAAAGGTATGTTTGTGGGGAACTGTTCTCTAACATAAGCACTCACCTTTTCGTCGGCGACGCACTTTTCAAGACGTTTTTCCCGGCGCCTACTTGCTTGGTGTCGGATCGGATGCAGTAAACGGGCTTCCAGGCATTTTCGCGCCACGGATATGTCCAATGACTTTGCAACAAAGCCGTCGCATTCGAAAAGAACAACGAAACAATTTTGTATAAAATGCTTTTGTGACACAACCTTTGATTTTTTGCTTAAATTATTTAGATTGCAAAATTGAACCTGAACCTTGGACGTGAGAATGATCGCGACTCCAACGACTTCGGAACTGATCCCTACAATGGTTAGGAGTTCATTCATCTGCCCATTCTATCGTGCGCTGGCATGATTGCCAACACAATTTTTTAGCACGGGGAGTGCGGGCGGAAACCTAGCAATTACGCCAGCAATTGATTGCATGCTAAGGCATTGACGGGCAGCGGCATTCTTTTACTCGTGCAACGGTGAAGACGCCTCGGGCCGCAATCTGAATAGAGATCAAATTTGGATTGCCGTCGAGACGCTGTGCTCCTGCACTTCGTCTGCCGTGACTTCCCTGCCCAGCTTTTCTGAGAGGTAGATGCCCTCGGATATAAGCATCGTGTTGAGGGCGATTTCGGCGGTGGGGATCAGTTCGACTTCGTTGTTAAGGGCGGCGATCCAGTGGGACTGGGAGTTGCCGTACTTTTTGCCAAGGCCTTCCACGGTTTCCCAGCGGAAGCTGGCGGCGCCGATGTCGGCGGTGGCGCTCATGGCGAGGTTGCCGTAGTTCTTAAAGAAGCCGAACGGCCAGAGGCGAATACCGGCATCGCTGCCAAGGATGACGTTTCCGTCCAAGCTGTCAAGATTCACGGCCCAGGCTTCGATGATGTCGAGCGACTTGTTGCCTTCGAAGCGGACGAAGCCTAGGCCGAGTTCTTCAACGTCGTATTGAGCGATCTCGCGGCGCTTCTCGTCCATCCAGATTTCTTGGTAGGTCTTGCCGGTGATGCGCTCAACCTTCGGATTTCCGAGGAGGAAGAGGTGGACGGAGATGTGATAGACGCCCATGTCGTACAGCGCACCGCCGGCGGCGTTCTTCTTTTGCACGAATGGAGGGGTCGCATAGCCGTCGACGTATGGTCGGCCACGTCGGCGGAATCCGGTTGAGCGGGAATGGTAGACGTTGCCGAGTTCTCCGGCGTCGATGAGCTCTTTGGCGGCTTTGACTTCGTTGGAGTAGATCGTTCCGAGTTGGATGTGGAGCTTTTTGCCGCTGCGGAGGGCGGCATCGCGCATGGCGACTGCGTCCACGTAGGTTCCGGCCATTGGCTTTTCGCAGTAAGTGTGCTTACCGGCTTCGAGGGCAGCGATGGAGACCGGCGCGTGGAGATTGTTGTATAGGCAAACGTCGACGGCGTCGATGTCCTCGCGCTTTAGGATTTCACGGAAGTCGGTGGTGACTTCGGGGATGCCGTATTTTGCGGCAGATTTTTCGGCAGCTTCGCGGTTCAGGTCGCAACAGACGACCATCTCCGCGTCCGGGATGTCCTTGTACGTTTGCATGTGTTGCTGTGCAATCTGTCCACACCCGATAATGCCAATCCGAATCTTGCCCATAGCATCGCGTAGTTTGCTGTAGTTGGCCCGATTTGTCTAGCCCAACTTCGAGCGTGATGCATCGGCCAAAATGAGCCGTATGTTCACGGTTTCTGTCGCGTTGGCAACGTTGCTCGTGTCTCCCCAGTCCGCCGCTCCGTTTGAGGAGAAAATTCCCGGCACGCTCGCGAGTTTCAAGATGCAGCCAATTCCGGCCCCGCCGGGCGGCAAGCCGTTCTACATTTCGACAACCGAAGTCACCTGGGACGTTTTTGACATTTGGGCGTTCCGATTGGATCAGAGCGTTGAAGACCAGGCGAAGGGTATGGACGCGGTTTCTCGTCCGAGCAAGCCGTACGGCGCTCCAGACAAGGGCTTTGGCCATAAGGGCTACGCTGCGCTGGGCATGACCTACTTAGGCGCCCAGACGTTCTGCGGCTGGCTGAGCAAGAAGACCGGCAAGAAGTACCGGTTGCCGACCGAAGCCGAGTGGGAGTACGCCGCTCGCGCCGGTGCCACCACCGAGCCGGAGTTGGACCAGGTGGCTTGGTTCTGGGACAACGCGGAGGATAAGGCTTGGGGCGTTGGTACGAAGAAGCCAAATGCGTGGGGTCTGTACGACACCCTTGGCAATATGGCGGAGTGGGCAGTTGACAAGGACGGAAAGCCGGTCACTTGCGGCGGCCACTACCTTTCCAAGAAGGGGCAAATTGGGTTCACGGCTCGCGCTTATCAGATTCCGAAGTGGAACGAAAACGATCCGCAGAACCCGAAAAGTCGGTGGTGGCTGTCGAACGCGCCGTACGTCGGAATTCGTCTAGTTTGCGATTTGCCGTAACTGGCTATACTCGCAAACAAGCGGGGCTCGTTCCCTGCATATTCACGGAGCACTTTCAATGTCGAACCAAAATGAACTCTCTCGCCGCGATTTGATCGCGAAGACGGCCGTGGCCGGCGCCGCAATGGCCGTCCCTTCTTTCGTTTTTGCCGGTTCTCAGGCGCAGATTAAGGTTGGCTTGATCGGATGCGGCGGTCGTGGTACCGGTGCGGCACAGGACAACATCGAAGCCGATTCAAGCACCGTTCTGTGGGCAATGGGCGATGTTTTCCCAGACCGGCTTAACGGCTCTCGGGATGGCCTGAAAAAGCTCGGGGACCGATACAAGGTTACGGACGACCGCGCGTTCAGCGGTTGGGACGCCTACAAGAAAGTTATCGAGAGCGGCGTTGATGTTGTGATCCTTACCACTCCTCCGGCTTTCCGACCGATGCACCTCAAGGCTGCAATCGCAGCCGGAAAGCACGTCTTCATGGAGAAGCCGGTTGCCACCGACGCGCCGGGAATCCGCAGCGTCATGGAGTCGTCGGACATCGCGGCATCGAAGAAACTTTCGATCGTGGCCGGAACTCAGCGACGACACGATTTTGCCTACCGCGGCGCGATGGAGCGAATCCACAACGGAGACATTGGCGACGTTGTTGCGCTCTACGCCTATTGGAACCAAGGTGGCCTTTGGATGAACCCACGACAGGAAGGCTGGTCCGACATGGAATGGCAGCTTCGAAACTGGCTGTACTTCGCTTGGCTCTCGGGCGACCACATCACCGAGCAGCACGTTCACAACCTTGACGTTTGTAACTGGGCCATGAAGGGACACCCGGTTAAGGCAACCAGCCTTGGCGGACGACAGGTTCGAACCGATAAGGCATACGGCCATATCTTCGACCACTTCGCGACCGAGTACGAGTATGCGAACGGCGTGAAGATGCTGAGCATGTGCCGCCAGATTGACGGTACGGCTTCTCGTGTTTCGGAGCACATCGTTGGTTCGAAGGGTACGAGTAATGCTCAATCCATTAAGGCGGCTAAGGCCTGGCGATTCGAAGGCGACCGAACCAATCCTTACGTTCAGGAGCACAAGCACCTGATCGCTAGCATCAAGGAAGGCAAGCCGATCAACGAAGGACGACAGGTTGCAGAGAGCACACTTACGGCGATCATGGGCCGAATGTCGGCTTACACGGGCCAAGAAGTGACCTGGGAGCAGGCGCTGAACAGCACGGAAAGCTTGATTCCAGCAAACCTTGGTTTCACCGCGCTCGAAACGCCAGCGGTCGCGATTCCGGGCAAAACCACGCTGAAGTAAGGTGGAAATCACCCGACGAGAGATCATTCAGTCTGGCCTTGCGGCCGGACTGACCGTCGCCGCCGCGCCGCTTGCGGCGGCGTTTCCACGCGATAAAGCCATGGCACCCAAATTCAAGCTCAAATACGCGCCGCACTTTGGCATGTTCCAAAACCACGCCGGCTCAGACCTCGTCGACCAGTTGAAGTTCGCGGCCGACGAAGGGTTCACCGCCTGGGAAGACAACGGCATGAAGGGCCGCTCCGTGGCCGACCAAGAGCGTTGCGCAAAGGCGATGACGGACCTTGGAATCACAATGGGCGTCTTCGTTGCGAACGACATTGACTGGAACAACCCGACCCTTACGACCGGATCGAAAGATCACCTAGACAAATTCCTGAAGAATTGTCAGGACTCGGTAGAGGTCGCTAAGCGCGTGAATGCGAAGTGGATGACGGTGGTGCCGGGCACGTGCGATCTGCGCCAAGACATTGGTTTTCAGACGGCAAACGTGATTGAAGCGCTTCGCCGAGGCAGCGATATTCTCGCGAAGCATGGTCTTGTTATGGTGCTGGAGCCGCTCAACTTCCGCGACCACCCAAATCTTTTCTTGAACAAGATTCCGCAAGCGTTTAGCATCTGCCGCGCGGTGAACAGCCCCGCTTGCAAGATCCTCTTCGATATCTACCACCAGCAGATCCAAGAAGGAAACTTGATTCCGAATATGGACCGGGCCTGGAGTGAGGTTGCTTACTTGCAGATTGGCGACAATCCGGGCAGAAACGAGCCTACGAGCGGCGAGATCAACTATCTCAACGTGTTCAAGCACGTAAACGCGAAGGGCTTCACGGGCGTGCTTGGGATGGAGCATGGGAACTCGAAATCCGGAAAGGATGGCGAGAGAGCGGTTATCGACGCTTACCGAAAGTCGGACGCGTTCTGAGCAACATGAGCGAATTTGATCCCGAGTTGCATCCGCACCGGCGGTTCAACCCGCTGCTAGACGAATGGGTTCTGGTGTCGCCGCACCGGACCCAACGTCCTTGGCAGGGGCAGCAGGAGAAGTCTTCTCTTCCCGACCGCCCGGCTTACGACCCGACGTGCTACCTTTGCCCTGGCAATGTGCGGGCCAATGGCGAGGTCAACCCGGCTTACGAGAACACTTTTGTTTTCGTTAACGACTACTCGGCGCTTCTATCCGGCACACCGGAGGGGGTTCTTGAAGATGGATTGTTCCGATCCGAGGCAGTGCGGGGCGAGTGCCGTGTGATTTGCTTTTCACCTCGGCATGACCTGACGCTATCTCGCCTGAACCAAAGCGAGTTGGAGCTCGTGATTGACTTGTGGGCTTCGCAGTCGGCGGAGCTTGGAGCACGTTACGGCTGGGTGCAAATTTTTGAGAATCGAGGCGAAGCGATGGGCGCTTCGAATCCGCATCCGCATGGCCAAATTTGGGCAAGCGAGCATTTGCCGAGTTTGATCGTTCGTGAAGGTGCGTCGCAGGCTCGCTACTTTGCCGAACACGGCTCGCCTCTACTTCTAGACTACGCCGAGCGCGAGGTTGAATCGGGCTCGCGGGTGGTGTACGCGAATGAAGATTGGGCGGTGGTTGTGCCGTTTTGGGCAACGTGGCCGTTCGAAACGATGGTGCTTCCGCGGTTTGCGGTCGGTCGGCTTGAGGAGATTAAAACGCAGCGGCAGAGCCTTGCAGATGCGCTCCAAGGACTGCTCAAACGATACGATTCCTTGTTCGATTGCCCGTTCCCGTACAGCATGGGTTGGCATCCTGCCCCATATTCTGGAGACTTTACGTCGTCTTGGCAGCTACACGCCCACTTCTATCCGCCATTATTAAGAAGCGCAACGGTTCGAAAATTTATGGTTGGATACGAAATGATGGCGGAAGCCCAGCGAGACTTAACTCCGGAACAAGCAGCCCAGCGGCTACGGGATGCTATTTAGTGGCTAAGCCAGTAACCTTTATCACTCCGCCAAACCGAATTGAGCGCTGGAAAAAACTATGGGCGACGCCAAAGAAACTCAACGAAGCCGAGACCGACGCGGCGTTTGACGAGTTCTTGGACAATTTGGTGCCAACGCACATGCACACGTTGTTCCTGCGGAAGTTTGGCCTGCCCAAAGCATCCTTCGGAAACCGATTCTTCAACGACGAATCGATGTACCAAAACTGGGATCTGAAGCTGACTCAGCTCCTCGCCGCGGAAGGGCCGCACATCGAGGCCACGGTGATTTACGGGTCGCCCGACAAGCTTGAAGCCCACACGCTGCGCGGCGAACGTCGACGATCCCTGAGGGACATCGTGATCGACGATTGGCACGCGGCTTGCGCCATCGTCCGCTCTGACCGCGTTCATCTGTACGTTTTCATTGAGCCCAAAATGCGGGGCTGCATCGTTCGGTCGCTCAAACTCTCGAACGTTGCCGCCGAAGGGGAAACGTCCGAAGAACCAGAGTTTGTTGAGTTCGAACCCTGAGCGGCAGAATCTGCTGAGAACACTCTTTTCGCGAGGCATCGTGCGGGCAGTTAACACTGCCTTAACGTCGTGTCAGACAGAATGAGAGGATGAAGTTTTCGCGACGTTCACTTTTAGGCACCGGTCTTGCGGGTGCTGCTGGCATCGCATCCGGCGCTGGCGCGTTTGCGTCCTTGCAGGGCTACGGCGCGAAGCAGTCCAAGATCAAGAACATCATCTTCTTGGTCGTTGATGGCATGGCCCACCAGACGATGGGAATGGTCGACGTGCTTAGCCAGTTGAACGCCGGAAAGTCGTCTTACTGGGGTTGGCTGATGGACCAAAAGTTCGTAACGAACGGTCTGCAGGCCACCCGATCCCTCAACTCAATTGTTACCGACTCGGCCGCGGCGAGCTCGGCCTGGGGCAGCGGTCAACACATTTTCAACGGGATGATCAACATGTATCCCGATCAGACCGCTTTGAAGACGCTGACGACTTTGATGCATGAGAAGGGCGTCCGAACCGGCCTTGTGACGACGACCACGATTACGCACGCGACTCCATCGGGCTTCGCTGTTTCGATCATCAATCGTGACCTTGAACCGATCATCGCCGAGAAGTACTTGACCTCCGGCGTGGACGTTTTGATGGGCGGCGGTAACCGACACTTTGCGGGCGACAAGCGCAAAGACAAGCGCGACATGTATCCCGAGTTTGAAAAGGCGGGCTATACAGTGGTCAAAGATCGCGACACGCTGATGAAGACCAAGAGCAAGAAGGTGCTTGGCATTTTCTCCGAGAGCCACCTCCCGTTCTCGGTCGACCGAAACAACAGCGCAGAACTTCAGAAGACCGTCCCTACCTTGGCCGAGATGACGAAGCACGCGATCGAGAATCTCAAGGACAGCAAGAACGGGTTCCTGCTTCAAGTTGAAGGCGGCAAAGTTGACCACGCTGGCCACGCGAACGACCTCGCCTCCATCGTTTACGATCAGATCGCTTTCGAAGAAGCCGTCAAGGTTGCAGTTGAGTTTGCGCTTAAGGACAAGGAGACCCTGGTCATCATTACCGCCGACCACGCCACCGGCGGGCCATCGGTAAACGGCATGGGCGACGAGTACGTGGATTCCAACAAGGGACTCATGAGCGTTAACGGAATGAAGGCGAGCTACGAGGTGCTGGCCCGAAAATTTGGCGCCAGCCCAACCGCAGATTCGATTCGCGACATCATCAAGGCCGATCTTGGTCTCGAGCTGAGCGCGGCCGAAGCGTCTGCGATTGTGGCCGGGCAAAAGGGCCAAGGGCCGTTCAACATTAGCGGGTTCCTGAAGGCGAGCGGAATGACCATGGCCAATATCTTGGGCAACCACACCGCGGTCACCTGGACGAGCGGAAACCACACCGCCGAGCATGTGCTCGTGACAGCGCTAGGACCTGGCAGCGAGATGATCAAGGGACTCACCCGCAACGTTGAGTTCTTCGACTTCATGTTGGCGGCTAAAGGAATCAAGCACAAGAATCCGACGATGGACTACGCAACGGCGCAAGGGCATTACGAGAAAATGAAGCTGAGCCTTGACCAGGAATGGATTGAAATGCATTCTGTGCATGAAGATTGCGGTTGCCACCACGGCTAAGCAAAGTCACGCATTTACGTAGTTGGCAAGGGGCGGCGTTTAGGTTAAGCTATTAAGGATGGCGTCGCCCATATCAATCCAGTTTTGGACCCTGAGAACCATACTGAATGCGGAAAGTGCGCCAGAGATCATGCAAGAACTGGCCAAAATTGGCCTAAACGGGGTAGAGGGCGTAGCGCCCGGCTTTTCTAACTCCGATTTTCGCAAGTACATGGCCGATCTTGGAATGGTCATCAGTTCCAGCTTTGGTCCAACGCCAGAACCAGACAATCTACAAAAGATCGTTGACGACCTTGGTGAGTTGGGAACCAACCTTCTGACAGGTGGCTTTTGGATTCCTGATCTTGTAACTAAGGATTCCATCAAGACGTCGGCCGAAAAGTTGGCCTGGGCCATTCCTGAACTGAAGAAGCACGGCATTGAGTACGCCATGCACAACCACTGGATGGAGTTTGAAACTCGAGACGGGACTCGGGTTATGGATCTCATGATTGAGCACTGCCCTGACCTCCGGCTGGAACTCGATATTTATTGGGCAAGCAACTTTGGCGAGCATAACAGTGCCGACATCTGCCGCCAGTACGCTGACCGCATTACGCTACTGCACGTGAAGGATGGCCCCTTGGTCAAGGACCAGCCAATGGTCCCACTCGGACAAGGAAAAGTGCCGGTTCGAGATTGCATCGAAGCCTGTCAGCCAAAATGGTTAGTCATAGAGCTTGATGAGTACGAGGGTGACATGATGCACGCCGTCCGCGAAAGCTATCAATTCCTTATGAAAGAAAAGCTTGGCCTTGGCCGAGTTGCCGTGGACGAAAACCCATGAACGCCAGAAGCATCACCTTTTTGCCAACCAAGAATCTTAAGGCGACCGACCGCTTTTACCAAGGCATGCTCGGGCTACAACTTGCGCTCGACCAAGGCGTCTGTCGCATTTACTCCGTTGGCATTGATGGCGCGTGGGGATTTTGTGAGCATGTGCCGCTGCTCGACGATCCGAGCAAAGTCACCCTCACCATGGTGGTTCCAGACGTCAACGAGTGGCATGTTCGCCTTACCGTTGAAGGTGCAACCGTAGACGGTCCGCCGCGGATCAACCAGCGATTCGGGATCCAGCATTTCTACACAACCGACCCGAACGGCTATCGGCTCGAAATTCAGAAATTCCTCTGAGCCTTGTACAAAAAGAAGGGCGAGTCACCGCTGGTGACTCGCCCTTCTTTTTGTTTTGCCTTACTTCTTGGCGAGGAACGGCTTGATTTCGCCGATCCAGCTTGATGGAGTAGAACCAGGCGTGAAGCCCGAAGTTCCGAGCACCTTGCCGGCCGAGTTCAAAATCAGGACGGTTGGGAATCCTTGGATTTCATACTTGTTGGCAAGCGCTTCGTTCTGCTTGCTCAGCTTCGCATCCTGCTTGGTTCGGCGTGGGAAGTCTAGCTCAAGGAGGACCACGTTCTTCTCGGCCCACTTCATGAACTCAGGCTTAGAGAAAACGTCCTTGTGCAAGCGGATGCATGGAGGGCACCAGTCGCTGCCGGTGAAGTCAGCTAGGATCGGCTTGCCCGTTTTCTTAGACTGCTTCACTGCTTCGTCATAGCTGGTCAACCACTTTGGACCAGCAGCCATTGCACCGGCAACCAGGAGCAGCGCCGCAATACTAAAGAAACTCTTCATACCCATGTAAAACGCACGGTACCACGATTCAGTTCATTGATCAAAGCTTTTTAAGGCTAAATCGCCGATACTTTGCCAACCCGAGTTGAGCATTGTTGTGACTCAGCCCCACGAGACCCACTTCGACCGGGCCCTCAGCGATGGTCACGGAGTGCAGCAGTTCAAGCGCTTTCCCTTTGCGGGCAACAAATCCCTCGAGTTTGGTTCCGGTTCGGCGAAGGACGAGTTGCGTGCCAGCGAGGTCGCCAGTAGCGGCTTTCGGACCTGTCATTTCTTTTCCGGCTGTTTCTCGATGCGCGAATTGCGCCTCGCCCGATGGGAAAACGGAGAGCAAGGTCGCGGCGGCATTTGGCTCGAGCCCGAAACGGACCATGACTCCAGCTTTGGCGTACGCATCGGTATCTCGCAACGCTTCGATTTCGCAGGAAATCTCGAAGTCTCCCGAGACCGACTGATGCAGGAAGCGGAACTGGTCACGGTCGCCCCAGATATCGCTTCCGCCGCCGAAGAGTTCGAGCTGGGGTTCTCGATACTTAGCACCGCCTGGTCTGGCGCCTCCGACGTCGGTCTGCATCCATCCGGGTACAGCGTCGTTCGCGGGTGCGACGAGAATGGGTACCGGTGGCTTTGGTAGTGGATCGAACTTTGGATTCTTCGCGACCATGAACTTTCGCAGGGGCTCATTTACGGCTAGCGCCATTGTTCCGAGCCCCGTCATGTACGACTCAATCGCAGCTTTCGAGTCCTTTCGGAAGTCGATCTTGGGGGCTGGCGCCTTGCTGGTGACCATTCCCCATGTTGCCGATCCGACGCCGCCATCGCGGCTCATCACCTTATACGACCACATCGTGCTCATCCATCCATAGGAGGCATGGAGATCGTAGTACCGCCGCATCATTCCCGCCCCGCCGGCGCCGTTGAAGACCACATTGAACTCGCCGATCAGGAACGGTGCGTTCGTCGCATTCTGTTGTTTCTCAACCTCTTTCAAGCGATTAATGTGCGCGACGTGAGTTGGGACGGTCGGCGCTCCGCCGCCGAACAGACCGGGATAGTAGTGCATTTGAAAGCCGACATTCTTCCAGCCGTTCTGCTTCGGGTTTCCGTAGTGGCCGAAGTCGTCGTAGTTGCCCATCGCAAGGATCAGCTTCTTGTTGTCGATGGCACGGACGACGGGATACAGCCGCTTGAAGAGGGCTACTTGCTGGGGTTTGGTGCCGCCGTATGGCTCGTTAAACAGGTCGTATGCGACTACATTTGGGTTCGAGCGGTATCGCTTGGCAAACTCTTTCCAAAGCCACTCGGCTCGCACTTGATTCGATTCAACCGTCCAGACTTTGTTTTGCTCGCTACGGCCGGTATGGTCATACGGGCTCTGGCCGCCCTGGATACCGTGAAGGTCGATGATGGTGTACATGCCGTGTTCGGCGGCCTTCTTCACCGCAAGGTCCACCCAGCGGAAGGCGTTAGGCTTCAGCCTCATCGGGGCGCGGTCGTCTTCGAACATTCGATAGTTCAGCGGGAGCCGAACTAGGTTGAAGCCAAAAGACTTGATGAGCTTCCAGTCTCGGTCCTTCATCCAGTTGGCGTAGAAGGTTTCCATCAGTCGGTCCTTCTCTGCCTCACCAAATCGGCTGGTCAGGATCTCCTCAACCTCGTACTGGTCTTTGTAGCCCGAGAGTTCGAGCATCCACATTTCGAGGATCAGCCAGTTTCCGAGATTGCAGCCTTTGAGGGTGACGGGCTTTCCGCTGGCCGTGACCATCTTTTCTCCCCGGGGCAAAAGTTCCGGTAGGTTCTTTGTTTGCGCTACGGTCGCCGATGACACGAGGAGGGCTAGGGCTGCGATCATGATAATTCGTTTTATCACATTTCGCCGTTACGACGCGACACCAGATTGGATACAATTTCTACGGGATGAAGTTTATTGACCAATTGAAGTCCAACGAAGGGAATTTGCTCGCGGCTGGCATTGCATGGACCATCGGACTCGCTTGGTTTACGCTTGGCGGCTTCTACCTCGGCACGATCTTCGGCAAAAAGCACGTTTACGATTTGCAGGCGAAAGACCTTACAGGAATTGGCCTTAACGGTCTGATCATTGGATTCCTTGTTGGCGTCGGAGTTGCAACCTTCATCACCTTCGCTTATCCCAAGTCAACCAAGCGAGACGAAGAAGCAGAAGCGGCCGCCGAACACGCCCACCACTAAGGTATTCCCTAGTAGGTTCGGCCCTTCCACTCGGTTTTTCCGGTCTTCCGCCAAATCATCGAGCGGACAATCGTGGCGGCTCCGATCGTCAACACGAGCGGCATCACGAGCACCGGCCATTTTGAGGCCCGGGCCGAGAGCGACACCATTAAGCCGGACCACGTCAGCAGAGCGAGGGTCCATGGTTCAAGAACCCATCCCCATCCCAAGAAAAGCAGGAAGAGTGCGAGCAGCGTACTGCCCAGATATGAATTGGTGATTTCGAAAGAGTTCTTGCTGAATCCGTCGAAGGCTTGTCGCCAAGTTTCGTACATGCGCACGGTCATCACTTGCGTGAGGTTGAGAGTCCAGACCTTCACGCCCTTTTTGGCGAGCAGTCGCCCCATGGCGACATCTTCCATGATGCGTCCTTTCACCGCTTCGTGCGGCGCGATGGCTTCGTAAGTGGATCGTCGCCAGGCCTGAATTTGTCCGTTCAGGAATTGGCTATGCCCAAGCCCGGTGCGATCAACAAGGCCGAAGGGGTTGCTCGCGAGCAGAATCCAACCCACCCACGCGGCAAAAAGTGGTTCGAGCCCGCGTCCGGGAAACACCTTTGGGATTCCCGTGATGACACCCAGCTTTGGATCCGTCTCGGCCATGTGGGCTAAACGCGCGATGAAGTCTGGGCACACCTCCGTATCGGCATCTAGGAGGATTAGCCACTGGTTTTCGGGATTTTCGTGCGCATGGTGGCAAAGGGTGTAGCAAGCCCGGTTCTTCCCCGTCCAACCTTGCGGCAGCGGCGAAGACGAGCGGATCACACGCGCGCCGAGCGACTGGGCAACTTCTCCGGTTCCATCGTTCGAATCGTCATCGAAAACGACGGTTGGAATCTGTTTCACCAGTTCTGGGAGCAGTCGCCTCAGGTTCTCAGATTCGTTTCTAGCCGGAATGAGCGCGATCCAACCGGTGGCTAAGCCATCAATCTTTTGAGTTGGCCGCTTCATCAGCAGCCAATTGACGGTACTCACTGTCGCGTTCAGGCCGTACAGCACCCACAGCAGGGTCACCGGTTCCAGAACTCCGGATCATCGGAGCCGAGATACCAGATGGTAATGCCTGGAATGCCATATCTTTTCGCGATCCCATGTTTCGCCCACATCGCTTGAGACCCGGAGAAATAGACCTTATCTTTCATCAGCTCACCGCTCATGAGATCCATTACGGCTTCACGGCGGTTAAAGTCTTCGATGCGCAGGCTCAAGGCGGGTTTTCTGGACCAGTCGTAGCCGTAGCCCGCCACGCCTAGTCGCAATTTTTCTCTAGGAACCCGAGTTAGGGCGTACTTGACCACTCGCTCGACCCAATCATTTGGCGCAATTGCCCCGGGTTCGCTGGTATCCCAGTGGAAATCGTAGGCCATGATGCGCACCGAATCGGCCGCGGCCCCGAGCGCCTTCCAGTCATGCGCATTGGGCGCTTCCCAACCCACCTTGTCGCTTTCTTTCGCATGGACAGTGACGCTGAGGTGCTTCTTCCCCATTGCGGCCTTCAGCTCGCGGACGAACGCGCTGTAGCGGTCCACGTCATCGGCTTTCATCGCCTCGTAGTCAAGGTCCAGACCGTCGAGCTTGTCTACCTTGATGAACTGCAGAAGCTGATCGATGTGGCGCTTTCTACTCGCCGGGGTGGCAAGCATCTTTGTGATTCGAGTGGGCTCAAATCCGTTCTCGCCGTAGTTGTTGATCATGCCGAGAAGACGGATTTTGCCGGCGGTGATCTTTCGCACTTCGGCCCGAAATTCCGGGGTGACGCCGTAGGCGTACTTCACGCTGCCATCGGGCTGAACGGTGAGCCAGCCGGGAAGAATCTCAGACAGCTTTGCTCTTCGAGCCTTCAGCGCCTTTAGGCAGTTGGGGTTCCAACTCACGATCCAAGCCGACCGTTGGGGGTCGGGATACTTTGGTTTTGGGGTCTGTTGACTGATCCATCCAAGCGCCATTGCCGTGAGCAGCATTTGGCTAGGCTACCTTTCCCAGACCCCGACTGATCTGCGTTACTTTCGGCGATAAGTGGACTTCATGAACGAACGCCAACTGCCATCTTCGCCCTGGCCCCAGGCGGTCATCGTTCGGGTGTTTTCGTCGATGAGTTCGTGCACGTCGCGGTAGTTTGCGGTTTCGCCGTCCTTCACCATGCTCGGCCCTTCGCAGTCGAGGGTCATGACCTTGCCATCTTCGCTCAGCTCGCCGAAGTACTTCCAGAGGTGCGAGGACGCGGAAGCGAACCAGCAGCCGCGATATTCATTAAACGAAACGTCCCACCCAAGGGCCAGTTTGTGGTGCATAGATTCGCCGTCGGGCATCGTCATTTCGCCCTCGCCGAAAGCCCAAAGTCCGCCGAGCATGGTCACCGTCTCGCTGCCTTCGCTGGTCATCTCTGGTCCGGTTGGTCCCATCGACATTTCGGTGGTGATGCTCCATTCGCCGACGAGGTTTTGTAACCAAGCGTGTTCGGCAACCGGCTTGGTTCCGGACGGCGGGGTTTCTTCTGGCGTGACTTCAGGGGTTTCGCTCATAGCGAGACCGATTATACGACGGTGAGTGATGTGTGATGTAATATGTTTTCGGCGATTGCTTTAGTCCGTGATCACATCCACTTCTGCGTAGCCGATCTCGTTGTTGCCGTCGGTGTTTCGAAGCGCTCGCAGCTTGATGTAGCGGCCCTTGGTTGCCGCGAATGGTTTGATCTGCCACACCCGATTGTTCTTGATGTTCGAGAACTCGCCTTTGTCCGCCAGCTTCCATTCGACGTTGTCGGTGGAGACATAGAACTCGTATTCCGCAATGACGCCGGGGCCCCACATGCCTTGGTCGGGGAAGTATTTGAATCCGGAGAGCGTCTTTTCCGCGCCGAGGTCAATCACTAAGTCGATGGGGAGCGTCTTGTCCCCTGGCTGCTTCCAAGAGGTGGCGGGGTTGCCGTCTAGGAGGTTGTACGGATCGTTGCCGGTGACGCCGAGGATTTTCCAGTCCTTTCGGTTGATGTCGAACTTCTCGTGCATCACGGGGCTGAACTTGCCGGTGGATGGGTCAAACGCGATGGCATTGACTTCGACTTTTCCATCGCCGGTCGGAACCGGGCCGGTGAAGCGGGGCGACTTTCCGGTTGGAGTCGTGCCGTCGAGGGTGTAGTAGAAGTGCGGGCCGACGTCGGCACTGGCGATCTGAACTTCCCCTTGTCGGTTGCGGGTGATGACCGGGGCATCGAGGATCAGCGGCGCGTTGAACAAGCCAATCGAGGAGATCAGCGGTGCCGCATATGTGTCGGTGATCCTCAGGCGTACTTTGGTCGCGGTGACGGCTGGGAAGCGAAGAATTCGCTTGTAGCCGATGGTGCTTCCTCGGGCTACTTCCATCCACTTGTTGTCGACAAATGCTTCGACGCTGAAGCTTCGCACTCGCTGTCCAAGCGGGATGTACTCCTGCGCTTGGAAGCGGTTGAAGAGGGTCGGCTTGGCCAGATCTAGGGTTAGGGTTGCTTGCTTGACGCTGTCATCCGTCGCCCAGTAGGTGTCCTGCTTTCCGTCCGCCACGTTTTGTGGAGCGAACTGCATGGCTTCGCCGCGGGTGTTTGAGGCGGTGGCTTTCGCCTTGCTCGCGAGGTTAACGGCGAAGGTCTCCTTCACCACTTTGCCCATCTCGATCGCGTGTTTAATGTCGGTCGGGTGGATTTGGCCGTTCGGCATGATCGGGAAGTTGAGGAGGAAGGTGGCGTTTCGGCCGATGGAGGCGTAATAGCTGTCCAGCAACTGCGGAACGGTTTTCACCTTGCCGTCCTCGCTGGGGTGATAGAACCACTCGGGGCGGATGGAGGTGTTGACCTCGGCCGGGACCCAGGCGTTGCCGCCTTCGAGCCCGAAATGCAGCATCGGCCAGGTGACCTCGCCCTTGGCGTCTAGGGTGCTCCAGTTGGTTTCGCCCACGTAGCCCGATTCGGTACCGACCCAGCGCAGGTCGCCGCGGTCTCCGCCGTCGTTCCAAATCACGATCTTCGGCTGGAGCTTCCGCACGAGGGCGTAGGTGTTGGCCCAGTCGTAGTACGTCTTTGCGTCGATCTTGCGGTTCTCGTTCGCGCCGCCGTAGTAGCCCGTTCCGCCGTTTGCGCCGTCAAACCAGACTTCGAAGATATCACCGTACTGAGTGAGAAGTTCGGTGAGCTGTTTTCGGAAATAGGTGATGTACTCGGGTCGGCCGTAATCGGCGCGGTTTCGATCCCAGGGGGAGAGGTAAACGCCGAACTTGAGGCCGTACTCCTTGCAGGCATCCGCGACTTCCCGCACAAGGTCGCCCTGCCCTTTCTTCCAAGGGGCGTTCTTTACGGAATATTCGCTGTACTTTGTCGGCCAAAGGCAGAAGCCGCTGTGGTGCTTAGCGGTGAGAATGACGCCCTTCATCCCCGATTCCTTGCAAACCCGCACCCACTCGCGGGCGTCGAGCTTGGTCGGGTTGAAGAGGTTGATGTCCTCGTTCCCAAATCCCCACGACTGATCGGTGTAAGTGTTCAGCCCGAAGTGGATGAAGGCGTAGTACTCCATCTCCTGCCACCGCATCTGGTTCTCCGAAGGCACCGCCCCAAACGGCGCCGGCGGCTTAACCTGCCCGCTCGCGGCGCCGATGGTGAAGAAGCAAAAAAGGATGGCGGCAAGGATGGTTGGGGTCATGGGTCTCGTGATCGCGACCAGCGGGTTGCGTTCAGTGCTGTTGGGCTGGTCCATCGGCGGAGGTGTCGGCTACAGGGTCATTTTGGCCGGTTTAGCGTGGCAATCTGGAGGGAGCTGCATCCGTCTGGGCGAGTGAGGCGTAGATCAGGTTTCTAAAGATCAGTGTTCATTTCACCGAGTTCTCTTCCTAGGAAAGTGTATGCAATCCAAGGGTTGGTGGACTATCCAGAGATTGAACCTTTGACTGCTACAGTCTAGTTTCTACCGCCTGGACGTCTGAAATAGTTGTTGCTAAGATTTATGCGCAACACAAAAGCGCTAGACGTGCTTTTAAGGCGGTGGCTACTTTCGAAAAGAAGTCCAGCATTTGAAACTGCGCAAACTTGTGAACACTATGCTCCTCCTACGGGGAATCAGCCGATCCAAGCCGCGTCGAGCTGCCCCTAGTTTCGGTGATGTAAGGTTAATCACGAAATGGATGCGTTTGAGCAGATCGTCAAAATTGTCTTGGAAGGACAAGGGTGGTGGGTTCGTCAGGGATATAAAGTACGTCTGACCAAAGAGGAGAAAGTAGCAATTGGGCGACCTTCTACACCTCGATGGGAAATTGATCTTTTGGCCTTCCAACCTGGAACGAACAGGCTACTAATTGTAGAGTGCAAATCCTTCTTGGACTCTTTTGGAGTACGAGCGAGTGAGTTTATCGACTCTGATTTACCAACAAAGGGTCGCTACAAGCTCTTCAACGAAGCGAAGCTGCGCGAAGTTGTCTTCAACCGGCTAAAGGAACAACTCGTAACAGAAGGCTTGGGATTGCCGACTTCCTCTGTCGGCTTTGCAATGGCTGTGGGAAAATTCAAGTCTGCCGCTGACCGACAAGCGCTGCATGCTCTATTTGAATCTCGTGACTGGCAGCTCATTGACGATTTGCAGCTTCGAGAATGGGCATTGCAACTCTCCGAACGCGGGTACGAGGACAACGTCGCCACCATCGTAGCGAAGCTTGTCGCACCAGAAAGGACAAGGACCCGAAAGAGCCGTCAAGTTGAGTAGTACCGGAACCCTCTCCGCATGCTAACTGAATCTTCGGAAGGATTGCTTCTGGTGGTCGGGGGATGTTCGAGGGCCTGCGAAAGGTCTAAAAGTGGCGAGCGGTACAGGGATTGAACCTGTCACCTCTACAAGTGTTTAAAGAGTTTGAAACCGAAGCCTCGAAAAAGTTGAATCCAAGGCGGCTGTGAATCTCTCCATCCCTACGAGCTATCTACAGTCCTCTAAACGAACCCACCACGGGTCTCGCCTTAGTCTGCACGCCTAGGATTGACCCTAGGTGCTGCGCACACTATACTGAGCCGGACCATGGAGGAAAACTCTAAGCTTGCGGAGCAATTTTGGGAGGAGGGCTTCCTCGTGCTTGACGGCTTTCTTGAATCCCTCAAGATGGATGAGCTTAACGAGTGCATCCTAGAGAATCTTGGCAAAGCGCCGGAGAACCTCCATTCGGATGAGTTCCTCGAAAGGTCGGGGGCCGACGTGGTGCCGTGGTTCCCTCAGCATCATGGGATCACCGCATTCGATGAAGTGGCCAACAACCCCCGGTTGCTGGAACTCACCACTGCGCTCCTCGGGCCAGAATGGCAAGAGCTTTACAGCATGGTGATGTTTTCGCGCCAGGGGAGCAAGGGGCAGTCTTGGCACCAAGACTGCCCACCCGAATTCCCTAGTCATTTCAACCTCAATCGTCTCGTCTACACCCACGACGTGACGCCCGAAATTGGCGGGCAAACGGTCGTGGTTCCTGGGAGCCATCGGCAGGGGGTGATTCCGATCGGTGACCCAGATGGGGTGTTAGAGGGTCAGCATGTGCTGGAACCGAAACGGGGCACGCTGGTGCTCCTTCACGGCCACACTTGGCATCGGGTGTTGTCGGTCAAAGGCACCTATCGCGTTTCGACCAATTTTCGCGCATGCCCGCAGGGAGTTCCGAAGGATGTCACGGATGTGTGCGTTTACCGAAACATGCGCTATCGATTCTCCACCGGAGTATTCGTTGAAGATCGACTTGCCATGCCTGATCGCGTTCAGACCGGCACACCGACGCATTAGTGGTGGCCTGTTGAACCTAATTCGATGGTGGGCGGTACAGGGATTGAACCTGTGACCCCTACAGTGTCATTGTAGTGCTCTACCACTGAGCTAACCGCCCGAGCGAAGGTTCATTATGACACAACCTTCGGCACAAAAAAAGGGTGCCGGCGTACCGGCACCCGAGAATCTGCGACGATCAGGCCGACTTGCGGCGGCGGAAGAAGCCGAGGGCGCCGAGGCCGAGGACGGCGAGGGAGGCTGGCTCTGGGACGGGGTTCGATGCGACGACCGAGACGTTGTCGATGTGGCTGACGAGGCCGTTCGTGTAAGTCAAGAACTTGATCGTGCTGGCACCGGTCGCGGTGAATTCGAAGCTGTATCGCTTGGTGGTGTTGCCCGCTTCGTTGCCCTGGAGGTTGCTGCCGAAGGAAGTTCCGTTGACCATGAAGTCGACGCCGCCGTTGTACTGGGTGCCGCCGGTGTAGACGTCGAAGCTGACGGTGTACTTTTTGCCTATCTGGGTGGCGAGGGTCTGTTCGATCCCGCTGCCGGCTTTATCCGACGTGCCGCTGAGGTCCAAGTGCTGGGTCTGTTGTCCGAGATAGCCGTTGCCGGTCAAGGTGACGTTTCGGCCGGATGGTCCGACGACGTTCCAGCCAGTAAGGCCGGTCGAACCCACGGCATAGTTCGTGGAGCCGCCAGACAAGGCGTTGGCTTCGAAGGTGCCGTTGATAACAAGGGATGCCTGAGCAGCAAACGGGAGAACGAGGGCAGACGCGGCAAAAGCGATTCGTGCAACAAACTTCATGATTAAAAGTATGGATGCCCGGGCCGTGACTTCCTGTACCCATTTCATGGTCACGCGAACCCGGTAGCTCAAAATGGACGCATGGCAACCATCCGCATCCTTGAGTCTCGAACGGATCCGCAGTTCTGGCCGACGCTCGAACTCTACGTCGAGTCGTTTCCGCGCGATGAGCGCGTACCGCTCGGGCGGATGGCAGAGTTTTTTGGCGGCGATGCGCGAGAGGGGAAACAAGAAGGCAGCGTTTTGTGGCGAGTTGCGATTGCCGAAGAAGGGAGCGAGCTGGCGGGGTTCCGGGTGTTCGCCGTCGACCTGCAGTCCGGCTTGGTGTTTCTTGTGTATCTCGCCGTCGATCCTCGGTTTCGCCGGCGCGGGATCGGACAACATCTCATCGACTACGCGAGAGACGACAGTCAGCGGGAACTGGGCGAGAAGCCGCTGGTCGCGATGTTTTTGGAGTGCGAGCGGCCCGAGCTGGTTCAGGGCGAAGAGCACGAAAAGCGGAAGGAGCGCCTTCGGCTCTTCGGCAAGTACGGGGCGCGCATCATTAGCCGGTCGTATGTGATGCAGAGCATGGGCGAAGGGCGCGATCCGGTGCCGATGATTCTGCTCGCGTATCCGATTGCTGAACAGATCGATTGGGTTGAGGCGGTGAAGTCGTTCCACCGCCGCTTCCATAGCCTTCCGGCTGGGTCTTACCTCGAAGTCGAGTGTCTGAAAGGTTTAGAACCTACTCCGTTGATTCCGTACTGATCGACCCGCCTGCGGCCGCTCCGGCGGCTCGTCTGGCTTGGTCTTTCGCGGCCTGGCCGACGCCCGATCCGCCACCCTGAATGTTCTCGGTGCCCGTCATCGGGGTCATTCCGCCCATAGCTCCGCTTCCGATCGGCGCGACGCTTCCCCCACTACCCTGGGCCGTGCTAGCAGGCGCCGTGCCGCCGGGTGCCGTGGCGCCAGGCGCTTCCGCTGGGACGGCAGGCTCGGCTGGCTTTGGCGGCTCGCAGCCAACAAGCAGTGCCGTAGCAAGGACAAGCGTCCCGGACAAAAGAAGACCCATTCGATTTCGCATGTCAGTATCTTAACCCTCCGTCGGCTCATAATCTAGAGGTGAAGCAACTTTCTCTCGTAGTCTGTGCAGCAATCTTGGCTGGGTGCATTGGGCCACAAGAAACGGCGGTCGAGAAAGAAGCGCCTGGAGCGGTGAACCGAATCGGCCAAGCTCCGGTAGCGGGCGAAGATGCGACGCCAACCGGTACGGGGGAAGACAGTGGCCGGAGCCGCCTGAACATTGGAATGTTTGTGGACGATGTCATCTCGATCAAGGGTGCGCCCGCGCGGAAAGTGCATTCCCACGAAACCGAAGGTCAACATCTCGACATTTATGAGTACGACGACGTGAAGGTCACCTTCGAAAAAGGGAAGGTTTCGCGGATCGAACCGATCAACAAGTAATCGAGAATATTCTCAGGCCACTGTACAACACTAATCCACAATTCTCGGTCCGCAAACCTCGGTAAAGTAGCCCCATGGTTACGGCCCTGATAGCCGGTGGATTATTGGCAATGACGCCCTCGCAGCAAGCAAAAAGCGATTTCGAAAAACGTGCAAACGACTGGCGCAATGGTGCCGTGGTCTACCAAGTTTTTGTAGACCGCTTTGTTCCACCAACGAACATTGCGGCCAAGCAAAGTTTGTATCAAACTCCCCTAAAGCCTTGGACCGAGTTACCTAAGGCGCGGTTTGATGAGAAGACCAAGTCCTACCCCCACGTTTACGACTTTTGGGGAGGCGACCTCAATGGTCTGTCCACGAAGTTGGACTATATCCAGCAATTAGGGGCGGATGTCGTTTATCTCAACCCGATTTTCACCTCACCCAGTAATCACAAGTACGACACTACCGACTACCTAGAGATAGACCCCCAACTCGGAACGATGAGCGATTTTAAATCGCTTCTCAAACAGGTCCATGCCAAGAAAATGCGCCTGATGCTTGATGGGGTTTTCAACCACATCGGTAACGAGTCACCGATTTTTCTCGAGGCAAAGTCGAACCCGAAGAGCGCAAGGCGAGATTGGTTCTTCATCGGAAATGAGTACGAAAAGGGCTATCGCGGTTGGGCGGGCGTGAGCTCAATGCCAGCTTTGAAGCTCGAAAATCCCGAGGTTCGGGATTACCTCTGGAGGTCTAAGACGAGCGTAGTGAACGATTATCTCAAGCTCGGGATCGATGGCTGGCGACTGGACGTCGCCTTCGAACTCGGACCCGATTACCTTTCGGAACTGACAAAGTCGGCCCACGCCACCAAGAAGGGCTCGGCGGTGATCGGCGAAATCTCGGGATACCCCGCCGAATGGCACGGGGCGGTAGATGGCGTTTTCAACTTCCACAGCATCAACCTCGGCATCGAAATGCTGAACGGAAACGTGAGCGGTGGCCAAGTGGGTCAGATGTACGACGACCTCGTCGCCGATGCCGGAATCGAACCACTTCTAAAGGCCTGGCTAATAACAGACAACCACGATACGCCGCGACTTTCGAGCGTAGTAAAGGATACCGAAACCCGGCACTTGGTGAAGGTTCTACAAATGACCCTACCGGGATCCCCCTGTCTCTACTACGGAACCGAACTCGGCCTACCTGGCGCGGGCGACCCCGAGTGTAGAGCACCTATGCCATGGGATAAAGTCACGGACTCCAATCCCGACTATGCGAGTACCAAGAACCTTTTGAAATTACGGAAAGCAATGCCGGCGCTCAAGTACGGCGACTACAAGTCGCTTCGAACCGACAAGTTGCTCGCATTCGCTCGCACCACCGATCGACTTCAGGACACCGTCATCGTGGTCATGAATCCGACGGCCAAAACGGTTAAGGAATCCTTCGCTTCGCGGGTCGGCCGAATCATGAGCTGGGGCGAAATGCTTGACGTTATGACCGGGAAAAAGTATCGTTCGATCACCGGAATGCTGAACCTCGAATTGCCCGCAAAGAGCGCGATGATCCTGGTCCCCAGCACCGACCCATTTGGCGGTTACTCACCCTATCAGCGCATCCTCGATTCCGACGGCTAGCCAAAATGCGATCGTTCACCAATCTGGAACTTCCCTCCGACCGGCTGCTGCTCCGACCGTTGCAGCAAGGCGATGCTGAGGAGCTGTTCCAGATTTTCTCGAACCCACAAGTGATGCGCTACTGGAGCCATCCGGCCTGGGAGACCATCGCCAGCGCAAGAGAGCAAATTGAGCTAGACGAGGTGGAACTTGCTGAGGGCGATCACTTGCGGATGGGGATTTTTCGAAAGCAAGACGACGCCCTCATCGGAACCTGCAGCCTATTCGCCTTCGATATGCAAAACCGCCGGTGCGAACTAGGCTATGCGCTGCATCCCGACGCTTGGCATCAGGGCTTCATGCAGGAAGCCCTCTGCGTACTGCTGGACTACGCCTTCGACACGCTCAATTTGAACCGTCTTGAGGCAGACATCGACCCACGCAATGTCGCTTCCGCAAAGAGCCTGGAACGCTTGGGCTTTGTGCAAGAAGGACTGCTCCGACAACGGTGGATTGTGGGTGAGGAAGTCTCTGATTCGGCGTTGTACGGGTTGCTGAAAGAGGACTGGCGCAGTCGTTAGCAAGAAAAATTTCGGAAATTTTCGCAAAGTTCCGAACTTTCGAATCCTTCAGAAACTTGTGAGGCTCTAACTAGATGGGGACGAAAAACGCTGGTTCGTTCGAAACGGTGGAATCTCTTCCCCAGCTTCACAGCGTCGTGGAACTCTCGCCGTACAGGATTTGAAGAGAATCCCAACACCTGTTCTGTGCAGACCCAAAGAGGACCGGCGGTTGAACTGCCGGATACCGTGATCCATGAGTACCGAAATCCTGGCAAGATTCCAATTTGCCTTCACATCCGCGTTCCATTACCTTTTCCCTCCCCTCAGCATCGGCCTTGGCCTGATCCTCGTGATCATGGAAGGGCTCTACCTAAAGACCGGTAAACCGATCTATCACCAGATGACCAAGTTCTGGGTGAACGTCTTCGCCGTCATCTTCAGCCTAGGCGTCGCCACCGGGATCGTTCTCGAGTTCGAATTTGGCACCAACTGGGCCACCTATTCCCGCTACGTAGGCGACATCTTTGGCAGCGCCCTTGCCGCCGAAGGCATCTTTGCCTTCTTTCTTGAATCTGGCTTCCTTGCCGTGCTCGTGTTCGGCTGGGATCGAGTCAGCCCGAAAGTGCACTTCCTGAGCACCTGCATGGTCGCGCTCGGCAGCACCTTCAGCGCCGTGTGGATCATCGTCGCGAACTCGTGGATGCAAACTCCCGCGGGCTACAAGATCGTTGGTGAGGGCAGAACCACCCGAGCCGAAATCACCGATTTCTGGGCGATGGTTTTCAACCCAAGCGCAATGGACCGCCTTTCACACACCGTGAGCGCGGCTTGGATCACTGGGGCATTCCTTGTCATAAGCGTCAGCGCCTACTACCTTCGCAAGAATCGACACGTTGACTTCGCAAAAGCCAGCATGAAAATCGGTCTGACCGTTGCGGTCATGGCCAGTTTGTTACAGCTTTTCACCGGGCATAGAAGCGCAGACGGAGTCTCGGTCAACCAGCCAGCAAAGCTCGCGGCTTTTGAGGGTCACTATGATTCAAGCAAGCCGATGGACGGCTATTTGGCAGGCTACGTTGACGAATCGACCCAGTCGGTAAAGGGCGTGCGAATCCCGGTGGATGGCTTCACAAGTTGGCTGCTTTACAAGGACGCATCTCGACCCGTCACCGGACTAGACAAGTTCCCGAAAGAAGACCGACCTCCGGTCCAAGTCGTGTTCCAGACCTATCACTTGATGGTCGGCATCGGATTCACGCTGATTGGTCTCTCGATCCTCGCCGGCTTCATGGCGTGGCGGAACATCCTGTGGCAGAACAAGCTCTTCTTGACCGTGCTCAGTTGGTCCGTGCTGTTGCCGCAACTTGCTAACCAAGCCGGCTGGGTGTCGGCAGAAATGGGTCGCCAGCCGTGGGTGGTGTACAACATTCTGCGCACGAAGGACGGCCTTTCGAAGGTCGTGAAAGCCGAGCAGATTCTGGCCAGCATCATCATCTTCGGCGCCATCTACGCGCTCCTCTTCTTCCTCTTCATCTATCTTCTGAACAAGAAGATCAAGACTGGGCCAGCCGTAACGGCGGAGGTGCCAGCATGAATCCGTTCAACTACTTGCCTGAAATCTGGTTCTTTCTCGTTGGTGTCCTCTTGCTTGGATACGCGATTCTGGATGGCTTCGATCTGGGCGTCGGAGCATGGCTTCTCCGAGCAAAAGGCGATACCGACCGGCGAATGCTTCTGAACGCCATCGGCCCCGTTTGGGATGGCAACGAAGTCTGGCTTGTTGTCGGCGGAGGTGCGCTATTTGCCGCCTTCCCGAACGTCTATGCCACCGTATTCAGCGGCTTCTACTTGCCGTTCATTCTGCTGCTCGTCGGCCTCATCTTCCGCGCGGTTGCGATTGAGTTCCGGAGTAAAGAGGAAGACACACGCTGGCGGTCCTTTTGGGATGCGAGCTTCTCAATTGCTTCCATCCTGATTGCCGTCCTGAGCGGAGTCGCGCTCGGGAACATCGCCCTCGGCGTCCCGATTGGTAGCGACGGCGAATACGCGGGCGGGTTCTTCAACCTGCTGAATCCCTACGCGCTGATCACGGGCGTCACCGCCCTGGCGCTATTCATGATGCACGGAAGCATCTATCTCGTACTCAAAACGGAGGGCGAGTTGCAGGAAACGGCGCGCGGCTGGGTGAAGACCGGCATGATCTTCTTCATCGTGATGTACGGCATATTGACGATGGCGACCCTCATCTTTGCGCCTCACATGGCTTCGAAGATTCAGAGCAATCCATGGTTCATCTTCCTGCCGATCGTGACGATGCTATTCGTCGCCAACGTGCCGCGCGAGATCTCTCGTGGCAAGGAGATGAATGCGTTCCTTTCGAGCTGCGGCGTCATTGGCTCTCTGCTCGCTCTGTTTGGACTGGGGCTGTTCCCGAACCTTGTGCTCTCGAGCCCAACCGCGGCGAACAGCCTCACCATTTACAACTCGTCGTCAAGCCAGGCCTCGCTGACCACGATGTTCTACATCACACTCCTCGGATTTCCCTTTGTAGTGGCTTACACAGTTGCCATCTATTGGGTTTTCCGCGGGAAAGTCCAGTCGCACTCGTTGCACTACTAAGCCGTTTTGGATTGGCCGGTCCCGGATGGACCGGCCAGTCCAAACGCTAAGCTAGAACGGTGACGCGCTACGATCGTTCGTCCATCAAACTCGCGGTCGGGCTTGCCGCGCTGGCGGGCTACGTGGACGCGTCTGGATTTCTCGCGACGGGCGGACTGTTCGTCTCGTTTATGAGCGGAAACTCGACCCGATTCGCGGTTCAGCTTTCCGAAGGCAAATTCGAACTTGCGGGTCTGACGCTGGGCGTGCTCGGGCTGTTTGTGACGGGCGTCGTTCTGGGGTCTGTCATTTCTCGCGTGAGCGCGGCTCGCCGGAAGGCCGCTGTTCTGTTCTTTGTCGGAACCTGTCTCAGCATCGCCGCCGTGTTGTACGGACTCGGACAGCAGCGTGCAAGTACGGCCCTCCTGATCCTTGCCATGGGCGCAGAAAACACCGTGTTTCAACGCGATGGCGAAGTATCGATCGGCCTCACTTACATGACTGGCACCCTCGTGAAGCTCGGCCAGCAGATCGCCGGCATGTTCTTCGGCGGCCCGCGCGACGGCTGGCTCCGATATGCCCTCAGTTGGAGCGGGCTGGTGACCGGCGCGGTTCTTGGCGCGCTGGGACACTCCTACTTTGAGCGATACAGCCTGTGGCCTGCGGCGGTGGCTGCGTTCGCTTTTATGTTTGTTGCCAATAGACTACAGTCCGCTGAACCTGAGCCCGCGCGACCTAACGATCAGGCTTGAAAGTCGGTATTACTAATCAGTGGTCAGCTCTGCGCTCGCACGGTTCAAGTTCATCGGAATGCTCGAAGGCGCGTCGTTCCTCATCCTTCTTCTCATCGGAATGCCGCTGAAATACATCGCAAAGATGCCGGAGGCGGTTTACATCACAGGAAGCCTGCACGGCTTCCTTTTCGTGGTGTACATCATCGCGCTCCTGCTCGCCTGGAACAAAGAAAAGTGGCCGTTCAAAACGGCCTTCTTTGCCGGAGCGGCTTCAGTGCTCCCGCTCGGCCCGTTCGTTTTCGACCGCTGGTTAGAAAAGCAAAAGGCCTAGCTCTTCAGAATCTGCACTTCAATCTTTCGGAACTGAACCGGGTGGCTCTCGGACTGAAGGCTGATCGTGCCTTCTGGAATGAGAAGCTGTCCGTCTCGGATGAGCTTCTTGCCATCGGCATCTTTCGGATCAAGCTGCGGCTTCGAGTAGCGCATGACTTCCTCGCCGTTGATGCGGTGGATGATTTCGCCGGTGCCGTGAACTTCCACCTCGGCGGTCACCCACTGTTCGCCCGGGAAAGTCTTGGAAGTTGACTCCGTACAGTGCTGCGTGTGCAGCTTGCCCTTGTATTCAACATTGGTGCCGGGCGTGCAGAGGTTCGCGGTAGATCGAGTCTGGCCGGCATCTGCACCCAGAAACTGGACTTCGATCGAAACCGGGAAGTCCTGATCGAGTCCGATCGTTTCTGGCCGTTGGCCGTGGATCATGAAGCCCGAGTTTTTGTACGCCCAGCCCGGCCCGCCTTTGCACTGCTCGCCAATGAACCGGTACTCCGCCCGAATCTTGTAGCTGCCGTAGGGCACTTTGTAATACAAGTGCCCATACCGCTCGTTGAAGTTTTCGTACTTTTCGTAGCCAACCGTGATCGCGCCGTCCTGCACTCGGAACGTGTTGCCGAAGTTGTCACCCAGCTTGTAGCCCTTGATCTTGGGCGTCCAGCCGCTCAGGTCTTTCCCGTTGAAAACGGAGAACCAGTGGCCATCCAAAGTGGAATTGGCCACGGTCGGAGCAAGGAATAGGGCAGCGAGAAGAGCGACCGGCGCACGCATCGCACAACGCTACCCCGAACGATGGTCAGTCTTCGTCGCGAACATCCATCCCGAACCGGCGAACTGCTCCCGGATACGGCACGTTGCCCTTCACGCTCCGCCAAATCGCTTCGTTCAAAGCGATTTCCTGGCTCAGCGTCAACTGGTCGGGCTCGGAAAAGTCGATCGCTGCGAGCAGCGGAGTTTCTTTCGCCGCCGGATTCTTGGCTTCGAGGTCCGTCTTCGGCCGCTTGGCCACATACGGCGTGAGATCTGGCTTGTTGTGGAAGCTGCGATACATCGGCGTCGCAGCGGCATCGAACTGGCTCATCGGCTGCAAGCCAAGAATCAGCTCGATCGTCCGAACCGTCGAAGTCGTCGTGTAGTGAGTTCGGTCCAAGCCGGAGTTCCGGGTGTACGGAGAAATCACGAGGCTGACCGTTCGGTGCGCGTCCACGTGGTCCGGCCCGTTCTGCGCATCGTCTTCCAGAACAAAGATCGCGAACTTCGACCAGTAGCTACTCTTGGAGATCGTCTCAACGAGCTTGCCAAGACCGTAGTCGTTGCTTGCCACCGATGCCTGTGGGGTAAAGGCTCCCGCACGGGTACCGCTCGTGTGGTCTTCGCTCAGGGCCATCACCATGAAGTCCGGCATCGTCTTCTTCGCTTCAAATTCCTTGAACTCGTTGATGAAGATGTCGACCGCTTTGTAGTCTCGCTCGTTCTTTGATCGCGCCGAAGCCCAGGCGTCGCTACGGCGGTCGGTGGTGTGATAGTAATAGGTTCGGTAGGTCTTCCCGGCCCGACGAACGTGGTCCCAGATGAAGCCGGATGGGGTCGTCGAGAGTTCCAAGCTCAACCGCGGTGTTCCCTTTCCGCTGTACTGCTGCGGCCAGGTGCGCTGCATGAAGTCCGGAACGTAAGCGCCCTTACTCCAATGGTGCCCGTCAACCGAGACTTCGCCGCTGGCGTAGAAATTGTCTTGTAGAACGAAGTCCATTGCCAGTTGGCGGTGGTTCGGGGCGACGTCTTCTCCGAACAAAGTCAGTTTCGGATCGCCGTTGCCGTACGGCTTCCCGTTCTTCTTCAGGTCGCCGAACATCTGGTCGTAGGTTCGGTTTTCCTTAATGATGTAGAGAACGTGCTTGATCGGCGACGGGTCGCCGAGTCGACTTGGGATTGGGCTCGTGCCCGCTTTCGGCGCGGTCAGTGGCTTTTCCACGACGCCTTCTCGATACGGCGACAGATCGCGAACTTGCTTCGACATCTTGTCCAGATCCGCTCCCTTCGGCACGTCGACCTTTGTGAGGAGGCCCTTGAGGAGAACAACGATGTACGGATATCCCTTCGGCGCGATCGGATCGATCTTGTCGGTATCGCCGTTCGGTCCGGTTCCGTAACCTTTGCCGGCAGCGGCGAGGAGGGTCTTGCCATCGGCGAGCACGCCTAACGCGGTCGGATACGCGCCGGTTGGGACAAACCCTTCCACTCGGGTCGCCATTCGGTCAGCGATGTTCAAGATTCCGACGCAGTTGTTGTCTGAGTTTGCGACGTAGAGTCGCTTTCCGTCGGCGGTCAGCGCCAATGCATGTGGGGTTGAACCGGCCGGAGCATTTGGCCAAGGCCGAATGTTTATTCGCTCTTCTCGGGTGCCCGTGTAAAGGTCAAAGATATCAACGGTGTCGTCGTTTCCGCACGAAACAAACAGTCGCTCGCCCTGGACGAGCAGGTCGTTCGGGTGCCGTCCGGTTGCGTAGCTCTTAGTGATCGTGAATTCGGTCGCGTCGATTCGGATGGCTCGCTCTGCGCCTTGAAGCGAAACAAGCATGTCGTAGCCCACGCGTCGAACCTGGTACGGAGATGACCCAACCGGCAACGCCAGCTTAGCGACGGACGCGCCCGTTTCGAGGTCAATCTTGCGGAGCTCATCTCCGGCCGCAAGGGCAACGACCACATACTTTTCATCCGCCGTTAGCTGTAACCCTGCCAGCCAGCCGGTGTTGCCCTTGATCTCGGTAACCGGCAAGGTCTTTTCGAGTTTGAGTTCTCCATCCAGCGCGACCGAAACGATGTGAATGTTATTCCCGGTCCCGCCGCTCACCACGAGCTTGCTCGAATCTGCCATCCAAGCCATGCCGATCCATGCGCGGCCGAGGCTTAACTTCTTTGCGACTTTGCCCGTAGCAGCATCAACTACGAATAGCTGATGACTCCCTTGCCCCGCCGAAACGAAAGCAATCCATTTTCCGTTCGGGCTAGACACCCCACCCGCCGCGAGGTCACCGATGGTTTCGCTCGGACCTGCCGGGGAGATTCGCCAACCGGAAGGGAGATAGGTCGCTACTTTCGGCTGAAAAGCGGTGAACGCAACGGCCGAGGCAACAACGGCGATTCCGGCAAAAAGGGTTAGTTTCTTGTTCATTTCTGTAAGTCTCACTTACTCGCGTTAAATTTCGGCAGCGTGCTCACCAATTTGCGCAGCATCTTCTGTTCTTTCACCACAACCTGCAGCATCAGATCGTCAACTTTCGCCTGCTTCGCTTCATCGGCAAGCGGTTTTCGGATCGCGACGTCAGAGATTTCTTCCTTGGTAAGCCCCGCTTCCTTGCCGACTTCGTAGATGACGTTCCCGAGCTGGACGCTCTGTTTTTCTCGGTAGTCCTTGCTCCAAGTTTTGAATGTGGCCTGTTCTTTCTCCCACACCTTTGCCGTTTCGGGAGAGGCCTTGGAAAAATGCTTGATCCCGTCGGTGTAGACCTGATTGACGAGGGAAAGCCCTGCGGCAACGCTGAGGGTCGTAATCGGTTCTAGTCGAATCACTCGGTATCCCGCGACTTGCAGGGCAGTGTAGTACTCGCCCGCTTCGGCGCTGTTGTCCTTGGAGAGCTTCTCGCCGTGCGCGGAAAGACCGCGTAAAACACTCAGGCTCGATTCATTTTCGTGGGCCGGAAGCTCGGGGATGTAGTGGATGACGTCCTTCTTTTCGTTGCCCGCAAGCAAAGATTTCGTTGCCGCGGCGGTGTCGCCTTCCTTCGCCGCAATGGCTGCTCGGAGGTAATCGGTGTATCCATTTTCCGGCTTGGCCTCTTCTGCCTTTTTCAGCAGTTCCCGCGCTTTCGAAGGCTCTACGTTAGCCGTTTCCGACACTCCTCGAAACGCCTCGCCGACGGTCGTGTCGACGTATTGCTGGTCGAGGGCGGCGTTCATCCTGAGCATCTCCGAGCCTCGAGTGGCCCAAAGGTAGCCAGCAACGGCCAAGAGAACAAATGCGATCAGGGGTAAGGACTTCTTAAGCATACGGTTTCGCTCAGATTAGCGGTTTTGCCGAGAAAAGGGTCCATCCCTTTCGGAATGGACCCTGAGTTACGCGTTGACCTTATCGGTCGCAGCCGGCTTCTTTGGTTGGGAAGCCGCAGTAGTCTTTGGTTTCCGTTTCCCAGTAGGTGAAGATTCCAGCCTGCTGGTATTCCCAAACGAGCTGTCGGATGGACTTCGCGGTGCCGGTGCTGGTCTTGTAATCCAGTTCCTTCTGGTACTTCGCGTGACCGTCAGCAAACGACCAGTTTCGGCCGCCCGTGTGTCGCTGTCCTCGCTCCCATCGACCGGTTCCGTTTCCGAGGTTGCCGTAACCTGGGACGGTGTACCAACCGGAGAAGTTGAGGCCGCTGACTCGGGTCGAACCAACGTCGGTCGAGTAGAACATGTTGGCTGGCGTACCGATCTGGCTGAGGTTTCGGCCTCGATCGCCGGTCCATGGGCCTTCGCTGACTCGTCGGTAGCCTGGCATCAGAAGGTAGTTACCAGCGTACGACGCAGGAAGAACCTTAACGAATTCGAGTCCGTTGTTGACGTCGGCCATGCCAACGTAAGCGCCTGGGACGCCAGCCGCCAAGAACATCTTTTCGAAGCAGCCTTCACCTGGCTTTCCGAAAACGCCCTTGTCAGCGTCGGCTGGACAAGCGATCATCTGCCAGTTCTTGCTGTATGGGAAGATTCCGGTGAGGAAGCTCTGAACGCCCGAGAATTCGTCGTTGAGACCAGCCGTTCCACCTGGAGCCGAACAGGGTCCGATCCAGCCGGTTTCAGGAAGCATGTCATCGTAATCCGAGCTGTAAAGAATAACCGCAGTTCCGATCTGCTTCTGGTTGCTCAAAGATGTGGTTTTCTTTGCCGCTGCCTTGGCCTGGGCGAAAACTGGGAATAGAATGGCGGCGAGAATCGCAATAATCGCGATAACGACGAGAAGTTCAATTAACGTAAAAGCATGCTTCTTGTGCACAATAGTCTCCTCCGGCTACCCGGACTGCCTAGCATAGGCATCGACATTGTTAAGCAAGGGTTAAGTTTTCGTTAAATCGTTCATAACAAATGAACCTTAACAGCATGTTAACCGTCAAAGGCGGCTTACTTAGCTCATGCGACGACTCATTTGGGCGGTTCTTCTGCTATCGGCTTTTGCACTAGTTGGATGCGGAGAGTCCTCCGCACCGGTAAGCAGCGAGCAGACCCGAGAAATGACCAGCACCCCATGGGGGATGTTCAGCGGCACCGGAAGAAGCGAAGGCATGCAAGTTCAATTTGATGCTGGAAACGAGATGACCTTCACCGATTCGACCGGCGCAAAGTCAGGAACGTACACCATGGACGAGGCAGCAAAACAGATCACCGTTGACCTCAATGGGCAGAAGCAAGTGTGGGGTTACAAGCGAGATGGCCTGAATCTAGAGATCACCTTCCAGGATGGTCGCACCGGCACGTTCACGATGCAGTGATCGAAGTCTTAACAAATGCTTAACTATGACGTCGCAATCATCGGGGGCGGTCCTGCCGGGAGTACGCTCGGTACCTTAATCAAGAAGTACGCACCAGGTGCTTCCGTAGTCATATTGGAACGCGAGCAGTTCCCCCGTGAGCATGTTGGGGAAAGCCAGCTACCCCTTATCGGAAGCATCCTCGACGAGATGGGCGTTTGGGAGAAAGTTGAAGCGGCCAACTTCCCCATCAAAATTGGCGCCACGTACCGCTGGGGCAAAACGGACGACCTTTGGGATTTCGAGTTCTTGCCCGGCAAAGACTTTGTTGGCGGGGATCGTCCGTCGAAGTACGACGGTGAACGCCGCAAGACCGCGTTCCAGGTTGAACGGTCCATCTACGACAAAATCCTCCTCGACCACGCGCGAGAATGCGGCTGCGAAGTTCGAGAAAACACGTCCGTCGCCCAAGTTCTCCATGAGGGCGGGGCGGTTGCCGGACTCCAGACCACCGGCGGTGAAGTCAAAGCCAAATACTATGTCGACGGAAGCGGAAATGCCGCGATCCTTCGCCGCGCACTTGGCGTTACGGTTGATGAACCAAGCCGACTCAAGAACGTCGCCTTCTGGTCCTATTGGGACGATGCCGAGTGGGCGGTGACCCTTGGCAAGGGTGGAACGAGGGTCAACGTCATGAGTCTCGGCTACGGCTGGCTCTGGTTCATTCCCATCTCCGCGACTCGAGTCAGCGTCGGCCTCGTTCTCCCGGCCGATGCGTACAAAGCCAAGAAGCTCCGACCAGAAGATCTGTACCTTGAGGCGATCCAGAGCGAAGCGCTGATTTCGAAGCTCTTAAGAAACGCAACCCAGCAAGGACCTGTGCACGGCACTAAAGACTGGTCGTTTGTCGCCAACCAAATGGCGGGGCCAAACTGGTACTTGGTCGGCGAGGCCGCCGGATTTGCTGATCCCATCCTCGCCGCCGGTCTCACTCTCACCCACACCGGTGCACGCGAGCTTGCGTACATCCTTGTAGATCACCTGAAAGGAACAAATGATCGCGATTGGCTGGCTTCGCACTACCAAGTCACCCAACAAAAGCGGATTCGCCAGCACATCCGCTTTGCAGACTACTGGTACACCGCCAACGCTCACTTCTCTGAGCTAAAGGAGTTCGTCACCGAAATCGCAAAAGACGCGGGATTAGAGCTAACGCCGAACGAAGCCTTCCAGTGGCTCGGTACTGGCGGATTCATCAACGATGACTGGCGCGTGGCGCGGGTGGCAACCTTTGCCCTTGGCGCGACCAAGCAGCTCACCCAGTTCTTCGGTGAAGGCGATTCCACTTGGGAAATTTCGAAGTTCAGCCGCTTCCGAGCCAACCTTGCGGGTGCCGAAGTCGAGACCGTCCCCGCGTTCCACATGGGCCAAATCTTGCTTAAGCAGTCTCTCCGCCGAGGTGAGGAAGTGCTGCCTCTGGTCGGCGTCTACCAAAAGTTGGCCGACTTTCTACAGCTCGAACGTACCGCGAAAGAGGTTCAAACCTTTCTATCGATCACATGCCCGTCTCCGGCGGCGTATACCAACGGCATCGAAGTCTTCGAAGCGATGCTCGTTGCCGGCTGGGTCACTGGCCGCTGCGAGGCCGGCATACCAGGGTTCGAAATCCGCACTCCCGACCAGTCCGAAGTTCTACATCTGAACAATGATCAAGTAGAACTAATGATGAATTCTTAACAGTCACTTAACGCAATAGCGGAATACTGTTGCCCATCTGCGATTCCGCAGGTGAGCAATATGAAAAAGGCATTCACCCTCATCGAACTGTTGGTTGTTATCGCAATCATCGCCATTCTTGCCGCCATCCTCTTCCCCGTTTTCGCACAGGCAAAGCAGGCCGCTAAGAAGACCGCTGACCTCAGCAACACCAAGCAGATCGGTCTCGGACTGCAGCTCTACATCGCAGACTCAGACGACATCTTCCCTCCAAGCAATCACCGAGAGAACAACTCCTCGGCGAACGAAGTTCACTGGAGCTGGATGGTTCTTCCTTACATCAAGAGCGAGCAGCTCTTCGTTTCTCCGGCTGACTCGATCGGCGGATGGGCACCAGGTTGCTTCAACGAAGCAAACAACAACCGAGGCTTCGGAAAGCCAGGCATCCAGGGTAACGGCTGTGTTCAGCAGGGCTACCAGGCTGGCGTGTACACCCTTCAGGTCGGACGAATCTCCTACGTCGCAAACCAGGCCATCATCGGTCGAAAGCGACAAGACAGCGACACCGCCAACGTTGTTAGCGCAACCTCGATCGACGGCGTAAGCTCGACCATCCTCGTTGCACCAGCCACCGAAAAGCAGTTCTGCATGCAGACCACGGCCGGCGGCGAGTTCCGCAGCTACCGACCAGCTTTCGGTATCGGACGAAGCGGACAGCGAGACCTCAGCGGTTCTTCGCTTCCTTCCGCAGCTGACCTTCCACTCGAAGCTCTCACCGTTAGCGGCGCAAACACCGCCACCGGAAAGTGGGCTGGAAAGGGCACCGTCGGCCAGGTCTTCGATTGCGAGCTCCGAACAACCAACGGCGGCGCGACCCACACCCTTCGATACACGAACGGTGGCCGATTCGACCAGGGCAACAACTACGTCTTCGCAGACTCGTCCGCGAAGTTCCGAAACACGTTGCAGACCTTCGATGTCCGCAACTACGCTTGGGGCAAGCAGGCCTACTCGCTCGGCGGCAGCGTTGTTGTCGACCCAGCGACTGGCTTCCCAGTCAACTGAGCCTAAGCTCACATTCACGCGATGGCTACCGGGTACACCCGGTAGCCATCGCTGCGTCTACACCGCCATGATCCACGCCATCCTTCTTGCCGCCATCCCCTTCATCCCGCCAACACTGGCCACCCAGCCGGTGCCCGACGATGCCGATGACCCCGCGATTTGGGTCAACAAATCCAATCCTTCGCAATCCCGCGTGATTGGGACCAACAAGGTTAAGCGACCCACCGGCGGACTTTACGTTTTCGACCTCGACGGCAAGATCGTGCAGAAGATCACCGGTCTCGACCGACCGAACAACGTCGACGTCTATCAAAACTGGAACGGGCTGGACATCGCCGTTTGCACCGAGCGACTGCAGGGACGACTTCGAATCTATAAAATTGATCCTCGCGGAACCCTATCCGACTTCACCGGCAAGACCGACGTCGCGATGAAAGGCACGGCCGACTACGGCGAGCCGATGGGCATCGCCCTTTGGAAGTCGAAGGCCACCGGCAACGTCTACGCCCTCGTGTCCCCTAAGCTCGGTCTGGCGGAGTCGTATCTGGAGCAATACCAGCTTAAGATGAACCCGGCGACCGCGAAAGTTGACGCGATCTTCGTCGGACGTACCGGCCAGTTCCTCGGCGGAAAAGAGATCGAATCGATCGCCACCTCGGTCGATGGAATCAGCGCCTTCTACAGCGACGAAACCTATGGCAATCGCCAACTCGTTCTTCAAGACCGCCCAAACGGCTACATGGACGCCCGTCCCGCCTGGAACACCGACTTCAAAGGCGACCACGAAGGCATTGGCCTTTGGGAGAAAGGCGCAAAACGATTCGCGGTCTTTACCGATCAGTTGAAGGACCGGAGCGTTTACACCGTGACCTCGTTCACCGGAACGCGACTCGGCCAGTTCACCGCCGGCGCGGATGAGACGGACGGCATCGCCGTCACCTCCGCAAACCTGGGGCCGAAGTTCCCAGATGGCCTAATGGTGGTGATGGACAGCAAGAATCGGCGTTTTCTTTATTTGGGCTGGCGCGAGATCGCGCGAACGCTCAAACTAAAGAACTGATGCCAGAAACCGAGAAGCCAGAGCAGGAACGACCGGCGAGCCCTTGGGCGTTCCAAGTCGCGGTCGTTGCTGGCATCCCCGTTCGGCTTCACATCACGTTCCTCCTGTTCCTCGTGTGGATCGGCTGGACCGGTCAAAGCCAATCCGGTTGGCAGTGGCCGATCTACGTTCTCGCGGTGTTCTTCTGCGTCGTACTGCACGAATTCGGCCACGCCCTGACCGCCAAAAAGTACGGCATCAAAACCACGAACATCACCCTCTATCCGATCGGCGGAGTGGCGATGCTCGAAAGCCGCCCGACCGCAAAGCAGGAGCTTTGGGTGACCATCATGGGGCCAGCCGTGAACGTCGTAATTGCCGGGTTGCTGTACCTCTACATGTGGATTTCGCCGCAGCAGTTTCAGCTGACCAGCGACATTCGCGTTGGCGGAATTCTGCCCGCGCTCTTTTTCACAAACATCTCCCTTGCCTTGTTTAATCTCATCCCGGCGTTCCCGATGGATGGAGGAAGGATTCTGCGCGCCGCGCTTTCGCTTCGATTGGGCGAGTTGCGAGCGACCCGGATCGCGGCCGGAGTTGGCCAAGTTGTCGCTATCGGGCTTGGCGTTGCGGGCATCATCACCAGCCAGGTGATCCTGATGTTAATCGCCTTCTTCGTTTTCCTAGTGGCGGGGCAAGAGCTCACCTCAACCGTCACCCGATCTCTCCTGGCGGGCCGAAAAGTGCGCGATGCGATGATGCGAAACTTTGCCACTCTCCCGCACGGAACCACCCTTCAGGAAGCGAGCGAATTGCTGATCGCGGGTAGCCAAACCGACTTTCCCGTGACCTCGGGCAGCGACGTGCTAGGAATCCTTGAGCGAAGCGAACTCTCGATCGGCCTCACCGAAGACGGACCACACGCCTATGTCGCCGGTCGAATGAACCGTAACGCCAACCGTTGCCGACCCGATGACGACCTAGAATGGGCCGCCGAACAGTTCGCCGCCGCCGGAAGACGTCCCGTGCTGGTCATGGAAGGCGACGACCTTGTGGGCATGCTCACTCAGGAAAACCTAAGCGAGTTCATCATGCTCCAAGACGCCGCTTCGCGACGGAAAAAGCCTGGCTAATCCAGTTGCCAATACGAAGCTGTTGTGCAGAGACGAGCCTCATCTCTAGCCTTCGAAGCTTGATATTGAAACATGTGATGGCCCTTAGGGCACCGGATGGGGCCGAGGTGGACCACTTCAAATCCCCATGATCGCGCCGTTTCGACTTGAAACTGCCAAGTCTCACTCGTGCGATTGATCGCCTTCTCGTGAGTTTGGTGCACGTTAGGACTCGCGCAGAAAGCAACACCATCCCAGGTCCGAGAAGGACGGTTTCGATTGAGCTCGGTGAAGTTTCCGGCGCTCCCAGCGATGAATTGAACGCTTGGTAGGAGTTGCCGGTAGTCGGGCAGGTTGGCCTCCAAAGCGGAATAGTCAGCGAAGACGATGCCGACGACGTCGAGCTCCATCTCAGCAATGACTTGAAGACGGTCGCCCGGTTCGCCAACCAACCACACGAGTGGCCTTGGATCGTGCTTCAGCAACTCAACTAGCCCAGATCGGAATTGATCTGCCGAGTCGTCGGCGTGGCTCCAAAAGGTGATTGCATGTCCGTAGTGATCGCCGATTTTCGTTCGGGTGTCAGTTGTCACTCGGGCATTTTCACGGTACAGGCGCCGATCCATTGGATTCTCGGCGACCGTAACGGTCACGGTTTGATGCACCGGCACTCCCGCAGGCAAAAGGTAAGGTCGCGGAAGTCGAGCCGGGCGCCCGTATGTTTTGTAGGAGTAGTCCGACCAATTTCTCTGGTCCTCCATCTCGAACACCTCATGCTCAAACTCGAATGATACGAGATGTCCCGCCACTTCGTGCTCGAGCCTTCGAATATCAACGAATGGTTCGTGCGGGGAAATGAGGGTCGGGAATGCTCCACGGGTCTGCGTACCGTCCGGGTGCGTGACGACCACTCGTTCGGCGTGAACCTCGTCCGGGTTATGCAGGACGCAGAATCCAGTTCGGCAGGTTTGAAAATCGTACTGCGGTGTTGCGATGAGAGCGTAACACAACTTCGACTCTTGAACGGTGACATGAACTTCGAGCTTGACGGCCACCTTGCCACCTTCAATCGCGTCGCCCGACCAGAAAAGCTCCGCGCCACCGCCGACGTTTTCTTCGATCCGAACCCTGGCATCCTGAATATCAAGCGTCCCCCAGTGGGCGTTGCGGACCGCCGGATAGAGATCTTCGACAAACGTCGCCAACCCGATCTGCACGGATGAGACCGCGCCGCGCGCAGGATCAAACTGGACGACGAATTCTTCAAACTCGAATTGGTATTCCGGCTGACTCATGCTTTCACCAAATTCCGCTTCCAATCCGCTTGTCTATGGAACGTGATCTTGGGATTCTTGTCGATCAGATAGCCCAAGTGCCACTCCGAGCCGATGAGTACAGCAGGCTCCCCGGTTCGAGTAAGTACGGCCTTCGCGTTCGAACCCCAATACACCGCGGCGATCTCCGCCTCGTCGCCCTCGAGCCAGCACATCAGGTCGTAGGAAAGTGGCTCGAGCATGGTCTTCACTCCGTACTCGGCCTCTAGCCGGTATTGGATAACCTCAAACTGCAACCGACCAACCACGCCGAGAATCGGGTTTCGTTGCGAGGACTTCGGATCGAAGAACACGTCCGAAAGCCCTTCGTCGCAAAGCTGCTCGAAACCTTTTTCAAAGTGCTTAAACCGGTCGATGCTCCGGTTCACAAGCGTTGCAAACATTTCCGGCGCGAACGGCGTGACCTCATGAAAAGTCCGCGTCCCCTTGGCCGAAAGCGAGTCGCCAAGAATAAATGCTCCCGGATTTGTAAGCCCTACGATATCGCCCGCATAGGCTTCCTCCACCGTCTCGCGGTCGTTAGCAAACAGACGCTGTGGGCGCGTCAGGCGGATCTGCTTGCCCATCCGCGCGTGGTTCACCTGCATGTCTTTCTCAAACCGCCCGCTAACCACGCGCATGAAGGCGATTCGGTCGCGGTGATTCGGATCCATGTTCGCCTGAATCTTGAAGATAAACCCGCTGAACACCTCGTCTTCCGGCTGAACTTCCACCTCGTCGGCGGTCCGGCTCTCCGGCGGTGGAGCCATGCCGAGGAAGCGGTTAAGGAATAGCTCGACCCCGAAGTTCCAGATCGCCGAGCCAAAGAAGACCGGTGACAACTCACCCGCGAGAACCTTTTCCTGATCGAACTCTTCTCCCGCGATGCTGATGAGTTCGATCTCCTCCTTCAGGCGAGACAACTCTTGCGGCGTCAGCGCCGCTCGGGCCTCGTCGGAATCGAGCGGGAACACATCTACCGTCGCCTTCTGCGATCCGCCACCAACGCGGTTGAACAAATGCACGGTTTCCGACTCGCGGTCATAGATGCCTCGGAACTCGTCACCCTGCCCGATCGGCCAGTTCATCGGCACGTTCTTGATCCCGAGGGTGTCCTCAACTTCCGTCAAAAGGTCCAGCGGACCAATGCCGGGGTGGTCCATTTTGTTGATGAACGTGAAAATTGGAATCCCTCGCTGGCGGCAAACGGCGAAGAGCTTTTTCGTCTGCGTTTCCACGCCCTTGGCGTTATCGATGAGCATCACCGCGCTATCGGCGGCGGTCAGCGTTCGGTAAGTATCCGCCGAGAAATCATCGTGGCCGGGGGTGTCGAGCAGGTTCAGGACGTGATCGCGGTATTCGAACTGCAACACGGTCGAGGTGACCGAAATCCCTCGCTGCTTCTCCAGTTCCATCCAGTCGGAGGTCGCCTTTCGCTGGTTCTTCTTCGCCGTAACGGTGCCCGCAAGTTGAATGGCACCCCCGTAAAGCAGTAGCTTCTCGGTGAGGGTCGTCTTCCCCGCGTCGGGGTGGGAGATGATGGCAAAGGTTCGCCTTCGCGCAATTTCGGAAGCCAGTGCTGCCACGTCGGGAGATTGTACTTTGCGCCGGGTGGCCGCTCAATCTCGCGACGCGGTAAGGAAGCCACCGTAGTCCAATTTGCGATCTCGCCAAACCGAATGGAAATGCACTTTGTCCGGGAAGTTCGCCCCCGGCTGGCAGATGAACTCGATCCACGCGCTCGGTCCGTCGATTCGCACGTAGTCACCCGGCTTGCTCTGGGCGGTCGTCCCAGAAATCGCAACTCGCGTCTCGCCGAGTTCGGCAAAGTACCGCTTCTGGTAGGCGTCGGCAAACGGCGAATCGCCGGTGTAAGCGATGATCGCCTTCTTGACCCAAGCTTGCGATGCCGGCGAGAGCTCGGTCACCGGGACACCCTGTCGAGCAGGAAACTTTCCGTCGTTCCCTGGCCCCACCACGACGTCGCCAAACGAATCCTTCAGGATCGCCTTTGTGACTTGGTCTGGCGTGAGTGACTTCGCGAGACCGGTGATCGCCGCTCGAACATTCGCGATCGGTGTAATGGTCTTACCGTCGGATTCGAACGACTCTGGCTCTAGCCCGAGAAAGTACGGCGAACTCCAGCCGCTCTCACCCTTTACCGTAATGTTCGCGGCAATGTGATGCCCGCCCAATTGAATCATCCATGGCTCGGTGCGAGATGGCTCTCCCAAAATGGCGACGATGTACTGATTCGAGCTGTATGAGCCAGGACGGATTTTCTCCAACACTCCATCCGCTGCCCGAATGGATTGGAACCGATCGAAACCTTTCAAACCAAGGACGGTTCGTGCAAGCTTAAGCGCTGCGGCGAGTTGGGGTTCGGTCAAGTCGCTGAACTGTACACCGTTCCGAATCTGAACTCCGCCCGGCAAGTTGCTCCATTTCGCTGCAGATTCCTTCGTCAGCGGCAGTTTGGCCTTACCCACCTGAGCTGGTGTGAGCGTGGCCAGGAAGTCTTGGGTCGCTGCGTAGATTGGGTGTTCAGACCGCATCGTAGTTGGTGGCAGCGCCATAGCTTGGAGAAGAAGCAATCCGAGAAGTTGGTGCGCCACGGGAAAAGTGTAGAGGATTCGCCGGAAGCGCGATAGAGCGACTTTCGTTCGCGGCCCTAGCGGAGTGCCAGTCTCAACGTATATTGTAAGTGTGGACGGTCCAATGAACGAGGTCGAACAGTACGGAACAATTGCCATGCGGGAAATGCAAGAAGCCCTTTCCCGTAGCCGTTCGGTGCTGTATGCCTTGTTCGGTGAAGTCGCAGGTGAGCAGATTCGGACAAACCGCGACCTTCGACCCCTCGTTTCTCAAGTTGTCCAATCGAAGGGGCAAGACCAAATTGCCGTGAATGCCCTCAGAACCGCTGCCGAGCTTGCACTTCCTACTTTAGGGAAGACCGAACTGACATCGGCGTTGTGAACGTGATCTCTGTCCCCCGCCGGTGAAGGCAGGAAACCGCCCGGAAAGATCTGTAAAAGATGAGGAATTGATACTTCTCGGGGCCAGAGCCTTGCATCCTGGCGGACACTTCAGGGATAATCTTAGGTCCGATAGGCGGAAGTACGCCTGACGGTCCCAGGAGAATCATGGCAAAGAAATCTGAAGCGCGCGAAATCATTCGCGTGGTGTGCACCGAAGACGGTAAGAACTACTACACCACCACGAAGAACAAGCGCAACACCACCGAGCGACTTGAGCTCAACAAGTACAACCCCCGACTCCGCAAGGTGACCTTGCACCGGGAGAAGAAGTAAGATGCCAAACCCAAAACGACGTTTTAGCCACCAGCGAACGGCACTGCGCCGAACTCACTACACCACCGACCTGCCAGAGATTCAGCTGAACAAGCAGGCTAGCAGTGAGCCATTCTTCCTTCGCTTCCATGCCAATTCCGACGGCGTCTACAAGGGCCGTCAGCTTCCCGGCTTCAAGCAGAAGGGCTAATTACCCGCCAAAACCTGGGGCAAAGACCCATCCAATCCGACCGGTTGGATGGGTCTTTCTGTTTGTCCGAGACGTCTAGATAAGTGCCACATGATCGTAGAGCTAACCGTCGAGAATTTGGCCATCATCGAACGCGCCGAGCTCCAAATGGGACCGGGGTTCACTGCGCTGTCCGGCGAGACCGGCGCGGGCAAATCGTTGCTTATTGATGCCATCGAGCTCGCCATGGGCGAACGAGCCGACACCGAACTCGTGCGCACCGGTGCTCCCAAGGCCAGCGTCCAGGTCGTCTTCGATCTCTCCAGCCAGCCCAGCCTTCGCGAAAAGTGTGCCGAATTCGGCGTGGACCTCACAGAAAATCTCCTCTTTGTTCAGCGCGAGGTCATGGCGGAAGGTCGGTCCGTTGCCCGGCTCAATGGCAAGACTTGCCCGGTCGGCACGCTCCGCGCCCTCGGTCCGCTCCTGGTCGATCTCCACGGCCAGCACGATCACCAGGCCCTTCTCGACCCCGTGCGGCACTTGGCGTACCTGGACGCATGGATTGGCCCAGAGCTCACTCCGCTGCTTTCGGCGGTCGCAGACCGACTTGTCGCGTACCGCGCGGCCCATCAAGCTCTCCGTGCCTTTCGGTCGAATATTAGAGACCGCGAGCACAAGCTCGACCTGCTGCGGTTCCAAGTGAAAGAAATCGAAACCGTGTCTCCCGTCGCGGGCGAATACGAAGAACTCGAATCCGCTCTTCAGCGACTGAAGTACTCCGAAAAGCTCGCCGAAGGGGTATTCACCGCCCTGTCTGCCGTCGCCGATGCGGATGTCAATGCCCAAGACCAACTTGGCCACGGCGTCCAGAGCCTGCAATCCCTCCTGAAGTTCGACGAAGCCCTCCAAGCCCCCCTCGACCGCCTGACGGCAGCAATGGCCGAGTTGGATGAAGCCATTGTTTACCTTCGAGACTACGCAGAGTCGCTCGACGCCGACCCAAGTCGGCTAGATGAAGTCACCGAGCGGATGGATGCCCTCAAGCGACTTCGGCGGAAGTACGGAGAAAACGAAGCCGCCATTCTCGAATTCCTCATCAAAGCCCAGAACGAGCTCGCGCTCCTAGAAGATGCCGAAGCCAGCGAAGACTCACTCCTCGATGACGAGAAGAAGGCAGGCACCGAACTCATGGCCGCTTGCGCGAAGGTCACCGCCTTACGACTTGCGAAAGGCATCGACTTCGCCGAAATCGTCGCCGATCAGCTTCGCGACCTGGGCATGGAGCGGGCCAAGTTTGATGTCCAGCGCACCGATAAAGACCCCGACGAAACGGGGGCCGACGAACTCATCTTTCTTTTCTCCGCCAATGCCGGCGAGGACCCGAAGCCGCTCAACAAAATCGCTAGCGGCGGAGAAATGAGCCGCGTCATGCTCGCCATCAAAACGGCCCTCGCAGGACGGGCGGGAGTGCCGACGCTGATCTTCGACGAAGTCGACGCCGGTCTCGGCGGACGCACCGCCGCCATCGTCGCCCGCAAGCTAGCCGAGCTCGCGACTCACTATCAGGTGCTCGTCATCTCCCACTCGCCGCAAATCGCGAGCCGAGCGACAACCCACTTCCGAATCTCAAAGGCCGAGTCGAATGGTCGCGTCACAACCCGAATTGTCGGACTCCAGCCAAAGGAACGCGAGGAAGAAATCGCCCGCATGCTCGCAGGAGAACACGTCACCGAATCCGCCCTCGCAAACGCGAGAGAGCTACTCGGCCTTTAAAGCCGCAACCAGTCGTTCCCTCGCGCCCGATTCATCCCCGACGGCCAGATCTCCGTTAAGCACGAGTTCGGTTAGCCAAGCCTTCCACTTGCCGATTTCCGAACCGGCCGAGAGCCCCGTGATTTCCATGATTTGTCCACCCGTCAGCGGAGACTGCAATTGGTCCGGCGGCGTGGCATGCGAAACCGCCGCCAATTGCGCTCGCACCGGACCGAGATCAAGCTGGCGCACATCTGCTTTCAGACCGTTCGCATCTGCCTCGACCAGCCGAAGCAAATCGTCGACTGCCTCACCATACTCTCGCCACAGCCGCCGGGCCGCGCTGGCGGAGAACGTGGGTGCGCTGCCAATCCGCATGTGCCCTCGAACCAGGTGACTGATCGCAACCGCGTCACGCTCCGAGAACTTCAGCCGCCGTAAAATCTCCAGCGACATCTGCGCCCCGATGACCTCGTGGTTGAAGAATCGGATCCGCCCGTCTTCCTCCACCGTTCGCGTTACCGGCTTCGCGACATCGTGAAGAAGCGCACCCCACCGGACCGTCAGCGAGTCGCCTGCTGCAGCCGAATTATCAAGCACCTTGAGCGTGTGCCCCCAAACATCGGCATCGTGGTAATGCCCCTGCGTCACCCCGATCATCGTCCGGAACTCCGGCAACATCCGGTCGAGCAATCCGAGCGTCATCAAATCCTGAAAAGCGGAAGATGCGGAGCGCAGCATCAGAATCTTGTTGAGCTCGTCGCGAATCCGCTCAGCACTGATAATCTCCAGCCGGTGGCTTTCCTCGGCAATCGCTTCGTAAAGCCCCGGCGCCGGTGAGAAGCCGAGCTTCCAACGAAAACGGACCGCGCGCAGCATCCGCAGCGGGTCCTCCGCAAACGTAGTGCGCGGATCTTTGGGCGTCCGCAAGAGCCGATCCTGCATATCCGCCAGACCTGTCCCCAGCGTGTCAATCACTTCGCCCGTGAACAAGTCTGCCCGAAGCGAGTTCACCGTGAAATCGCGTCGCAACGCATCCTGCATATAGTCCGCCGGCTCCACCGTCGGCTTTCGCGACTCGCCACGGTAGCTCTCGGCGCGCGCGGTGATGAACTCAACCGCTACACCGTCGATGGAAAGCATCGCCGTGCCGAATTGCTCATAGGTCACCGGATAGTGGTCCGCTAATCCTGCCTCGTACAAAAACTGAACGAGGGCTGTTGCATCCCCTTGGGTCCCGAGGTCGAAGTCGTCACTTACCGTGTTGCCCAGAAGGGCATCGCGCACCGCGCCGCCCACCAGAAACAGGTCCGTTTCCCACGCGCTACCGCGGAGCGCAGCCGCGACTTTTCCCAGCACGGGATGGATGAGGGGCAGGTTAAGTAACGGCACGATTATCTCCGTTAGACCGTATTCGGTAAAACAGGCACATTCTATGACGTTCATTCTCACCGTATCTCTCCTAGCATTTCAAGCTAAGTCGTCATTGCCCGCCCCAACCGTTCCGCCGCTGAACGAAAATCCCGTCCTCGCTCAGCTGGAAACCAAGGCCGGACTCCGTTTTGATGATATGTTTCCGCGCCGCGGGATCAACGGCAAAACCGCGCGTGGCCTCAAGTGGTCGCCCGACGATCGCTATCTCGCCTACCTCTGGAACCCGATCGACGATCGAGGAAGCGACCTTTGGCTCTATGACACCAAGTCGGGCGAAAGCAAGCGACTCACGAGCCCTCAGCTTATGTCCGCCTTCGACCGCGATGCCTTAAAGGCGGTTGAGCGCTACCGAAAGGAAGACGAAGAGTGGCAAAAGGTCGAACTCATGAACGACCTCGAGTACCGAGAGTGGCGGCTGAAGCGCAAAGAAGAGGACGCTAAACGACGAGAACCTCAGCCGAACTACAACGGCATCAGCGAGGTCAATTGGTCGCCGAAAAGCGACGAGATTCTGATGACCTTCAAAGGCGACGTCTACCGCTGGAAACTCGGAGAAGCCAAGCCAGAGCGACTCACCAAGACCAAGGACAACGAATCTCAGCCAAAGTACACGCCAGCTGCGGATGGCTTCACCTACTCGCGAGGCGGCAGCGTCTACCGCGTCAAGTTCAACAGCCCGATTGTCGAGCAGCTGAACCCAGATTTGCCAAACAACCTCCCCGTTTTCGGCTACAACATCTCGCCCGACGGCAAGAAGCTACTGATCAACGGCGGACGCGACACCGGTCAGGACCGACAGATTCAGTACATCTCCTACCGAGACCGATTCGCAAAGGCGGTAACCACCGGTCGTGGCGTTTCTGACGACGAGTTCAAGAACGAGCAGTACTTGTTCGTGTACGACATCTCCGCAAACGACGACCCAACCAAGCCAGAACAAAAGCCTTGGGAAGTTTGGAAGTGGGCCGGCGGAAAGGAGTGGCAAGAACTCTCGCTAAACGAGCGAGCTTGGAGTGCCGACTCGAAGAAGGTCGTCTTCGCGACTTGGAAACGAATTCAGAAGGACTTCGCCGTTGTTGTCGCCGACCTTGAGAAGAAAGAACTCAAGACGATCTACAAGGCGAAGCCAGACGGTGAGCACGGAACTCCCGGAATGGCCGATCCGTTCTTCACCCCCGACGGCACGAAGGTCATCACGATGCTCGACGCATCTGGCTACCGACACGCTTGGATGCTCGACCCGGCCACCGAAGGCGCGACCCAGATCACAAAGGGCGAATACGAGGCCTACCCGCAGCGAGTCTCTCCAGATGGAAAGACCCTTTTTGTCACGGCAAACAAGGAGCACCAGGCCCGCAATGACCTCTATGCGGTGAACATGGCGGACTTCGAAATGAAGCGCCTTACCAAGCAAGACGGGTTCTACACCGAGCCCGCCATCAGCGATTCCACCAAGCAAATCGCCGCGCAGTTCCGAAACTGGAGCAACCTCACCGAAACCTTCGTGATGGACGGTGGCGAAAAGCGGATCACCACTTCGCACCGATCCAGCATCTTTGAGCGCAACAACAAGGTCAAGCCTTCGCTGTTCACCTTCAAGAACCGACACGGGCAGACGATTCACGGGTTCATGTTCAAACCAGCCGACATGAAGCCGAACGAAAAGCGACCGTTGATGATTTATGTCTATGGCGGTCCGCTCGGAACCGGAAAATCGGTTGAAGATGGCTCCCTCAACACCACGGCTTACTGGTTCAACCAGTACCTGACGCGAGTAATGGGCTACGTCACCGTAACCATCGACACGCGCGGCCAGAGCGGCTACGGCAACGTGTTTGGCAAGGCCAACTTTGAGCAACCTGGCATTCCGCAGACCGAAGACCTCAGCGACTGCGCTAAGTTCTTGATCCAGAACCACGGAGTGGACCCAAAGAAGGTCGCGCTTAACGGATGGAGCTTTGGCGGCTTCCAAACCCAGATGTGCATGTACTCCGCCCCAGACGTGTTCACCCTCGGCATCGCCGGTGCAGGACCAACGGAGTGGCAGAACTACAACACTTGGTACACCACCGGCGTCATCGGCGCGGTGCCCAACTCGAAGCCAGATGACCTGGACAAGTACTCGTTGACCTACCTGGCCAAGAACCTGCGCTCACCGCTCCTCCTTCTGCATGGCATGGAAGATGACAACGTGCTGTTCCAGGACACCGTGAACGTCTATCGTAAGCTCCTACAGTACGGCCGCGGACCGCTCGTAGAACTCGCCCTTGACCCGACGGGAGCCCACGGAATGGGTGGAGACATGGACAGCCGCGACCGCCACGCCATCTACCTCGCCTTCATCCAGAAGTGGTGGGGTCCTTTCATCGCCGGCAAGTAACGTCGAAAGCCGCCCCTAGTACAATCTAGGGGCGGCCTCTGAGCCGGAGCCCGGGTGGTGAAATGGTAGACACAGGGGACTTAAAATCCCTTGCTTGCAAGAGCGTGCGAGTTCGAGTCTCGCCCCGGGCACCAAGCCGCCGTCTGGAACGTCAAAAGAATCATGGTCACGCTGGAACCAAGCGTCAAGGATGAGATCGTCTCCCGCCTAAAGGCGGTGCCGGGCGTGAGGAAGATTGTCTTGTTTGGTAGCCACGCAACAGGCTCGGCGAATGAAGACAGTGACGTTGACCTATGGGTTGAAACGGATAGTTCAGCTTCATATCATCAACGACAAGTGCAAATGTTGTCCGCACTTCGCGGTATGAAGCTACCAATCGATGTCGTTGCGCTTACCCCTCAGGAATCAGATACACAGTGGGGAGTTCAGGGAACCCTTGGGTTCGACGTTGCAAGAGAAGGGGTCGTGCTCTATGAAGCTAGAAGAGCACGAGGTCTTAACGCGGAAAAGCAGAAAGACATTGTCCGCACTTTAGCAGCCGTCGAAGGGGTCCGCAAGATCGTTCTCTTTGGTTCTCATACTCGTGGTGAGGCCGGGCCTGACAGCGACATTGATCTCTGGATCGAAATCGAGACGCCGCTAAGTTTCTATGCACGGCACGCAATGATCCGCGAGAAACTGTATGGAATCTCGGGACCGTTTGATTTGTATCCCGTCACACCTGCTGAAGCGGAGATGCAGTCGCGGGAGCTCAATTCGATCACGAGCGAAGTGATGCGTTCGGGAGTGACGTTGTATGACCAGCAAAACAGCTGAATGGATAGACCGCGCAAAGGCTGACCTACTCGGCGCCCAAATTTTGTCTGAATCAACAGGTCTTGAGAACTTAGTTTCTTACCACTGCCATCAATCCGCCGAGAAGGCGCTGAAAGCGGTCCTTGTTGAAAAGGACGTTTCGTTTCCGAAGACGCATGACCTTCCAGATTTGGCTGACCTCGTGGAAGCCTCGGGCGTCGATGTAGATTCGGTCCGACACGTCCTCGCGATTTTAAATGCTTACTCTATGGCCCCCCGCTATCCGGGATTTGAAACGAATGTCGGCGACCTTCCTGGCCTGCTAGATATCGCAAAAGATATCCTCGCCTTTTGCCTCAAAGTTATCGGCTAGTCAGACCTAACTTAACTGCGCAAAACATACTTCGCCCGCAAAAACGAAACCTGATCGATCAACTCCCGGTTCTTTGCGGAATCAAGCCGACCCCAGCGCTTGCCGTACCAGCCGTCGCTTCCCACAGGGATCGCGGCAAGGGACTTCACCGGATCGAATGCGAGTACTTTTCGATGCGGTAGCAAGTTCTCAAACAGCAGGTGCGCAAAGCGAGCTTCGTCACGGATGACCTGCGACTCCGGGTCGACCCATCGACGATAGCAAGCCTTAGCGAGTTCATTGGTCTCGGGCACGCGCAGTTCCCTTGCGGTTCGGAGCATCAGGGCGGAGTTGTAGCTCCACTTCGTTTTCTCGATTTTCCCGTTCAGGTCGATGCTATCCCAGTAGAGGCCATCCGACGGGTCGCGCAAATTCTTGAGAGTCCAGTCGTAGATTTCTTGCGCCTTCGCTCGGAGTTTCTTTCCATCCCGATATTTCCCCACCGCCAAGCAAGCTGCCGCAACCGGGGCGTTGGAGCAGGTGTTCTTTGAAGCCTTATCCGACTCTCGCCAATAAATCCCGCCACCGAGTTTTGCGTCTTCCCCGCTCAGCGCATATTCCAAAGCGCGCTCCGCCCGATCCAGAAACCGCTTCTCTTTGGTCAGTTCAAAAATCTCGACGAGAGCCATCGCCATCCAGGCGTTATCGTCGTAATAGCGGTCAACCGGCTTCGGGCCGGGTAGCACGTCATAGCCCGGCACGGGTCCTTTCGGGTTCCAATACACCTCAACTGCGTCCGCATACCGAATCAAACCAGGCCGCAAAGTAGAGTCCACGCGGGCCGCCGCGACCCAGGCACTGAGCACGACTCCAACCGTCCAGTTGAACGCGACGCCGCTCGCCTTGCCCTCGGGCGAAATCGCTTCGGCCAGAAGGGATGAATTCGGCACCGAATAAGCCCGGACCGCCCGCTCGAAATCGAGGTTAGTGTCTTTTAAACACGCGACGGGCGACGAAACAACCAAAAGCGCGGCGATCATCTTAACATCTCCGGGTCTATCATAGCGTCAGAGTGATCAGAGCCATAGGGCACGCAATGTCCTGGGACTTTGCGAAATTTCTTCTCAAGATTGAACGAATCGCCACTGCGAAACACTTATTAATGTACGTGCTCCCATGACGCCAATCCGAAGTGTGCTCCTCACCACCGCGTGCCTGACGTTACTCGTGCCCTCGTTAGGTCGGGCATGCATCAACGACACCGACACCGTCGAGTTCGAACTCAAGAACATGAACTTGCTTGAGGAAATCAAGCAGACCAAACGCAGTACGGATAAGCGACGTTTGATCGGCGATCTGATTATCCGCGCGGCATCGGGACGGTTCGAGCGATATCCGAAGAAGTACTACGAAATGCGAATTGCCGCACTCGAGAGAGAGCCAAAGCTCGACGCATATTCCGCAGACGATCTCGCGGTTGCCTACGACCGGATCGGCGATAGCAAGTCGGCAATGCGCGTGATCCGAGCGTCGCTGCCCCAGCGAAAACCTGGTTCCGAGGAGATGTATCGGTTCCATGCCAACTACGGCACCTTCATTGCCCACAACTGGTTTAAGGGCGGCGCAAAGAAATCGGAAGTCAGTCAGTTGGATGAAGCCGCAGCGCAGATTGAATCCGGACTAAAAATCCGTCCCGATGCGCATTTCGGCCGAGAGCGTGTTCAGCTTCAACTGTTACGATTTGTGGCCGCTCATACGCGGGGCACGGAGAAATTGCCACTGTATAACTATTTAAACCAGACGTTGACGGATCATGAGATCGCAATCGGCCTTTGCGGTTTAGTGATGATGGGGGCCGCATACGAGTCTCCAGACGTATTTGCCGCAATAACCCAGACTGGCTACTACGTGTCTGAATCCGGACGAAGGGTCGCCCGCTACAGGGCGGCAGAGCTCCTCAAAACGCGAAAGCCAATCTCGGACTTCTTTGATGAGGAGTTGAATGAGCTTCTTAAGGATAAGCAGTTCCTTACGCGACCGAACCGCGCGGCAAGGTTGTATTCAAAGGTTCGACAAGATGGGGAAAAGGTTCATCAAAAGCGAACGGCCTATATGCTTGCCCGGCTCAATCGAGGCGAGCATCCTGACTGGACTGAAGAGTTCTGGTCGGACTGGGAAGAGCCCCCATATTTGGTTCTTGAGAAAGAGAAGCAAGGGCCGATCGTCAGGCAAGCAGACTACGTGCCCCTCGGTGCTGCAGGATTAATGCTTTTGGCGACCGGATTTTACGTCCGTGAGCGCATCGTCACACGTCGAAAAGCAAAGTTGCCGACCAAATGATTCCAAAATAGACCCCAGTGCAATCCACCGCCGTCGACCTGCTGATCACCGGATTCGGACCGTTCCTCAACATTGAGGACAACCCGTCGAGCTATCTCGCCGAAAACTCCGGGCTCCCGTTCCGAATCCTGCCGGTCACGTTCGCGGGGGTGGAATCGTTCTTGGCCGAATGCCAAGGAACTCCTCCGCGACGGTTGCTCATGCTCGGCGTTGCGGCCGGAAGAGCCAAGTTCACGCCGGAACTTTTCGGGTGGAATCTCATCGGCGACACCGCCGACGCCGCCGGCGTGACCCAGCCCGGACTCATTGAGCCCGATGGTCCGTTCTTCCGAGAGTCCACCCTCTGGAGCAAAACTCAACTGATCCAACTCGTCCTCGGCGGAACCACCGGCCTCAGCGGAAGCCCCGGACATTACCTCTGCAACTATGCCCTGTACCGGGCGCTTGGCACGTTGCCGGGCACCAAAGTTGGCTTTCTCCACGTCCCCGGAGACCAACATATGACGCGAGAAGAGATGCACCAGAGGTTTCAAACGGTGCTGAAAGAACTAAACTAGGGCGGTGCCCCGCGTTTCGGTTTTGCTCACTTGCTACAACCACTTCCGCTATTTGCCGGAGGCGCTGGAAGGCATCCGTAATCAGACCTACCGCGACTTCGAAATCATCGCGATTGATGACGGAAGCACGGACGGCACGCGTGAATGGCTCTCACGCCAAACCGACCTGAAAACCATCTTTAACGAGGACAACCTCGGCACCTACGGGTCGCTCAACGTTGCCCTCGCCGCCGCCGAAGGCGAGCTCGTCGCGATCCTCAATGACGACGACGTGTGGCTCCCAGAAAAGCTGGAGAAACAGGTCGCGCTGCTTGACGCTCACCCCGAAGTCGGGCTGGTCCATACCGGCGGCTACTTCATTGATGGCGACAGCAACCGGACCGAAGGTAACCCGCTTGGCTTCCGCTTCCCCCGCTTCGAAACTGGCGACATTCTGCTCGGCCTGGTCTTCGAAAACAAAATCATCGCCAGCGCCGCCCTCGCCCGGACCGAGATTCTTCGCGAACTCGGCGGATTCAATGAGCGCTACTTCGGCAGCGGCGACTGGGAGATGTGGTTCCGCGTTGCCGAGGTCGCCGATGTTGGCTTCGTCGACGCCCCACTCACCCTCTACCGGGTCCACGGAGCAAATGCGAGCCACAAGCTCGAACGAATATGGCGAGACGACGAAATGCTTCGAGAGTGGATCCACGAACGCCTCGACGCGAACCTGAAGGCGGGACGACTGCATCCCCGCGACGTCGGTGAGTTCGGCGCGATGTCGTTCAACTTTGCCGCCCTCGGCACGGTGCAAATGCTCAACGGAAAGCCCGAAGACGCCCGTCGTAGCTATAAAAAGTCTCTAAGACTGAACCCGCTCCGATGGCAAACTTACGCGCGGTACCTCCTTACCTTCGCTGGCCCAGCCAAGTTTCGAAAGTTCCTCTGAACTTCACAGATTCTTGAGAAAAAACCAGCAGTTCCAGCATGATTCTTAACAATCGCCAGGGTTATGATCACGGGGGAACCGAAGGACGCGCCAACTCGTAACTGCAGGTTCGAACAAGCGGAGCATGTCCAAACGCATTTATCTCGATTACGCGGCGACTTCACCCTTACGGCCTGAAGTAAGGAAAGCCATGCTCCCCTGGCTTGAGTCCGGCAATCCAAGCAGCCTCCACGTCGATGGACGCCGTGCGAAAGGCGCGATTGATCAAGCACGAGAACGGGTCAGCACCGCGCTTGGATGCGAGTTTGGGGAGTGCCTTTTCACCTCCGGGGCAACAGAGTCTGCCAATGCCGCCATCATCGGCGCGGCGGTCGCTAACGAAGATCCAACCCGACGGCGCGTGCTCATCTCCGCGGCCGAGCACCACTGCGTGCTCCACACGCAGTCGATGTTGGAACGCCTGGGATACCAAGTCACCCTGCTCCCCGTGGGCCGAGACACGAGACCTGACTTCGATAGAGTCGTAGCCGAACTGACCACCGATGTCCTTCTGATCGCCGTCATGCACGCGAACAACGAGACCGGCGCAATCACGGACGTTGCGGCCATTGTTGATAAAGCTCACGAAGCCGGAGTCCTTGTGTTCTCGGACGCCGTTCAGACCTTCACCAAGATTCCCAACCTAGTCAAGAAGCTGAGGGCCGACCTCATCGCCGTTTCCGCCCATAAAATCGGCGGACCTCAGGGTGCCGGTTCCCTGTACGTCAAAGCGGGCACCAAGTTGAAGCCGCTTGTCGGTGGCGGTGGCCAAGAACGGGAGCTCCGGGGAGGCACGGAGAATGTGGCCGGGATCGTAGGCTTCGCCGGCGCCGTGACTTTGCCAATGTCCGACGCAATGACGAAGAGCGCCCGCGATGCTCTCCTTAAGCGCCTAATTTCTGGAGGCGCGGTGCCGACGCTTTCGCCGGAAACCCCGACCCTGAACACCCACTGTCATGTTCGCTTCCCGGGCGTCGAGTCAGAGTCGATGCTCATTCGCCTCGATCGCGCCGGGGTCAGCGCCAGCGCCGGAGCGGCCTGCAGCAGTGGCAGCCTCGAAGCGTCACACGTTCTGCTCGCCGCCGGATTTTCCGAGGCCGAAGCCAAAGAAGGGCTCCGCTTCACTCTTGGCCCCGGCATTGGGCCGAACGACGCCATCCTCGCCGCCGATCGAATCATCCAAGCCGCCCAGGCTATTCTGGGCACCGAGAAATCCCGAGTCGCCAGATAGCCTCTGGTACCTTGAAATTGTGAGTCTGCCCATCGAAGATCTAACGCCGCGACAAATCGTGGCCGAATTGGACAAGTACGTCATCGGACAACAAGCCGCCAAGCGAGCGGTCGCCGTTGCTCTTCGAAACCGATACCGCCGACAGCAACTCCCCGAGGAGCGCCGCGATGATGTGATGCCGAAAAACATCCTCATGATCGGCCCTACGGGAGTCGGCAAAACCGAACTTGCTCGCCGCCTGGCGCAGCTTGCCCGAGCCCCATTCGTCAAGGTCGAAGCCACCAAGTTCACCGAGGTCGGTTACGTCGGTCGAGACGTGGATTCGATGGTTCGGGACCTGGTTTCTCACGCAGTCCGAATTGTCGAAAAGGAGAAATTCGAAGCCGTGCGCGAAGAGTCCGAGCGCCGCGCCATGGACCGACTGGTGGACATGGTCTACGACGGCCCGACTCCGTGGCAAACCAACTTCAACTACTTCTCTGACGACGCTGCCGAAACCGAAGCCAAGCCGGCCATCAGCGCAGAGGACTACCAAGCCGCTCAAGCATCGCTTCGCGCACAAATCCTTGCCGGTGAGCTTGATAGCCAGCTCGTCGAGATCGACGTTGAAGAAGCCAACAACCCGTTTGTCCAGGTCTTCTCCGCCCAAGGCATCGAAGAAATGGGCATCGACACCAGCGCACCGGGCGGACCATTCGGCTCTCGACGTTCCACCCGCCGCGTGACCGTGCAAGAGGCCCATCCGATGCTGGTGGAAGAAGAGTCGAAGAAAATGGTCGATCGAAGCTCGATCAACCGCGAAGCGATCGTTCGAGCCGAGCAGACCGGCATCATCTTCATCGACGAAATCGACAAAGTCGCGATCAAAAGCTCTGGGGCTGGACCCGACGTTTCCCGAGAAGGGGTCCAGCGAGACTTGCTCCCGATCATCGAAGGCTCGACCGTGCAGTCGAAGTTCGGACCGATCAAAACCGACCACATCCTCTTCATCGCTGCCGGCGCCTTCCACATCGCCAAGCCAAGCGACCTGATCCCCGAGCTTCAGGGGCGACTCCCGATCCGAGTTGAGCTCGAAAGCCTCACTCGCGGCGACCTTCGCCGAATTCTTCAGGAGCCAAAGAACGCGCTCGTCGGCCAGTACTTCGACCTGCTCAAGGTAGACGGCGTTGAAATCGAGTTCACATCCGACGCGCTCGACGAAATCGCCGAGCTCGCCGAAGCGGTGAACGAGAAGATCGAAGACATCGGGGCGCGACGACTTCACACGATGATGGAGCGACTTCTGGAAGAAGCCTTGTACGAAGCTCCGGAAACCGAACAGAAGCACATTCGGTTCAACCGAGAGTCGGTTCGAGCCAAGCTCGATCCGTTCGTCCGAAACCTCGAAACTTCTCGAAACGTGCTGTAGCAGAAAAAAGTTGGGAAGCTCAGAAAACTTCTCCCTATAATCGAATTGAGTGCGCCGACGAACGTCCTATCCTCGGCGCACAAGGTTTTGACTGAGATGAGAATTTACGGCACGCTTCCGGTTCTGGCCCTCATCTCGTCTTTTGCGTCCGCACAGACAAGCTTTTTGCCGGAAGAGCGAGACCGCATCACGCAGTTTTGGAAAGAACCGTCACGGCTGGCGACGGTCGTGCCGGAGTCCGCCAACAAGCAAGGACTTTTTGTTGTGCGTCAAAGTCCAGAAGGTTCTTTTTGGCTCTGGAACTTTAACAAACTGCGCGGACTCGGCAAGGTTCCCCCAACCCAAACGGCGCCCATCGTTCCGGTCACATCGCCCGGTATCCAACCTGGTTCCGCAAAAGCTTGGGAAACGTGGCTTCAAGCCAAGCAGAAGTTCGATGAGTATCAAAGCGCTTTAGCCGCTAACGAGGAGAACCGCCTCGGCGGCTTTCCCACGGTGCCGCAAGTCGAGAGTCCAGACCCCGGTCCTGCGCCCGCAGATCTTGTCGCGTTCGCGGGTGAACCACCCCGATTCTTCGAGCCCGCACGACCGAACGAGTTTCGGATCGTGTTCCATGACGCGGAGTACCGCTACGTGGATAACGTGACCGTGCCGAAGCAGTACGCCTACTACCGATTCCGACAAGGCGTCCGCGCGGCTGGAAAACCCGTTAAGGGGATGCCAGACGACGAACTGAACTCACTGTTTGAAAAGGCCGGAATCAGCCCCAAAATGTGCAAAACCATGCGGGCGGTTTCCCTACTCGAAGGGGGATTTGAGAGCGTAAACACCTATGACACTGGCTACTTGAGTGTCGGGGTCATCCAGTTTGCCGCTCTTTCCGAAGGCGGCGGCAGCCTCGGCGCGGTTCTAGCGAAGATGGAAATGGAGTCTCCTACGGCATTCCAAGAACACTTCCGCAACTTCGGAATCGATGTTTCGGATTCCGGCAAAATCCAGGTGTTTGATACCGACCAGCAGCAAGAGCTCGAGGGCCTAGATGCTGTACTCCGAATCATCGAAGACAAGCGACTCACCGCCGTTTTCCAGCGCGCCGGAGACCGGAGCGAAGAGTTCCGCATCAGCCAACTCAAAGTTGCCTACGAGCGGTACTACCCAGCAAACGATGTTCTGCTTCTGAACACCACGAAAGGACCGATCCAGGGAACGGTAGCGGAGGTTTTCCGCACCGATGCCGGAATCGCCACGCTAATGGATCGGAAGGTGAACACCGGCGGACTTGGGAACCTCACCGCTCTTCTCACTCAACTCGCCGAAAAAGTTGGGGCAACAAAACTTGCCGATCTCGCGACTTATGAGTACGAGCTCACCGAAGCCATGCAGTACCGGCACAACTTCCTGAACGACGCTTCCCTAGAAAAGCCTGCCGAACCGAAAGTTCGCACTTTGCCATCGCGAGGAAACAACGGGCGGTTTGGTCGCACCGGCGTTCGGAAGGGACGTTGAACCCATTAGATTTCTTGTTCTATAGCCCCGGGTGTATAATCCGGGCACCGAAACCTCGGGCAAATTCCGGCCATGCAACGCTTTATTAACTGGATTAAGAGTCTTTTCAACCGCACCATGGATCGGCTAGAAGATCCCGAGATGATGCTGGATCAAGCACGTCGCGACATGCAACAGGCTCTCGTTGCTAACCGCGAAAAGGCCGTGCAGGCCATTACCCAGAAGAACCGTTTGCAGGGAATGCTGGAAGAGGCAAACAAGAAAAGCGCTCAACTAGAAAAGCAAGCCGCGATGGCATTGCAGCAAGGAAAGCGCGATCTCGCAACGAACTTCATGCGCGAGAAGATGACAAACGACGCTACGATTGCGACGCTTCAGGCTTCGTACGATAGCGCCGTTCAGACCGTTGAGCAAGTTAAGGTCGCCATCAAGCGACAAGACGAAGAAGTTCGCGCCAAGACCGCCGAAGCCCTCGCCATGAAGGCGCAGTGGAAGCAGGCTCAGATTCAGAATTCAATCTCCAAAGCCCTCGACGGCTTGACCTTCGAAAACCAATTTGAAGGATTTGGCGCCGCAAGTGAGCGAATCAAGGAAGCTCAGTCGGAGGCCGCTGCCCGACAAGAGATGTTCAGCACATCCATCCAAGGCAAGATGATGATGATGGAAGACACCTCCCGCGACATGGAAGCGGAGAGCGAACTCGAAAAGCTGGAACAGCGACTGGGTCTCAAGCCGGCAACGCAAGAAGCGAGCACCGCAACCGTATCGGTTGGACTCAACGGAGCTGCCGCTAGCGAAGCCGTCATTCAGTCTGAAGCCGAGAAGCAGCTCGAAGAACTCGAGAAGCGACTCAAGTCAGACTAGGATCACTTTACAGTAGAGCCGATCCCGGACCTTGATGGCTTTGGGGTCGGCTTTTTTGTGATCAAAGCTCGGTACACCAGCTCTGTGCTGGCCTCCATTGCCTCGGCGCTAAACAGCTTGCGCGCCCGAACCCGCGCCTTGCTACTCATTTCAATTCGACGCGAGGAATCCTGCAGCAACTCCATGCACCCCTGTGCCAGCGCCCGGACATCGTAGGCAGGCCGTAGAATTCCGACATCGGGCGTGACAACTTCAGGAATGCCACCAACGCGGGTTGCCACCGTCGGGAGGCCCAGAGCCATCGCTTCCACAAGCGCGATCCCCATGGCTTCCTGGTGGCTGGGGAATAAGAAGAGATCCATCGCCGCTAAGTACGGCCGAATGTCCGACTGGTAGCCGACAAACCGAACGTGGTTAACGAGCCCGAGATCCTCGGTCACGGATCGTGCGGCATCGAGCCCATCTCCATCGCCTACCAGCAGATAGCAGAGATTCGGAAAGTGCTCGGTAAGGATTCCCACAGCCCGAATTCCGTCCTCAATCCCCTTCATCGCGGTGATGCGCGAAACCGTTCCGATGACCGGTCCAACGTTATCCAGGCCCAGCGCCATCCGAGAAGCATCCCCGTTTGCGTGAAAGTCGGCCAAGTTCAGCCCGTTGTAGACCACGGTGACGTCGCTGGCCAAAATGCCCTGAGCCATCATGTGGCTCTTCACTTGCTCGCTCACCGCGATCATATGGTCTGAGAAAGTGAACGACAGCTTCCCGCTCATTCCGTGCACGGTGCTCACCGAAGGCACTTTCGCAATCCGGGCAGCCAGTCCTCCGTTGACGCTGCTCGTGCTGAGGTGGGTGTGAACGACGTCGTACTTTTCTCGCTTGATGTGCCGAGCCATTTGGATGGCGGCAACAAGATCGAGCTTTAGACGAACCCGAAACTCTCGGTTTGCAAAGCCACGTGCCCGCACCTGAGATCCGAACCGCTTGCCCGCGAAGGTCGCAAACTCGACCGTGTGTCCTGCCGCACGTTGGGCCTCGCCGAGGGTGAGCAAAGAAAGCGCCGCGCCGTACACCGCTTCGCGAGCGGAGCAAATTTGTAAAATTCTGAGGCCAGAATTCGGCTGAATCGGACTAGGCGGCATTTCGATATGCTCTAAGCAACTTCAGTAGGAACAGGGGTCCCCAGGTGTCTGCGCGAACATTGATCCTGCGCAAATCAAACTGATCCGACTCAGCCCGATTACTTCCCTTTCTGGTTCCGCATGCTGCTTCAAAGCCAGCCGTCTGAACCACCCTTTTCACCGTCGCGTTGCTTTGCCCGTAAGGGTAGCAGAAAGTTTTGACGCAACGTCCAAAAAGCTCCTGAAGTTGGTCTTTTGCCCCGTTAACTTCGTCCGAAAGTTGATTTTCCGCAATATCCGCTAGGTGTGCGTGGGTTGCAGAATGGCAACCAATCCGGTTTCCGGCCGCCAACCACGCTTGCACCTCATCAACCGACATCAGCGGTTCCAGCCCGTCGTCCCAATCATTCGTCGCTCCCAAGCGCTCCGAAACGAGATAGACAATCCCGAAAAATCCGGTCGCCTGCATCGCTGGACTCGCATACGTGAGGTTGTTTCGGTACCCGTCATCGAACGTAATCGCGATGGGTCGGTTTACGGAGAAGACCCCGTCATACGGCGCGAGATCAACCGAGGTGAATTTGAGCGCCCGGAGCCACTGCATCTGCCGTTCGAAAGCGGCGCGTGAAACGTAGTGCCCAGCCACGTGCGATCCAGCCACCACCGGGCCAACCTTGTGATACATCAGGATCGGAAGGCGGGTGGCCGGCATAGTCACGGTTTAAGGCGTGGTTGGTCCACCGCCACGCTTGGCGGCGATGTCTTTCCGCATTTGCTCGCGGCGCTGGCGATCTTCGGCGTTGATTCGCTTCGAGAGCACGCTGCCGAAGGCAATAAATGACCAGATGAGAAGCGCTCCAACCCCTACCGCCATGTAACCGTAGGGCGTGTTCAACGCAATGAACCCTGCATTCGACGCTTCGCTTCTCATTTCTGTAGCTAACCTCAAACCCGGTTGCGGTTGATGAGGCACTGCTAGAATCACCACGTGGTTACTTCTCTGGACCGGCTGATTGTGATGACGTCTCGCATGAGCGACGCCATCCACTTTTACCAATCCGTTCTGGGTGGCGAGGTCGTCACAGAGAGTGAGCACTGGAGCCTAGTCCGCTTCCCTGGCTTCGAAATTGGCCTCCATTCCGCAACCCTCATCCAGCCAGGTGGCCCGGTCATCGGGATGCGAGTTCCGAACCTAATGGATGCAGTTACGACCCTCGCCGAATTCGGCATTTCGCCGGGAGAAATTCACGAAATTCCGTCAGGCCGAGTGGTTTCAATCTGGGATCCCGACGGAAATCAAATTCAGCTCGTCGAACGCGACGCTTAGTCGACCTTTGGCGGTCGCGGATCGCTGTACTCGTCGACACCAAGTGCCGCTGGACGCTCAGGCTGGGTTGTCGGGGTTACGTACCGACTTTCCTCGCTGGCGGTTCGGACGCCGAGCATGACTTCCAGCGCGTGCAGAGCGAGTTCTCCGCTGGCTCGATGCTTGGCTCCAGTGCGAATGCCGATGGCCATGTCCATCACGCCGAGACCCCGGCTGTTTTCGTTGAACGTATGCACGTTCTCTAAGGTGCGCCAGTCCTCGTCATCGTGCCGCTTCAGCTTAACTTCTCCGCCGAAGTTGTTTGGATCCGGAACCAGGAGCGTGCCTTCCGTTCCGTAAATCGTAATTGGGTGAGCCCAATCGTTCCGGTGGTGCCAAATGTCAAAGCTCGTGCAGAGATCGCCGATTGCACCGCTTTCGAAGTCGAGCACGCCAACGTAGTGAGTTGGGGTTTCGACGGGAATTTCGTAGCCGGTTTCCGCAAATCCAGACCGATCCGCTCGTGCGTAGTATCTCTCGTTCTTAAGCGACACTTTGCGGGTGGTCTGGCTGGCTCGCGCCGAACCACTGACTCGCTTCACGGGTCCAAGCAGGTTCGTCAGCGCCGTCACGTAGTACGGCCCCATGTCGAGCATTGGGCCGCCGCCGTTCTGATAGAAGAAATCTGGATTTGGGTGCCAATCTTCTGGGCCATGGGCCAAGAAGGCGGCCTGGGCTCCGATTGGCGTACCGATCAGGCCGTCGTCAATCGCTCTACGCGCGGTCTGTTGCCCGCTGCCAAGGAAAGTATCCGGCGCGCAACCAACGCGCAGGCCCTTCTCCGCCGCCGAAGCGACCAGCGCTTGCGCGTCAGCAAGGCTGACCGCGAGCGGCTTTTCATTGTAAACATGCTTACCGTTCTCCAGCGCTTGGAGAGCGACCGGCCCGTGAGCGGCGGGAATCGTAAGGTTCAGAACCAGTTCAACATCAGAATCTTTCAGAAGCTCTTCTACCGAGAGAGCCTTCGGAATTGATTTCTCCGCTGCGACTCCGCGTGCCCGATCCTGATCAATATCGGCGCAGGCGATAAGGTCAACCCCGGCGAATGCCTGAAGGCATTCAATGTAAATTCCGCTGATATTTCCGACACCAATAATCCCAACTCGAACTGCTTCCATGCTCTACCTAACCTCTGTCCCGGTAGGTGATGTTACCAGTACGGGGATTTAGAGGTCGCGATCTGAAGAGTGTCCCGGGAACAACTTCGCGTCCGGATCGAGACGCGTTTTCGCGAAACAAACGGCGGTTGCCGCTTCCCCAACCCCGGTCGCAATCAGCTTCAGCTTTTCGGCAAACGAGCAAACGTCGCCAATCGCAAACACTCCCGGAAGGTTCGTTTCGAACTTGTGATCCACGACCACTTGGTTCTTCTGGATATCCAGCCCCCAGTCCTTAATCGGCCCGAGCGACGACTTGAACCCGATATTTACAACAATCGCGTCGCAAGGAAACTCCTGCAGTTCCTTGGTCTGGGTGTTCTCCAGCGTGATCCCTTCGAGCTTGTCCGTGCCGTGCAGTGCCTTCACCGCGCGCCAGAGGTGCATCTCTACCCGGCTGTTCTGAACTTGGTGCACGCTATCTTCGTGGGCCTTGAAGACGTCACGTCGGTGGATCAAACTAATTGGCCCCGCCGTGTCCAGCAGGTTGAGTGCCCAGTCAAAGGCCGAGTCGCCGCCGCCGACAATCGCGACGCGTTTCCCTTCCAGGCTCTTCTTATCGCGCACACCGTACATCAGTCCGCGTCCGATGTAATGCTCCTCATTCTCCACGCCAAGCTTGGTTGGTGAGAAAGCACCGGCACCGGCAGAAATGATCACCGTGCGCGTTGGATAAACCCCTGCCTCGGTTCGGATGGCGTAGCCCTCATCGGTCTTCTCGAGCTGATTCGCCGTCTCTTCCAGCACGATTTCGGGATTGAACTGCGTCCCCTGCTCGATCAGGTTCTTGGCCAAATCTTTCGCCAGCACCTTCGGGAATCCCGGCATGTCGTAAACGTATTTTTCGGGATAAAGCGCGGTGAGCTGGCCGCCCAGTTCGGAAAGTGAATCCACAATCCGCACGCTCATGCCTCGCAGTCCCGCATAGAACGCCGCAAAAAGGCCGCAAGGCCCGCCCCCAATTATCGTCACGTCAACCGTATTCATTCGGAACCAACCATTAAACCAGACGATCTCGCAATTTCCAAATCGTTCTCACCTGATCTACGTGGGTCCACCGCAATCTGCGATCCATCCATAATCAGGCATGATCTCCCAAGCCGTTTCTGAATCGATTCTTGCCGCCGTTCGAACCTCGGAACTCACCGGACGCGAACTCCGTGAGTTCGCGATGACCCAGCTCTCAGAACTGCCGAACTACAACTGGAGCGGCATTTACCGGCTCGAAGGCGACACGCTCGTGCTCGATGCCTACGTTGGAGCAGAAACGGACCACACCCACATCCCGGTCGGTCGTGGTGTCTGCGGAACCGCCGTTGCGGAGAACGCGAATCAAGTCATCGAAGACGTCCGCGAACTCAGCAATTATCTCTCCTGCTCGGTTCAGACCCGAAGCGAGATCGTCGTTTTGATCCACGCCGAAGATGGAACGATCCTCGGTCAGATCGACATCGATGGGCACACGGTCGGGGCGTTTGATGAGAGCGATGAAACTTTCCTTGCCGAACTCGGCAAAGTCCTCGCTCAGCGCTGGTAAGCGCCGCTTGGTACCATCTAGCGCATGGGTCATATCGTCGTAGAAGCCGCCGAAGCGTTGCTGGATAAAGAGATTCCCGTCCTGGATCACGGCTTCGTGCGCCTCGTCGATTACCTCGGTGGCGATGCCCGTATCGTGCAGTCCGCCCGCGTCAGCTACGGTGCTGGCACCAAGACCTTCCGGCAAGATCGCGGCCTCATTCACTACCTGCTCAAGAACGCTCACACGAGCCCGTTTGAGCAGGTTCAGCTGACCTTCCACACCAAGATGCCGATCTTTGTGGCCCGCCAATGGGTGCGACACCGAACTGCGAGGCTCAACGAAATCAGCGGCCGATACTCGGTGATGAAGGACGAGTTCTATCTCCCTCTGCCAGAGCACGTTTCCTACCAAAGCGAATCCAACAAGCAAGGCCGCGCCGGTGCCTTGCCGCCAGACGAAGCCGAGGCCGTCATCCAGACCCTGAAGGCCGAACAAGTCGCTGCCTACGCCAGCTACGAAAAGATGATCGAGCAAGGCGTCGCTCGCGAGCTCGCCCGCACCAACCTCCCCATCTCGCTCTACACCGAGTGGTACTGGCAAATTGACCTCCACAACCTGTTCCACTTCCTCCGGCTCCGCCTCGATGGCCACGCACAGTACGAAATCCGCGTCTATGCCGAAGCGATGGCCCAATGTGCAAAAGCCGTTGCGCCGATCGCTTTTGAAGCCTTCGAGGAACACCTTGTTGGCTCGGTCGACTTCAGCCGCTCAGAGTGCGCCGCGCTCGCGGCTCGACTCCGTGGCGAGCCGATTCAGCTCGAAGGAAAAGCCCTCGAACGGTTCGAAGCCAAGCTTGCGCACATGCTTGCTGCCAATGCCCCGGACGATGCACCCGAAGAACCCCAGCTACCCGTTTGAACGTGTTCGAGATCGCATCCGAAGCTGAGCTTGCCCAGCTTGCCGAGAAGCTACTCCCCCAGTGGAACGTGGGAGACATCGTCGCGTTGGAAGGTCCCTTGGGTGCCGGAAAGACCACTTTCGTCCGCGCCTGCCTGCGAGCTTGCGGCTACGAGGGGGCGGTGCGATCGCCAACCTTCAACCTCATTCAATCTTTCCCGACCGATCCGCCGATCCTGCATTCCGACCTGTATCGAGTCAAGAGTGCGGCGGGGCTGGGCTTGGAAGACGAGTTTGCCGACCATCTAACCTTCATCGAATGGCCGGACCGAATGGCGGATTTGATCCCAGCCGAAGAATGCTGGTGGGTTCAAATTGAGTTTGGCCAAACCGCCGAAGCCCGAATCGTTACCGTAACGCCCCCCATTTCGGGTCGCTGATTCTGGTGTAGCATTACCAAATGGCGCTTCGGGTTGGGTTCGTTTCTTCGGCGCACCAGCACGCCCATGCCTATGTCCACGGACTTCGCACCGTGCCGGGCTGCACTTTTGCTGGCATTTGGGACCGCAAGCCAGAGCGCCGAAACTCCTTCGCCGTCCTGCATGGCATCCCCGAGTTTGAGTCGCTAGCCGACCTTCTCGGCCAATGCGACGCCGTCGTGATTGCCAGCGAGAACAAGCGGCACGCCGAAGATATCGAAGCCGTGGCCACGGCTAACCTGCATTTCATCTGCGAAAAACCGATCGCAACAACCCCAGAGGAAGCGGCCAGAATTCGCGCCGCCGTTGCCAATCACACCGGCGTCAAAATGACCGCCTTCCCATGCCGCTACAGCCCGGCGTACCAAAGCCTGCGGGCGAAAGTAGCCAACGGTGACATCGGCACGCTTCGCGCTATTTGCTCCACCAATCGCGGAACCTGCCCGTTCGATTGGTTCGTTGATGTCGCCGAATCCGGCGGCGGCGCCATGATCGACCACGTCGTTCACGTCACTGACCTTTTGCGAGACCTGCTTCAAGAGGAAGTGGGGCGCGTCCAAGCCCAAACCGGCAATGGCGTCTACGCCCAATCCTGGGAAGACACCGCGATGGTGACGCTTGAATTCCCGTCCGGCGCCTTCGCAACCATCGATTCTTCTTGGTCTCGCCCCGCAGGATTTCGAACCTGGGGCGACGTCATGTTGAACGTGGTTGGAGAAGCCGGCGTCATCGAGCTGGACATGTTCAGCCAAGAAGTCCACCGGTACGGCGTCGGGCAAAAGAGCCATACGGTTGCCAACTACGGATCGGATCTCGATGCCCTCATGATCGCTGAGTTCCTGAGTGCCATCCACGAAGGCCGGCAGGGACGAACGACTCTCGAAGACGGGCTCAGGGCCAGCGAAGTGGCGATGGCCGCCTACCAAAGCGTCCAATCCCGCGAGGTCGCGTCGCTCTAAGGTGAGCCTTCACGAACCATCCGAAACCGCCGGAAGAATCCGGCAACTCGATCCTCACACCGTCAACCAGATCGCCGCCGGCGAGGTTGTTGAACGCCCAGCCTCGGTGGTCAAAGAGCTCGTGGAAAACGCGTTGGACGCGATGAGCACGCGGATCGAAGTCGAGCTCACCGACGCGGGCAGAACTCGAATCGTGGTTCGCGACAACGGCATCGGGATGTCCCGCGAAGAGGCGCACCTTTCGCTCTCTCGCCATGCAACGTCGAAGATTCGTGATGCCGAAGACTTGCTCCATGTCGGCACGTTAGGCTTTCGTGGAGAGGCGCTCCCGAGCATTGCGTCGGTTTCCCGGTTCACCCTCATCACCGGAAACGTTGACGGCCTTCGCACGCGGCTTGAGATCGAGGGCGGCGAGCTTCGCCCGGCCGAGGCCGAAGCTGGATCTCGCGGCACCGAGATCGTCATTGAAGATCTCTTCTTCAATGTCCCGGCCCGGCGGAAATTCCTCAAATCGGACACGACCGAACTCGGCCAATCGCTCGATCATCTCTCTCGATACGCCTTTGCCTATCCGCACGTCGCCTTCAAGGTCACCCACAACGGCCAAGTCGCGATGGAAACTCCAGGACGAGACGACCGGCTGGAGGCCATCGGAGCTGTCTGGAGCCGCGACGTCGCCCGCGCCCTCGTTCCCCTAGAAGCCCGCGCGGGAGATTTGCGCATTCACGGCTACATCAGCCCGCCGCACGTCACCCGGCCGACTCGCGCCTACCAGTTTCTATTCGTCAACGGTCGCCCGGTCCGGTCCCGAAATCTCACCGTGGCCGTAGACGTTGCGCTTCGTGACATCACGCCCGAGCGCCGATATCCGTACCTCGTCCTGATGCTCGAAATCGATCCATCGAAGATCGACATCAATGTTTCTCCAACCAAGAGCGATGTTCGGTTTCAGCAAGAAAATCAGGCGTTTGATGGCATCCGGCTGGCAATCAAGAACGCCCTGTTGACCCACGGCATGATGCCTTCCGCCGCCCAGATTGCGACGGTGAATGAAGCCCTGCGCGCCGCCTCTGGCCCTGCGCTGTTTGAAGCGGGGAGATCAGCCAGTCGCGTTCCCGAGCCAAGTAGTAGCCTTCCCCCAAGCTGGGCAAACCTGCCGCCCGTCAACGCCGAAGGCTTCGCCGCACCAAAACCCACGGTCGAACCTTCGACATCCGAAGAGCCGACGACCGATGCCCCGGCACTTGAGAACCTGCCGTTCGTTTCACTTCTTGATGGCCTTCGAATCCTTGGCCAAGCGATGAACACGTTTATCATCGCGGAAACCCGGCACGGGCTTGTGGTGATCGATCAGCACGTTGCCCACGAGCGAATCCTGTACGAGTACCTTTGCGGCGTCCGCGGATCGGTCGGAATCGAGAAGCAAGTGCTGCTCGTCCCGCAAACGCTCGAACTGGATCGCCGCGCCGCCACCCTCCTCGGAGAGCGACTCAACGAAATCACCGAGGTCGGTTTTGAACTCGAGCCGTTTGGCGGAGAAAGCTTCGTCGTTCGTGCGGTGCCCGCTGCCATCCGTGGCCGAGATCCCATTCGGATGTTGCGAGACATGGTGGACGAACTGGTCGAGTCCTCCGTCCATCGCAGACTGATGCCAACCCGAGAACAAATCTGGATCACGTGCTCCTGCAAAATGGCGGTCAAAGCGGGCGACCCGCTCAGCATGGCCGAGATGGAAAAGCTCGTTACCGATTTGGCACTGACGGAGAACCCGTATCTTTGCCCCCACGGGCGCCCCATTACGGTCACCCTTTCGACGGAAAACTTGCTCAAGCTTTTCAAACGCACCTGAAACCCGGGATTTTCCGAAAAATTGCCCAAGGAAGGACCGTTCTTTACAGTGTCTTAACCCAAATCGGGCACAACTGAGTGATACTTGGCCGGGGAGACTTTTTCCGGCAAGACATGAGGAACCGCTTTTGGCTTTGGCTCAAGACTTGCAACCGGAGAATTTAGAGGGCAGCATGATGAAGCTGTTGATCGTGGATGACGAACCCGTCATTCTGGAAACGGTCGAGGCGAAAATGCGCAAGGAAGGTTTCACGACCTTCGTTGCGGATTCCGCTGAAGAAGGAATGCGCCTCTTCCGACGCATCAAGCCCGACCTCGTGATCCTCGATATCATGCTGCCGCAGCGCTCTGGCTTCGACTTCTGCCGAGCGATTCGAAAGGACAGCAACACCCCAATCATTTTTGTCTCGGCCCGCGCTGATGAAGCGGATCGTGTGAAGGGTCTCGAACTCGGTGCCGACGATTACGTGGTCAAGCCGTTCAACCTCGGCGAACTCGCCGCGCGCGTTAAGGCGATTTTGCGACGCTCGACCGGAGAACCGGTTCGCGAGGTCATCGAGTCTGGCAACTTACGCGTCGATCCCCGAAGCCATGAGGCGTGGATCGACGACCGACCACTGAACCTTTCGCCAAAGGAATTTGCGCTGATGTACTTCCTCGGCCGAAACGTGGGCCAAGTCTTCTCACGCGAAACCTTGCTGGACCGAGTGTGGGGCCGAGAAGCGTTCATTTCTGGCCGCACCGTGGATGTTCACATCCGCTGGCTGCGAACCCGAATTGAGCCGGATCCAACGAACCCAACGCGGCTTCTCACCATCCGCGGCGTCGGCTATAAGTTCACGGGCTAGAGAAAATCAGCGATCATGAGCGCATGAGTCCATTGCGCGAAGCGGTTTTACTCGTCAACGGTAAATCCCGCCGAGGACGAGACCTGTATGACGCCGCGCACCTGCGACTTGTGGATGCCGGGTTCCATTTTCATAAGGCCGGAGCTTTCCGGCAAATGGATCAGCTTCTCGGACTCGTTGATGATGCGATTCGCTCCGAGATTCCTCTCATCGTTGTCGGCGGCGGAGATGGCACGCTGTCGTCCGTCGCGCAAAAGCTGATTGGCACGAAGACCACTCTCGGAGTTTTGCCTCTTGGAACTGGAAACGCGTTTGCGCGTGATCTCGGCATTTCTCCCGACCTCAACCTTGCCCTCCCGGTGATTATGTCGGGCGAAACCAGGATGGTTGACCTGGGCGAAGCGAACGGCTCGGTGTTTGTCAATATCGCTTCGGTTGGCCTGACGACAGAAATCGCCAAGTCTCTGGACCCGACTTTGAAACGCACCCTCGGCAAGGCAGCGTATATTGCCGCCGTTTGGAGGGCACTAGCCCGCGTGAAGCCTTTTTGGGTCACGTTGTCCACCGAGAATGGCCTGGCTAAATTCGAGACCCTTCAAGTAGTCATCGGTTGCGGACGCTTCCATGCCGGGCCGTTTCAGCTCTCGGAAGCCGCCAGCATCGATTCCGGCAAATTATCGCTCTATGCGCTCCAGACCGCCCGAAAATCTGCCCTTCTGAAACTCGCGCTTAACTTGACCTTTGGCCACCACGGGCGCCTGGAGGAGGTTCATACCGAGGAAACGGCAGGGGGGACGCTCAGAACCGATCCGAAGCGAAAAGTGACTGTGGACGGCGAAATCTCGCAACGGACCCCTCTCGAGTTCAAGATTCTTCCCGCTGCACTGCGGGTTCTGGTCCCGCATTCTGCCGATATCTCGCCAATGAGCGAACAATCGGTGTGATTCAATAGACCTTGTGCCTACGATTAGGTAAACACTTCTCGCATACTTCACTCAAACTTGGCGGCAACTTGAGCATCGCAGCAGATTGGTATTACATTGGACACTACGGGCAACTCGGTCCGTTAACGCTCGACCAGATGGAAGAACTGGTTGCGGGCGGCGTTATCGACCGTGATACGTACGTTTGGAAGCAGGGACTTCCCGACTGGATGCCTGCGGGAAAGACTCCAGAAATCAGCACGATGTTCATGGATGTGAAGACGAACGTCGCCCCGCCTCCCCCACCATCACCTGGCGCAAGAACGGCTGGCCCAACCGATCCTTACGGCGCTGTCGCCGGAATGGGACAACAGACCAGACCCGCCGCGCCGAACTTCGGGATTAGCGATCCATTCGGTGCGCCGGCCGATCTGACGATGTCAATGACCTCGATGTCGCCATACGGCAGCCAGCGCAGCGACCGTAGCCGAATCCTCGCGGGAATTCTGCAGTTGATCATCCCCGGCGTCGGACGGATCTACCTCGGCTTCAGCGCCATCGGCGTGCTGCAATTGGTCCTCTCCCTCTGTGGCGTTGGCTTCATCTGGTCCTTCATCGACGGAATTTTGATCCTGGTTGGCAACGTTCGGATGGATGGTTACGGTCGGCAACTCGGCGACTAATTACGCTTGGTCCTAATCCATTGTTCCGTTTTGGGTTTCCTGTCGTCTGAATAATTGCGAATTTCATGAACCCACGAACTTTTCGGTGTCTAGCCCTTGTCGCGCTCCAAATCGGGGTCGCGTCCGCGTTTGCTCAGGGTTACGCCCCCCAGCCGGGCGAAACGGTTGTGCGCTTCGATGTTGAGAACCGCGGAAGTATCTTTGTCCGCTTCTTCACCAAAGAGGCACCTAAGGCAACCGCCCAGGTTCTTCGCCTTTCGCGCCAAGGTTTCTACAACGGCTTGCAGTTTTTCCGAGTGGAGCGAACACCACGCCCTTATCTAGCCTTCTTTGGCGATCCGCAGACGAAGTCGCTCAGTCTCGATTCGCCGCAAGTTGGAACCGGTGGTTCTGGAACCAAAGTTCCTCTCGAAACCACCCCGTATGAGCACGAGGAAGGCTCCGTTGGCCTCGCTCGCCCCTCCGATAACCCAAACGGCGGCGATAGCCAAATCTACTTCTCCCTGGGTCGCTCGAAGTTTCTGGATGGCAAATACACGATCTTCGGCAAGGTCGTTTCGGGCATCGAGGTCCTTCGAAAGCTAGAGAAAGGCGATCGGGTCACTTCGGTGCGAATCGTGAGCGAATAATTTTGAAGTCCGCTCGGCAAACGAGCCGCCTTGCGTGTTAAACTCGCAGACCCGTGCAGCTTGCCCGCGCGCTCGCAACCCGTTTCTTACTGGGATTATTGAGCCTGCTATTCATCTCCTTCGTCACGTTTCTGGCCGATGAAATTCAGCCCGGAGACGCGGCAACCGTATTGGCCGGAGAAAAAGCAAGCGCCGAGACCATAGAGCGATTGCGGGAAAACCTCGGCCTCAACCGACCGTGGCCGATTCGGTACGTGGAGTTCGTCAGCAAAGCGGTTCGCGGAGACTTTGGCACCAGCTATTACGGGGTGAAAGAACCCGTAGGTCAGCTCGTCGGCCGGAACGTCACGATGACGATCACCATCGCCAGTTGCGCGATTCTGCTCGCCTCAGCCATCGGCATTTTCCTAGGCACGCTGGCCGCCGTTTGGCAGAACAAACCTCCGGACCAAGGCATTTTGTTTGTCAGCACGTTTGGCGTCACGTTGCCAAACTTCGTTCTTGCGCCAATCCTTGCGTATTTCTTCGCGTTGCAATGGGATGTGTTGCCGCTCACCTGGAGTGTGGACCGCGTCGCGCCGGATTACTACTATCTAATCCTTCCGGTCATCGTCCTTGCCATGCGCCCAACCGCGTTGCTGACTCGACTCACTCGCGCCAGCATGGTCGAAACGCTACGACAGGAGTTCATCCGGACTGCCATTGCAAAGGGTGTTCCGCCGTTTCGCATGTACGTGAAGCACGCGCTTCGGAATGCCATCCTGCCCGTAATCACCGCGATCGGTACGTCATTTGGCTTCCTGCTCACCGGATCGTTCGTTGTCGAAACCTACTTCCTTCTGCCTGGCCTTGGCAGCACGACAATCGATGCCATCCGAAAAGGCGACATTCCCGTGGTGCAAGCCTGCGTCATGCTGACCGGTGCCATCTTCATCGTTTTGAATCTCTTCGTTGACCTCATCCTGCCCATCCTCGATCCACGAATTCGGGAGAGTCAAGTTTGATGAAGCTCAAGAGCAAAAACCCGCGGAAGAAGCGACTTGGCCTCATCTTCGGCGCGGCTTACTTGGTGCTGTTGTTGCTCTTTGCGATCTTCGGCCCGATGATTCGAAACGCGCAGCTCAGCGATGTTGCCAAGGGCGTTGATCCCGACATCCGGGTTTACAACGCGGTCCTTGATCCGGTGAGCTCCAGCCCGTTCGCTCCGGCCGGAGGAGCCGCCATTCTTGGCACCGATGAGCTTCGGCGAGACATCGTGGCTCGACTCGCGGAGGGCGCCCGAGTGTCGCTCACCGTCGGGCTCTCGGTTCAGCTGATTGCTCTTCTCGTCGGAATCACCGTCGGGGTACTCGGCGTGCTCGCGCCGAAGTGGATTCGGAATCCGCTGATGCGGTTCACCGACGGCATGTTCGCTTTCCCAGACATCCTGCTCGCGATCCTTATCGTCAGCGTGGCCGGGCTTGGCATGGGACCCGTGATTTTCGCCCTTTCCGTGACCGCCTGGCCCAGCATTGCGCGTCTTGTCGCGTCGCAGGTGGCAACGCTTAAAGACCGCGAGTACGTGGTCGCCGCGAAAGCAGCAGGCGCCAGCAATTTCTATCTCGTCACGCGGCACATCTTGCCGCAAATCACAGGGATTCTCTTGGCGTATTCGATGATCGACCTCGCAGGCACCATCCTCGCCGAAAGCACCCTCAGCTTCTTGGGAATCGGTGTTCAAGAGCCGCAGCCCAGCTGGGGCGGCATGATCAATGGCGCGCGCCTCAACATGAACAGCTACCCAGTTCTACTGATCTGGCCCTGCGCGATGTTGAGCATGACGATCTTTGCGCTCAACTTCGTGGGCGACGGTCTCCGGGCCCTTGCGGACCCGAGAGATAGATCAGCCTAATCGGTCAGTTCCGCGCTTGCTTTAGAACCGTCTCAATCGCCTTCTGGAGCTGGTTGTCGCTCTTTGGGTTACCGAACTCGGGGTCCTTGTCCAGATCGAGTTCCACGGCGACGCTAGGCTTCAATCCGCCATCAATGTAGATGCCATCCTGATCGACCTTGCGGCCGATGTCATCTCCGCTCGGCAAGTAGTACTTCGCGATCGTGACCTTCGCGCTGCTCTTGTCCACGAGAGGGAACACGTTCTGGACGCTGGATTTCCCGTAAGAGTGGGTGCCAACCAACGTTGCCTTGTTGTAGTCCCGCAACACGCCAGCGAAGATTTCGGCCGCGCTTGCAGAGTTCTCGTCCATCAAGACAACCACCGGGTAACCGAATGGCCGAACCTCATTGGATGCAGATCGAACGGTTTCATTGAATCCGTTTCGTCCCACCATCTTCACGACGACCTTGTCTGCCACAAATCGGCTCAACATGTCAGCCGCGACGTCCAATAGTCCGCCCGGATTGCTGCGCATGTCGATAACAAGGCCCTTTGGCGACTTGCGATCTACCTTATCAAGCTCTCGGTCAAACTGCATCGTCGTCGGCTCGGCAAACTGCGAAACCGCAATGTAGCCGACCTTCGAATCTTCAAAGAACTTGCTCTCGACCGTCGGCGCGACGATTCGGGCTCGCTTGATCTTCATCGTCACGGGCTGCTGTTTGCCCTTCTTCGCAACGGTGAGGGTGACGAAGGTGCCTTCCTTGCCCTTGATCAGTAGGACAACGGCGTCGGTCGGCATCCCGCCAACTTTCTTGCCGTCAACCGCGATGATCACATCGTTGATGCGCAGGCCCGCCGCGTATGCCGGACCATCTTCGAAAACTGCCGCCGCTCGGACGCCCATCGCGTCATCGGACAATCGAGCGCCGACACCGAAGAAGTTGCCCGTCGTCTCTTCGCTGAACAGCTGAGCCGCCCGCGGTGGGAAGTACAACGTGTGAGGATCGCCAAGAGAGCTCAGCAGTCCTTGCATTCCGGCAAACCGGAGGTCGTCAGGCTTCACTTGTCGTGAATACTTAAACCGAATCTGGTTGTAAGCCTGCTGGAAAACCTGTTCTGGGCTTGCTGCTTTCGCATTCTTGACACCGAGGAGCGAGTTGACCGCTCGAGAATCCACGCCCGAGCCTGATTGAAGATCTCGCCATGCGAACCCCAAGGATCCGGCACTCAGCGCGGCAACGGCGAACGCAACGTACTTGATTCCGGTTTTCATCTCACTTCCTCCGTCTTATCCGCCATGACAACTTTCGTGCTGGTCACGTTGACTTGGTATTCGCCGATCGGCAAAACGTAGCCCGAGCCATCTGGCAACGGGACGATGTCGACCAGCGTCCGATCTCCTCCGGTGAGGCTCCCAACAAGGGTCGCCTTACCCTTCGATTGAAGCGCCAGCGCGAACATTTCCGCTACTCCACGGGTGCTCGAATCCACGAGCAGTTCGTACTTGGGTGCGGCAGGGTTTCCTTTTGCGACAACGAGGTTCGTTGGCTCGCTGCCGCGTGCAGTAACAAACTGTCCATAGGTTCCTTTCGGCGCGACCTTTTCAAGCACGGCTTTCAGCGATTCAAAATCACCGTGGGTGTTGTTTCGAAGATCGATACGAACCTTCGTCTTGCCTTGAAGTTCCTTCGCGATCCAAGCATCCGCGCCTTTCTGGAAGGCCAACCTCAGATCACCATTTGGAAGAACCGTCATCGGGCTCATCGCGGTCACGGACTTGGTGAGATCGGTAGTGCGCTTCTCAGTCCCGCGCTCCCAGACCACCTTCACCTTTCCACTGGTGCCCGTAACCAGTCGCTCCATTGCGCGCATCGGCAACAGTGCTCTTTCGGTGCGCTCGCGCACTTCTTTGCGGACGAGGTTCAGCTGGCTATAGGTGATCTTCTTGGCTTTGAAGTCGTCTTGGGCCTTCTGGAATTTGATCAGCAGGTCGGTGTTCACAACCCAGTGGCTGTCGATTTCGTAGGCGACGTCTCCAATCTTGACCCCAGCTTTCGCTGCCGGACTACCTGGGATGACGTTCGAAACCATGAGTCGAGGCACTCGGACGCGGGAGACGAGCGCCTCCTCCGCTGTACCTTCTGGAAGAGCGCCTTCAGAATCGGATGCCTTCGCGGCTTGCTTGTTTGCGGCGCCACGCATGACCATCACAACCTCGACGCCGATGCCTTCGTACTTTCCGGCTCGGGCGTTCTGGAAGCTCGCGAACTGCTTCTTGTCCAGGAACATCGCCTTAGGGTCGTTAAGGCTGCCGATCATGCTTCGAATCGCGCCGGAAGCAAGTTTCTGATCGTCCGGAATGGGTTCGACGTACTCGCGCTTCAGGAGGCGCATGAGTTGGTAGAAATAGTCCCCAGCGGTGTAGCTCGCGCCGTTCGCATCGGTGGATGCGACCAAGCCAACGCCCGAGAAATTCGGCATTTCGGCTTCAGCCCGTCGGCCCAGGTCCACCCAATCTCGCAAGGCGGCCCCACCAACTGCGGTAAACGCAATAAGCGCCGTCCCTCCAAGCACAACGACCGTTCGATTCATTCCTTTCATGATATGCGACTTTCCGTGTCCGTAAGCCTATTACGCGTACTTCAGTCAGTAAGGTCCTTTGCGGCGGCGCGAATCCCGGCAAAGGGACTAGCTTTGAGCATTTTGACCGTGTCTGCAGGCAACGTGACTTTGCCAGCTTTACTGGCGCTGATTAACTGGAATTGGACGGCTGGATAGGCGTCGGTAAAGAGATTCTGAATTTCGTCTGCCGAAACCGGCCCAAGCTGCGCAAGTCCACGCAGGCCGTTTGCACGGACGCGCGAATCTGAATCCACGACCGCCAAACGGAGCGCATCTCGGTGAGCCTCGGTCGGGGTGTTCGCAAGCGCAACCGAAATTGATAGCCGAACTCCGATGCTGTCGTCTTTGATTCCCCGGTAGCCGTCTTTTCGAAACTCCGGCACGTTCGACTGAATCAGTTTGAGACAGCTCTTCAATCGGACGGCATCCCACGGTTCATTCACCGCAGACCAGAGCAGCTTCCGCATCTGATACTCGTCATTCGGATCCGAAGCGTCGGTTACTATTGCCTTCAGCATCGGATCGACCTGGGTGATGTACGCCATTCGAATGATGCCTGCTTCTCGGCCTTTTAGCTTCGCAAGAGCCTTCAGACCGCCACGTCGCACAGCCGCTCTTCGATCTCCCAAGAGAACAGAAATATAGCCAGCTTCTTTCGGATCCACGCCCTGAGCAACCACGAGGGCAGCCTCAACTCTGGCCGCGTCGGTGATTCCAAACTGCATGATGCGGCGCATTTCGGTCGGCGACGTGGCATCGGGTTCGGAAGCCAGACGTCGAACCGCGAGTTGAGCCACCCGACCCTCGATGCTCGATGCCGCCGAGGTCAAAGCAACGCGCAAAGTCGGACTGAGCGGCCGAGGCAGCGCCTGAATCGCGTTCATCGCCACTTCCTCTTCCGTATCCTTTAGCGCGGCAATGAAGATATCTTCTGGTGTCTCCGCGCCAAATTTCGTTGCGGCAGAAATCCTCTGATCAAGTTCGGACAGAGCGGGCTCGGGCAGGTTGGAAGTCGAAGTCGCCACGAGTTTGAAATCGGTCAATCGAACCTCGATCGGACGATTCTGAATCTTCCCTCTCAAGAACGCTCCCGGAGCCGGCCGAACAGCGATGCTGCTGATCAGGTCTAGCCCGAGGTCCTTGAGTGAAACTTGGACGGTTTGCCAGGTTCCATTTCGCTCGAACGGGACGGCTTGCCCAAGCTTATCGGTCGCTAGCCGGTCGCTTCCCAAAGTGACCGCCGTCGTACCGTTGAACCAAAGCGCCACCGGCTCAGGAGTGTCCTGCTTCACCGAAAAGGTTAAGGTCGGGGTTTGCTTCGGATCAATGCCACCGCCAGGCACGACGAGGGATGCTCCGCCGGTGCGTCCGACGCTCCGCTCGGTAATCGAAAGTACTTGTCCCTTTTCAGGATCTGTGACCAAACTTACCGCGGTATCGGCCGACCGCACGCCAAGCTCAACTCCGGCAGAACTCGGTACGTCAAACGCGGCCGGAACACCGGAAAACACCGCTAGCTGCTGCTCAATCGTGGGTTCATCAAACGAAAGAACCTTGGCCCATTCGGCTCCGGCTGGCCACTTGTTTGCGCCTTTTTGCACGCTCCAGAACAGCAACGTCTCACGGACTGCCTGGTCCAACTTGATCCCGAAAGAATGGGGACCGTAGTAGCCCAACGCAAAAGAAGGTGAATTCCAGATGCCGCCTAGCGGCGCAAACTGGCGCTCAAGGTTGGGCGCAAGAGCAGAGATCACAAACCCAACGTGGTAAGGACCACGGTATTGCTTGTCTTCCGCATCGAAACTGCCGCCGTTTGTCGCAACCTCAAGCTCGTTCCGCCAGGCTTCGGTTGGCAAACTTGCCATGCCAGGTTGGAGGTCAACTCGCTCAATCTCTTCGCGGATTTCAACGTCGGGCTGAAAGTCAACATTCCCGTCCGTTGAAGCGGCAACCTGATTTTTCAGCCGTACAATTGCGGCCAGCGCTTCATTGACCTGGGCGTCTTCCATGTCCGCCCGACGCAGGCGCAAGGTGCCATCCGCGCTCGGCTGGAGCCCATCGACCCTCGGATAGATGATGAATTTGGCTCGAAGGACCGTCGCTCCGGCCTTAGGCAGCTTTCCGACCAACTGATCCGGTCGATCAAGGATGAAGATTCGTTGCGGTTCCCCTTTGAGGTCGCCCCAGCCGCTCCAGGCATCAATGGCCCCGTCATAGTCGAGGTTGGTAGTGGACGCATACGACACTTCGACGGTGCGTCCACCGATCTTTACGCTCACCGGAGCGGCTTGTTGAGGGTCCAGCACCCCCGGCATCAGGACCGAGGTCGCGAGGATTCCTATCAGATTCATTTCATTCCCAGCTTTGGAAGATTCTCAAGTCGTCTGGACTTGTTGCGTGACCGTCGCCTCTCGTCCACTGCAGGCCTTCCTGCGTTCTGACGAGCGACAAGTCGGTCGGTATCTTCCCGATCAAATCTAACACCACGCGCTTGATTTTCTCCGAGTTTGACTGGAACACCTCAAGCACGCTGTGTGCGGTCACCGCATCGGCATCAGCATGAACGCCGCTGTCGTAGTCGGTAATCAACGCAATATTTACTACGCCCATTCCCAGTTCGTGGCATAGGTACGCCTCCGGATATTGGGTCATGTTGATGACTTCCCAACCCTGATCGTGGAACCACTTGCTTTCGGACTTCGTGCTAAAACGCGGTCCTTGAATTACGACGACCGTTCCCTTTTCATGGCAAACGATCCCGTTTTCTCGAATGGCTTCCGCCGCCAGCTTTCGCAGTAGCGGGTGGTACATGTCCGCTGGAGACACGTGGGTGACGATCGGACCGTCGTAGAACGTGTCGCTTCGACCGTTCGTTCGGTCGACAAACTGATCGCACAAAACGAAGTGACCGGGCTCCACGTGACGCTGGAGCGAACCCGCGGCACAAGGGCTGATGATCGCCGCGCAGCCAATCGAGCGCATGGCCCAAACGTTGGCGCGGTAGTTGATCTTGTGCGGAGGAAGCGTGTGGTTTCGACCGTGGCGCGGAAGGAAGGCAACTTTACGACCGTTGACCGTGGCAAGGAAAACGGAGTCGCTCGGCGCGCCATATGGGGTGTCGATCTTGACTTCGCGAACGTCCTCAAGCAGCTTGTAGAAACCCGAACCGCCAAAGACGCCGATCTCGGCTAATTCGCGCGCCATTACTTGCTCACCACTCGCTTGTGCAACTCGTCGATCAGCTTGTCCACGCGGTAACCACGTCGCGTGAGAACGTCTTCGTCGATCGGCACGATTCGCTTTTTCTGTACGGCCGATACGTTGGCGAACCGCTTGTCGTTGAGAATGATGTTGACCCGTTTGAGGGCATTGGTTCGGCTCTCGTCGTCCTTGTTCTCAACCCGCGGGAACGCCACAACGATCATGTCCGGATTATTTGCAATGAAAGCTTCGGGGCTCAACGCGACAAACTTGTCGGAGGCTGGGCCAACTGGTTCTCCACCCGCGCTCTTCACGATGTCGGCAAGAAATCCTTGGGTCCCAGCGATGTAGTGCTCTGCGCCATCGCCGGCAAGAACAACCGCAACTTTCGGCTTCGGCTCGATCGCATCACCAAGAGCAGAATTCCGCGCAGCAAGGACCTTGTCCGCGTAAGTGTTGGCACTGGTCTCCGACTCGGTTTCTGCACCGAGAAGGTAAAGCTGCTCTACAAAGGCTTCGACCGTCTTAGCGTCGATGACGAACGTCTTGAAGCCCATTCCCTTGATCTTCTCGACGTCCTGTTCGTTGTACAAATCAGCGTCGTAGACGACCAAATCTGGCTTGATCTGCGCGATCTTTTCGTAGTCGGGTTTTACCGAGGCAACGATCGGAATGCTTTTAGCGATAACGGGGAAATCGTCGGCCGCTGTTCGACCTTTGAGAACGCCGGAGTAGTTAAACGAGCCAACGAGCTCTGTTGTGCTCGGGCTGAGGCTAACCACCGCCTTAAGCGGAGTCGCTCGCATCTTGCCACCTTGGGTGACCGGTGGAGCATCACACCCAAATACGAGAAGTAACGATAGGGCCGCAAGGGCCGCGGACAAACGACCGCGCATAGTCCTCATTGTGGCGCAACCGTCTGGGCCCACGCACGACGTGAGCCCACAGAATTCAGGTTTTGATCAATAGGTGACGTTAAGGCCCCAGAAGATGCGGCTTTTGCGAATAATTCCGAGACTCATCACGACATCACCGCGGCGCGGATCGTCTTCCGTTGAAAGCAGATACTTTGGATCCGACTTCTTGAGCGGTCCGAGGCTATAGGCAACCGCATAGTTGGTGTTGAACGTGTCGTTCTCGACCACCAGCTTCACTCGCGGCCCAATGCTCAGGCTAGCATTGCCAAAGAGTCCCGCAAACCGACGATCACCCTTTCCAAGGCTGACATGAATGCCTTGCTTGATCTCGTACGTTGCGACCACGTAGTACGACCGGCTGCTATCGTTGTCGCTCGGCTGACCCTGTCCGGCAGAACCGCCCGTTGAGAAAGCGTCTTGAACTCCAACGCTCACGCCGAGACCCTTCACTCCAAGGCCTTGAGGTCCGAACGAAGGTGCGTACTGCAGGTTCAAAACGCTGTCACCAACGCCGCTGTGGAGCATTCCGCTGATCGTGACCGCACCGTACGGCGACGGAATTCCGATCATTGCCTGACCGGTGCCATTTGCGTCGGAGGCATCCCGGGAGCCGTTCGGGAATCGAAGGGTTCGGTCGCGGCTCATATTCGCAAAACCAAACGCGAAGTGATAGTCGGAAAGCGAGTAGCCGACGGGCGTCGAAATCCCCATTGCTCCCCACATACTGGGTTTCCCGAGCGAGTTGACGCCAAAGAGTCCACCCGGCAGGCCCGACATGTTTCGGAACTGAGGGTACTGTCGCGCTCCGGAGAGTGGCTGCGCGAGAGCAGAACCTCCTACAACAAGAAAACCAAGGACGACGGCCGTCCGGACCAAAGGATTCGCTCGACGCATGGGTCCCAGTATAGAACGATGCCGACGACGCGGTGTGCTTTATCGGTCTGGTACATTTAAGAACACGCAGGGGTGTAGCTCAGTTGGTAGAGTCCTGGTCTCCAAAACCAGTTGTCGCGGGTTCGAGTCCTGTCGCCCCTGCCAAATCTTTCAAGCGCTTGACTCGTGAGTCAAACTTTCCGGCTCACTTAATCAAGCTGCATAGGCGAATTGCCGCAACCTTAAGATTCTCGGTCGGCCGCTCTCCCATGAGGAAAACCGTGTAGTTTGGCTTGTACCAACCGATGCAGTTCGCCTTACCGACGTGCCCAACCATGTACTTGCCGTCTTCGCCAGACGGGGTCATTCCGGTCAATGGCACTTGTCCTTCAACCGCAATCAAGACAATCTGGCCCTCGCCGTCTTTAATCCAGTGTCGCTCGACCATCTTGCCGCCAGACAACCCTTTCTCCATGGCCAGTAGCTCGAGCCGGTCTGGTCGAGTTGCTTCACCCGCGAAGTCAAAGACGCCTTCAACCCATCGCTGAACTTCGGCCGGTGTTGAGGTCTGCTGGCGATTGGGAACGAATCCCGCCATCATTTCCGTGATTGCCGTGCCGTTCGGGTTCGAATTGCCATTCAGACGCTGCCAGCCGCCGCCGACCACGATCATCAGAATGAGCGACGCACAGAGCGCCCAGGCATAGCGAGACACAAAACTTTCGGTTCGGCGAGCGCTTTCAATCTCGACGATGCGCCCCTTACATTTCTTCCAGGCATCTTCGCATTCCATGCCGTAATTGAGGTTCACCATGGCCGACTTCTGGGCCTGAACCAGGGCAACTTGTTTACGAAGCTCGGCATCCTGACTCATCAGGGCTTCAAATGCCGTCTTCTCTTCCGGGCTAAGTTCCCGGTCTACGTAGGCGTGTAGCGTTTCCACGTCTCTCATTCGATCTCCATTCCTTCTTTAACGATGCCTTCACGAAGGGCATATTCTGCCAGGGCGGTTCGGAGCAGAGCGCGACCTCGTGCCAGTCGAGATCGGACGGTGCCGATAGGCACATCCGTCGCGTCGGCAATCTCTTGATAGCTCAGCCCTTCAATGTCGCTCAAAATTACAGTAATCCTAAAATCTGCTGGGACCTTTGAAAGTGCTTCTTCGACTTCCGCCCCAAGTGCTTCATCAAAAAGCGCCCGATCTGGAAGGACCGTTTCCGCTGCCGTAGGTTCAACTGCTCCATCTTCATCAAGCGAACCCATATGTGGGCCCCGCTGTTGACGACGGTATTTGTTGATGTACAGATTCGTTACTATTCGCAACAGCCAAGCCTTGAAGTTCGTTCCATCAAATCGATCGAACGCCTCGTAGGCTCGCACGATGGCTTCTTGGCAAAGGTCTTCCGCTTCCTCACGAGATCTGGTGAGGCGAAGTGCGGTGCCGAAGACAGACGGAAAGACACTTTCAGCGTAGCGTTCGAATGCGTCCCGTTTATCCCGTCTGCCGAAGAGCATTAATCGGCGGGAGAATACCCCTGCCCTACAGGCCACTTGGGACTACAGGAGCCGATACAAAAATGCCGCACTTGCGGCCCGAGGCATTTCTGGTAGCGGTTTGCCGCGGGGTTGCTCGGCCAGCCGCCCAACTTCGATTTGGAACTGCTGGTCCTCCGCTAAGAATTTTTCAACGTAAGCGCGGGCCGCCTTTCGTCCACACTCGGCAAGCAACAGCTCAATTGCCGTTCCGTGACCGATCAACGGCAAACCTGCGCCCATCAAGTTCGCTTCTAACTGTTCAGGATCCTCAAACTCGGCGAACCAGGGGATTGCCGTGGCTTGGATATGGGAGAGGAGTTCCGCATACTCGTACGTCCGGCCCTTGCACCACCAAACAAAGTATGAAGGCGGAAGTTCGAGTGCACCGATATCCGATGAGGCCACCAGGATAGGCGCGGCACTGGCCGGAGTCCAATACTTTTCTCGAACGGCGCGAATGTTGCGGTGGCAAAGATGGATGCGCAGGCGCACGGGAATCGCCGCAGCCTCGGTCTCATTCACGTCAAGCAGAATTTCGCAAATCCAGTCGTCTCGTCGCCGTTCGAACTGCGGAAGACCGCCGTTGTGAAAGAGCCTAAAGCCCGATTGCCAGAGCCCACCGGCAATGAAATGGCTTGCGCCCTGACGAATCTTGGGAATGGGAGCCAAAGGCGAGCCCGGCTCGAACTCGCGTTGCCACTCGTCTGCGTGCCGGTAGGTTTTCCGCATGGAAAATCAAACCGCCGGCAGCGGCGGAGTTTGCTCAGCCGAACCCGTCGTGACCATCGCCTTCGGCCGCCAGATTGCCGCCCGGGTATCTGCCGCCTCGATCATCTCTTCCCCAACTGCGGTTGCTCCACCCGGCAGGTACATTACGCTGGCTTCGGTTACCGCCACACCGCCCGGAGGGCAGTACTTCTGGATCGTAGCCGCGACATCGATCACGTGTGAGAAGTTGAGCGACTTGATGTCTCCGCCCTGGGGCGTAACCACCGTTCCGGTATGAACGCCGCACCGCAAGGTGATCGGCGACCCCAATCGGTTTCGGAACGTGTTGAGCTCAAACAACCCGGACTGAATCGTCTTAGCCGCGGCAAAGGCCTGATGCGGATGATCAAACGCACAAGTCACGCCATCACCCGCCGTGCTGTGAACACGACCGCCGTACCGCACCGTGATGCGCTCCACGTACCCGTGGTATTCGGTGAAGGTGTATTCCACCGCCAGCAGGTCTGCTTTCAGCTTCATCTTCGTCGAACCCACGATATCGACGCTGAGGAACGTAACGCTCTGCTCACCGCTCCGAAGTCGGTCCTGCAGCTCAACGAGCTGAGAAAGCAGTTCTTGACGCTCCTTGATCGGGTCCCGCAAGCCGAGACTGTCACGGTTGTTTTCAACCGCCTTCTTGAGCAGGGCGCCGGCAATGCCACCGCCAATCATGATTGGCAAAATCGCCGGAGCATAAATCTTCATCGCCGACTGCATCAGCAACGAAAACACCGCGTACATTCCGAAGAACGCACCGCCAAGAATGGCTCCATTCACACCGGCCCACTTAACATCTTTCGAAAGTGCGACCTGATACAAGCCGAGCGAAAGCGCGATGAGGCCGACCATGCTGAGCACGCCGTATTGGCTGACCGAACTCCCGAGTCGGTACTCCAAGGCAAACAGGAAGGCGCACACCGTCGCCATGGTGCCAACGCCGACCATGCGGCGCGTTTCTGGGTCCAGCGTGAGGAACTGTGCACGCAGGTTGGTAAGCCGACTCCGGTTTTCCTTTTCGGCACGGACCTTGACCGCAAGTCGAACGTACTCGGTTGGCGCACCGGTGGCTTCGGCGACCGCCTGAATGGCGTCGTCGTCAAGCACTCCTCCGTTCGACATCCGCAGGCGCTCTGCGAGCGCCAGCATCTGGTCAACCGTGTCTTCGGTGAGGTCAAATTGCCCCCCCGAACCATCCGCTAGCCTCGTTTGCAGCGGGTTTAAATCTGAACTCATCCTTCTCTCCCAGAAACTGTACTATTCCTTTGGTCAAAAAGGATTCATTCGAACCGCAAAATTCTCAGAATTGGTTCTAATGGCGCTGATGCCTCTGTATACGACCGTACGTCATATTAGGTGCTGGAAACTTATGGCAAATCAAAAAACTGATCATGTAGCGACTTTGGGGGCAGCAGCGCTGATCCTCACCGTCAGTCAGATTGCGGTCGGGATCGCACTCGGCACTCGTTACATTGCTACGACCGGTGGTGCCCATAAGAGCGTCCAGAACCTTCACTTCGATCCGACGTTCGGAATTTTGCAGGGATTCCACTATTGGGCCAGCGCGGTCCTCATCGTCGTCAGCGGCCTTGCAGTAGCCGCCGGCCTTTGGAGTGGAAGCTACATCCACAAGAGTCAAACGCAGTTCGTCAGCAACGTCTTCCTGTTTGTTTTCGCCTTCGCTTTCCAGCTAACCGGCAACATTTTGCCTTGGGATCGTCATGCGGTCCAAACCGCCGCAATCGAAGGAAGCATTGCTGGCCGAGTGCCGGGGATCGGAAGACCCCTCATGGAAGCAATGCTAGGAGGCAAGGGTGTTTCCCAGGAGACGTTGACGCTTTGGTACGACCTGCACCGATTCGTCTTGCCGGGCCTCTTTGTGGTCCTAGCGATCGTGCTCATCAGTTCTTACATCAAAGAGCGGGAAGGAGAGCCGAACTGGGCTGCCGCAGCCGGCGGGCTTGCGGTCGCATTCCTAACCTCGTTTGTCTTGCGCAGCCCGCTGGGCACCGCCGCCACGGCCGCCGATGCCGGAAAATTTGACGCCCTCGCTAGTTGGTACACCCTTCCGGCTCACGCTATGCTCGTTTGGACCGATGGGCTTATGCGAAGTGGCGGTTGGCTCGGTGCCGTTCTCCTACCATCCGCCGTCCTTGCCGCCATTCTTGGAATTGGTGTGCTTAAGGTTTCGCAGCAGGTTGCCCAGTGGTTCCTGGTTGGCACGACCCTGCTGTTTTCCGGCATCACGTTGCTACACGGCGGGAAGCCCGCGCCCCTCGTCGGAAAGCGCGACCCGGCTTCCCTAGCCACGATTGCCAAGCAAACCGATACCAAGGACCCGCAACTGGCCGCAATGGGGCGCCGAGTGTTCAACTCGAACTCTTGCGTGGCCTGCCACGGACAGGATGGCAAAGTTGGCACGACGGGGCCAAGCCTCGCGGATTCGTACAAAAAGCGGACCGACGTGTTCTATTACGTCACGTACATCAAGAACCCGAAAGAGATTAAGCCAGGCTCGACAATGCCAGGTTTCCCGGGTCTAAAACCAGAAGAACTCCGCGCGTTGGCGGAGTTCCTTCGGTTCCCAAATGAGTAGGGTGCAGACTAGCCGCAACCGGTAAGGTCTGGCTCTGGCTCGCTGGTCTTCGGAACGAAGACCGTTCCAAACGAGTTGTTGCCAAGCGAGAACGTTGGCGACGAAGCGTAGCACCCTGGATCGCCAGTTCGGAAACCGTTGCCTTCAAAGCTGAAGACACGTCGGTAGTTCGTCGGCAGCGTGTCGCTGTTGATCGTGAACGTTGCAGCATTGAGCGGCAAGGAGGCTCGGAAGTTGCCTTGGAACGGCTGTCGGACGGTTCCAATGAGAACTCCGCTAGCATCGTAGAACTCGATCGCGGCGCCGCGAATCGGCTGGCCAGTCGAAGAGTCCACAACCTGGCCCTGAACCGAAGCCTGTGCGGGCTTGATCTGGTAAGCGGCAAAGTAGTCCACGCCGTTGTAGCGAGTTCCGATGAATTCCGTGGTTGTCGTGACGACGTTGCCCGCTTCGTAAAGACCGGAATCGGTTCCGATCTGGCCAAAGGCGCTCGTTTCGTCGCTGTTTCTCCACTCGGTGACCGGTAGAACCGTTCGCACACCCGTGGTCGAGTACGTTGCGAGTTGGTACTTAATGATCTGACCGACCTGAACGTTCAGGGGGTCAACAACCACGAAGGCGGCTGGATCGCTTGGAGCAACCCCACCAGGAGCCAACACGGCCTCGACGAACGTAAGTGGGCCAGCTGTTGGCAATCCGCCGCCACCACCTGCTGCCCCACCACCGTTATTTCCTCCGCATCCTGCTAAGAACAGTGCGGCCAAAGTAGTTACCGCGAAACTTGCGCGCTTCATCGATTCATATTATGCCAATCTCAGCGAATATTGGGAAGGTTTACAATCCGCAATCTGGAGGCGGAGGCGGAGGAGTTGTGCCGCCAACCTTACGATAGACGACCGGATTCGATGGCAACAAGGTCAAACTTGAACTTGAAACTGCCGGAAGTGTCGCTTTTGAGTCTGGACAAATGACGCTGTATTCGCTCGCACCGTAGCCAAACTGATTGTAATATCTTGTGGCCAATCCGGTCATATCCACCAAAAAACCAGTAGCGTTAAACGGCGCGACGACTCGGAAGGTGCCGTTCGAGCCCGTAACCGCGGTTCCGACCTGAGCCCCTGCACCGTTGTAGATGCGCACGAAGGCTCCAGGGACGCCTTGCGAGTCCGTATTCCGAACGCGACCCGCGACCAAACCACCGCTTGCCGCCTTAATCGTGAAGTTCGCGGTGTATTCGTTTCCGTTGGCTCGCACGACGTAAGTTGTGCTCGTGGCTGCCTTGGCCTCAAAAGCCCCGGAACTGCTCGTCACGGCGATCGAGCCAGGCGCAGTGGTTGACCAGTTGCTGGAAGGCACGGCGGCGATCTGTCCGGTGGAATCGCGGCCCCAGAGGTACATCTGAAGCGTGTCCCCGACCCGAATGTTCGAGGGATCGACTACGTAGTTGTCGGGCGTTCGGAACTCAACCGCGACTTCCGTGAAGGTTCCGCCAGAGCCGCCGCCGCTGGCCGAGGTGCTGCCGCCTCCACCGCCGCCGCCACCACACGCTATCACTGTGATCAAAAGGGCAGAGCAAACACCAACACTCCACGCCGAACCCGCTTTACGCATACCATTCCAACGATTCATTTTCTTACCTGTTCCACTTAAACTTCGAATTCGAAAGAATTCTCAAGGTTGGCGATTATCCAACGCGCCGTACAGCTTCCGACGCAAATCCCATCGGCAACAGTTCAATGAGCCGATGCTCCGTCGTCTTGCCTGTCGAACCACAAAGCAAGATACGACAGTTCGACGGATCCTCGACAAACTCGACCAGGGTTTGCAGGCACATGCCACACGGCGTGCCCCCATCGTTTGTGAAGACCGCAAGCTCGGTCCATCTTTGCTTACCGGCCGAAACCATCGCGGCGATCGCGCTCCGCTCGGCACAGATCGTCAAACCGAACGAAAGGTTCTCGACGTTGGCACCAATGAAAATCTCGCCGTCCGCTGCCCGAAGCGCCGCCCCAACCAAATACCCGCTGTACGGTGCATAGGCGTGGCTCCGAACTTCCTTTGCTTTGGCAATCAGGATCTCGTCACTCGAAATGGACAATCGTCACTCCTTGCCCGCCTTCGCTCGGTTCGCCATCGCGATAGGACACTACCTCGGGATGCTTTTTAAGAGCTTCCTGGGTGACCTTTCGCAGGATGCCCTCGCCCTTTCCGTGGACAATGCGCAAGTTCGAGGTCCCGGCTAACAAAGCGTCATCGATGAATCTCTCCAGTCGGGGTAAAGCTTCCTCGGCCCGTAAGTGCCTCAGGTCAAGCTCCAGCGTTGAGTTGATCGCTTTCTGCAATCTCATCTCCATCGTTCGGCGCGAGCCGACCGGGTTTGCCGATGTCTTCTGCAGCCGCTCGATGTGGACCGACAGCTTCATCATTCCCACCTGCACCATGACCTGCCCGCCTCTTGGGGCCTCAAGTACGACTCCCTTCTGGCCAAACCCGGTCACGCTCACCGAATCCCCTTTCTGGATCTGATCTGGAATGCTCGTGCGAGATGATGTTGCGCCAGCACGAAACTCCTTCGCGAAATCCTTGCCGACTTCGTCGAGCTCTTTCAATCCGCGTCGCACGCTCTCGCTCGTTTTCGTGTCGCCAGGCTTGGCCTTCAGTTCGTCGAAAAGCCGATTGGCTTCCAGCCGAATCTCACGCAAGGCGATCTCGATGACTTCGTTCGCGTTGGCGTGGGCTTTCTTTCGAATGTCTTCGGCTTCTCGCAGCTTTTGGTCGGCGACTTTTTCGGCCACCCGCAATTCGTTCAGCTTGCGATCTGCCTCACCCTGAGCAATTCGCGCCAGCTTTTGCGCTTGGGAAAGTTGCTCCAACATCTTTGCCAAGTCTTGAGCCTGGGTGCCTAGCTCTTCTCGCGCCTGCTCGACAATGGTGGGATCGATGCCGTATCGTTCGGCGATCTTGAGCGCATGGCTCGCGCCTGGAGCGCCAACGAGCAGCCGGTACGTTGGGCGCAATGTCTTCTCGTCGAACTCCATGGCGGCGTTCTGGAAGCCTTCGGTGTTGTACGCAAACGCCTTCAGCTCGCCGTAGTGCGTGCTCGCAAGGATGGCAGCACCTTTCTCGTGCAAAGCTCGAAGAATCGCCGCCGCAAGCGCGGCCCCTTCGGCCGGGTCCGTTCCGGCTCCAATTTCGTCTAGGAGCACCAGACCTCCAGGTTTCAATTCTCGAACCGCTTTACCGACGTTCTTGATGTGCCCGGAGAATGTCGAGAGCGACTGCTCAAGACTTTGTTCGTCGCCAATGTCCGCCCAAATTTGGCAGAACGGCGACAACCGAACCTCCAACGCAGGAGGCATGAGGCCAGTCTGGGCCATGGCGACGAACAGCCCAACGCACTTGATGGCCACTGTCTTACCGCCCGTGTTTGGACCCGTAATGAGCACGCTCTTGCCGGGCTGAAGCGTGATGTCCAACGGGACCGCCTTGGCCGGATCCAGCAACGGATGCTTGCCATGCAAAATCTGGATTCGCGCCGGGCCTTCGGACATCATCGGCAAGACTCCTCTCACCGAGAATCCATACCGCGCGCTGGCAAAAGCCAGATCAATCTGCGCCGCCGCTTCGACGGCTCCGGAGGTCGCGAGGGCCTCTTTCCCGACCCATTCGCTAAGCGCAGTCAGGATTCGAAACTCTTCTGCCCGGGCGAGCGCTTCCGCCTCTCGCAGGGTGTTGCCGAGCTGAACGACTTCATCGGGTTCGAGGAAAATCGTCTGACCGCTGGCACTGGTGTCGTGAACGATGCCACGAATTTTTCCGCGATTCTCCGCCTTCAACGGCACAACGTAGCGACCGTCTCGGGTCGTATAGATCGGGTCGCTCAAGAGGTCGCGGAACCGGCCCGAGGTGTACTTCTGAATCGTCTCGACAATCCGCGTCGCGGTTCCGGCCCGCCGACGGCGCAATGTCGCTAGCTCTGGCGAAGCGTGATCCCGCAGCGTGCCGCCCGGCTCCAAAACATCCAGCAAGCGGGCTTCCAGCGACGGCGCGGCATGCAACGCAAACGCGTACGGATGGAGCGCCGGCATGTCCTCTTGGCGATTCGAAAGGAACTCCTTCATCGCTCGCAAAGCGCCAAGGCACTCGCCGATGCGGAACAACTCTTCACCACCCAGCACGCCGCCCTTTTCTGCCCGCTTCAACGGACCGCGTAAATCTCTTACCGCCGAGAGCCCAGGCGGCGAGTGGCGCTCCAGCGCAGTTACTGCGTCGGTCGTCTTTTGCTGGCGCTCAAAAACGCTGGGCGCGTCGAAACTCGGCTTCAGCTCGATCGCTTGAGCTGCGCCAATTTCAGTTTCGCAATGCCGAGCGAGCTCCGCCAGAATTGCGCCGTATTCAAGAACCTTTAGGGCGTGAATCATCGACCAAGATCATTGTGTCGTCAAAGAAGGCAATCGAACACCGAATGTGCCGTACTCCCTACCGGCGAAAACTTGCCAAACTACAAACGTGCTGGTTGCCTCGCTGTCTTTGATGTTCGCAAATGTCGTGACCCTAAGCCCGACGGATGACATTTGGGCCTATCCTCACGCCACGGATCCGCAGCGCGATGCGTACCTGCGCGTTTGGGGAGTTGGCGGAGTTCCTGTTGCGGAATCAGCCTCCGACGCCGAATCATTTTCTTACAGCCTGCTTCAGTTCAACACCGGCAAGGTGCCGACGGGAAAGAAACTCACTGCCGCCAAGCTGATCGTCACCCACATCGCGAACCCGTCGTTCACCGTAGAAGGCGCGGCGAAAACTCCGCTCGAAGTTCGATCGGTCGATGGCGAGTTCAAGGAAAAGGGTTGGACTTACGAATCACTTTTCAAACTCAAGCTCGACGGCAAGGAAACTTCACTCTTCGGTGCCGCGGCACCAAAGTTCACCGCACCGGATGCCGAGTTTAAGATCGAGATTGATCTCATGACTGGCAAAGGCAATTTTGCCGAGTACCTGTCGAAGCGAGTCGGCGGGCCACTTTCGCTGGTCCTCACGACGAAACTGAGCATGGACGAAAACCGCCAGACCTACAAGATCTTCTCGAAAGATGCTGAGCGCGAAGCCGCGCGACCGGTCCTTGAACTCACGTTCGAGGACTGAGCCCCGGTCCTCGCAACAGCCTGAGCCCGTTCAAAATCACGAGCACCGTACTTCCCTCATGCCCAATGACCGCAACGGGCAGGGGTAGCCGGATGATGAACGAGCTCACGGTGAGCGCAATGATCACTCCACCCGCAAAGATCAAATTCGTCGTGATCGTTTTGCGAGTTTTCCGCCCAAGTTCGATTAGCTCGGGCAAGGCATCGAGCCGATCTCGCATTAGAACCACATCCGCCGAGTTGAGCGCCACGTCCGATCCGAGCCCGCCCATCGCAACTCCAACGTAGGCAGCCGAAAGCGCCGGCCCATCGTTGACGCCATCGCCAACCATCATGACCCGGTGCTCTTTTCCAAGCTCGCCAATCCGTCCTGATTTCTGGCCCGGCATCAAGCCGCCTTGGATCTCGTCCAGCTTCAGCATTGTTGCCAATCGCGAAACCGCCGCCGGCGAATCTCCGCTGAGCATGGCCAGATGCTTTACGCCCATCGACCGCAGTTGCTCCAAAACCGCCGGGGTCTCGGGTCGCATCTCGTCTTCAAAAGCAAGCACGGCAAACCCCAAAGGCGAATCCATGACGACGATGCCGAGGCCTTGCCCCTGCCATTCGGTGACGTGGCTTTGAACGTAGGTTGGCACCTGGACGTTGGCTTCTTCCCAAAGGCGAATTTGCCCCAGCCGGATCGGGCCGTTTGCGGTGATTCCCTCGATTCCGAGGCCCGGAATAACCCGGTGGTCGGATACGACCGGCTCAGGCTCCGGCCATTGAACGGCCGCCCGGCGGATGGCCTCCGCCATCGGGTGCGCCGCGTACTTTTCGAGCGCCGCTGCAAGTGCCACCACTTCGCGAACCCGAGGGCTTGGGTCTCCCACTCCCGAATAACACTGGTCCTCTGCCGCGCTATCGACTTCATCACGGCTGCAAACACAAACGCATCGTAGCTTTGGTCGACCGCTAGTGATGGTGCCGGTCTTGTCGAAGGCCACCGCATTAACTTCACCCGCGCGCTCAATAAACTCTCCGCCCCGAATAAGCAAACCGTTACGCGCTGCCCATGCCAAAGCGCTCAGAGTCGTCGCCGGGGTCGAGATCACCAAAGCACATGGGCTAAGGGCGACCAACAGCACCACGGAAGCATAGGTCGCCGCCATCAAAGGCTGGTTCATTCCGAGGAGTCGAACGGCGAGCGAAATGCCAAACGCCGCGAGCACGAACCAGGTGTATCGCTGCCCGAACCACTGGCTGATGCGTTCGCCGGACGCTTTGTTCGTTTGCGCTTCTTGCACGAGCGCAACAATTCGATCCAAAGTGCTGTCTCCGACGATGGTTCGAACCGAAATCAGTAGCGGACCGTCGAGGTTTTGGGTTCCGCCGATGACGTTCGTGCCTTTTTCGACTGATACAGGAACGGATTCACCTGTGATCGATGCCTGATTGACGGAGCTTAAGCCTTCAACAACCGTTCCGTCGACCGGAATCGAAGTAAAGCTGGGCACCCGGACGACATCTCCGACCGCGAGCGTTTCGACCGGCACCGTCTTGTCCGCCCCGTCGCGAACCAGAATCGCCTCGCTCGGTCGTAGCTTGACCAGGGAAGAAATTGCATCCTTGGTGCGGCTCATCGCGCGCTCCTCCATCACGCTCGAAAGATTAAACAGGAAGAGCAAAATCGCCGCGTCACCGGGCTGATTGACTACAGCCGCACCGACGGCGGCGAGGAGCATCAGGAAGTCGACATCCAGATCGCCGTGGCGCAAACTTTCAAAAGTCCGCTTGATCAGGAACGGCAATCCGACCGCTAAAGCCACCCACGCGAGCCAGCTCAGATTCGGCAGGTAGCTCAAACCACCTGCCACAAATACAAGAACCGTTAGGACCTCGCGAAAGGAACCTAACGGTTTCATGTATCCACTGTACCGCTGGGGGTTAAGCCACCGGTAGGCTCTCGGTCGAACTTGGATCTGCGCCGACCGAACCTGCGCCCGGGTCGGTGTCAAATTCCGTTCGTCGTCCACGCAGACGACCGATCCAGTTGGACCAATCGTCGAAGATCGTGTACGAACAAGGAATGACCAGCAGAGTTAAGAACGTCGAGAGCGTTACGCCACCGATGATGACGTAGCCCAGCGACTCGCGGAACTCCGAACCGCGACCAACCGCCAGAGCCGTTGGCAACAATCCGAGGACCAAAGCCAGCGAGGTCATCATGATCGGTCGAAGTCGGGTCGGACCCGCTTCCAGAATCGCGTCCTCTCGCTGCCTTCCACGACCACGCAAGGTGTTCGTGTAGTCCACGAGCAGAATCGCGTTCTTACCGACCAATCCGATCAGCGTCAGCAAGCCGATAAAGCCGATAAGGCTGAACTGCTTGTTGAAGATCATCAACGCGACGAGCGCGCCAACGAACGCTTGCGGCTGAGCGATTTGGATGATGAACGGATACAGAAGGTTCTCGTACAGCGAAGCCAGAACCATGTACACGAGCACCAGACCCAGGAGCAACGCTCCCAGAAGGGCTGCCGATTCTCGGTTCTGAGATTCAGCCTGCCCCAGCGGTCGAAGGGTAACCGTGGATGGGATTAGCTTTTCCTTTGCCATCCAAGCGTTGATCTGCGCCTGAACCGTTCCGGCTGCGAAGCCAGGCAGCAAGTCCGCCGTGACCCGAATTTCTTCAGCACGGTTTCGTCGCTCAATCTTGTCGGTGCCGGTTCCTGGAACCAGATTCGCAACGCCGCTGACGTAGATCGGCTCACCCTGGGTGAACTTCACCGGGATCGAGTTGAGCGTGTTCGGATCGTTTCGGTCCTCAAGGTCCAGCATCGTGCGGATCGAGTACTCCCGGCCCGCTTCTCGGTACTTGACCGTATCGTCGCCAGTGTAGGCAATTCGCAAAACCGACGCCAAATCGTTGACCGTCATGCCCGAGTCGGCAAGCCGAGTTCGGTCTGGTTCAGCCCGAAGCTCCGGCTTGCCGGGCTTGGACGAGATGTCGGGGTTGATGACACCCGCAATGGCACCGCCTTGCAGGCCACGCTTGATCTTCGAGACGACGTCCAAAATCTCTTCTCGGTTGTTCCCCGAGAACGACATTTGAATCGCCGATCCGGCACCAAAGCCATCTGACTGGGCAACCCGAATTTCTGCACCCGAGATTCGACCGACCTTTTGGATGATCTCTGCCGAGACCGCATCCGTGGACCGATCTCGTAGCGGTTCTTCGTGCTTCACCCAGAAGGCGAGCGTGTCCAGAATCGATTTCTTCTCATGGAGCGAAACCACGACCTGAGCGTAGTTGCCGCCCTGCGTTCCGGCCTGGAACTGGCTAACGCCCTGAGAACCAATGGTGGCGAGCATGTACTCGACTTCCGGAATGCCTTTGATCCTTTCTTCAACCAACGCGACAACTCGCTCGGTGGCTTCCAAGCTTCTGCCCGGCGGAAGCTGAATGTTAACGTTCAGCGATCCGGTGTCCGACGATGGGAAGAAGGAGAACTTGAACAATGGTTCGTCCTTCCACTGACCAATGTGGTAGCCGCCAAAGGCCGCGATCGGGAAGATCACACCGTAAGCAAGTCCGACCCAAAGGAAGTTCGTCGGCGCGATCTTGTAGTTCTTCTGTGTCCCGGAATATTGCAGAAATGCTCCGGCGATCGCCGCAACGATAGTGCCCACTGCGAAGGCCAACGCAGGAATTGGTATCGCGCCTTTGCTCGGTGCAGCAATCACAATTGCCACAATTGACCCGATAACGTAGCACACCATCATTGCCTTCAGGCCATCTCTCCAATACACCCGCTTGAAAGCAGAGATCATGTAGACGATGAGCCCCACGAACCAAGAAGCCACCATGATCGGCAAGCCCGTCATCAGCGCCGCGGTTGCGCTCGGTTGATTGCTACCTGCGATCAAAACAAAAACCGCAACCAGAACAAGGTTGCCCATGATGAACACCGGCCAGCGGTGGTTCAAAGACCAATTTAGAGCCTTGCGATAGCCGCGCTCAAACGAGGCAAACCATCGGTCGAAGCTCTGAGCGAAGCGTCCACGCGGGTGCTCCATGTCTTCGCCGGCTTTGTACCAGCGCGAAGCAAGCATCGGCGTGAGCGTAAAGGATACGAATAGCGAGAACAGAACCGCCATGACGTAGCCGAGAGCAAGCGGTCGGAAGAACTGTCCGACAATGCCTCCAACAAACGCAAGCGGCAGGAAGACAACCACGTCCGCCAAGGTGATCGCGATGGCCGCAACGCCGATTTCTGCACGACCGTTGATCGCCGCCTCGCGAGGGTCCTCGCCCATCTTCAAGTGACGATAGATGTTCTCAAGAACAACGATCGCGTCGTCCACCAGAACCGCGATTGCCAGCGAGAGCGCCAGCATCGACAAGTTGTTGATCGTGAATCCAGCAATTCGGTAAGCCGCGAACGTCGCGAACAAACAAACCGGAATCGCCAATGCAACGATTGCCGTTCCACGGAAGTCGTGAAGGAAGATGTAAACGATCAAGCTGACCAAGAAGATGCTGAAATACAGCGTCAGGTTAAGGTCATCGAGGCCTTCCTGAATCTTGATCGCTTGGTCTTGAGTCTTGACAAACTTAAGTCCAATCGCAGAGAACTCTTTTTCAAGGCCCGCGATAACTTCAGTAGATGCCTTCGAAATCTCGACTGCGTTACCCTCTCGGGCCTTCTGCAGAACGAGAACGATTGTGTCGGCGCCATCTAGCGTGGAGTAGGCGGAACGCTCGGCAACGGTGTCGCGAATTGTCGCAACATCCTTGAGCCGAATCAGCCGACCTTTGCCCTGAGGGTTATTGGGGTTCGACTTGGAGAACTGAAGTTCTTCCAGTTCCTTAATGCTGGTGAACTCACCCGGCACGCGGACGCTCACTTCTTGCTCGCCGGTGATGATCTTTCCGGACGGGATGTTCAGGGTTGCAGCCTGAATCGCATTCTTAACTTCAAGAAGGCCGACGCCATATCGAATCAGCTGATCCTTCTTGATCTCAACCTGGAATTCACGAACGTCGCCGCCCTGAACTCCAACTTCTGCAACACCCGAAATTCGGGCAAACCGGTCCTTCAACTTGTCGTCGACAAGCGTTCGCAGGTCGCGGCCGTTTAGCCCGGTAGCCGAAAGAGCGTAATACAAGATCGGCGTCGAAGACGTGTCAACCTTCGAGATGGTTGGTTTCTCAACGCTGTCTGGAAGCTGGCCCGAAACCGAGTCAACCTTCGACCGAACTTCGTTCAGCGCGACGTCCACGTCGGTCGTGAGCTCAAGCTGGATGATAACCACTGATCGGCCTTCGACCGACGTACTGGTGACTTCTCGAATTCCGTTGACGCCCGAGACCGATTCTTCGATGGGTCGAGAGACCAGCGTGGCGACTTCGTCGGGGTTTGCGCCGGGATAGAGGGTCAAAACCGTCAACGTGCCAAAGCTAACGTCTGGGTTTTGCTCTTTGCGCATTGCCTGGTAGCCGAGAAGCCCCATGGCGATTACGCCGATCATGATCATCAAGATCAAGATCGGGCGCTGAATGGCGGTTTTTGTTAAGTTCACGCTTTCGTCTCCTCTGTCACTTCTTTTGTTTCGCCCGGCTTCGCGTCAGTTCCGGCTTGAACCTTTACTTTCGTGCCGTTATCCAGAGCCTCTTGCCCGCGAATAACAACTTCGGTGCCGGGTAGAACACCGGAAACCTGAACGAGTTCGCCCTGTCGCAGCCCGCGGGTCACCGACACTTGTTCGGCCGCCGAGTCGCGAATGGTAAAGACCACGTCTTTGCCGTCACGCTTGACCACCGCGCTGTCGGGAACAACCGTAGCGCTCGGGATCGATCGGAGCAGTACCGAGCCTCGGGCAAACATTCCAGGCCGCAAGCTTGCGGTGGCGGCATCAAAAGCCACGCGTACGCTGAACTGCCGGCCGAACTCACTGCCCAGAGGGTTCACCGATTCGACCCGTCCCGGGAACTTGGCCCCCAGCGCATCGATGGTGATGGTGACCGTGGCACCAGAGATCAGCTTCGGAATAACTTGTTCCGGAACTTGCGCGGTGAAGTACGGCTTGCTCTGGCCGACGAGGTCCACGACCTTTCCGCCCGGCGCAAGCACCGATCCGGCCTGGGTTGGCTTTCCGGTGATCGTTCCAGCGAACGGAGCCTTCACCGTAGCATCGCCAATCTGCTGTTGAATCTGCTGGACCGATGCGCGTGCCGCATCGACTTGAGCCTTGGAAGATCGGACCTGATCTAGAAGCAAGGAGTCGAGATCGCGTTGGACTTTCGAACTTCGAACGCTCGATTCGGCTTGGCTGACTGCCTCACGAAGCGCCTGAATGTCTTCCTTTCGCGTACCTTCACGCAATAGGTTGACCGACTGCTTTGCGCCATCGAACTGGGCTTGGGCGGCAGCAACCTGGTTGCGCTGGCTGTCCAATCGGTTTGCGGCGACCGCTCCTTCTGAAACGAGTTTTTGAACTCGCTCGAGCTCAAGCTTTTGCGTTTTCAAATTCTCGTCTGACGAGCGAAGGGTCGCCTCCGCCTGTTCGATCTCTTGACCTCGTGGACCGTTGATAGCCTTCTGGAGGTTCACGCGTGCTTGTCGCAACGCGGCTTCTGCCGTGCGAATCTGGGCCGAGGTCCGATCCGGAGTCATCGAGGCATTCTTGATCTGCTGCTGAAGCTGAGCTTCGGCGGAACGCAGGTTAGCGAGAGCTTGCGACAACTGAGTCTGCAGTTGGCTGGTGTCCTGCACCGCCAAAATCTGCCCTTCCTTAACGACCGAGCCTTCCTGAACAAAAACGCTCACGATGCGGCCGCTAATGCGCGCGCCAACCGCGGTAGTGTCGCCAACATCGATGCTTCCGGTGACTTCGACAGACTCCGAAAGTGGCCGCGTTTGCGCGGACTGAACTGAAACCGCGATCAGCGGGTCGCTGACGATTTTTGCCGTTTCTTTGGCCGTCTTCTGCTCGTCGCGATTGACGCAGCCGGTCACGGTCAAAGCGACAAGGGCCATTGCTGCCAGGGTGATTTGCTTCATTTACTTTCCTCTCGAACTAAAGTGGTTTGCCCAGACAACGGGGCGGGAGTGGCTGCCTCGGTTGCATCGAACCGGTCCTTTCCAATCGCTCGCTGCAGTTGGAAGTAGGCAAGGAGGGTGTCGTAGCGCGAGTTCACAACGTTGTTTCGGGCCTGGGTGAGTTGATTGATCGAGTCCACGACCTCGACGTAAGTCCCTTCTCCCGCGTCTCGACGGACGACGGAGATGCGATAGACCTCTTCGGCAAGGCGCTCTTGATCGAGACCGTTCTTGAGGCGGGCAGATGCCGTGTTGTAGTCGTTGAGCGCGTTTCGCACTTGCTGCGAAACGTTTAGCTTGAGCTGATCGAGCTGAATCTTGGCCGACGCTTCATCCTGTCGAGCCGCTTTGACTCGAGATCGGGTGATGCCCTGATCGAAGATTGGAATGCTCAGGGTGAAAGTGCTGGTGGTCTGGAAGGTTCGCGGGTTGAGTCCGGTGGCGTTGAGGTTTCGCTGGTGACTCATGTTGAAGTTCAGCGTCGGATCGTCGCCGGTTTCTTCTGAGCGTCGAACGTCCTTCAGCGCTAGGATCGTGGTTTCCGTTCGCTTTACATCCGGCCGTGACTTCACCGCCAAATCCACGAGCGCATCCGGTGAGGCGAGCGTTGGCACATCCACCGTGAGCACCTCCAACTCCGATTCGGTTTCAATCGGCCGGGAGAGCACTTGGTTCAGACCATTTTTGGCATTTGCCAGCGAGTTCTTCGCGCTGACCAAATCAGCTTCGGCTTGGGAAACTTGCGCTTCGAACCGGGTGAGATCGACCCGCGCGGCGGAGTCCGCTTCGAACTGTCGCTTGGCTTGGTCACGCCGGGCCTTAGAAAGTTCGAGAGCCTGCTCGGCAACCTTAACCTGTCCCTGGGCTCGCAGCACGGTGACGTAGCTCGACTTCACGCTGAGCCGCAGCTCATTCAAGATCGCCTGCACGCCGTACTCTTGAGCGGTGAGCGTCCGGCGCTGAGCATCAATCTGCTTTCTCGCCGAGCCCGCAATATCAATGTCGTAAGTCAGCGACGCCGTCACGTTGGTGCTGTTCAACGGCTGCGTTACAAAACTCTGTCCGGGTCCGATTGAGGCGACGTTCTCTTTATCAAACCGGGTGTAAACGGTATTCAAACCAAGGCGTGGGTTCAGCGCAGCCTTGGCTTGCATCAGCCGCTGCCGCTGGGACTCCACCGTGGTGCGCTGGATCAGAACGTCAAATGCGTTGGCTTCGGCGAGCGCCAGTGCTCGGTCTAGGCTGAGTGTCGAGGTCGATTGCGCGCTCAAGAGCGCGCCGACAGCCATTAGGCTAGACGTGATCATGCTCATATTCCTTCCTGTTCGGCGCCGTCAGCGGGTGCCGAATGTGTTGCGTCCTCTGGCAAAGGGCTCGCCGCTTGTTGCAGTTCCATTTGATCCAAAGTTCGGCTGAACTCCTCAAGGAACTGGCGGGCGTGACTGAGCTTAAACATCACGAGACCCTTCTGAACGGGGTGGCGCATGATCAGGATCTTGTCCCCTGGTTGCATGTCCATGGTAGCTCTGGCTTCCGCCGGAATCACCAATTGCCCTCGTTCTCCTAGGGTCGCGGTTCCGTAAAATGCCTCATCAAAATCACACATTGGTGAATCAGACTGAGATTTCATACTTTTCATACTCGACGCGTGAATGATACTACACGACAAATATGAAGGAAATAAGCAGAAAGGCCCGGGACTCCTCTCGGATTCCCGGGCCTTTCAAACTTGATGATGTTTTCTTTAGCTTTGCTGAGCGTAAACCGCGATGCGTCGCTTGCTCTCAGGTCCTTCAAAAGTGACGAACCCTTCGATGAGGGCAAAGATGGTGTGGTCTCGGCCCATACCAACGTTCGGACCAGGGTGGAACTGGGTTCCGCGCTGTCGAATAATGATGGTTCCCGCCTTAACGAGCTCTCCGCCGAATCGCTTGACCCCTAGTCGCTGCGAATGCGAATCGCGACCGTTTCGTGAGGAGCCTTGTCCTTTCTTGTGTGCCATGAATTACTTGACCTCGATCCCTGTAACCTTGATCTGAGTCAGCGGCTGGCGGTGTCCCCAGCGCTTGCGCTCGTTCTTCTTCGGTTTGTAGTTAAAAGCGTTGATCTTAGGCGCTTTGGTCTGCTTGACGATTTCGACCATCACCGAAGCTCCCTTGACGAACGGCGCACCCAACGTCGTAGAACTTCCGTCTACAACCATGAGAACGTCATTAAGTTCAATGGCGGTGCCAGCATCGCCCTCGATCTTGTCGACGACGATAATTTCATCTTGTGAGGCTCGGTATTGCTTGCCTCCGGTCTTTACGATCGCGTACATCATCAGCTCCAAACACCCCTAAGGGCGCAATTGGTAATGATGCCTCATCCGAGCACCAAAACGCAAGGTCTGCGAAACATTGGCAGTCCGGGTGCCCAAATATGCTATCCTCTTGGGTTCTAACGGGCCAAATTGGCTCAATGTAGATTTAGCATGAGCGAAGAAATCAAGCAAGGACCTGCTGCTGGACTAGCAGCCGCGCTTCCTCGGATGGATAAAGATGCCGATCCGAACGCGCGACCAAAGGGCAAACGTAAGCGAAAGGTGAGCTACCTGACGCTGAACAAGATTGAAACCGTGGACTACAAGGAAGTTAACATCCTCCGAAAGTTCATCAACGATCGTGGCAAGATGCTTCCTGCCCGACAGTCCGGAAACACCGCCGCTCAGCAGCGAATGATTTCCACCGCCATTCGACGAGCTCGAGAAATGGCTCTGTTGCCGTTCGTTGTCACCGACATGACCAACGACCGACCAGCAATGCGACGATCCCGACGAGACGACCAGGCTCCGATGGATTCTGGAAACACCCCCGTCGAGTCGACTGCAAAAGAAGCGACGCCAACCGAATCGGCCTAAACGATTCCGCTTCGAAGAAGGTCCTTCAGGACCAAAACTCCGGCGAGATTCCCGTGCTCAAGCACAGGCATCTCGCCGATTCTCTTTGGATGGTTCTGAAACGCCTCAAGGGCGTCAATCGCCAGCACTTCGATATCAATCGTGCTCGGCATCCCGTTCACCATCTCGCTGGCCGTTCCGCCTTCGATGTTGCCGGTCTTCAGCAGATAGCGCCGAAGGTCCCCTTCGCTGATTAAGCCAACCAAAGCATCGTTCTCGATCACGCAAGCCACCCCCATCCCGGCGGAGGTCATTGCCTTCACGACTTCCATGCTGGTTGCTTCTGGCGATACGACCGCAATCTCGTTCCGGGGCCGCATCACGTCACGCACTCGCAACAACAACCGCTTCCCGAGCGAACCGCTTGGGTGAAGCCGCGCAAAGTCGTCTCGACCAAAACCACGGCGATCCATCACCGCCACCGCCAAGGCATCGCTTAATGCGAGCATCGTCGTTGTGCTGGTCGTCGGAGCAAGGTTGTTTGGACACGACTCCTCGCTAACGAGGGTGACAAGCACTAAATCTGCCAAGCGAGCCGAGCTGGAATCGGCCCGTCCCGTCACCAAAATTGACTTCGCCCCGAGCTCGCGAATCGGAGCAAACAGCCGCACGATCTCATCTGTCTCGCCGCTGTGGCTGTAGAGCAGAACAACGTCGGAAGGCGCGATCATCCCAAGGTCGCCGTGAACTGCTTCCGCGGCATGAAGAAAGAGCGACGGAGTGCCCGTGCTGCTCAACGTTCCGCTGGTCTTTCGCGCGATGTGGCCCGATTTTCCGATCCCACAGGTGATGACCCGTCCTGGACATTCGAGAAGCATCTGCACCGCGAGGTTAAACCGGTCGTCCAGCTTGTCTGCGAGATGGAGCAAAGCCTGGGCTTGGTGCAACAGCACGTCTCGCCCGATCGAAACGGAACTCAAACCGTGCCCACCCGAGCCGTAGCTTCGTGCGCTAAAAGGTCGTTTCCGAGGATGGTTTTGCCGAAGAGGGAGGCGATCCATTCCACTGCCACTTGTGCGGTTTCATTGTTTCGGTCCACCAACGGGTTGGTTTCCACCAAGTCGACGCCAGCGAGTTGAACCTGAGCCACCCGTAAGGCTTCGTGCAGCAGTTCCGCTAGCAAATGCGCCTCTCGGTAAGTAAGACCACCGCGCACCGCGGTCCCCGTGCCGGGAGCAAGAATCGGGTCAAGTGCATCGACGTCGAAAGACACCCACAAGTGGGTGCCCCGAAAGTCACTCAACCAGCGCGTGATCATGCCGACACACGCATCCACGCCATAGCGGTCGACATCGTGCATCGTCACGGGCAAGCCGTGCATGCGGCGCCGTTCGGAGACATCCACGTCTCGCAGCCCAAACCATGCGGTTTTTGTTGCCTGCAATCTTGTCGGCCCGAGAAGATCAAGCAGTTCCTGCCATTGGGCATCCACTTCATTCTCCGCTTCGCTGGGCGTTCCCCAGAGCGCAGCAATGGGCATCCCATGAATGTTGCCGGTTGAGCTGGAACCAGGCGTGTTGACATCCGCATGGGCATCGATCCACAGCACCGCCAAGTTTTCGCCGTACGCCTCGAGAGCCGCACTCACCCCGGCTACCGCCAATGTGTGCTCGCCGCCGAGAACCACCGGCAATCGTCCGGCCGCTATCGAGCCCGAGACCTTTGCGCGCAACAGTCGAATGCATTCCAAAAGGGGCTGAAAACTGCGCATTCCCGGACCCGAAGTTGGGTTCAAGTCTACGGCCACGTCGCCGAGATCTTGTGCCGCCAAGCCTAAGCCCAAAAGGGCATCGGAGAGTCCCGCAAGCCGAATTGCTGCGGGCCCAAGGCGACTGCCTAAGCGCATTCCGCAAAGATCAAACGGCGCGCCAATGATGTCAACCACGTGCCGAGTGTACATTTCCGCTCCGGCGCGGCACCGGGACAACAAGTATCCTCTCTCTAATGTTCAAATTCCCCGATCAAACCGTCGGGATCGTCGCGATTCAGGGTGACTACGAAAAGCACCGACATGCCGTGGAAGCTTGCGGAGCAAGCGCGCGCTACGTCAAAGTTCCAGAGGACCTCGAAGGCTGCGGCCGGGTCATCATTCCCGGCGGAGAAAGCACTACCGTCGGACAACTGATGCAGCGTTTCGGTCTGGCCGATGCCCTCATCGAAAAGGTTGCCGCTGGCTTGCCCGTCTGGGGCACTTGCATGGGGATGATCATGATGGCCAAGGACATCGAGTCACGCCCCGATCAGTTCAGCCTCGGGATTCTTGACGTTTCTGTGCGGCGGAACGCGTTCGGCCCGCAAGTCCACAGCTTTGAGGCACCGGTCAAGGTCAACGGGCTCCCAAAGCCGATCATGGCGGTCTTTATCCGTGCGCCAATCGTGACCCGAGTCGGGCCGGGCGTCAACGTCATTGCGGAAGTCGAGGGTCAAGTGATTGCCGTACGTCAAGGAAATCTGCTCGGGACGTCTTTCCATCCCGAGCTAACCGACGACCGGCACATGCACCAGTGGTTCTTATCGATCTGAGCCGATTCGATCTGAGCCGATTCGATCCGAGTCAACGTCTTTGCCGTTGATCCGAATCGCCTTTGGCGAGATCAGGGCGAAGGCATCGGCCGGCACGAACCACTCCTTTCCACGAAGCTGAACCGCGTCCTTAAGGGTTCGGCGCTTGCCGTTGAGGCGAATGTCGCGCGATCCGGCGGTGAGCCGCAGCACGCCGTTCTCGCCGTGGATGTAAACCACGTCATCGCTGATTCGATCGACTTCGAAATCAAGCTGTTCTGCGGTGCGCCGTAGCGGCAGGAAGTACCGGTCGCCTTCTCGGTACGGAGATTCGGATTGTGAGTACCGGAATTTTCGGTCGTCGCATTCCACCGAGATTTCTCGCTCATTGATGCGATCGCGTCGGTAGTAGTCCTCGTCCTGGATGATGATCTGGTTTCGGTCCCAGTCCTGAACGGTGAACGATTCGGAGAACCAAGCTCCGATCTTCGTGCCCCGTGCCAATGTCAGATCTCCGGTGCTCTTCTTGCCGGTTTCCGCGACCAAAATGCCCGCGAGCGTTCCGAATAAGAGGCCCTCGCCTGGCTTTTTGATCAACGCACCAAGGACCAGCCCGCCGACGGCGCCCCCCAGAATGCTGTTCTCCTTTCTGCGGTTATCGTTACTCTTCGCGATGAACCGACCATCACGGTCTTGCGAGAGGTTCCGCTTGTCCCACGCCACCGGAGTCGCCGAGACCCTCTGGTCTCGTCCGTCCGGAAACACCATTCGATCAAATCGAAACTCGATATACGCTGGACGATCGCCATTGGCTTGGCGAGCAGCGAGGATTTCACCTTCTAGCCGGGTTCCGCTGGGCAGGTATCGGTCATCTTCCAGCCGAGCAGTCACGCGGTCACCTGCCTCTGCGTCCCGAAGTCGAAGATCTTGCTCCAGAATCACCGGCAGAACGGTGTTCTCCCGAATGTAACCGCGCCCCTGTTGGGCAACGGCAGAAGCGGCAAGCACGGAAACAATAGCGAGGGAGCTGACAACTTTCATCTTCTTCACACGGTTCTTTTGTACAGGATCGAACGCGCGGACGAAGGCCGAGTTACCATTTTGGGGCCTTTCGAACTACCGCTCGCGGCGATAGCTGAGGCGTAAATCTTCGCCAAGCCGTTTCATGTCTTCGAAGCGCCAACCGGTCGTTTCGCTTAGGTCCGTTCGAATCAGTTCTTCCACCCAGCCTTTTCCGGAGCCAAGAATCTTCGGCGCAATGTAGAGCACAAGCCGATCCACCAAGTCTTCCGCGAGGAAATGCCGAACCGTCGTCGCTCCGCCTTCGACCAAAACTCCCGTGAGCCCCTTCTGGAACCATGTCGTTGCCAGTTTGGGTATGTCGATTTCGCCGGTGACATGAATCGTCTCGGCTTCACCGTTGAAGACCTGCTCGCTACCTGTGAGCTTGTGCGACGGATCAAGAACGATTCGAACCGGCTGATTCACACGCCGATTGAGGCGAACGGTTAGCATTGGATCATCCGCCACCACTGTTCCACGCCCAACCAGAACCGCCCCACACTCGGCCCGGAGGTGATGCCCATCGCGTCTTGCCGCCTCGCCGGTTATCCACTGGGATTGACCATTTGGGAGAGCGATGCGGCCATCCAGCGAAATCGCTGCCTTTGCCGTGATCATCGGCCGCCGATGCCGATGGGCGAACAGAAACTGCTCATTTGCGGCCGCGGCGTCTTCCGCCAACAAGCCGACGACAACCTCTACGCCAGCCTCACGTAGAGTCTCCGCTCCACCAGCGGCCCTTGGATTAGGGTCTGCCACCGCAACCACCACCCGTGCGACACCAGACGCCAACAACGCCTGTGTACATGGCCCGGTGCGTCCGGTGTGATTGCACGGTTCCAGCGTCACGTACGCGGTCGCGCCGTTTAGGTCGACCTTTGCATTTCGAATCGCCGCGACCTCTGCGTGCGGCCCTCCGGCTAGAGCGTGAAACCCTTCGCCAAGAACCACCCCATCTCGGACAATCACGCAACCGACGTGGGGATTAGGCGCGGTGATCCCGCGCTTCGAGATCGCGATGGCTCGCCGCATCCATCGAACATCATCCGGCAGCATCATTCTTTTCTCGCTGGCGATTCGCCTCTAGCACCAGTTCTTCCAAATTCTTCTTTGCAGTGACTCGATATTCCTCGCGAGCTTTTCGCAGGATCAGGGCCGAACCCACGCCCGCCCCGATTAGGGCGAGGCAGACGGTACTGAGGTGGATAATCGACCGATTGACGTAGCCCTGCTTGACGGCTCTTGTCGCACTCTTCTCGGGCGGGCTCCCTACCGTCCACGGGTAACTCCCGAGCGCCGCAAAGCAAAGTACCAAGCACAGCGCTGTGAACAGCTTCAAACCAGGAGGTCCTTGATGTTGCGCACCGCCCAACCAAGATCATCCGCTTTGGCCAAGTGGCTACCAACCACAAATACGTTGGCGCCTGCCTCCTTCGCCGCCGCAACGGTGAATGCATCGATCCCGCCATCAACTTCAATCGACATTTCGGGTCGAAGCGCGCGAATCTGCCGAACCTTGTCTAGAGTTGACGCGATGAGCTTTTGCCCTCCCCAGCCGGGGTTAACCGTCATCACCAAAGCCAGATCGATATCCGCAAGAATCGGTTCAAGCACGGCGACCGGTGTGGCCGGATTAATCGCCACCCCGGCTTCCGCCCCGGCTTCCTTGATCTGCTGAACCAAACGATGTGCATGGACCGTGGCTTCGGCGTGGAAGATCACCCGATTACATCCTGCCGAAATGAACGCGTCGAACTGCCGCTCCGGGGTGAGCGTCATGAGATGGACCTCAAACTTTGCCGGGGTTACCCGCCGAAGATCACGAACGAGTTGGTCTCCAAAAGTGATTGGCGGCACAAACTGCCCATCCATCACATCGAAGTGGATCCAGTCGGCTCCGTTCTCCACCATGATGGGCACGGCTTGTCCAAGCTCGATCAGCGGAAAGGAAAGAATGGATGGGGCAAGTTCACCGTTCATCGGCTTTTTTCTCAAACTCCTTCACGACCTCGTCGTCGTAATAGATTCGGAAAGTCGCAGAAGTCCCAAATCCAGTGGCTTCGAAGTCGATCATGTCGCCTTCGATGTGGCTGCCTTCATATACGGTTCGCGCGCCCTGAATGTCGGAAAGCTCAATCTTCACCGTAGTCCGCTGATCGACTCCGGCAACCTTCACGTGCAAGGTGTACACGTAAGATTTGGTGATTTCGGAAGGCTGAGTGACGCTTCCTGCACTCACAATTAGCTTCACCTTCGACGCACGCAGGACTTTGCTTCGCACGGGTGGATCCGTACCGAGAACCCGACCGAACTCAACGTCGTTACTCGACCTTTGCTCCGTTATCGAGTCCGGCGAAAGGTTTAGGTTCTCCAGAATGTTTCGCGCGCTATCAATGGTTTCGTTCTTGACGTCCGGCATCTGCACGTACGTGCTTCCAGAACTGACCACCACGTTGACCGTGCCGCCTTCTCGAACATCGCGCCCCGGTTCGGGGTTTACGCGGAGAATCCGGTCCACCTCTACCTTTTCGTTTGCTTCCTTCTCTTGAATTCTCAGATCAAGCTTAAGGCGCGTGAGCATGGTCCGGGCTTCCGAAATGCTGAGATTGCGGATATCGGGCACTCGAACGGTCTTAGGCCGACGCAAAGTGTCAAGGCTCCAAAACGCCACCAGCGTGATGAGAACCGCGGCAAAAAACGTAAGCAGCATCAGCATCCAGACCGGAACGTCGCGCTCCCGGCGGCGCTTCTTCACCGCCTCCTGGGCGTTCTCGTCTCGGATGGCCGACATCTTCGGGGCAACCGGTCCAGGCTCAATCCCCACCTCGGTAGCGTCTTCTGGTCGTAGCGGCCAGGTGATCGACTTGCCAAAGCGCAGCGCCTCTTGTACAAGACGAAGATCCGACAGGAGCGCCGATGCATCCTGATATCGCGCTTCCGGATTCTTGGCCATCGCCTTCTGTACGATTCGGTCGAGGACATCCGGCACCGAAGCGTTGTGCCCGCGGACGCTAGGTACCTCTCGCGTGCGATGCTCGTTGATCAGGCCGAGCGGGGTGTCGGCATAGTACGGCGGCCGACCCGTCAGCAGTTCGAACATCAAAATGCCAACGGCGTAAATGTCCGATGCCGGGCTAGGCATTTGACCTTCGGCAACTTCTGGTGCAAGGTACGGCGCCATCATCGGAAGCACCGCGCGTCCCGCATCTTCGCTGCCGCCGTACGCTTCCCAAAGCCCGGCCATCTGGAGGCGGATATCGCCGTTGGCGAGCACAATCGCATGGCTAGAACTCACATCTCCGTGTGCAAGGCTATGACGATGCAGCGGCTCAAGAGCGCGGCACAGGCTGATTCCCATCCCGACCGATACTTGCACCGAGAAAGGTGCGAGTTTCCGAATTCGGTCCGCCAAACTAGGACCGCGCGTCAGTTCTCCGACGACAAAGACATAGGCGTCTTCCGAGATCACCCGTTGCATCGGCTCCAGATAGGGACTAGATGCCTTTCGGTACCGGTCGAGTGCCTTATTCAGGGCCGAGACAAACGCGGGCTCCTGATCGCACGGAGACTTCAATATTCGAAGGCAGACGTCGCGTCCAGAAGTAACATCACGCGCTGACCAAACGCTGAAGACAGGTCCGTCGGAAAGGACCGACATCAGTTCATATCGATTCGCGAGTACGGTGCCGATCACTCGGCGGAATCCTCCGGCTGCTCCATCCCTTCCTTATCGGGGAGGAAAGCGAGAACAAGGGCACCGAGAAAGATGATCGTTGCGAGCATTCGAACCGGGGGCACGTCGATCTTCTGCGCGTACTCTGCCGCCGTTCCTTGGATCGAAGCCGACAGGCTGGCCAGGAAGCCGCCAAAAAGGAGGGCCACCGCCATCATTGTGATTACCATTCGGGCTAGTTTCATGCCGTTAGTGCTGCTTGAACGGATTCGTCATCCACGTCTCGCACGAGTTTACAATCGCCAAGCCGAGTCAACAAGCTAAATGCAAGTTTTCCGCCTGTCGCCTTCTTATCTGAACGCATCGCCGCGATCAAAGGTTCAAAGTCCCGCAGCCCGTCCCAGTCAACTGGTAGTCCTGCCGATGCAAGATCAATCTTCACTTGCTCGGCCGTGCCAGCTTCAGTGATTCCCAACAACTCGCCGAGCCGCGCTTCGGCAGCCATGCCGATGCTGATCGCCTCGCCATGGAGGAAAGTCTCATATCCCAGCACTTTTTCGATCGCGTGGCCGACCGTATGTCCAAAGTTGAGAGTGGCCCTCAGTCCGCTTGTTTCGAACTCGTCCTCTTCAACCACCCTCGCTTTGTGATCGAGGCAGTCGAAGATGATCTCAGTCAATGGAGCTTGCCCGGCTCGGAGTTTATTGAGTTCTGGGGCATCACCGATGAAGCCGTACTTCCAAACTTCCGCCATCCCGTTTGTAAGTTGCCTTGCCGGGAGTTGATCCAAGAACTCAGAGCAGATGAGAACCTGATCGGCCGGTTTAAATGCTCCGACGAGGTTTTTGCCCTGCGGCGTGTCAACTCCGACTTTTCCGCCGATACTAGAATCGACCATTGCGAGAAGTGTCGTCGGAACTTGGAGGAAGGTAACGCCGCGCAGAATCGTTGCCGCCACAAATCCGGCCAGATCGCCGACCACTCCGCCGCCCAACGCAACGATGATCGTGTTCCGATCAATTCCGAGACTCAAAATCTGCTCGACCACCTGGCTGTAGGAGTGCAGAGACTTGCTCGCTTCACCCGCCGGTACTACGATTCGGCGATGCGGACTTTCCCAAAGCTCCGTGACGATATCGTCTGTGACGATCACGGCTTTGCTCGGAAGTCGCTCCTGAAGTTCGGCAATCGGTAGAAAATCGATGTGGGTCACGTTCGAGTGAGTTCGGACCTGCATTGTCATTCGGTGGTTCTCTCCTCAAAGGCCTGCTGAACCGCTTCGGCGGTGAGGCCAAGATCGTTATGGTTGACTTCAACCGAGAAGTCTGCTTGGTCATAAAGCGGTTTTCGCACCGCAATCAGGTTTGATAGGCGCTGTTGCCAGTCGTCCGTCTCGAGCAAGGGGCGCTTCTTTTTGCTGACTTCGAGTCTTTCACAAAGCGTTTCGAAGCTTGCATCTAGGTAACAGGTTAGACCGAGACGACGGAGTTCAACCCAATTCTCGGGCCGCGTGACGATTCCACCACCGGTTGCAATGACAAACTCTCCAGGTTCAAGCCCCGTTAGAACACTCGTCTCGTGGGCGCGAAAAGTCTCTTCTCCGTAGATCTGGAACACCTGACTCACCGTGCGTCCAAAGCGATTCTGGATGAGCAAGTCGGTGTCAATGAACTCTCGGTTTGTGGCCTCGGCAAGGGTGCGTCCGATGGATGACTTTCCGGCACCCATCATGCCCACTAAAATCCAAGCCTTTGACATGATAAAGGGCAGGATACGCTAAACGTATCCCGCCCTTCTTAGATTCCCAGGTTAGCGAGGTCCGCCGACCGAATCTTCGTCCTCAATAATCGTCGGGGTAACGAAGATGAGGGTTTCTGAGTTCGCTCGGTTGCGGCTCGTGTTTCGGAAGAACTGACCGATAACCGGCAGGTCTGCGAGAACAGGAACCTTCTGGATTGCAGTTCGATCTTCCTTACCAACGAAGCCACCGAGAACGATGGTCTCGCCGTTTCGAACACGGGCAACGACCGTAACACCCTGGTTGGTAGTGTTAGGGACTCGCTGGGAGCCGTCCGGAGAAACCGATTCACCCTGGAAGCCACCAATCGATGGGTTCAAGAACATCGTGATCGTGTTATCGCCAACGTTAATTCGTGGCGCAACTGCGAGCGACGTTCCAACCGTGATCTGACTCTGGTTGAAGCCAGTTTGTGCACCGGCACCAGAGACGAACGTGGTGAACGGGCTGAAGACCGTCTGCGAGGTGAAGCTGAACACCGTTGCCGGCATGTTGTTCAGCGTTCGAACGATCGGTGCGTTCTCAAGTCGGCTGTTGCTGGTTGAGAGCGACGTTCGAAGTCGCATTGCGACGTTTCCAGTTTGGTAGTTCAAGTAAATCGGGCTGCTTGTTGGAGCAAAGCTGCCAGGTCTCTCACCGGCGAACACCGAACCACGCTGATACTGGAATTCGTAGCCTAGCGACTTGCTCAAGTTGTCAAGGATCGAGATGAACTCAACCTTAACCTGAACCTGCTTCGGAGCAACATCAAAGAGCGGGATGATTTCATCTCGCAGCTTGTTGATGGCTGCTTCGTCATCCGCTTCAACGATCAAGCTGTTGGTTGATGGGTCGTAGCTGATGAAGGTGATTCCTGTTGGAACCAAGCCCTGACCGCCGGTGAGCTGGATGTTGCCACCCTGACCGCCTCCACCGAAGCCGCCCTGACCACCACCGCCGCCACCAATACCGCCGCCGCCACCGCCACCGATGCCGCCGCCGCCACCACCGAAGCCGCCCTGACCGCCGCCGCCTCTACCGCCGCCACCGCCGCCTGGCGAGAACTGTCTCGCGGCGTCGCCTGGGAGCTGAATATCAGAAGCCGAATCCGAGTTGCTGGAAATCGGTCGGTTGTTAGGAAGCGAAGATCCGCCACCCTGAATGTCGAAAGCAGGAATGGCTTGCTGTCCGTAGACGTCAACGTTTGGACCACCAAAGATTCGTGTTACGTCATTCTGGCTGAGGCGAGTGAATCGCTTGAGGTTCTCCCAACCGCGCATCGGATCGGACTTGATGTCGTAAACGATTGCGTCAAAAGTTTCCTGAGCGGACGCATGCCGAATTTGGATAGCGCGATAAACGCTCGAAGCCTTCTTCGGGGCAACCGTAGGCTCGGCAGCCGCTTTGAATGGTTCTGGGCTAATGATATAAACCCCTAACTCATCTCGCATGAAGTAGGCGCCTGCCGCATCGCAGATGTACTTCACCGCATCTTCTGCGGTGACATCGTTGAGCTTGAGCGTGATTCTTGAATACGCCTTGGTCGTCGGCTTAACCAAGAACTGGATTCCAGTTCGTTGGAAAATCGTTCGGGTCGCCGCCATCATGTCGGCGTCCTTCAGATTAACGTCAAGACGTACGTCTGCTGGCTGCTGCGCGAAGGCAGAAGCGGAGATTGCAATCCCCATTGCAATCATGCAGTTCCGCACTGTTTTCAATCCTTGTCCTCGTAAGTTCATCCTGTGGTTCCTCTCAAATCTGTTGTAAGTTGACGCGCTTAGAAGCCTCGGCCGCCACCGCCGCCGCCGCCACCGAAGCCGCCACCGCCGCCGCCAAATCCACCGCCGCCGCCGCCGAAGCCGCCGCCGCCCTGACCGCCGCCGAAGCCACCGCCGCCCTGACCGCCGCCGAAGCCGCCGCCACCTTGACCGCCGCCACCGCCGCCGAACAGCGAACCGAGCGTGATTGTGGACTGCTCAACCAGCTGCGAGAAGTTAGTGCTTCCGCCCTGGGTGCCGATCAAGATCGCGATCAACTGTGGATCCGCATACTTGATCTGGATTCGTCGAATAACTCGGTTAGTAACCGGTGCTACGACATCATTTGGGTTCAAATTGGCCGGAGTCTGGTCAGCTTCTTTTCGAAGGACCTGATAGATTCCACTTTCAACTCGGTAAGTCGCATCGACCTGTCGAAGAAGCGCGTTGAGCGCAACTCCGAGGGTGACGTTCGTGAGGTTGGCCGTAACCGTTCCCTGTACCGTCGGGTCGATGGTGTAACCAGCAACGCCCGCAGACTTGAACAGGGCACGAAGCGCTTCCCGCACGTCCGATTGCTCGTATTGGACGGAAGCGACAATCTGCTCGTCCTTGTTGTCTTGAGCCAGACTAGTGGTGTAAAGACCTCCTAGTACGATCAGCCCCGCGAATGCTTTGAGTGTCAGTTTCATTTTTCTGCTCCTAATTGTAAGCCTCTTCTTCTTTGATGCACAAGTTGACGATTCGTTTTGCTGCATTTAATCGTCACCTTGGTTGCGACCACCGCCGCCACCGCCGCCTCTAGGCGGGAATCCACCGGGTGCAAATCCTCCAGGTGGAACGTTGCCGCCTCCTGGTCCCTGCCCCGGCCCACCTGCTGGTGGAGCGAAAACAGTTCCGGGTGGTGCGGTTTCTAGCCGGACAACAACAAGCTTGGGTTGAATGTTCTCTTTGGTTACCCGGCGGAACGTAGCCTTTTCTTCATCGATCGCCTGAACAATCCACTGGGTGCCAGGAATGCTCATTCCTGGGCGTATCAGCATCGTGGTGCCATCTTCCATTTCAAGGAGTGCAATCACCGAAACGCCGACGACGATTCCAGAAAGCCGTCTGAATGGCGCTGGTTCAAAGCGAGCAACTGGAGGAATAACTTCCTGCTCTTCGTACTCAACCGCGAAACCAGAGCTGGCGAAGACTCGCTCCATTCCTTGCTCCGCCTCATAGGCAAGCTCGGAACCACGAAGTTTGAAGGCCGAGCCGTTCGCGTTGTGCTTCGGATACTTACCGGAAGTGACTGCCGCAAGCTTGGTGTATTCAGCCACATCAGCAGACTGCGTAACGGGCACACCAGCGTCGACGTTTGGCTCGAAATTGACTGGCTTCGGCGTTGCTGCAGGTGCTGCCGTAGTGGTCGTCGCGGCAGGTCCACCACCGCAGCCTACAACGGCAAGGGCTAGAACAGAAAGTCCAAAGATTCCGATCTGGTTCATGTTCAGTAGTCTCATTATCGCCCTGCTCCTGCCGCACCTGGAGGAGGTCCACCGGCACCGACGGCTCCTGGAGGCGGACCACCAGGTCCACCGAACGGAGTGACTCCTGGCGGAAGGCCAGGGATACCACCGGCTGCAGGTGCCGCGCCAGCGGCATCACCGATCGGCGGCGCAATCTTCTTACCTCGAATGAATCCAACAACCGAGAGGTTGTAGGTTCCAGTCAAAGTTGCTCCCGTACCCTCAAGCCGCAGACCATCGGCAATTGCCAAGTATCTCGGCATCTTCGAATACGCCTTGTAGTTCGCCTTGATCTGATCGTAGGTGCCGCGAACGGTGACCTGACCAAGATCCAGGATCACTACCGGGAAGGCAAACGGCGGGTAGTTGTAGAAAGTTCGAAGAACTTCGTTCACCGGGGACGTAGTGTCTGGACCGGGAACATAAGGACCCTGAACAACTACGACTCCACCAGCTCGAACCTGAGCGTTGATGGCTCGTTGAATGTCGTTCCGGTAACCCTGTGTGTCAGCGATCAACTGATACGGATTCACACCGATGTCAACGCCTCGCTCAGCTCGGCTAGTTGCCGGAGTTCGAAGCGCAACGATGGCTCGCCACTTCGCGGCTTCGGCTTCAACCATGCTTTTCGCCGTGTCAACTCGTCGCTGCGCTTGAGGACGCTGATCAATGACCGCTTGCAATTCTTCAGAAGTCGCGTTGAATCGACTTGCCTCCGTGTCATTTGGCGTCCACTGATGGAAGAAACCGTAGCTCGCAGCGATAAGCGCAATGGATACGCCGATCATATAGATAGGTAACGGGCTAAGTTTCATTAATCTACTTCCTGCGCTGCTCCGCCGCCGCCAGCTGGGCCAGATGTGGTTCCGCGACCAGGAATGCCGGCTGGAATTCCAGGAACGGCTGCTGCCGCTCCACCGCCGCCACCCTGCAAGGTTCCGCGAACATCGGGGACTTGAAGATTTGCCGAGATATTGATGACCATTCGAACCAGCGAGCTGTTTGGCCCTGCCGATCTAGCGGTAGTCGTCGTGTCGCCAAAACCACCAATACCGGTGGCTTCTCGAATGGCTCCTTGGCGCTCGTAGTATGCGAGTCGATCAATCTCGTTATCTGGAATCGGCTCAGCATTGTTAGCCGTTCGAGGCCGTCCGTACTGATCCACTTCGTCGATGCCAGGAATGACAAGACTTCGATCCACGATTCCGCTTCTCTGAACCGAAGTAACACCTGGAATCCGAAGAAGGCTCAGTGCCAAATCGGAGTACTGCTGATAGGTGTCAAGAACACCGTCAATGGTTACGACGGCCGACTGATCGCCAGTAGCCTGAGCAGACAGCGTCGTGACTCGGAAGAAGGTTGGAATTCGGGTGAGCACCTTATCGTAAAGATCTGGGTACTTCGAATTGTTCTTGATCATGTCATTGGCAAGGGTGGAGTTTCGGATGATGTCCGATCCCTTTGCAATGACTTCGTCAGCTTGCGCGGCAAGTGCAACCACCGACGCGGCTTGAGGCCGAAGTTCGGCTTCTCGAGCTTTCGCATCAGCAAGCTTTTGTGAGGAAATAACGGTGAGTCCGACTCCGGCGGCGATCCCAACAATCGCAATCAGGATCGAGCCGATCCAGGCATTGCGACTTTTGTTCGCCGTCGATACGGTTTGTGGAAGTAGGTTCAGCTTCATGCGTTCACCTCAATCGAAGAAGATATACAGTCCATTGCCAATTGCCATTGCGAACTCTTGCTGATGCTCGTGAACGAATTCCGGCGTGACCTTCTTCGCGTTGACATTTAGACGGCGAGTTGGGTCGTACGCGTCACACTGGACGCCGACGCTCTTGGAGATGAAGTCGTTCAGACCTTTAATCTTGGAGCCACCACCCGCCAATACGATGCGGTCGACCGTACCGCCTCGGCTCTGGAAGTAATCCACCGAACGGCGGATTTCTGAAATGAAGTCGTCCAAGATTGGAGCCACTGCATTAAAGAGACGGTCAGAAGCGCCCAACGATGCAGGTGCAATTTCGGTTGAAGGTTCAGCCGCCGGAACCGGGTCATCCGAGAACGGATTGTAAGGCTGGAACTCCTGGGTAGGAACGCCCGGAACGTCGAACGGGTTCACAACTGCCGATCGAGCTTCGGCCGCGTTTTCTGGAATCACCAACTCGTTGAGCTTGACCGCTTCGGCGTCCGAGATCGGAATGACTCGATCGTCCGCAATCGCCTTGGTAATCAAGTCGCCGCCAATTGGAATCTGGCGAGGCATGATGAGCTTGCTTCCGTAGTAGATGTTGATGGCGCACGTCGTGCCGCCCATGTCAACGAAGCAAATTGTCTTGTCAGCGAATTCATCGCCATAGCTGATCTGCAAAGACCGAGCCATGCTCAGCGGTTCGACGTCGATGGCGGCGATCTGTCGACCGGCCTTCTTCACGACATCCACAACCGTATCGATTGCCGACTGAGGAGCCATCGCCATAACGACGTCCATGTTTGCCGAAGCAGGATCGTCGCCACCGAGTGGCTTGAAGTCCGAGACCACCGTGCTTTCCGCAAACGGGATGTTTCTGCTGATCTCCCATTGCATGTGCTCCTTAAGGTCCGCCGGGTTCATCTTCGGAACCTCCAAGGTACGAACCAAGACCGAGCTCTGACCAGCAATCGTTACGACAGCAGGTCCGGAACCGGCACCTGACTGTGCAATCGCTTGCTTGAGAGCAGCACTGACTGCCTCTGCATTATAAATACCTTGGTGATCGACAGCGCCTTCGGGCGTATCAACGATTGCGAGGGCGGTTACAACAGGTTCTCGTCCCTGTGTCCGTACCTCACAAACTTTGATTTTCCGACTTCCAATGTCGATTCCAAGCACGCTTGTTAGCTTTTTCGCCATCCCGCGACTTCCCTCTCCCCCTTCACTGGGCGTTCATAGTATCACTCGCCTGCTGAACGTGTCAACAGCATAGAGAACCCATCCTAACGCCCTTCAAGGACGGGTTCTCACATCTCAACGGTTCGTTATACAAGAGGAGACCAGAACTTTGCGTCCTGAATCTCCAATTGTTAACAAACCTTTACTTTCCAGAGCCTGCCGGAGCAAGCCTTGGTGCGTAGGTCTGGAGATACAGATCTGGCGAACCAGCTCTTGTACTTGACCAAACCATCCACAACATTGTCGGTCGTCTCAAGCGAACGTCCGAGGAATTTGGATCAAATGGATCCAAGAACATCGAAAGACCGCTCTCGTTGACTGCCTGTTCAATCGGTACGACCGATTCGACGCTTTCGTCGATCAATCCTACCGTCGCTCCGGTGGAGAACGGAGTAACCGTTCCTTGTCCCGAACCGGGCAAGTATGCACTATAGGTGACGGTCACGGCACGACCCTCATCTGCTGCCGTGAAGTAGATCGAATTTGTGCCCGGATCAACCATGAATGGCTGCGTGTTTCCGGCCACGAGAACCGACACGGGATACCCGCTATCGTCGGTTGCAAAGTTGAATGGTAGTCGTACGCCGAGCCGCATCGTGCGGACAACCGGTCGAGGAGCCTGGCCAGCACCGCCTTCCCGAACGAACGTGGTGACCACACGGTCGTTTCGAAGCCGTGCATCGTTCCACGCGCCTTGATCCCACCAGGAGATATCGCTTGTGCGGTGATTGTCGAACGCCACGCTCGGCGTGTTATAACCAACCGAACCGTCGGTCAACCGCAAGAAGTACGGCGTGTACTGCAACAGCAGCACCCCGTTTCGTGGCGGGACGCCCGAGCTAAATCGGACCTTTCCGCTGGCAGGTTCAAGATAGACCTTGCCACCAAGATTGGTGTCGTACGAAACAACTCCGGTCTGAGGATCGACGCTACGCGTAGAAGCCCGCAGAATGTCCGTTGTAGTTCCGTTCAGGGTCATGGAGAGCCCAATCGGCTGCTGATAGTTCCACATCACGCCCTGGGCACGGTAGAGCCCAGAGGAGACCAATGTCAGCTGCTCTGTTCGACCTTGGAATGGATAGGCCATCGCAATTGGATCCATGCCACCATTCAGCGCTGGCAGCGTGAGCGGACTTCCGCTCGGCCGCAACCGCACGATAAATCCTTCTGCGTTCGCTACGCCTCGCACCTTGCCGGTCACAACCAACTCGATCAAAGGCGTCAGCACGTTGCCTTGGTAGTTTCGCAAGACGCCTGAGACGCCCGCAATGCTCTCAAATGTGCTGCCGAACGGAATCGACATCGGCGCGCTCCAGCGGCTTCCCGTGAGCGGATCAATCGCGGCATTTAGGTTTGCCGCCATCAGGCCCGTGAAGTTGCCGGAAGTAGCCGGATAGAACACGATCGCGGAGTTTGGTCCGGTCTGGATGACAGCAGGCTTGCCCTTTCGGGAGTTCGAATCGAATGGAAGCGGAATCGGATCTGATGCGACCACCGCGCCCGTGGCATTGACCGTAACTTCGCTAGCAAAGATTCGGCTGATCTGCTGACCATTGCCATCTCGAGCCTCTCCCACAAACGCCATCACCGTGCTGGCAAAAGCGGTCGAAACTACTCCTGGATTCGTGGCATTCGCGTTACCCGAAGCTGGGAAGCTTGGGTGATAGAACCGAAGTGAGTTTGCATCGGGTGCAACTGGAAGTCCAAAGAGCGTCGCGAAGTTCGAGCCTGGCGCTGGATATCCAGAGGTGCTCGATGCGCTACCTCTCCACCACTCGTTCGTGCTGGATGGGTTCCAGAAGTTCAGATCTCGAATAGCCGAGTAACCCAGGTTGCCAGGTGTGGCGACCGTCGTATCGTTGAACGTCGCGGCCGACCCGAGTCCGGAGAAGTAGATTCGCCATGGCTCGTTGACCAAGATATCGGTCGGCGCACCAGGCGTTGGAACCGCTTGTGGTCGGTTACTCGACCAAGCCAGCGCCAAGTGTCCTCCCATCGTTCGAAGAATCGATGGCTGGATGTTCTTGTATGCCAGGGTTGAGTTGGCCGGTAGCAAGTTGTCTACCTGCGGATCGGAATACGTCGTGGCCCGGTTCGTCAAGCGAGACTCTCGGTTCTTGAAGATCAGTCGGAACGATGGGTCGCTGAAGGTTTCCATCACTCGACCGCCCGTGGCGTTGATTCCATCAAGCGATTCCGGCCGTGCATCCGTTAGGGTCTGGTTTTCGATGACCCGCACGATTTGGCTATAGGTACCGACCGGGAAGCCGATTGGAACGGTTACCGAGACGCTTGGCTCCGCCGACGGAAGACCAGGGATGAGTGGCGAACTGGCTACGCCTAAGACGGCATTCTCCCGTCGCGACGGGTTAACCACCAACTGGGTCGGAACCGAGTCGGTAACGCGCGATTTCTGAATGATCTGCCGGTTGGTACCGCCGTAGCTAGGCGCAAAGTCAACGCCGAAGTTCGCCCACAGATCGAGCGAGCCATCCAGCCATGCCTGCTGGTCGTTGGTTCGACTCTCAAAGGCAAACGGCTGCGTCGCCGACGCGCCGCCAGGACGGAAGGTCTTGGCGAGGCGCACGTTGAGCATATTGACGTTGCCTTCGTTCAGAACGGTGAAGTTCTTAAAGGTTGGGCTAAAGCGCGCCGAACCGGGTCCGTAAGTGCCCGCGTTGAGAACTTTTCCGGCACCGCCAGGCAATGATCCGAGGTCAACCGTGCTCTCGTTCGAGCTTGGATCAACGGTCGGCGTAATCACCCGCATCTTCTCCTGAGCGAGAACGCTCGCGGAGACGGAGAACGACCGGAAGGCTTCTCGGCCGGACTCGAACGATCCGTTCTGGAGCGAGTCAACGAAGACTCGCATGTTGCCAATGTAACCTTGGTCGAGCAACGCACCGCTGCTGTCCGTCATCAGCTGGGTCGGATCGCCGGGCACGCCGCCCGATCCGATCAGACCTTGGTTGTAGCGAACGCGCCCAACGTTTGGTGGCTGGAACTTCGGTACGTTGATTTCGAAGTCGAAGACGGTTGCCTTGAAGACGCGGTCCTCGGGCAAGTCACCTTGGCGTAGTGGGCGCTCAGCTCCACCGTCCAAGATTCGAGGCGCGTTCAAGCTGACTCCACCCGTAGCGAACACCGGATTTTCGGTGCGTCCATTCGGATCCTTAGTGATTCGCACGTTTTCTTGGCGAATATCTGGGTAGTCGATGCTGTTGTTCGGCACTCGCGTTGGCAAGTCCTCAAAGTTTGGATAGAGCGCGGTCGTGAGCGATTTGTAAACCGTGTTGCCCTGGCCCTGCCATGCAAGTCCAGCTCGGTCAATTCGAACGTTGTCGAGTCCGAGGCCATCTGGGCGCACGAGCGACATCATCGAGCGGTCGATGATGTATAGGCGAGCGACCCGCGCTGCGCCGTGATCGATCTGACCCGCGGTTTGGAGCAGTTTGTGCTCTGCCTTGGCCGTTCCTGCTACGTCCGGAGATCCATTGATCAGGTTGTCTGGGCTCGATGGAGACCGACTCAAACCAATTCCGACCGGAGAATCGACCGGGACAGCATTCGGAGTCGCCAGCGTCATGACAACGGCAAGCGGATTAGCGACCGAGAACGCTACGCGGCTGAGCGTAGGGTCAAGGGCGATGTTCTGCAGTACCTGCGACGAAACAATCGCTTGGCTCGAAATGGAGACCGAAAGCGTGGCTGCTCCTGGTGGAAGCGCATTGGCGCCGCCGCCCTGGAGCGTGTAGGCAATGATCGCGTAGCCGGCGTTCGTCAGCGACGGATCGACCAAGTTAAGTGGCGCCGTCAGCGGGTTGCGGAACTGGCGAGCCTCAACTGGCAAGCTTCGATTCCCTTCTCCCTGAACCGAGAAGCTGAAGTTCACGATCGGCGGCGGAACGTTGTTTCCGTTCGATCGATTCGCGACCACGTACGGGAAGTCGTAGGCCACGAAGTAGCCTGTCTCGCCCCATTCAAAGGCCAGCGGACTGCGCGTAACGCGATAAGCCGGCTGAATCTGGCGGGTGCCTGGATCGATGAGATCGTTGTACGTCAAGTGATTCGGATCAGTTGAACCTAATCGAAGTCGGTCGTACGCCTCACGCGTAATCAGGGCAACCTTGGTCTCACGGAAAATGTCTCCGCGCGTGTCGTTCTCAACGAGCGTCTCTTGACCCGGCTGAAGGCCAGGCGTGATCGGAGAGCCGGTGTCGTTGTTGAACGCGTAAAGGAAGCCGAGCGAATCGGCTCCGTACAGGAAGTTGTTTCCGGCGGCAATCGGCGCATCAACCGTTTCGCCTTCGGCGACGTACTCCCATGCTCGGCGCGTACCGAATCGATTGAGTTCGCCGGTCCGTGCAAACATCGCGACAAATCGTCCGTCTTCCGTCGGAATGAGGACCACGGGCGAGTTTGCTCGCGAACCGAGATTGTCGAAGGTGCTGAGAACGGTGTACGTCAAGCTCGTGTTTGAGCCCGTTCCGAGTTCGTTCGAACTCCAAAGCTTCGCACCAGTCGTGGCGTCGATGGCAAACAAGAAGCCGTTCTCATTAAGAGCGAATACCGTGTTTGGCATGCCGCCGCCCAATGTAGCCGCTGGTACGGTGACTGGGCTGCTCAACCAACTTCGGGTGCTGTTTTCGTCGCTGTTGCCGAGGTCCGCCGTCGCGGGGAAGGACCAAACGGGTGCGCCCGTGTTGATGTTGAGCGCGATCAGCTGCTTGTAAGCATCTGTGTCTTGATTCGCGCCGACATAGATTCGGTCGAATTCAACCGAAGGCGTCATCGTAATCGGGCCAAGCGGTGCCTGGTTAGCGGGCGGATAGACCCATCGAATGTTCGTGGTTCGATCAGTTGCGTCCTGAGCATCGACCGGAATGGCGTCGACAGCGTAGACTCGGCCCTCGCGGGTCGGAATGATAACCGAAGTTCGTCCTGCAACGACACCGATCGAGATCGAACCTGCTGCCTCGCCCAGCGTCGTTGCCTTTGCGGTTCCTGGGAAATCGTCCGGGAAGGTCCAAACGCGCCGAGTTGTGCCGGGTGTTCTGGTGCTCGTATCGTAATCGCCGCGGCCCGCCATTTCAAGGCAGTAGACGCGGCCGTTGGTTGCCGCGATAAAGAGGTAGTCGACGCCGCCGATTCGTTGCACTAGCGCGGAACTCGTGCTGAATCCGTTCGGCATTTCGGCTACCGGAACCGAATCTGCGGTCGCGGGAGTTCTTCCGTCAATGCCCTCGGCCAGGTTCGGGTCAATGTACGTGTCGCTTCGCTTAAGGCTTGGATAGGTCCAGTAAACGTCGGTCGTTCCGTCCGTTCGGCCGTTGGCATCGATGCAGTGAATACGTCCAGACTCGTCGGCAACGATGGCCACGCGTTCGGTGCCCGTTCCCCCGCCACTCAGATTCAAAATAACGCTCGCAAGGACAGGCGTTGAGCTGACGGCCAGGCTACCGGTACCGCGGAAACGCACGGCATCGGCAAGCGCAAGTCGTCCAACGTCTCCTGCACCTGGGCTGTAGTTGGTAACCGCAACCGTGAGAGGTGCCGGAACGGGTTGCGAAGCGCTCGTCGTGGTTCGATGTCGGAACCGTCGCGCGCCAAGTCTCACCCAACCACCACCAGTCTGCTGGTTGACCTCAATATTGGTCACCGTCGTACCTTCACGAACTTCGTATCGAATTCGTGATCCGAAGTTCTTGCCCGTCAGTGCGCCAGGCAGATAAATATAAACTTCGTAGTCGCCGTCCGACAGGGTGTTGGAATAGATGGCTCGCTGCAGGCTCCCAACGACGTTGGTCGTCACTAGTTCGTGTCCGGAACCGTTGACATACTCCGGTTGCGCGGCGGCGGTCCAACCCGCATCAAAGGTCACTTGCGTGCTGTCGTCGTCAACGTTTCCTTCACCAATCGAGTTGCCGACTGGAGAGTACGTGAATCGCGTGTTACGAGCGAGATTCGACGAGTTGAAGTTGTGGTTGTAGCTCGTTACCGTGGCCGAGGTACGGGTGACAAGCTCGCCCGAAGTTGAAACCTGTTCGGAGGTTACGGTGTTGTTGGCAGCGAGAGTTCGGATGTCAGAAGTTCCGAGACCGCTCACCACGGGGCCAGCCGTGTATCCACCAGAAGCCGGAACTGCCTTCAGCGCATCGGCATAAACAATGTAGTTCTCTGGAGCATTGGGCATGGTCAGCTGCCCGGCATCGTCTCGCGGCATCGTGTTGCGAAGACTGACGCGGATCGCATTTCGACCGCTGTAAGGGAAGAGAACGTTCGTTGGGCGGCCGCCAGCACCGAGGCGAACCCATCCGCCACCGGAAGCATACGTGTCAACAACTTCTACAAACCGCTGGTTGTTTCCGTAAATGATCTCGTAAACGTAGTACCGCTGAGGATACAGAAGATCGCTCGCGCCCGGGCCAACTCGGGTTGGGCCAGTTGGAAGCCAAACGTAAAGTGCGTACTGTCGGGCAGAGCTGGTCGGACCACCGACGCGCCACTGGAAAATACGTCGCTGCCCGTTGTTGAGCGGGACCGAAGGATCGGAACCTACTGCAGACGGGATGCACCGGGTGTAAACGTAAGACGGACTTCGCGACGTGTAATCGACGGGGTTCGCACCAATTGCGGCTCGACGTCGCGCAACCAAGTACGGGCCCGAGGCTTCATAGTTGTTCGTCGCGGTGACAATCGGTGGCGTCCACTCGGCGGCGTTGTTATACGTCGACTTCTGTGGGCCGTAGACTGGGAAGGTCGTCACCAAGCCGTAGGCATTGGTATCGTACGGTCCGCCCGGATACGCTAGCGGGTTCGAACCGTTGTCGATCTGCGTGAATGCATCACTGGCATCCGTGTTATCGACCTCGATGGTCGTGGTTTCGTCGACACCGTACGGCGTGAACCAGCGAAGGTTCGCAATACCTGCGGAGGACGAGAGCGGATTGCCGGCTCGTCCAGTACGCGCGTTGTTCCCTTTCAGCATCGGGAAGTCAACGGTTTGGGCTATTGCCTGCTCCACCCCGGTCCATGCGGCAAGCAGAACCAAGCCCAGAGTCAAACTACGGCGAATCATCGATCCCTTCATAAATCTAGTGTTCCGTTAGCGTCGATCGGCGAAGATCGGTTGCACGAGGCCCCTCGTACCCTGGATGGGCCCGAGTTCGTAACTTATGGACGATATTCGGAAGCCAAGGTTCTCGGCTGCGAGATCGTAAAAAGTTGGGTTGATTTGGACAACTTCTCCATAGAAGTTGTTGCCGTTGCGGCGGCGGCCAAAGTAGCCGTTAACAATGAGCACTTCTCCGTTCGACATGCGCTTGGCATACATCGGGCGGAAGTTCTCTGGATTCTTGTCTTCGGTCGAGGCAACGTTTCGTGCGAAGATCGGCCGGATTCCACGGTACACGTCGGTTGGCATCATCCAAGTGACTCCGCCCACCGTGCTGGTTCCAGACGGTAGCGGGAACTCAAAGACGCCGTTTGCATCCGAGACCATGACCATCACGATTGGATTGCCCGCCACTTGCACGACTCGCGCGGTCACCGAGGTCACGTTGCTCATGAGCCGCGTGGCACCGAGTCGGCGATTGATCAGCCGAGGATCGCCAAGGCTGGCGGCGGAAATGAATTGTCCGCTGCCGTTTGCAGCATCGAACCAGACCGGAGTGCCCGACCAGTCCGGAACGGCAAGCTGGTTGATAACCTGCACGTATCGAGGATTCGCAGGGTCAAGAATGACCACCCCACCGTTCCCGCCGCCGCTCGGCAATGGGTCACCCGCGCCGCTCGTGTCGAGTCCTACACCGGTGTTAGTTGGCAAGGTGTTACCGATACCGGCAACGTAGACATATCTTGCTGGCGTCGAGACGGTGCCCGGCACGAAGACTCGCGATAGGCTGTTGTAGCTAAATTCTCTTCCGGAGATGCTCGCTGGGCTGTGCCATCGAAGCACACCAAGTTGCGGAACGTTCGCGACCGCGATTGGCTCAAGTACTCGGCTCGAAGCTACGTCATAACCGTACCGGTCAACGAGCTGAACCAACCGATTGTTGCCGCCATCGGCAATCAGGGTGTGAACCCAGTACTCGACGGCTTGCTGGTTGGTGAACACCGGATTGCTGCCGAGCACCGCAACTTCGGTCCAGCTGACGGCATCGCGAGGTCCCGAAAGCTTCAGGGTCTCGTTTGCCTGATAACCGTCTGGCACGTTCTGCGGGTCAATAATGAATTCCGAGATCAGTCGGCGAGCCACTCCAGCGGAATCGACGCGACCGACGCTGTTCGCGCCGCTATCAACCAACAGAAACTCTCCCGTACCGAGCGAATAGGCGCGGGTTGGGCGAGCTAGCGCGGTTGGACGTGCGGCGCCGGCATCGTTAGCTTTGCCGGGAGCCAGAATTGCATCCAGCGACAGGATCGCATCGCCGGAAGGATCAAAGAGACCCACCCGGTTTTGGTCGCAAACGATGATGTTCGAATCTCCAAAAGCGTAGGATCCCGCGCTGCCCCAAGCGACGATCGTTTCGTCGCCGCCAATGATGCCGAGTCCGGTCGTCGAGTTTCGAAGCCGAGTTTGGTTCAAGCGAACGATGTAGTCCGAGAAGCCCGTGAGGCCGCTCAATAGTGGCCAGCGAACGTGGCGATTGCCCGTAAAGTTTGCTACTCCCGGAGCAAGGTCCTGAACAACCTGCTTCTGCCATGGACGAACCGTTGGGTTTCGGAGGTCAGGGTCGTTCGATGGAACTTCCGAGTCGTAGGCAACGATCACACCGGTGTTCGAAAGCGTGCCTTCGCCAGACAAGATGCCCGGCACGACACTCTCTCCAACCATGTAGATCGTAGAACCGGCGAGCAAGAGCACGTTTGGCGTGTTTTCTAGCGTCGTGCCATTGACCGTCGTGTACCAGTTGAGCGGGCTCCAGCGGCCACCAACGTTGTTTGGCTCCACCAGGCGATCCGTGCCATCCGATCGGCGAACAATAACCGGCTGACTCAAGCTAAGCGAGTTCTGAATAACTCCTCGGTCGTTGCCCATGAGGCTGCTGATTCGGACAACGCCTCGGGTTTCGTCGTAGTCGTAATTCGTGTTCAGGATGCTGAACTGGTCTGGCTGCTTGATTCCGCCGCTGGAAGCTGCCGAACTGCGGCCCAGGTCTGGCTGAACCAGCGCCGAGCCAGCCGGGAATCGTCCAACAGGAATCTCGGGCAAGCCCGGATCTGCATTGAATGCCATCAAGACGGCGACCGGTGCAGGAACGCGACCGAAACCAGGAATCGTGATGAATTTCGACGCTTGGGCGGCGATAAACACTTGGCCGTTTCGAATGACTGGCGAGCCACGAAGGAGGAATCCTCGAAGTCGCGAGTCGTTCGCATTTGCCGAAGGAACGTAGTCGTTAACGTTATCAACATCGATGATCGTCGGCTCGTAGTTGATCGACGTGCCGTCGTTCATCGCGATGCGATGCTGGTCGAAAACTTCGTATCGAATCAGACACTTGAAGATGCCTCGGCCTTCCTCTCGAATGCCGTAGAACGCACCACCGTCACCCGCGATTGAACCCGTGCTGTTAAAGAACAGCGTTCCGGTCGGGCCCATGGCAATCGAGCCAATAATCCGGCGGTTGTTTCCGTTGTCTGGAAGGTTGATGTTGCCGCGGAAGGCACCGGTGAGTTCCTCAACGTTGCCAGCACCCCAATCAACGGTGTAGTCGATTCGAATGTCAACATCGTTGGCGGTGGAGCCATCTTCGTTCGGCCAGGTGACACCCATTCGAAGCTGGAAGCCAACAACGCCGGCATCCATGTTCATCGGCGCGGAATCCGTGAAGAATGCCGCCATCTGCGCCTGCGTCCAAGGGTTTCCGGCCTGATCAATTACCGTGATTCGTGGAGCCAAGGATCTGTAGACCGATCCCACGCTCGGCGTAAACACGGGCAAACCACCCTGGCTGCTTGCTCGGGTCGACACCAGGAGTCGATTTGAACCAGAATCAACGGTCACGTCCGAAGGTTTTTCACCACGTGCACCAATCCAGATACTGGCAATGCCCGCTGCGGAGTTGATGTTCGTTCCGGTAGGAAGCGTTGGATAGTACAGAAGTCGATCGAATCCGCCGCTGTTGTCCTGAATTGGAACATAGCCTACGGTCGGCGAGAAGCTGACCTGAGGCATCGTGACTCGCGAGCCGGTTCCGCCCAGCGCGAAGTTCGTCGTGCTCGCAATTCGCGTTCCGGTGGCGAGATCAAACATCCAGACTCGGCCACGCGTCTGACCGCCGTTTGTTGCGTTGTCAGCAACGAAAACCTGTCCTTCGTGTACGGTCGGCGAGTTGATCACACCACCAACGTTAACGTTAGTACCGTTCGGCGTTCCGACCTGGAAATCGTGGGCAAGGTTCGTGACGGACGCGTCTTGTCGCAAGTAACCCGTAGCAGGGTTAATCGGCAAAAGCGGGAAGCTCGAAACAGATCCGTTGAGCTCGGTGACAAGCACCTGATCCTTTGATCGCAAGACGATGGAAGGATTCTCAATCGTGGTTGCGGTCGGCGAAGACGAAGGGCTGGAAAGCGGTCGACTCGTCCAGATCAAATCGTAAGGTGAACCGAGGTTAAAGTCCGGAGCGCCATCGTCTGGGTTTCCATCGCCGTCAATGTCTCGCGATGGATCGGTGTCGTAGGCACGGAGTCGGTTGTCCGATCCGTTGACGACCAAGATGTTCTTGTAAATAACGGGCTGAGTGTTCGCGGCCGGGTTTGGACTTCCTGCGCCCGCCGTGGTGCTGAACCGAAGGGATGGCGGAGCCACCACGCTTGTCGCAATGCTTCCCTGCCGTCGGCTACCGCCGTTTTGCTGTCGGAAAGAACTGCTCAGGCTGATGACGTTGATTGCGAAACGCGCTGCAGCGGTGCCACGGGTGCTAGCGAGAGTGTCTCCGGCCCGGTAGCCCTGGTTCGGACTCACAACGTAGCGACCAGTCGTCGCGTTTCGAACCGTCGTTTCGTTCAGCTTGTGAGCAATGCCACGGGCGGTGAAAACGACGAATCCATCGCCGATGCGACCGATCGAAACCGAATCAAAGGTGTTTCCAACCTTCGCGACGCTCTGAAGTCTGTTGTAGCTTTCTCCGCTCAGGCCGAGAAACAGGTTTGGCAGCGTGAGGTCAGCCGGTCGAACTTCGCCCATGAGCCATGGGTTACCGTAGGGCACGTTCAACAGCCCCATATCTGAAGCCGTCAGTCCGAAAGGCGAAGACAGCAATGACTGCCGGAAGTCTGCCTGTTGCGACAAGTTGCCCGGAACCGACTGAAGCCGGACCGCAATTGGCATGTTATTGATGAGATCAGCTGGATTCTGAGCCGCACCGTAATCGACCCAAAGTACGCCACCTTGGTCAACAAACTTTCGAAGCTTCTCTCGTTCAACGGTGTTCAGCTGTACATTGACCGATGGTGCAACGAGCAAAACGTCGTAGTTTGAAAGCTGCGTGTCCGTAATTCCCGTAAGGAACACTTCCCAGTAGGAGGCTTCCGTTCGCGCGATTCGGTCTGAAACAACCGGAACCGGTGCGCCGCCGAGCGAAGGAATAAGTGCCGACCACCGGATAGCCGTCTGAGTCGAAACCGCACCCGGTGAGTACGGATTGTCAATGCTCCAGCCCGCAGGCTTGACGCCGGTGGCACGGTCGAGATTCAGCCAGGCAAAAGGCGCCGTGGTTCGTGCCGGAAGTCCTCCGCCGCTGTCTGCTTCAAGCACCACGACGCCCGCACGGACGTTCGTAATGCGGCTAGAGAAGCTCTGGGGCGCTGCGAGCGAAAGGCTCGAAGCCGCGACCAAGGTGGTCAACAGAAGGTTCCGCAACATGATTAGTTCAAATCTCCAAAGTAGGCCAGGGCCGGGCTAACCGGCAACCGAGGTAGCGGCGGGAGCACTCGCCCAACCGAGTCTTGGCGCAAGATGCGCTGTTCGCTGGCAACGTTCGCAAATCCGTCACTTCGGCCAGAGGCCAGCACCGGATCGTATCCAATGATCAAGTTCGAAGCGAAGTTGTTCCCTGCACCGTCGAATCCAGGATTCGACCGTGCGTGAGATGCCGGAATGTTCTGATCCGTTGCTCCCAACTTGCCCGGGATCCAGCCCCACTTTCGAATCCATTCGCTCTGTTCGCTCATGCTTGGCGGCATGTTTTCCGAAACCGCGCCCGTGATGATCACTCGTACGTCGAGTGGTTCACCAAAGAATGGCGTGAGGGCGGAAGAACCAAAGTTCGTTCGGCGCTCATCGTCGGCGAGTTGTCGGGCTTCTGCTTCCGTTCGGCCGGCGCGGAGAACATCTAAGCGAGCTAGATAGGTGTCGCGTCGATCGTTTGGATCAGCGTTGAACCATGTTCCGGGGATGACGAAGAACGATCCCTCTTCGGCGTACATCAGAGCTTCGATCCGAATGTCATGCGGAGCGAGCGCAATCTTTCGCAACAGGTAATCGTTCGCTGCCAGGTTGTTCAACTGGTTCGGGGCAATCACCATCGTGTTCGTCGCTTCAGGGAACAGTTGGTACGAACCCGTTGATGCCGTACACGTCAAGCCAAGTCCTGTGGTGTTGAAGCTAGCCGGATCAAGCAAGGTGTGGGCCGAAGATTCGAACTTCGGATAGCGTTGCCAGTTCTCGACGCCAAAGCCGTTGATCGGAATCGTAGGTGCGGCAGAGCCAAGAATGGCCGCGGCTGCGTTCGATTCGTTGTTTGGCCACAGGTAGGTCGATGCTGGCGGCTGAATCGCGCCGTCGTACAATCCAGGATTGACGCTCATCGAGAAGAAGCTGCGGTCGGCCGCACCATCCTCCATCGTGTGAGACATCAGCAAGTTCGTCTGAATCTGCGTGTTCGTGATTGCATCTCGATAGCTGACCGGAGCCGACACCCAAGCCGAAGGGTTGTAGGTGTCCGCCGGAGCACCTGCGCCGAGCACGAATTCGCTAATTAAAGCAAGCGGGTTTGCCCCTGCATCTTGTCGAAGTCGAATCGTAGATGCATCTCGGCCATTCTCGAGCGGCTGGAGCGGACTTGGTCCAACGAACATCGTGGTGTTAACCACAACGTAGTCTCGTGCCAAGAGCGCAAGCATCGAGCGACTGGGTCGCTGCATTCGAGCGCCACGAGCCGTGAACTCAGGATCAGCCTGGTTTCGTGCCGTCCAGTCGTTACCGGTGATGCCCTTCGTCAAGCTTCCTTCAACGTAAACCGATGCGTTGGAGACCAGGGTGATCTGGATGTCAGTTGGAATGACTCCACGAACGCGAGCATTGCCTTCGGTGTAGATCGTGCCGTTAAAGGCAGGTCCAAGCTGATAGTCGTTCGCAGACAAGTTTCCGTCGATACTTGTAAGTCCTGCGGTGAACGTGTTCACAACGTGAACTCGACCGTCTGTTCCAGGTCCCAACCGGTATCGAATCGAGCTGCTGTTCGAGCTTACGCCAGCCGGATTTCTCCAGAATCGTTCCTCTGCCGGAGCGCGACCGTCTCGCGAGATGATGAATCCATCATTTCGGAATTCAATGTTTGCGCCCGGTGGCAAATAGAAGCTGCCGAACCAGTACTTGCTCTCCGGATGGTTGGGGTTCAACCAGTCGAAGACCATCGAAGAACTGCCGCCGTTCGCTTGACGACCCGACTCGGTTTGAGCCGACTGTCGATCCGCGAAGTTGTCGATGTAGATGCCCGATCCGTGTCCGAAGCGGCCACTGTTCCCGCTGCCCGCTGCCAATCCGCTTTCGCGGGTCATCTGGACGTATCGGTTCTCGTTCGTTTCCGGGTCAGTAATCGCGATGGATGGCGGGGTCTTGTAGCCAACTCCACGTGCAAATCCGTCCGTATCTGTGCTTGCCAGACCGTCGCGAACGATGCCACGAGCGGTCGTAAAGGTGTTCGATCGGCTTTCAAGCTCATTGCCCGCGTTCAACGTGGTCGTGAACGTGTTCCAGGCGGAAGTTGAGCTATTCAACTCTCGATTGCGCACAACCAACTGCGCTCCGTCGGCGCCAGTGATGTTTCCGGCAACCGTGAACTGGTCACCAAGGGTGGCGTTTGCGAACAGGTTGACGGTTCCGTAAACCGCGATATCCGCATTGCTATGCAGCGATCCGAGTCCGCCGATGTTGTACAGAACGCTCAGGTTCTGAGCCTCTTCAATCGAGCTCAATCCAAGCTGGGTTGGCAAGAATTGTCCAACACTGAATGGGATTCCGGTTGTTGGGTTGACGTACGTCGCACCGAGGTCAGACGGTACGCCGATCTCTGCGGGTCGCGTTTCCCGGTTCTTGTTCGTAATAAAGCGCGCCGTCTCGGTGATGCCAATCGGAACGAACGCCGTGAGAATTCGGTTGTTCGCCGTCTGAACGCGTCGTCGGAACTCGCCGAGCGCGGTGTTAAAGGTAGCCGCGTTGGCAAAGCCTTGGAACTGAATTGCGGTTCCGGCCTGAGCCGACGTTGGGTCGTTGTCCACGTACCGACCAGATCGGCCAACCGATTCGATGACCAAGTAGTTTCGAACCGCGCCGGGGCTCCGCAGGGAACCTGCGGGGTTGGCGGTAAAGATGTTAGCGTCGCTTGGTGCGTACCGAACCCGGACGAGCGCTCGGCCCGACTCAAAGTTGATTCGAACGAACGGTCCAAGGCCATCGGGACCGCCTCGATCGAACTGGCCATTTGTAAGGCTGAATCCAGAAGCCAATCGGGTGTAAATGGCATCAGGGTCCCGGGTCAAGTTCGGCTGGCCGTTTACTGGGGTTGGAGGCGTGGTCGCACCGCGCCAGTCTGCACCTTCGGGGCTGCGCAGCAACTGGGAGTGGGCGTATCGAACACCCGCTTCCGCTAGATCATTCGCAACGCTTCGAGTTTGCTGTCGCGCACTGCCCTGAATGCTGTTGTTGATGATGCCAAGAAAGACAAGCCCAAGAATGAGCAGCAAGCCCAGGACGATCAGCGCGACGATGATCGTCTGACCACGCTGCGGGTTGTGACTTCTGTTTCTCATGGATTCGAGGCTCCTCATCGGATGAAGTTCCGTACCTTTGCCGTCGCCTTCAACGTGACGTTCTGTGGGTTCGGCAAGTTGGACTGCGGATAGTTGCGAATCGAAAGCAAGATAGACATCAGTTCACGAGAGTCATAGTCCACGGCGAAAATATCTGTCTTCGCTCCGGTTGCGGCACCAGACTGGGCTCCCGTAAATTGGAATCGGTACGAGACACGAATGTTCCCATCTGGGATCGGCGTGTTCGGATCCGAGTTCAGCTGAATGTATCCGGGCTTGAACTGCGGCTGGATGATCGCGCTGGCAAAGTTCTGAGCGTTGTAGACGGCAGGATCAAATCCTGCGAGCGCAGTACCAGAAAGTCCGATCAGCGAATAATCAGGCGCGCCGCCGTTCAGACCAGGCTCCAGTTGGCTGGTGTAGTTGATCCGATACTGGTTCGGCCCAGGGTTAGTGCTCACTCGAACGTAGCGAACAGGCTGTCCAAAGTTCGGACCAGCATTTTGGTCCGGTCCGGTAACGATTTCGCTGCCAGGAACGATGGCAACCTTGAATCCGAGGTTCGGGTTGAGCGGGCTCGTGGTGCCGTCGGGCTGGTTCAGCACTCGAAGGTCGATAAACCGGTGAATTCGGCTCTGATCCAGATTCCGCACGCCAAAAGCGTTCGTCGTGTCCGTTTCCCACATGTCCCACACCTTGTTGAAGCGCTGATTGACAGTAGAGAATGCCGCGTCATAGAAATTGCCTGCCAGGTTCGCTGCAGTGCGAGGCGTTTCTGCCGCACCGCTGGCAATGGTAGGCAAGTTTCCAGGGTTGTCAATCGGAGGAGCAATCGATGAACTTCCGACTTCGTTGATGCCGAAGCTAGCGATGATCCGACCTTTAGCGCCATCGAAGACGTACGGCGTGAAGATGCTTCGAGCTGCCGGGTCATTGAGCCAGTTGGATCGAAGGTTTGCTGCCTGAACTGCCTGAGTGAATGGGTATCGCTGCCCGCTGAGTTGCACCGAGTCGTAGGTGAAAAGGTCGAAGACCTCAATCCCGCCCAAGAAGTCGTCTGAAATCGGACCATCGGGATCGTATGCATAGATGCTGAATCCAGGAGCGGCACCGGCCTGACCATTGTTAGCATCCGTTCGCCCAACGAGATACTCATTTCCGACCGTAAGGTTCGACCAGCCGGCTGGCCAAGTTCGAACCGTGGCGTTGCTCCAAAGTCCCAGTTTGGTGGTGAAGACATCTGGCGCAATTCGATCTGCGTTGTCCGTTTCCTGACCCAACCGAACAGCGATTTGGCCCTCTGCAGGCTCACTTGCCACTCGAGTTGGACGGAACTGGACGAGAGGAATCACCGTTGGAATGCCAGCACGGTTTTGCACGCGGCGGCTGTTCAGGTCGTAAACCGTCTGCAACATGTCGTACCGCGAAACTTCGGTTTGCACAACGGATCTTCGGAGCCAGTTTCGGATCCGGTCTGCCTTGGCATCGTTGGTGATAACCGCGCCCGCTCCATCGAAGTTCGGTACGAAGAATCGAGGATCGTCAAGGATCGGCTGACTGTTCGCATCTGCTTCAAAGTACTGAAGATTGGCAGCGTAGACGTTGTTTCCCGCAATGGTTTGGAAAACGCGTGGCTGCACTTCCGCCCGGTAAAGGACGTACAGATTGTCCCGCGTTCCGTTTCGAGCCAACAACAATCCGTCATACGGGTTGTTGTACGGTTGGAATGGATCGCGCAGGCCGACGAAGTAACGGACAATCGTCGCACCTGGTGCAACCGGGAGCTGAGTTTGGCCCTTGAAGTTCTGCAGCGTAGGGTCCTCTTTGCCGGTGATCGGATCGATGAATCCACCGGTTGGACCGCGCTGTCCGGTCTGAGCCGGAATGATCAGGTCCATTCGGGTGTACGGAGCAAGAACATCCACCTCCTGCCTTGGCAGCAGAACTGAACCATCAGCGTTGACCCGAGGTACGCGAACTACGAGCGATGTACTCGGCACACGAACACTTGTTCCGTTGACGGTAACGAACACGGCAGAAGCGCCACGAACCGCAACCGCGTTGGAGACCTCTCGACTAACGCGCTCGGTCAGTCGCTTGCCCAACTCCTGAGCATCCGAAAGAGCCTGTGCCTGACGAGTGAGGTTGAAGCTCTGAATAACCGGAAGGATGATCAGGGTCAACAAGATCGCGGAGATCGCGATGACCGTGAGCAACTCAACGATCGTGTAAGCCAATTTGCGTCGCATCAATTCTGCACCTCGCCACGTTCAATAAACGTTTGCACGGTTGTTCGGCGGTACCCGCGAGTGAATCGTTCCAGGGCCCGAACATTATCGGGACTAGAGGCGCTGAGACCGAAGCTATCGGGGTTCCAAAGGGTTCGAACCGAGATCGATCCGCCTTTGATGCCTCGAACGGCGGGCGCGGCATCGTACGCAAAAGTTACGGCTGCGGCATCCGCATCGCGAATATCAATGTAAGGTCTTGGAATCACGTTGCCAGCATCGTTACGGATGACGAAGTCCTTTCCGCTGAGCGTGCGGCGATTTCCGCCACCGTCCAGATAGTGAATCTCCGAGATCGTGACCTTCTGATCGACATCTTCCGCGGGGAAGTAGATTCGAGTCGTCGCACCACCGATGACTGAGCTTGACCCACCGATGTAGAACTCACCCGAACCAGGCAAAATCGGCGAAGCAAAGTACTGAGATGCGGGCTTGATGACCTGAACCGCCCACTCTTCTTTAGCCATGTAAACGGCTCGGAAAGCGCGCCCTTCGATGTCAACCTCTCGATTCCCGCCGGTAACCGGATCGATCAAGAAAATCTGAATGCCGTTTCGGGTGGCATTGGTGTCGACAAAGGTGATCAGACCGAGGCTCTTGTTAATCGTCAGCGTCAAGTCTGCCTTGGTCCCGGGGCGGTGCTCAGAAACGTAAGCTCCGGTTTCCAGATCAACGATCGTCAGGAATGAACTTCGTTCGGTTTGTCCTTCAATGATCGGATCATCGCTTCCACCCATCGAAGTCAATCTCAGACCGTCCGGACCGTTTTGGCCCGATACTTTGATCGGAGCAATCGGCAACCGGAATTGGCCTTGCTCGATATTGGTAATGCGGAACTCGCTGCGCAACTCGCGCCAGTCCTGTACGGTGTAGTCCAAAACCACTCCGAGCGGCTGACGACCATTCGCGGTCGGCACGGTCAAACCGTTGGTGAGGGGGTTCACCAAAATCGTTCCGAGACTATCGTCAACCGGGATGTACTCGAACGGACTGTCCGAGAAAATCGTGACGCTTCGCATCGCCCGGGCAACTTTCAGCGAATCTGGATTGATTGCAATGAAAGTTTCGCCGCCGGCAAGCAGTGGATTGACAACGTCCGTGCTCAGATCAAGGCGCAGGAACGGTTGATTTCCACTCGGGACATCCAGGGCCGTGTCTGCGATCGGCACTTCAACGTTGCGGTAATACCGCTTGTCAACTCCGTCGGCAGTTTGAATCAAAGCGTAAAAGCTGACGCGGAAGAGGGTGATCGGACCGGTTGGCAGGAAGAGGGAAACGGTTGAGTTCGACGCGTCCCGCACGAAATATTCGAAAGGCGAATAGGTGAATCCGGTTCGGTACAGGCGGCCCGAGATAAGAGCCAAATCCTGCGGCGGGTTGGAGTTTTGCGCCAACGGGCTGCTGTTCACGATAAACCCTTGGGTCGAATCGATTGGGCCAAAGGTTGGAATGAGCAAGCCGCCGAACGCTCCATTGACGAGCCGTCGAGGGGCGGGAATTCGGTGGGCCTCTCCTAGAATCCGTCGTCGATGGTTAGCGGCAACGTTGCTGGCCCAGTTGCCTTGAGGCACGGACGAGGCGTTGTAAACGATTCCGCTCGAATCCACCGTACATTCAGGATGGAGCGTCAGCTGACTCGGCAGGGCATCGCCAAGAATCTGCTCTGGAATGCCGTCGGCACGAGACTTGAGCCGTTCAGCTTCGTCTCGCGAAAGCTGGGTTGCCTGGGAGTTCTTTTTCGCCAGGGTGAGGATTTGAAAGCCTCGAGGAAAGATCTGGACGACCGCCAAGATTCCGACGAGCAAGATCACCATGACCACGAGTACTTCCACCAGGGTCGTACCACGGCGCATAGCGGAGCCAAAGGAGCGGGGTTGGGGTGCGTTCACAGTTACGACCTCCGAGATTACGGGTTCACCTGCCAAGACCGTTCGGCGACGGCGGCACTGTCAAAAGGCTTTGCGCTTCCACCGAGGAAGAGAACAACGTCTCGCTTCGCTCGGGTGGCGTTTCCGTTAGCGTGTTCGCGGAAATAGCTGTTCCACGTGATGACGGTGGATTCGGGGGGTTCGGAATATCCTAGCTGCCGAGGATCGTCATCCGAAGAGCCGAGTCCGCTACCGTCCGTCGCGCATGGCGAGGTTGGCACGCTGTAGCCGGTCCAGAACAGGGCATATCGCAACTCTACTTGATCTGGATTTGCGGAGCCTGCAACCTTAGCGACGTCATAGCCGCTGACCGAATAGTATTCGTTATCTACTTCGGTACAGCCTGCTCCGGTGTTAACCGCGCGCTGCACGAATCCGTCGGCTGGGCCAAATCGCTGTTCGGCCAGTGGGTCGGTGTTCAGAGGGTTATCCCATCGTGAAGGCCAGACCGCCGTTGTGCCGAGCGAGTTGCTGGAGCGGTTATATGCCGGTCGGAAAGTCTCGATGCTGTCAACCCGCTTCGGGTAGAGCGCACCGCTCAGCTGAGTTGCTGGAATGATGTTTCCTGCATTCGCGCCAGATTCGTACCGGTTGACGTATCCGAGCAAAGCAGGCGGATACGCGCCCTGGTCGGCCTTGTAAAGCTGAAGCGCCGTTCGCAACGAGTTCATGTTGTTGATGTCAGAACTTCGGTACGCACCGTCTTTGGCCCGGGCCAGAACAGGGAAAGTGATCCCCGCCAGGATGGCGATGATGGCAATCACCACCAGTAATTCAATTAATGTAAATCCGTTTCGGCCTTTCATGCGTTGGACGCCTTGGGTCTCCCGCATTTCTAGACGGGATACAAGCCCCGCATGTTCCTCACCGACACGGCCAGAAAATCTACTAAACCTCACCAAACTGTCCCCCTTTTTGCGTACAGAAGCCTGCAGCAACCCCAGACGGGTTCTACCCGAACTCAAACCATCTCGACACAAGCAACGAAAGTCGTTGCTTTAAAAGTTGAAATAGGCCTTGACTGCCTTTTCAATCGCATCGCCAAAGAGCAGACAAATGATCGAACCTAGCGCCAAATACGGCCCAAACGGGATCGTCGTGGCGGTCGGTTCCCAAGTGTCGTTCTCGTCAATTCCTTTCGGAGGCGGCTCCTCGCCAATCAATTTATACAACGACGGGAAGAACAGCGCAACTATGTCGAGACACAGCAGATACCAAACTCCCCTGACTATATAGGTCAAGACGGGCTCGACTGGCAACATTTCCGCCTCACTTTCCGCCGCTTCTTCCTCCGCGGCTGCCTTCTTGCTGTTCACCGCAATCAGGATCAGGCCGATCACCAGCCCGGCAAACACGCCGATGACCACGCTGATTCCGGTCAAGATCGGCCCGAGCATCGCGCCAACGCCTCGCATCAGCTTGATGTCCCCATCCCCCAAGGCGTCCTTACCAAGAATGAGCCGGCCGAGAAAGAACGAAATCCCCCACATCACCGCCCAGCCCGCAAACGCTCCGGTAAGCGCGGTCATCCATTGCCCGGTGTAACCCATCGCGGCAACTCCTATGACGAGCATGAGCGCATTGAGCTCGTCCGGAATAATGAAAAGCTCCCAGTCGATATAGATGACGGCGACGAGGCAGGCGAGCATCGCCATCACAAAGCCCATCCACCCGCCACGGTCGGCCTGAATCTGGAACTGGTACCAAGCCCCGGCGAAGAGAAGGCCGGTAAGCACCTCGACCCAGAAGTAGCGAGAAGGCACCGGCGCCGCGCAATACCGACACTTGCCCCTGGTGGAAAGCCAGCTAAACAGCGGCATCAGGTCGATCCACTTGAGGGACGCCTTACAAATCGGGCACATGCTGCTCGATGGGTTCAGGAACGAAATCGCCCGCGGCAACCGGTAGATCACCATGTTCAGGAAGCTCCCGGTCACCGCACCCAGCACAAACCCAATCAGCAAGGTCCAAATCGGCACGCCGTAGTTTAGCGCGTGAACAACACTAGGAATCTTCTATGACAAGGCGACCCGCTCCCGGAAATCGAGGACTGCAGCCTTCGCCGCTGGGCTGGCAGCCGTTAATGAATGCGATCCAGCTCTCGGATTCCCCTCTTTGAAAGAAGCAATTCTCCCAGGATCCGGCCCTAGCCCATGATCAGCGCAGGACGAACGTCCGTCTGAGCAAAGTCCTGGCCAACAAACAACAGACGTTGGTGGGTGGATTTGGCGAGCGCATAGGCGATGCAGTCACCAAAGTTGAGACTCGCCGGATGCCGCCCTTTGCCGTATTCGTCAAACGCCCGCGCGGCGACCACAGCTTGTTCCGGCGTGAACTCGACAACCTGGATGCCAAGTTGGGCGAGCCTTTCCTGCAGAATATCCGCAGTCCGGGCTCCGTAGTGTTTGGCAAGAACCATATGCGCCTCGAGGTAGTTCGGAGCCGCGATGATCGGCGCTGCTCCTAAAAGGAGAGGACCAATCGTGTCCGCAAGCGGCTCTTCGAGCAAGACCGCGATCAGGGCTGAGGTGTCTACAACCATGACTATTCGAACAAGGCGTCGTACTCTTCCTTAGGGATTCGTTTTCCGCGCACGTCAGGCGGAAGTTTGGACCAGACGTCCCTCTCAAGGTCGTCACGAATCTTCTGCCAGCGCTCCTCTAAGCTCGGCAAGTCAAGCTGCTTCTGGCGATCCACGAGTGCTTTGCGTATCGCCTCGGTTTTCGTCTCACCGGTCGCGCGAGCAATCTCGGTCGCGAGCCGTTCGACCTCGGCATTCTTGATGTTCAGAGCCATGGTGTAATTTTGACGGACTCTACCATTGCTAGGTTTCGTCGCATTTCAAGGGATAAAAACAAAAAAGCCCCTTCGCTTTCGCGAAGGGGCTTTCGAGAGTTTCCTCTTACTCGTCCGAGTCGCCGCCCGACAGTTTCGAGATAACGTCGACCAGCGGAAGGAACATGGCGACAACGATGAATCCAACGACGAATCCAAGCGAAACGATCATGATCGGTTCGATGGCCGCCGTCAGCGATGCAAGGGTTGCTTCAACCTCCGCGTCGTAGAAGTCCGCGATTTTCTGCAACATGAAGTCGAGCGATCCGGATTCTTCTCCGACGCCGATCATGTGAACGACCATCGGCGGGAACAGCTTGGAAGCCTCCAGCGGGTCGCCAATTCGGTCTCCTTCTCGGATACGGGCTCGGGCTTCCATCAGGGCGTCCGCCATGATCGAGTTTCCAACCGTACCGGCAACCGTTTCCATGGCCTGCAAGATCGGCACACCGGAGGTGAGCAGGGTGCCCATCGTTCGGCTAAACCGGGTCATACACACCTTGTGGTGCAACTTGCCAAAGACCGGAATTTTCAGTTTGACGCGGTCCATAACGCGACGACCGAATCGGGTTGAAGTGAAAATCTTGTTGGCAACAACGATGGCCACGATTCCGACCAAGATCATCCAACCTCGGTACTGAATGACGTTCGAGATGTCGATCAGAAGCTTCGTTGGTGCCGGAAGGTCATCTGCCTTCAGTCCCAAGTCGGTAAGAATGGCCGACCACTGCGGAACGAACCAAGCAACCAAGAAGGTTACGATGCCAACCGACATGATCGCAACCAGAATCGGGTACGTCATGGCCGACTTCACCTTTCGGCGGAGTTCCACGTCCTTTTCCAAGAACGTCGAAAGTCGCTGCAGGGACTCTTCCAAAACACCACCAACTTCACCGGCTTTAATCAAACCGATAAACAGGTTATTGAAGCATCGAGGGTGTCGCTGCATAGCTCGAGAAAGGCTTTCGCCTCCTTCAACGCGTTCACCAATGTCGGCAAGAATTTTCTTGAGCTTCGGATCCTGAGTCTGCCGACCCAATACGTCGAGACAGCGGACCAAAGACACACCAGCATCAACCATCGTCGAGAACTGCCGGCAAAAGACGGACAGGTGGCCAAGCTTGACCTTTCCGTAGTTCTTCTGCTTAGCCGATTTCGACTTGATCATCGTGACCTCGGTGATCACGAATCCCTGTTCATCAAACCTTTTACGCAGAATGTCTTCGCTTTCTGCGTCGGCGGTTCCCTTTTGGAGTCCGCCGGTGGCGTCCCTAAATGTGTAGCTGAATACTGGCATTTTCTATCTCCACTCTTAAACTTGGCTTTCTTGTCCTGGTCTTCCTGAAAAAGGAATTACCTTCCACGCGAAGGTGGCGCGCCGGGGAGTCCGGAGCCGCCTGGGCCTGTTCCGGAAGCCGGGGTGTTGAGCATCTTCGTAAGCTCTTCCTTGTTCGAACATCGCGCATAGGCGTCGTCGAGCGAGATGAGTCCCTTCAGATACAGATCACGCAAACACTGGTCCATGGTGAACATTCCCATCGAACCGCTGGTTTGAATCATGGACGGAATCTGGTGGGTCTTCGCTTCTCGGATGAGGTTGCGAATTGCCGGAGATGCGATCATGACCTCGTTCGCTGGAACTCGACCGGGCTTTCCAAGTCGCGGCATGAGCTGCTGCGAGATGATGGCCACGATGTTGTTCGAAAGCTGAACGCGAATCTGCTCCTGCTGTCCTGGCGGGAAAACGTCGATCATACGGTCGATCGATTCGGCCGCCGTATTGGTGTGCAGAGTAGCAAAAACCAAGTGACCGGTTTCTGCTGCGGTAATCGCCAAACCGATCGTTTCAACGTCTCGCATTTCACCGACCAGCAGGATGTCTGGGTCTTCTCGAAGCGAACCGCGAAGCGCGTTCAAAAAGCTTCGCGTGTCCGAACCGACTTCGCGCTGGTTGATGATGCACTTCTTGTGCTCGT